>NZ_JAALJH010000209.1 GCF_011064615.1 Aquisphaera insulae | reverse complement strand
CCCGGATTTCTCACCGATGAATTAGCGTCGGGTGCCATTCTGAACGTATATGTTTTTGGCGAAACAACATGCGTTCTGAAGAATGGACACCCGACGATGACACAGTGTAATTCCGACTCACCTCGAAAGGCTACCCCCCGGCGGCGACCTCGACGCGATGATCGCCCCGCCGTGGAGGTGCCGCTCGACGACCCCCGGTCGAGCTACCTGGACTTCTCCCCCCTGGGTGCTCGGCAGGTCGTCGCCGGCTTCGACGGCGGCGACATCTCCTCCGATGGCGGCGGCCTGCTCCTCCGCAAGGTCGAGCAGCTCACCTCCATCATCGGCCAGTTCGCCGCCTGCTTCGTCGACCATCGCGCCCCGAAGCTCATCGAGCATCCCCTGGAGCACCTCGTCGCCCAGCGGGTCTACGCCCTGGCCCTGGGCTACGAGGACCTCAACGATCACGACGACCTGCGGCACGACCCCCTGCTGGCGACCCTCGTGGGCAAGCTCGATCCCACCGGCCAATCCCGATCGCGGAAGCGCGACAAGGGCAAGGCCCTGGCCGGCAAGAGCACGCTCAATCGCCTCGAGCTGACCCCCGTCGGGGCCGACTCCGACGCCCGATACAAGAAGATCGCCTGCCGGACGCATGACGTCGAGGACCTCTTCACCGACCTCTTCCTCCAGGCCCATCCCACCCCGCCGGGGCGGATCGTCCTGGACCTCGACGCCACCGACGACCCGATCCACGGCCGGCAGCTCGGCCGCTTCTTCCACGGCTACTACAAGAATTACTGCTATCTCCCGTTGTACATCTTCTGCGGCGATCACCTGCTCTGCGCCCGCCTCCGCCCCTCCGACATCGACGCCAGCGCCGGGTCACTGAAGCAGGTCAAGCGGATCGTCGAGCGGCTCCGGCGGACCTGGCCCGGCGTCCCGATCGTGATCCGCGCCGACAGCGGATTCTGCCGCGAGCCGATCATGAGCTGGTGCGAGGCCAACGACGTCGATTACGTCCTGGGCCTGGCCCAGAACAAGCGGCTCCTGAGGCTCATCGCCGGGGACCTCGCCGAGGCGAAGCAGCGATTCGACGCCACCAAGGAGCCGGCGCGGATCTTCTCCGACCTGAGCTATAAGACCTTGGACACATGGTCCCGCCAACGGCGGGTGGTCGCCAAGGCCGAGCACCTCGAGAAGGGCCCCAACCCGCGGTTCGTGGTGACGTCACTCGACCCGAAGGGGCATCCGGCGCAGCCGCTCTACGAGGTGGACTACTGCGGCCGCGGCGAGATGGAGAACCGGATCAAGGAGCAGCAGCTCCACCTGTTCGCCGACCGGACCAGCGCCGCGACGATGCGGGCCAACCAGATCCGGCTGTACCTTTCATCGATCGCTTACGTGTTGCTGGAGTCGCTGCGACGTCTGGGCCTGGCGGGGACCGAGATGGCCGAGGCGCAATGCCAGACGATCCGGCTGAAGTTGCTGAAGATCGGGGCGCTGGTGCAGGTGACGGTGCGAAGGGTGTGGGTGCGATTGGCGAGCAGTTGCCCGAGTGCCGGGGTCTTCCGCCAGGCGTTCGCCGACCTCGATCGCCTGCGACCGCTGCGACTGCGTTGCTGAGCCGAATCGGTCGGCGAGACGGTCGATCCGAGGGCCCCCAGGCGAGGGCCCCGGGATCGGGGTCCGCGCCGCGCCGGGCGATCTTCGGCTCGCGAGCCGAAGATTCGCCTTTGGGACTCCGCTC
>NZ_JAALJH010000208.1 GCF_011064615.1 Aquisphaera insulae | reverse complement strand
ACAGTTTGAAGATGCGGTTCACCGGACGGTTACCAAGTTACGGGTTTCGTGGGAGAACCTCCGGTTCCGCGTCGAAGCCACCGAAGGCTGGGAGCAGGCCCGGGAGACGCTACATCCGTGCTTCAAGCCGAAGCGTCCCCCGGCACTCCATGTCGTGATCCCGAAGGTCCACAAGCACCTTGGGCCATACTGAGGTGACGCATGGCTGTCCGGCTATTGACCGCCAACGACCTGGCCGAGCGGTGGAGGGCGTCGGCGGAATGGGTGGATAGATTGATTCGGGAGGAAGGCGTCCCGTACGTCTGGATGAGGTTCGGCCCTGCGTGCTTCCCGACGATGCGTTTCCGCCTCGCGTCGATCGAGGAATGGGAATTGACCCAGCCGTCGGGCCACCCATGCCACCGGACTCTGGAGAGCGACAAGGCCGCCAAGGCCCGTGCCGAGGCCAGGAAGGTCCGCACGCACCTGGGAGAGTATAGAGCTTGATGGCCTTTGCGTCGCTGAGGCGGAGGTCAGTGGGTTTCTGGGAATCCTGGATGGAGTGTAGAATGTCCACGAGTCGCTGATTTGGGCCGCGGTCCCGATCCACACGCACGGGGAGTAGGAGCATGGACACCAAGCCTCTGGCCGAGATAGCTGCGGCCCGGTCCCTGCCGCCCCCTCCGGTCTTCGAAGTCCGCTTCGAGGGCATCGACCTCTATCCGGAAGCGATCCCGCTCCGCGCGTTAGCCGACTCGTTGGCGGCCATCCAGCGGCTCGCCCTAGGCAGCCAGCCCGATGACATTTTGGAGGAGGTGCTGGTCGAGGGAGCTGAGGCAGAAGAAGAGTCCTTCCCAGTCGAGGCCGAGAACGAATCGCTCAGGCTCCTGTCGGTCAACCGCGGTTCCGCGGTCTACGAGGTTGCCGGGCCGCCCGCGGAGCCGGCCCGCCGCAGACTACGCAGCCTCGGCGAGATACTCGACAGGCCAGACGACGTCGATGTCCAGGATTACATGATCGGGCCGCTCCAGCAGCTCAGCTTGATCGCCCGCCGCTTGCAGTGCGCCATCACCCTCAGGGAGCCTGGGAGCCAGGGCCCGATCCTCGCCAAGATCGGGCCGGAGTCTTTCGCCAACGTCTCCCGCTCGCTGCTGGTATCGGGCCAGAGCTCGCTCATCGGCAACGTGGTACGGGTCGGAGGGGCCACGGGTAGGCGATGCAGCCTTAGGGTGTATTCTCAGCACAAGATCCTCTTCTGCAAGGTGGCGAACGACACGATCCTGAAGCAGCTGGGCGAGCAGCTGTTCCAAGACGTCGTGGTCAGCGGCATAGCGACCTGGATCAGGGGCTCGTGGCGGCTCCGAGCGTTTACCATCGAGGGCGTCCGTACGCCTGTCCAAGGGCCGCTCGACGAAGCGATCGAGGGCATGAGGGAAGCCGGCGGCAAGTTCTGGGATGAGGTGGCGGATCTGGACGAGTACCTCGAGGAAGTAGACACGGACCACTGAGCATGGCTCCTAAAGACGGCATCGTCCCCTACGGCTCCCTCGTGCTCCTGGACGCCCATATCCTCATCTGGAGCGGCGTACGCAGGATGATTCCCGGCGTCCCCCCCGTAGAGAGGCGAGATGTCGAGAACGTCGACAGGGCCCGAATCCTCATCAACGACCTGACGGACGTTCACGCCAGAATTGTAGTGCCAAGCGTGCTGCTGACAGAGTTGATTGTCCCTATTCCTCCAGAGCACCATTCGCGTTTCCTTGCCTACAT
>NZ_JAALJH010000207.1 GCF_011064615.1 Aquisphaera insulae | reverse complement strand
GGCACCATCCCAAGATGGGGCGAACCGCCCTTCGGGGAGGTTGACAGTTGGCACGGATTTGCATGGGGGGGCGATGAGGGGTTGATGAAGGAGGGGGGTGGTTCGCCAGAGTGGGAATAACCACAAACCGACCCCTCGGAGCCACCCCCCATGCGTAACATATCCGTCGTCGCCACGATCGCCAATGCCGCCGCCGGACTCTGCGGGGATCGAGGCGACATCTCGCGGCGGGCTAGCTCCGTCGGTTGTAGCCGTCAGACCGTCTATGACCATGCCCGCAAGGTCCTCGACGCGGTCCGTCAGTTCGATCCCCTGGGCCCGTTCCGGCGGTCCCACGCCGAGAAGATCCGACTCCTCCGCCGCGAGAACGCCGATCTCCGCCGCCGCCTCGATCGGGCTATCGAGTTCCCCCGCCAGAAGCAGCAGGAGTTCGCCGCCAGGGCCGAGGGCATGGGCATCAGCCTCACCTATATTCGTGAGATCCTGGCCTTCATCCTCGGCGAGCCCGCGGCCCCCTCGCGGTCGGCCATCGGCCGCTGGACGGCCGCCGCGGGCGTCGCCGCCGGCAGGGTCCTGGCCCGCCACGACGCGCTGATCAGGCCCCTGATCCTGGTCGGCTGCCTCGACGAGATCTTCTTCCACGGCCATCCCGTGCTGGTGGCCATCGAGCCGGCCAGCATGACCTGGTTCCTGGGCCGCCGGCCCGACCGGCTCGATGGCCGGACCTGGGCCGACGCCCTGGAGGGATTCCCCGACCTGCGGCATGTCGTCGCCGACGCCGGCCGGCCCTTGCAGGCGGGCATCACGCTGGTCCGACAGCGCCGCGCCGCCGGGGGTCAGGCAGCCCTGGACTCGACCCTCGACGTCTTCCACACCAAGCATCGGGCCCAGAAGGCCCTGGGCGCGGCACGACACCGCGAGGCGCGAGCCGCCGAGGCCTACGAGGCCGCCGATCGGAAGGTGGAGAAGGCCAAGTGGCAGGGCATCCCTGCACGCGCGGCGGCCGGGAAGGCCAAGGCCGCCTGGCGGCAGGTCGAGATGAGCATCGAGCGGCGCGAGGCGATGGAGGCGACCTGGGCGTCGGTCGCCTGTGCCCTGGAGATCTTCCGGCCCGACGGTCGGCTCAACGACCGGGCATGGGCCGAGGCCCGCGTGGCCGAGCACCTGCCGGACCTGGCCGCGAAGGATTGGGACTCGACGGCCAACCATCTGAAGGACCCGACGAGCTTCACGTTCCTGGACCGGCTGCACGCCGAGCTGGGGGCGTTGCCGATCGCCACGGAGCTGCGCGAGGCGCTGGTGAAGCTGTGGTGGCTGCGGCGCCGGCGGCCGCGAGGCGCCGGGCAAGTCGTCGGTGCGGGGCATGTGGCGCACCTGGTGCAGCGGGTGTATTGCTCCAAGCTCGACGAGGGTTGGGCGCGGTGGTATCGAACGGTCTCGGCGATCCTCCGCGGCGTGGTGCGGGCCAGCAGCACGGTGGAGTGCATGAACAGCGTGCTGAGGATGCATCAGTCGCGGCACCGGACGATCACCCCGGGGATGCTGGACCTGAAGCGGCTGTACTGGAACACGCGACGATTCCGCGGCGGCAAGCGGAAGGGCAGGTGCCCCTACGAGCACCTGGGCCTGAAGCTACCGACCTACGACTTCTGGGCCCTCATCAAGGACGAATTCGACATCGCCCTGGCCGAAGCCAAGGCCGACGCCGCCCGCAAGGCCCGCACACGGCTTATCGCCAGGGCCACCGCCGCATGACTACAAACACTGTCAAGACGACAGGTTGCGATTTGGGACGGTCTCG
>NZ_JAALJH010000206.1 GCF_011064615.1 Aquisphaera insulae | reverse complement strand
TATCGTCTACTTCACTCCGAAGCAGATGACCGACCGGACGTGGGAACTACTGATGATGATGGTGCATGCCGGTTGCCAGGGCCGGGGCATCGGCAGTCGCCTCCTCCGCGCGGTGGAGGACGAACTGAGGCTGCAGGCGGTCGGATGCTCTTGATCGAGACCGCGTCCGTCCCCGAGCTGGAGAAGACCCGGCAGTTCTATCGCCAGCTAGGGTACGTCGAGGTCGCCCGCGTCCCGGATTACTACGCCGATGGCGTCGGCAAGGTCACCTTCACGAAATTGCTCTGATCACATCCGGCCAGCGCAGCAAGGCCAAGCCACACAATCAACACAGCATGCATCAACAGCCATGCACCCAACATAGGGAAGCCAGGGGGCGGGAGAAGCCGCGTCCCGGGCGGCTCGTGGTTTCGACTGGCATGGTGAATAAAGGATGATTATTGGGCTGGGCTCCATTCGTGGAAGTTCACGCCGATGGGCACGACGCGCTCCCGACTCGTCGATGTGCCTGGCCTTCCGTGCCTGGTCTTGCATGCCCGTCGATATGCCTCGTCGATGAGCCTGGCCCTCGATGCCGGCTTTCCTCTTTGCGTTATCCGAACTACCCGTTTTGGGTGCCTAGCCATTGGTGCCTGCTCGTTTTGGGTGCCTGGCCATTGGTGCCTGCTTGGAGGCGGAGAGCGAGTTGCTGACGATCGACGTCTGCCAGCCCGCCATGTCGAACGCCGGCCCTCCATCCGGGTCCACGAGCGTCCGTACTCTGCTCATCATCGACGTCTACTTGGTCGCGTCGAGGCCGGAGAACGTGTGCGAGTCCCTCTCGCCCAAGTGGATGAAATCCGTCGAGGTGTCGAGAAGATCCTGCGGACGCGACTGATGCACAGATTGCCCAGCCTATCGCAGGTGATCAGAGTGCCCCGAAAGTGGTCCAAGAGTGCTCCGGAGTCGTAAACAGGGGCACCAGCCACCCATCTTACCCAATCGGGCACAGGCAATCAGAATGACCCCGTTGGCTCCCCCAGAATGACCCCGTTGGCTCCCCCCCAATCAGAATGACCCCGTTGGCTCCCCCCAGAATGACCCCGTTGGCTCCCCCCCGTTGGCTCCCTCCGCCGCGGTGCGTTCCGGAGCGTCGCGGCGCCGGAGCAAGCGATTAAGGAGTACTTTGAGGATCATAACCGCAATCCTCGGCCGTTCGTGTGGACGGCGGACGCCGACCTGCTCCTCGGTCGAGTGAAAGCAATTTGTCAGCGAACGTTCGACTCAGGACGCTAGTACGATGTCATAGCTAAGAATATGAGTCTCTCCGAGCCGGAGCGTAAGCGAGGGATGTTTCCGTGCATGTTTCATGACTGGCATGAAACACACGCTAAATGCATGGACGGGAAAATTTGGAGGGGAGTCAAGCATGAAACTGCATTCGGAATCGCAATGGTATGTTTTCCCCGGTTATGGCGGTGACTTCCGTGACATGGGCCCGTGGGTCTCACACTGGCAGGAGGCTCTTCCGGGTCACTTTCGCTTTTCTCCAGGGTTTGCAGGTGGTGGAGTCCTGGGTGTGCCTCTCTCGACACCTCAGCGGGAGAGGAACAAGGCGGTTCTTCGCGATTTGCGATGGCACCATATGGCCATATACGGACTTGCGCTGGGAAACGAGGCGGGTCAAGAGTTGAGTCGATGGATATCGTGTGCACTTCCCGAATCGGTACCTTCCGTAGTGGCGAAGTTGGGATTGGCAGAAGCAGTCCCAAAGCCAAAAGTAAAGGTTACAGTTGAACACGTAAATGAGCTGAACGATGCGAGGTATTTGATCGTTGTTCCCAAAGC
>NZ_JAALJH010000205.1 GCF_011064615.1 Aquisphaera insulae | reverse complement strand
GTGAGCGGGTGGTTCGGACGGGGCGCAGCCCACCAACCTCCGGCGTAAGCCGGACCGCCTCTGAGCGAGCGACGGCCTGCCCCGCGGATCGCACTGACGTGCGAGGCTGGAGGCTTCGCCCGTCCGATCCACGATCTGACGATCGTGGTCACCCACGCTTGCAGGGCCATGCCGGCTGTCAACCCTCGGGAGCCGAATCCTCACCGTCTCACGACGATGCCGCTTTGATGGCACAATCTCGAACCGCGACGTCGGGGATGAGAGCCCCCTTCGCCTGCACGCAGAGGCTTCGGGTGGCCGTGGTGGAACACCACGGGACCGCCGTGGCCTTGGAGCGAAGCCCGTCCAGCGCAACAGCAAGCCTCGCCCTGGCTCAACGCTCGCCGCCCGGACAGGCAACAGGCCGGACCTGGCTTCGATCGTCGATCAGGCGACGACCCGAGGCACCCGCTCATGGGACTGCCCCAGATTCGTCGATTCGTTTCGCTCCGCTCCGCTCCGCATGGTCCCTCTCATCCCCGGCCGGCCCGCGTCTCACCCGCGGGCCGGCACCCGCTCTCCTGAACACCCACGACCGGATTGACAAAGATCCGCGAGCCTCCGCGCGTTCCATACGGCTCGCGCGCAGTGGCCCTCCATCTCAATACAATCCATGAAAGGACGCTGCGGGTTTCACGAAAATGGAAAATCTCCCACGAATGTTGGTTCATCCCAAAGGAGCGTACGCCCGATCGGAGGCTCACGGCCGAAGGGGCAAGACGGCCTTACGGGTAGAATCGGGCGGCCACGTGATCGAACCGGGCCGGCGCTTCGTGCTCGAGCTCGAGCGGTGATCGATGGTCGTCGCGAGTCCCGACGCCGTCTCGGTCTCGCTTGCCTGGGCGGGCGGAGAGAGCGATCGTTCCCCCCTTACCAAGGGGGATTCAGGGGGTTGAATTCGATCGCCGTGGCTCGGACCATCCACCTCGACTGGCTCCCCCTTCTTACTGAAAGAGCCGGATCTGGCCTCGTCCTGAAGCCCGCGCACGCTCCCGCCGGATGAGCCCGAAAAAGTCGGATTGAAGCCTCCGCCTCGTTACACGACTCGCGATGACCAGAACAAGGGCGCTCGGAGGCCATCCCGGTGTCGACCACGAGTGGCGAGATCGTCGGACCGATTCGGACCCTGTTCGAGGCCGGGTCGGCGATCGGAGTGACGGACGGCGGCCTGCTGGAGCGATTCCGGGCCGGGCCGCGGGAGGCGGCCGAGCATGCCTTCGCCGCGCTCGTGGAGCGGCATGGGCCGATGGTGCTTCGCGTCTGCCGGTCGGTCCTGAACGAGCCGCACGACGCCGAGGATGCCTTTCAGGCCACGTTCCTGCTCCTCGCCCGGCGGGCCGGGTCGATCCGCAAGCGGGGATCGCTCGCGAGCTGGCTCCATGGCGCGGCGGCCCGGACGGCCGGCTGCGCCCGGGCCGCCGCGGCGAGGCGAAGGCGTCACGAGCGGGCGGCGGCCGAGCGGACGGAGCTCGAGATCGCCCACGAACCACCCGACGACACGGCCGCCCTCCTGCAAGAGGAGCTTGACCGACTCCCCGAGCGCCTCCGGGCACCGATCCTCCTCATCGAGCAGCGAGCCCGCTAATTCGAGTTTGCCGAACGTGGGCGTGTCCGGGTCGACGAGATTCGGACGGCGGCCTATGCGAAAGGTCAGAGCCCAGCCAGGAACATCGCGTAGTTCGGGATGCGTGCGGGGGCGACCCTCATAAGCTCGCGCGCGGTGTCGCGGAACGACTTCCACTCACCCGCCACGTTGAGCGTCCGGAGCGCGAGCCGGACGGCTTCCGTCAGGAGGGCGTCATCATCTTTGACCGCATCGTCGATCGAGCCAACATCGACCGCGGTTAG
>NZ_JAALJH010000204.1 GCF_011064615.1 Aquisphaera insulae | reverse complement strand
CTGAAAGGGACCATGAGCGAGGCCGAGTTGCACTTCCTGAAGCAACGCCTCTACCAGGGGCGGCTCAACAAGGCCCGACGCGGCGAGCAGTTCACCTCCGCCCCCGTCGGATACGTCCGCTCCCGCTCCGGCGATCGCCTCGAGTTCGACCCCGACGAGCAGGCCCGATCCGTCGTCCAGCTGATCTTCGATAAGTTCGACGAGCTGGGCTCTATCGGCGCCCTGCTGCGATACATGGCGAGGAACGACCTGAAGCTGGGGTTCCGCCTCCAGCGAGGCCCCGATGCGGGCCAACTCCAGTGGCGGCCCGCCCGCCGGCCGACCCTCAACAAGATCCTCCGCCATCCCTACTACGCAGGATGCTATGTATTCGGGATGACGCGACAGGACGAGCGCCGGCGGAAGCCCGGCCGGCCCGGCACCGGTACGGTCCTCGTGGAGCGACTCAAGTGGGACGTGATGATCCCCGACGCGATCCCCGCCTACATCACGTGGGATCGCTACCTGACCAACCAGCGACGATTGGCGGCCAATCGCAACGTCCCCAACGCCGCGGGCACGCCCCGGGGCGGGCCGTCCCTGTTGAGCGGGCTGGCCTACTGCGGCCGATGCGGCCGAAGGATGCGCGTCGCCTACCACGCCCGAGGGATGCCGGTCTATTACACCTGCGTCGGCGGATACGTCGAGCGAGCCGAGCCGATCTGCCAGAGCCTCGCCGGCAGTGAGCTCGAGGATCTCGTCGCCTCCGAGGTGCTCCGCGCCATCGAGCCGGCGAGCCTGGAGCTGAGCGTCCGGGCCGTCGCCGACCTGCGACAGGAGCGGGAACGCCTCGAGCGGGACTGGCAGCGGCGGCTCGAGCGGGCGGACATCGACGCCGACCGCGCCGCCCGGCAATACCACGCGACCGAGCCGGAGAACCGCCTGGTGGCGCGAGAGCTGGAGGCCCGCTGGGAAGCGGCCCTGGCCCGGCGCCGCGAGATCGGCGAGCAACACGATCGCTCCCTCGCCGAGAGGCCTCGCGAGCTGACCGAGGCCGACCGGCTCCGGATCGAGTCCCTGGCCGCCGACATCCCCGGGCTCTGGAACGCCGCGAGCACCACGGTCGAGGAGAGGCAGCGGATCGTCCGCTGCCTGGTCGAGCGGGTCACCGTGACGGTGCGAGGCCGGACCGAGCAGGCCGACGTGACGATCCGCTGGCGCGGGGGCGCCGAGCGACGGCACACGATTCGCCGCCGCGTACAGAAATATGAACAACTCAGCGACTATGAGCGGATCCGGAGTCGGGCGGTCGAGATGCGGGCCGCCGGGGCGACCGCGGGGGAGATCGCCGAGCGGCTCAACCGCGAGGGCTTCCGGCCGCCCCGAGGCAACGGAGCGTTCAATCGTCATGTGATCAACACGTTCCTCGTTCGCCAGGGGTTCGCGGGGCCGGCGAGGGGCCGGCGGATCGCCCCGGGAGAACTCCGGGGCGACGAGTGGCGATTGGGGGACCTGGCGGCGGCGTTGGGGATGCCGAAGGGCTCGCTGCGGAACTGGATGCATCGCGGCTGGGTCCGGGCGAGGAGGTCCGCCGCAGTCGGCGGCGGCTGGATCCTCTGGGCCGACGAGACGGAGTTGCAGCGACTGCGACGGCTCCGCTCCTGGCGCCGCGGCGGCTACGATCAGCAGCGGCCGCCGGAACTCATCACGCCCGGTGCCCCCGACCTTCATGAGCCCCACCCCGATCCGCCGCCGCGGCAGCCCTCAAGCCGCCGATCGCAGCCGGGAGGAAGGAGGCCACGCCGCTGATCCGAGCCGATCGACTGATTCCATAACCAACCCATCGGCCCACCGCCCCGTCACCATAACCGGGCGGAAGGGCCGATGGCGCTTGCGACAAGGAGAGCAGAATGCGTATGGATAGTC
>NZ_JAALJH010000203.1 GCF_011064615.1 Aquisphaera insulae | reverse complement strand
CGTCGCAACGACGAACTGGAGCGAATCCTCGACGCGACGGCCGCCGACTACAGCGACCTCCGGCGGAAGAACGCCGAGCTGGTCGAGGAGCTCGCCCTGATCCGCCGCTACCTCTTCGGCCGCCGCTGTGAACGCGTCGCCGATGACCCCGGCCAGGGGCACCTGTTCGACCTCCCGGATGCCGTGATCGGGCCGGACCCCCTCGAAGTCCACGAGCCCGAAGGGCCGGCGGCGGACGAGCCGGCGGCGAAGGCCCCACGCTCGCGGTCGAAGCCACGGACCTCGTTCGATCACCTGCCCCACGTCCGGGTCGAGCACGACCTGTCCGAGGCCGAGAAATCCTGCCCCTGCTGCGGCGGCATGAAGCGGCGGATCGGCGAGGACATCTCCCGCGAGCTGGAGTTCATCCCCGCCAAATTCGAGATCCGCGAGCACGTCCTGCCGAAGTACGCCTGCCCGAAATGCAAGGGCGGCGTGGCCGCCCCGCCGGTGCCGCCCAAGCCGGTGCCCGGGGGCATCGCCGGGGCCGGCCTGGTCTCCTTCGTCGTGGTCGGCAAGTTCGCCGATCACCTGCCGTTATACAGGCTCGAAGATATTCTATTCCGACACGGCGTCACGCTGTCGCGGAGCACGCTCTGCGACTGGGTCCGCAACGCCGCCGACCTGCTCCGCCCATTGGCCGACCTCCAGCGCCGGCGGGTCCTCGCGACCGACCTGATCTGGACCGACGACACCTTCGTGACGGCCCTGAGCGAAGGCAAACCGGGCAGCACGAAGGCGCGGTTCTGGGCGTACATCGGCGGCGTCGACGCCCCGTACAGCGTCTACGACTTCACCATGAGCCGCGAGCGAAATGGCCCGGCGACGTTCCTGAAGGAGTACCGCGGATATTTGCAGGCCGACGCCTACGGAGGATATGACGGCATCTACACGGGGTCCGACGGCACGCTCGTCGAGGTCGCCTGCTGGGCGCACGCGCGGCGGAAGTTCTTCGAGGCGAGGGCCAACGCGCCGGCGGAGGCCAATCGGATCCTCGAGTGGGTCCGCCAGCTCTACGACATCGAGGACCGGGGCCGCGACCTGATGGCCGAGGATCGACGTGCGCTGCGGCAGCGGGAGTCGGTGTCGCTCCTCGGCAAGATCGAGGCGTACATCGACGAGCTGGCGCCGCGGACGCTGCCGAAGTCCTCGATGGGCAAGGCGCTGACGTATGCGAGGAACCAGCGCGCGGCGTTGCGCCGATATGTAGGGGATGGCCGGCTGACGATCGACAACAACGTGTCGGAGCGGACGCTGCGGCTGCAGGCGATCGGGCGGAAGAACTGGCTATTCCTGGGGAGCGAGGCGGCGGGCCCGCGGGCCGCGGTGCTGTTCACGATCCTGGCGGGAGCGAAGCGACATCGGCTGGAGCCGTGGGTCTACCTACGCGAGGTCATCTTGCACCTGGCCGCCGATGGCGAGGGGGCGGACCTGGAGGAGTTGCTGCCGGACCGCTGGGCGGCGGCCCATCCGGAGCACGTGCTGGAGCATCGGCTGGAGGAGTCGCGGCAGAAAGCGGCGCGACAGAAGGCGACCCGCAAACACCGCCGAGCCGGCCGACCGAGCCGGGAGTAGGGCCCTTCGGCGGAGCGGTCTCGCTCTTGCAGGCCGCCTCGCCCTGGCATGGGGACATCTCGTCCCCCGATCGTTCAACTCCCTCCCCCCGCGACACCGCGCCGGCCGGTCCCCGGCGGGTGCCCCTCCGCGCCGGGGGGCGGGCATCACCGGCCCGGCGCCGCTCGACTTCATCGCGAGGCGAGGCGCCCCCGCGAGCCGGGGCCGGGATCGCTGCGGTTGCCCTCGGCAGACCGCTTCGCCCCGCCGTGGGGACGAGTCATCGCCACGGCCCCGAAGGCCCCCCGCTGGCCGACCCCGGTGCGGTGCCCCCGCGCGCCCGGGGCTGGGAGGGCCGAGCGCTTA
>NZ_JAALJH010000202.1 GCF_011064615.1 Aquisphaera insulae | reverse complement strand
TCTTATATGATCCACGACCGTATTCCCGCCCCGCCCGTCCGGCTCCGGGTCGCACGCACACCGCACCACGTACGCCGCCTGCTCCGGCTCGTCCTTCGACAGTGCCTTCAGGAGCCGCTCCAGCCTGGCCCGCTCGTCCGGCTCGACCACGTCATCGGCGTCCAGCCAGAACGCATAATCCCCTCGCGCCCGCGCCAGGGCCGCATTCCTCGCCGCCGCAAAGTCGTCCACCCAGACGAAGTCGAAGACCCTCGCCCCGAACCCCCGCGCGATCTCCGCCGTCCGATCCCTCGACCCGGTATCCACCACCACGATCTCATCGAACAGCCCCGCCACCGATCCGAGACACGTCGGCAGGTTCTCCTCCTCATCCCGCACGATCATCGTCAGGCTGACGCTCGCCCGTTTCACGCCACAGATGGGGACGGGGGGAGGAATTGAGCCACAGATGGGGACGGGGGGAGGAATTGAGCCACGGATGGGGACGGGGGGAGGAATCGAGCCACAGATGGACACTGATGAACACAGATTTGATTCAGATTCAGATTCAGAATTCAGGTTTGGCGATCCCGACTCTCCGCCGGCCGGCTCCAACTCCGAAACCAGTCCCTGCATCCCCGCGGCCCCAACCCGTCCTTCCTTCCCCTCCCTCTCCCCATCCCCATCCCCATCCCCATTCCTTCCCTCCGATCCCTCTCCCTCCCCCGATCGGTGTTCATCTGTGTTGATCTGTGGCTCATATTGCCTTCCTTCCCTTCCATCCCGTGGTTGACTCACCCCACCCACCATCCGTGGCCCCTGTCCCGCCAGGGCACGCAGTCGGCGCTCGACGGCGTCCGCGGTGTGGGACCAGGTGAAGCGGCCGCGGATATGGGCCGACGCGGCGATGCCCTTGCGGCGGGCGGCCTGCGGGTCGGCGGCGACGAGGCGGAGGAGGTCCACCAGGGCGTCGCGGTCCGGCTCGTGCAGCCACGGGCGGGCGAGCGTCTCGAGGTCGCCCACCCGGTTCTCGGCGAACTCGCACGACCGGGCCGGGAGCAGGAACGCGGTGTCGTGATCGGCGTAATCGGTCACCGGGCCGGCCCCGGTGGCGATGACCGGCAGGCCGCAGGCCATCGCCTCGGCGACCGGCAGCGCGAAGCCCTCGCCGCGGAACGGGTGGACCAGGCAGTCGCAGGCGGTATACAGCCCCGCCAGCTCGGGCCCGCTCAGGTCGCGGGAGAGGTACTCGATCGGATAGCCCTGCTCGCGGAGGGCGGCGATGCGGTCCCCGGCGGTCTGGCCCTGGTAGAAGGTCCCGACGCCCATGTCCTTGATGACCAGCCCGATGCCGTCTCCGGGCCCGAAGGCCCGCGAGTAGGCGTCCAGGAGGACGTCGATCCCCTTGCGGAAGATCGTCCCGCCGACGAACAGGAATCGGAAGCGCGGGCCCGGCGGCAACGGCAGCGGTTCGATGCCGGGATGGAAGGCCTGCGGGTCCACGCCCAGTGGGATGACGTGGACGCGGCCGTGCGGCATCCCGGCCCGGAGGTAGGCGTCGCGGACCGACCGACTGTACGCCCAGACCTCGTCCACGGCCGCGAGCAAGGGCAGCCAGGAGCGTGGCAGGCTGCCGTACTCCCAGGGCTGCATCAGCACCCGGCGTGCGTGGGGCTGGAACTCCGCCCGCGGCGGCCAGCGGTGCATCACGTGGACCTGAGCCGGGCCGCCGATTGGATTGCGGCCCAGGCGATCGGCGAGTTGGGGATCCGGCGGGGCGTCCGCGTCCCCCGCCGGGCTCGGCCCGTCGTCGGCCAGGCCCAGGTCGTGGCCGCGAGCCAGCAGTTCGAGGCCGATCGCCCGGTTGACCAGGCCCAGCGAATGCAGCCCTCGGAAGTCGCCGTCCCAGGTCACTCGCAACGGGTCCTCGTGGACGGGAGCGGGGTCGGTCGCGTCCTCAGGGGCCTGCTTGCGGAGGAAGGCGACCTCGGTCCCCTCGACGTGCACCACCGGCTCGGCGAAGCCGATGGCCTCCACGGCCTGGCG
>NZ_JAALJH010000201.1 GCF_011064615.1 Aquisphaera insulae | reverse complement strand
GATCGAAGGCCAGAGATCGAAGAGATCGAAGGCCAGGCACCCAAAGCGGGGAAGAGATCGAAGAGATCGAAGGCCAGGCACCCAAAGCGGGTGGTCTGGGCAATATAGAGAGATCGAAGGCCAGAGATCGAAGGCCAGGCACCCAAAGCGAGGCACCCAAAGCGAGTGGTCTGGGCAATATAGAGAGGAAAGCGGAGCGATCCAGCGGGAATTGCCAGCGACCCGGGGCGGACGGCGGCCGGCTCGAGGTTCAACGAGGAACGAGAGGTGCGGACGTTGCGGGGGAACGGGCGGGTGTAGAGCGGTTGGGAAGCCGCGGCGGGCGGCGGAGAGGGATCGGACCAGGACCGGGGCGCATGGCCCCCGGGCCGGCGGCCTGATGGCCGCGGCCGGAGAGGGAGGACTCGGCGGTGGGGCGCTCAGGGGCCGGCCGCGAGGCTCATCGGGCCGGGTGCGGAAGGCGCGGGGCGGGGCGTCGCGAAGGCCGGTCGGCGAGGCGGTCGCGCGGGCTGCTCGCGGCCCAGCCGGGCCGGCGGCCGCGGGCGGCTCAGGGCCTCGAGCATGTCCCGCCAGTGCGAACCATCCAGGCCCAGGCGGACGAAGATCGAGGTCGCCTCTTGGGGCAGGGACGCCTTGCCGGGGCGATCGACTCGGGCCGCGATGTCGACCAGGTGCAGGTGGCAGGCCAGCGTGTAGCCCGGGGCCAGGCCGTAGCGACCCCCCGGCTCGCCGCGATCGTCGGTCGGCGAGAGCCACTGGCCGTCCTCGTGACGGCGGTCATCGGGCACGGTCGACGGTCCCGCGCCCGTGGCCTCGGTCGCGACCGGCGACCGCGCATGATCGTGATCGAGCCGGGCACGAAGGGAGGTGTGCTCGGCCTGTTCGGGCGTGGCCGCGACGCCGGCGGCGAATGGATTGAGGTCGATGTAGACGGCGACGGCCAGCAGGGCCTCCTGGTCGCGGACCGCCGCGCTGCGGAAGCGGCCCTCCCAGAAGGCGCCGGTGCAGCCGTCCTCGCGGTTGGCCCGGCGGGCCAGCGGCTCCTTGAGGCATTTCATGAACCAGCCGAGGTCCGCCAGCCGGCGGCGGACGGTCGCGACCCAGGCGGAATCGGCGGCGAGCGTCAGCGCCCGGTCTTCAGAAAGGGGCAGCGGCCGGCCCCCGGCATCGCGGATCGGGAAGAGGGTCAGCCAGCGCCGCATGACCTCCTCGGGCGACCACGCCGAAGCGCGCGGGGAGTCGAGCCTCAGCAGCAGGTGGAGATGGTTGTCCATCACCGCGAAGCCGCCGCAATCGACGGCGAAGAGCCCGACGAGCTCGCGGAGGCGTTCGACGATCCACACCTTGCGATGCCCGGCCCCCTCGCCGCAGAGCCGGGCGCGTCGGACGCATCGCGAGATGCAGTGATACCAGGGCGTGACGGACTCATCGACGAGCCGGGAGCGCGGCGTGGCCATCGGCGGGACCTCCCACGGATGGAGCCTAGCTCGATGGTTGTCCTCTGTCCATTATGTTGTTCGGAATCGACCAGCCGCTCGGGAGGTATTCTCTCCCACTTCTCTAGATTCTCTATCTTTGGTGCATAGCCACTCTTACTTCCCTTACTTCCGAGCACTCCTCACCCCTTGCCCGCGTCCCTTGACGTTCATCCGACCCAATTCCCGAAGAAACCTATGCCAAAGCGGCTCACTATTGCATTGAACAGTAGGCATGCTGTCGCTGACGACGAGAAAAGCAACACAGATACCAGGCCGAGCCAGGATTTTTGACACAGGAGGTACTTTATGCACAGGAGTGGTGGTAAAACCAGGGCGACGCCCACAAAAGCATCAATGGGAGTCCGCATTTGAAGAAAAGGATCGGTGAATATTATGCTGACCATATATACAATACCTAGAATATGAATGTCATTATCTTTCATTTTTTCAGATCGGTTGTTTCGTCGGCGACTGTCCCAGCACGCCCCGAGCATCATGATTAAGGCAACAAGGCTTACGAGCGACCAATGGGCCGCTTCGTATGACCGTGGCGGAGATCTCAGAGAGTAGTAGCACAGCACATGCCGGAGAAAACTGACGCGTACTGCAAGCAGATAGTGACGAGAATAACCTTCGCGTTGCGGCGGTCCAGTAGTACCGAAGGTACTTCATCATTCTTACCTCGATACTTCCTCACGCGCTCTTCCCCCTCGCCCCGCGCGAGGCCGGGGTTTGTCC
>NZ_JAALJH010000200.1 GCF_011064615.1 Aquisphaera insulae | reverse complement strand
GAGAAGCTGGTGACCATCCAGCCGCGCGGCGCCGATCGGTACGGGCGTACGATCGCGGTGGTCATCCTGCAGGATGGTCGGTCTCTCAACCGGGAGATGGAACGCGGCGAAGATGGCGCCGGCGAACCGCGCCTCCTTCCCCAGCTCGAAAGCGGCGGACGCGGCGGGGTTTCGCAGGGCGAGGGATTGCGAGTGATCAACTGCTGATGTTATCAGACAAAGGATCGACAACATGAAGAAGGCAAAATCGCGTTTCGATGCCAATTGGGAATTGGCGGAACACCTCAGGGTGTTGTACGTTTCTCTTCAAAGCATATCAGTCCCAATTTACCAGCCGGAAGACACGCTACGAGCATCGATTGTGGCAGTCGTTGGAGCGCTCGACACCTTCGTACGAGACCTCGTTTGCGTAGGAGTTCGAGAAATGCTGGCGGGGAGCCGGCTTAGGACCCAGAGGTTCAGAAGCCTAAAATTGCCCGTGAACGTCATGTTGTCCTACATGGAAAACCCAAGTCAAACGAATGCTATAGAACAAGAAATACTGAATTCATTCATAAATAGAACATACCAGCGACCTGAGCAAATCGAGAATGGCATTCTGCTTCTCAGAGATGGGGACCTCTGGAGGGATATCGACCGACGGCTCAATCTCGCCCCGGGGGACGTTGCGAAGGAGCTGAACTCAATCGTCGATCGGCGAAATCAGATTGTGCACGAAGGGGACGTGGATCCAGACGCAACAGGGGTCGTACACGCCTCAACATCGGACTGGCGACGTCCGATTCATGAACCGTACGTGATGAAGGCGAACCAGCTCATCTTGCGGATAGGAGTTGCTATCTACGAGCGAGTTTCTTAAAGGCTATCCAGTAAGAAGTCCCAGTAAGTTGCGGTAGTTGGGGAAGTCGTGGTCACTCACCCAAAATGGGTAATTTGGAAGGGGTTTGGGAAGCCTTGGTCGATCAGCTTGGATCGTCTTGTCGATCCTGCGATGCCCATTGGTTATCGATCTCCCCCAGATTACTCGCGTCGGGTGCCTGACCATCGACGACTGAGTTCCCCGATCCGGGATACCGTTCGATTACGGTCGAGGATCACCTGCTTCAAAAGTCGCTCGGCACGACTTCGCCGCCCGCACGGGTACCGACGGCAGTCCAAACCTGCGGGTCAATCGAATCCTTGACGAAGCGAACCCCGCCATCCATCATCAGCACGTGAACACCCCCGACGTGGAGGCTGGAAGCGGTGGCCGCGGTTATATTTTGCATGGCCCAGCAGCATGGCTGGTTGGGCCGCATCACGTGGTTATACTGGGTGCCGGATAAGAGGTTGCCAGTGAGCCAGGAAAACCCCGTGGTGAAACCGGTCACGCCTCCAGGATCAATATCGGCCAGATTGAGCGTCTCGCAGGTGCGGACGAACGCGTCGAGATCCGCCGGGCTGTCCGTATAGACTTGCCTGAGCTTGTATCTTCGCCGATTCCGGTCGATCGTCGACAGGTCCCGGCCCTGTTTCGGGTTGAAATCCACGCCGAAGCTCGGCCCGATGAGCCACTCGGAAACACCCACGGTCTGACTGAGGCCGTCGGTGATGTCCCTCGCCGCTAGCGGCTTTAAAATGAATATGCCCTCACCCGCAAGCACGTCTCGTCCGGTGTTGCCCGCATAGTTGACGGCATGTTCCATGTCCGGTGGTCTCCCTCCCGCGTCCGAAGGGCAGATAAAGTACCTCGGTGTCAGACTCTGGGCAGTCGAGTTGGCGACTCCGAACGGGTCCGTCAAGTTGATCGCGTTGTACAGGACGCTGTTTTCCAGGTAGGGGAGAATCTGGACCAAATATGAGGCAGGGAGTGGACCGCTGCCGCCACTCGGGAAGGTGTTCCGTGTCTCGGCGTGCTGATGAATCCCCAGGCCAATTTGCTTCAGATTGTTGACGCACTGCATCCGCCTCGCTGCGGCCCTTGCCGCCTGCACGGCCGGAATCAACAGGGCGACCAGGATGCCGATGATTGCGATGACGACCAGGGCCTCGATCAGTGTAAACCCAGCTCCACGACGGACGTTGTGGCGGGGACCGCCGTCCCCATTTCGCCCTGGCATCGTGAGCTCCTTACGTGATCTGGCTAGGCCATTTGGTTCGCATGCACAGGTCGCATATCTCGCGGGAATTACGACGCCACGTATACGATATGGCTCATCCGGCCGAAGCGCGCGCCGG
>NZ_JAALJH010000020.1 GCF_011064615.1 Aquisphaera insulae | reverse complement strand
GCTTGACGCACCCTACAAAAGATCTCGTCTCAATCTTCGGTAGTTCAGGATAGAGTCCGATGGAGTCGGGCATCACGCGAGGGGGCCGGATCGCTATAATCGACGGGTCGTCGCCGGGGCCATCGATCCGCGGGGAGCTCGTCGTTCATGGAATATTCGACCTGGTCGCGGCGGGTGACCGAGCTCGCCGGCGCGGTCGCCCGGTTGGAGGCGGAGGCCACCCCGCTGGGGATCGCGTCGCCCGCGGCGACGGCCTGGCACGCGAACCTCTTCCAGAAGTTGCGGCCCCAGCTCACGGAGGCGCCCTACCTGGTGGTGGCGGTGGCGGGGGGGACGAACATCGGCAAGAGCACGGTGTTCAACCACCTCGCCGGGTTCCCCGCCAGCCGCGTCCATCCCGACGCCACCCAGACCAAGCATCCGGTCTGCCTGGTGCCGCAGGGCTTCGCCGCGACGCATGACCTCGCGAAGGTCTTCCCCTCGTTCGAGCTGGCGGCGTGGTCGTCCGAGGACGACGCCATCGCCGACGGGCCGGCCGACCGGCTGATCTATCGCGAGGACCCGAGCGGCCGGCAGCCGGCGAACCTGGTGATCCTCGACACGCCGGACGTCGACGGGGCGATGCCGGTGAACTGGGATCGCGCCCGGCTCATTGCCCATGCGTCGGACGTGCTCATCGCCGTGCTCACGCAGCAGAAGTTCAACGACGCCGCCGTCCGCCGCTTCTTCCGCGAGGCCGCCGAGGCCGACAAGACGATCCTCGCCGTCTTCAACATGGTCGAATGGCCCGAGGACCGCGAGCACTGCGAGCGGTGGCTCCAGACCTTCTGCAAGGGGACCGGCGCCCATCCGGCGTACGTCTACGCCGTCCCCCGCGACCGGGTCGCGGTCCGCGAGAACCGGCTGGCGTTCCACGGCCTGACGCCGGGCTCGACCGACCCGCGGGACGACCTCGCCGAGCTGAGGTTCGCGGAGATCAAGATCCGGTCCCTCCGCGGGGCGCTCCGCCAGATGCTCGAGGCCCGCGAAGGGCTCCCCGCCTATCTCCAGACGATCCACGCCCGCGCGGAGGAGAACCGCGAGGCCCGCCAGATCATCCACGACACCGTCCGCGTGAAGCTCGACGCCCCGGTCCTCCCCGGCCACATCGTCACCGGCGAGATCTGGCGATGGCTCGAGCCCCGCCGGACGACCTTCGACCGGGCCGTGCACAAGTTCTACGGCAAGATCGGCGGCGCCGTGATGAAGCTGATCCCGGGCCGCCGCGACCCGGCCCGTGAGGAGGCCGATTACGTCAGGGCCGAGGAGGCGCTGCTGACGAAGGCCCTGGAGGAGATCTACGCCAAGCTCGACCTGGTCCAGCGAGCCGCCAAGCCGGTGCTCCGCGACGAGCTGACGCCGGTCCTCTCCGGCGAGGGGCGGCGCCGGGCCTTCGACGAGCTGCGGACGAGATTGGCCGCCACGCCGCTCCTGACCGACGCCTACCGCGCGGCGATCGCCGGGGACCTCGAGCGATTCGAGGCCGAGCACCCGAGGATGATGCGGGCGATCGAGTGGGGGCTGATCGCCACGGCGGTGATCCGGCCGGCCATCTCGATCGGGATGTTCGGCGGGGCGGAGATGCTCACGCACGCCGCCTTCCACGTCGGCTCGCACAGCGTGGTCCAGGTCGCCATCGACGTCGCCGCCGGGGCCGCCGGGGCCGCGGGGGGCGAGGGCGCGATCGCGGGGCTCTCCGCGCCCGCCCGCAAGCTGATCGCCGACCTCTTCGCCCAGTTCTACAAGGAGCGGGCCACGGTCCTGGCCCGCGTCATCCACGACTGCGTCCTGGGCCGCCATCTCGAGCGGATCGACGGCCTCGCCGAGCTCGCCGAGGGGGACGACTACCGCGACGCCTTCCGGATCGCCGCCGATCTTTCCCGGGAGCTCGCGGCGATCGACGGCGAGAATGCCGCCCCGGCAACCGAGTCGAAGGCCACTTCCCCGTCGCTTCGCAATCTTACGCTCCCGTGCTAGGATAGTGGAATGGAAACGCAGACCCTTGCCGCCCGGTTCCTGGACCGGATCCTCGACCCGCTCGCGTCCGCCCTGAACAGGGAGGCGGCCCAGAGCTTGCTCGATACCAGCCCCGACTCCGAGGTTCAGGCCAGAGTCGCGATCCTGGCAGGGCGAGCCAACGAAGGGCTCCTCACGAGCGAGGAACGCGACGAATACCTGAGCTACATCGAGGCGGCCGACATGCTTGCCATCCTCAAGCTCAAGGCCCGACAACGTCTTGATGCGGACGACTGATGGACGTGGCGACCCGGACGACCATCTGGGAACGTGCGGGAGGACGTTGCGAGTATTGCCGAATCTCGCAGGAACACGTCGAGATCAGCCATCACATCGAGCACATCGTCGCGAGGAAGCACGGTGGAATCGACGACCCGTCGAACCTCTGCGTGGCGTGCGCGCGATGCAACCTGTTCAAGGGCTCGGATCTCGTTGGGATCGATCCGGACACGGGCAGGATCGAACTTCTATTCGACCCGAGAAACCAATCCTGGGCCGAGCACTTCGAGCTCCGAGGGCCGCTGATCCTGGGTCGGACGGCAACCGGCCGAACGACCGTTCGTGTGCTCTCGATGAACGCGGGGCAGCGTCTCCAGTTTCGAGCGGCGCTCATCGCCCGCGGGCTCTACCCATGAAGAGCAGCATTGCCGCGCGGTGGTCGATGAGTCCTCGATGTCGCGCTCTGAACTTCCTGTGAGACGACGCTCCGATCCGAAGAAAGGCAATCCCTTGGCCGATCACAGCCGCCCGACCGCCCCCGACTGGGAGAAGGAGCACCTGCTCGCCGGCTTCGACCGGCTGTACGCGCGGCTCGTCGCCTGGGCCAGGAACGCGCCGGCGTGGCCGCCGTTCGAGGAGGCGAGCGGGCTGGTGAGGCGGCTGGAACCCCGGCTGAAGGCCCCGGAGATCGACCTCGACCGGGCGCTCGTGGTCGGGTTCCTGGGCGGGTCGGGCACCGGCAAGAGCACGCTCTTCAACGCGCTGCTCGGCCGGCCGGTCAGCCGGGCCGGGAAGGAATACCGGCCGATGACCCGGCGCGCGGTGGTCGCCTGCCATCCGTCGGTGGATCCGCGCTTCCTCGGGTTGGACGACGACGACATGGAAGTCCACAAGATCAACGTCCCGATGCTCCAGCAGATGATCCTGGTGGACTGCCCCGACCCCGACACCCAGGACCCGGAGGACGGGGCGGGGGGGGTGAAGCACCTGGACATCCTCCGCACGGTGCTGCCGCACTGCGACGTCCTGGTGCACACGGTGACCTCGCAGAAGTACAAGTCGCACGTCGTCGGCCGGGAGCTGCTCAAGAACGCACCCGGGCGGCAGATCCTCTACGTCCAGACGCATTCGAAGCTCGACGAGGACAACCGCCGCGACCTGCGGACCTACCTGGACGGCCTGGGCCTGGACGTCCCGGAGGTCTTCCGGCTCGACGCGGCCGATGCGCTGCGGAACCAGGAGCTGGGCGAGCCCGTGGACGCGGAGTTCGCCCGCTTCCGCGACCTGCTGGAGCACGAGCTCGCCAGCCGGGCCCGGCACCGGATCCGGCGGGCGAACCTGCTGGGGCTTTACGACTGGCTGCTGGCGACGATCCGCCCCCCCATCGACGCCGGCCTCGACGCGGTCGGCCGGCTCGAGCGCTCGATGGACGCCGACCGCGCCGCCCTGCTGGCGAAGGTCCGCGCGCGGATGACCGAGCGGATCGACGCCAACCGGCGGCTCTGGCGGTCCCGGGTGCTCCGCGCCCTGACGCAGGCCTGGGGCGCCGGGCCGCTCGCCGGGCTGCTCGGCCTCTGGTCGGCGGGGGGGAGCCTGGTCCGATCGCTGATCCTGCTGCGGGCACGGACCCCCACCCAGGCGATGCTCGCCGGGGGGCTCGCGCTCTCGCAGCTCGCCGGCGAGAAATGGCGGGAGCGGCAGGCCGCGGGCGCCTGGGCTGCGGAGGCGGACCTCGGCCTCACCGAGGCGGACGTCGCCCGCGCCCGCAGCGTCCTCCGCGGCCATCTCGCCGACGCCGGCATCAATTCGCCCGCGCCGGCATCGACCACGGCGACGCCGCGTGACCTCTCCGCGGAGCAGCTCGCCGACGTGGCGGTGGCGGCGTACCAGAAGCTCGATACGGAGGCCGGCGCGATCATCGAACGCCGGGTCGCCACCCGGGCGAGCCGCCCGGTGCACGTCCTCTTCGAGGCTGCCTTCTGCCTCCTGCCCGCCTACCTGGCCTTCCACATGGGTCGAAATTTCTTCTATGAGCATTTGTGGAACCGTGCCCCATTGCTCGGCCTGGACTTCCTCCTCCAGGCCGCGCTCTGGTGCCTGATCTGGGGCGTGCTGCTCGGCTTCCTGCTGCTCCACCTCCTCAACCGGGGGATCGTCCGCGAGCTGAAGGGGGCCGTGATCCGGCTCTCCCCGGCGGACCTGTTCGAATCGCTCTACGCCGACAGCGCGGCCGCCTGCCTGTCGATCCGCGGCCATGCGGCGACGCTCGATTCGATCGCCCGCGAGCTCGGCCAGCTCAAGGGGGCCGTCGGCGGGGGGGGCGTGCTCGACCTGGGCCTCGGCGGCCTGAGGACCAACGGCAGGCCCGCCACGACGGGGGCGGAAGCCCAGGCCTCGATCGACCCGATTCCTCCGATGATCGAGCCCGTGGTGCCCGCGTCCACGGCTCGCGATCGAGGCCCCGTGAAACGCGAGGTCGCGACATGACGGCGATCGGGAGACTCCCGGAGATCGATGATGGTTGACGGTATGCCCGACGGCGTCCGTGTCGCAATCCTGCTGACCGCGCTCGTGGCCGGTGCGACAGGGACGGTAACGGCGGCGCCTGCAGCGGACGTCTCGCCGATGACGGAGACGCTCCGCAAGGAGGGCATCCACTGGCCGGGGGAGGACGGCAAGCGGCTGGAGGTCTCGCTGGGCGTCTACCTGATCGACTTCGCACGGATCAACCTGCGCGAGGAGTCGTTCGACATGGCCGGCTATCTCGACGTGAGCTGGACGGATCCGGGGCTTGCCCTCAAGGAAGGAGAACGACACGGGAAGCCGAGGCGATACCGCCCGGGCCAGGTCTGGACCCCCGCGCTGGAGTTCGTCAATGCCGTCGAGCAGGTGCTGGCCGAACGCGAGGGCGACATCTACGTGGACGACCAGGGGCACGCCACTCAGCGAGTGAGGTTCAGCCACAAATTCCAGTCGCAGTTCGACCTCAGGAAGTTCCCCTTCGACCGTCAGACCCTCACCGTGGTGGTCGCCCCGTTCGACCCGTTCGCCAGGGACCTCGACCTCCGGGTGGACGAGGAGCGTGTGGGCAAGCTATCCGACGCGTCGGTGACGGACTGGGAGGTCGGCCAGGTGGGCGCCCGCATCGAGAGGCGCCCCGGGGAGATCCGCGGCGACGAGCGGCTCCTCTTCGAGGTGAAGATCACGCGTCGATCCACCTTCTACGTCTGGCGAGTGCTCCTGCCGATGACCCTCCTGGTCATGACCACCTGGCTGGTCTTCTGGTTCGATGTCACCATCCTCCAGCCGCAGGTCAGCACCGGCCTGGCGATCCTCCTCTCGCTGGTCACCTTCACGTACGCCGTGGATTTCTCCCTGCCCAAGGTCGCCTATCTCACCTTCATCGACCGCTATACCCTGAGCGCGTTCTCCTTCGTCCTGGCGGTGATCTTCGCCGTGTCGACCCTCCACGTGATCTTCAAGAAGAAGGGGCCGGATGCGGCCCTCCGAATCCAGCATCGAGCTCGCTGGGCCTTCCCGCTCGCGTTCCTCTCGGTGATCGGAACGGTCGCGATCCTCTCGCTCTGGTGAGCGAGCCGCCCCTTGCCCGGGGCCCTCGGGGGCGATACGTTGAGCGCTGGCTGCCCAGCCCGCCGACGATCCCTGCTTCAGCGATCCACGCACACGATCGGGTCAGCTACCCACCGCATCATCCCCCCGAAGGAGCCACCCATGCGACGGTTCGCCTCCCCCGTCAGCACACGCATCGGCCTCGCGGCACTCCTTTGCACGACCTCCGCCCTGGTGACCACGCCGGCCCGGGGCGAGGTCACGCCGGTCACGCTCGCGAGCTGGCCCATCGTGATCCCCCCCGGGGCCGCGCCCGCGGAGAGGCATGCGGCCGAGGAGCTCCGCGAGTTCCTCCCGAAGGTCGCCGGGGCGAAGGGCCCGGCGGAGATCCTCGCGACCGATAGCCCGCCCGCGCGGGCGATCCTGATCGGGAAGGCGGCCGCGCTGAAGACGGACGACCTCGGCGACGAGGGGTTCCGAATCAAGGTCGGCGACGGCCGCGTGGAGATCGCCGGCGGCGCGCCGCGGGGGACGCTCTACGGCGTCTATGCGTTCCTGGAGGACGACCTGGGCGTCCGATTCCTCTGGAACGATGCCACCTCGGTCCCGACCGATCGCGCCGCCCGACCGATTGCATCCGGCGAGCGGACGTTCCAGCCGCGGTTCGCCTGGCGGTACTCGTATTTCGGCGTCAATCACGCCCAGCCGGCGTTCGCGGCGAGGCTCCGGAACAACGCCGTGACCTCCGCGCCGGAGCTCGGCGGGAGCTCGGCGTGGACGTTGATCTCGCACAGCGTCCCGGAGTGGGTCCCCGTGGCGAGGCTCGGGAAGGAGCACCCCGAGTTCTTCAGCCTGGTCAACGGCAAGCGCCGGGCGTTCATGCAGGAGGACAACGCCGAGGACGGCGGCACCCAGCCGTGCTTCACCCATCCCGAGGTCCGGCGGCGGATCATCGAGGGCGTGCTCGCGAAGATCGACCGCGAGAAGAAGACGTCCGGGAATGTCTCCATCTCCCAGAACGACAACACGGAATACTGCCGTTGCGACGCCTGCCGGGCCATCGACGAACGTGAAGACTCGCACATGGGCTCGCTGCTCACCCTGGTGAACGAGGCGGCCGACGCGGTGGCGAAGAAGAACCCGGGCGTCTTCGTGGGGACGCTCGCCTACCAGTTCTCGCGGAAGCCGCCGAAGGGCCTGAAGCCCCGGCCGAACGTCGCGATCCAGCTCTGCAGCATCGAGGCCTGCCAGCTCCATCCCCTGGACGACCCGAACTGCCCGCTGAACGTGGCCTTCTGCCGGGACCTGGAGGGCTGGTGCAAGATCACGTCCAATGTTTACGTGTGGAACTACAACACGAATTTCTCCTCGTATAATTCGCCCTGCCCGAACCTGGACGTGATCGGCCCGAACGTGAGGTTCCTGGCCGCGCACGGGGTGAAAGGCGTGTTCATGCAGGCCCCCGGCAATGCGCAGAACACCGAACTCTGCGAGGTCCGCAACGACCTGATCTCGCGGATGCTCTGGGATCCCGCCGGGGACGATCGCAAGATCAAGGACGCCTTCATCGACGCCTACTACGGCAAGGCGGCCGAGAAGGTGAAGGAGTACATCGCCCTGATCCAGAACACGGCGAGGGAGTCCGGAGTCCATCAGCACTGCTTCGGGCCGGCGGCCAGCTACGGCATCGACGCCAGGGCCGCACGGCGCGGGCTCGCGATCCTTCAGGAAGCGATGGGAGCCGACGACGACCCCGTGATCCGCGGCCGGGTGGAGAAGATGACCATCTCGCCGCGGACCGTGATCCTGAACGACCTGGCCCGCTGGGTCCAGCACCACGGGGGCTCGCCGTCACACGCTCCGGCCGAGCTCATCGACCGTCACAAGGATGACGTGCGGGAATTGCTGCGGCTCTATGACAGGTACGGCGTGGACCGCTTCTCGGAGGGGATCTCCGCGGATCAACTCCTTCACGCGATACGCTGATCTGAGACGAAGAGAAGAGTAACTACCACGGATGACACGGATATCACGGATGAAGACAGGGGATGGGATGAACGGGGAGGGAAGGGAACGGAGGATAAGGATGGAAGGAGCAGTCAGGTCAGGCCGAATCAGGTCAGGTAGTCTGACCCAGGCTCCAACCTGACCGACTTTTCCCGCTTCCATCCGTGTTATCCGTGTCATCCGTGGTCGTTACCCTGCATTGTCCTCCCCTCCTCGATCCGTGATTCCCTCCCTGGTCCTGGCTTTTCTGTCATCCGCGATGTCCGCGTCATCCGTGGTTCAGCGGACGTACCCAGATGTTGCGGAAGCGGACGGGATTGCCGTGGTCCTGGAGGAGGATCGGGCCGGCCGGGCCGTGCTTGCGGTACTTGGGCAGGGCGCGGAAGGCCATCGGGCCGAGCAGCTCGGCGTGGTTCTGGACGGCGACGCCGTTGTGCAGGATCGTCGCGTGGGCGGGGGTCTCGACGGTGCCGTCGTCCTTGAACCGCGGGGCGGTGAAGAGGATGTCATAGGTCTGCCACTCGCCGGGCTTCCGCGAGGCGTTCACCAGCGGCGGATGCTGGCCGTAGATGGCGGCGGCGTGGCCGTCGGCGTAGGTCTTGTTGTCGTAGCAGTCCAGGACCTGGATCTCGTACCGGCCGAAGAACATGACGCCGCTGTTGCCGCGTCCCTGGTCGGCGCCCTTCGGCGGGACGGGCGAGGCGAACTCGAGGTGGAGCTGGCAGTCGCCGAACTCGTCGCGGCTGAGGATGGCCCCGGCGCCGGGGTGGATGACGAGGGCCCCGTCCCGGATGTCCCACTTCGCCTCACCGCCGCGGTCGGATTTCCAGTGGGAGAGGTCCTTGCCGTCGAAGAGGACGACCGCGTCCGACGGGGCGGAGCCGGGCGCGTCCTGGGTGCTCGCCGTCCCGGGCGTGATCACCGGCGGCAGCGGCCGGTCGCTGTCGTGGACGTGCCACTTCCCGCCCGGGAGCATGGGCGTGTCCTTGTAGCCGTACTTCGGCTTCTCCTGGGCCCAAACACCGGAGGCCACCAGGCCGACCATCACCGTCGCACACGCCAGGGGTCCGCGCCGAGACATAGTCCAACGCCCTCGCTACTGAACCGGGAGTACAAGGACAGACCTTCGCCGAAGTCGCCCGATTCCAGGGCGGCTCCGGCCCAGGCCCTCATTCTAGCGCGGGTTGAGGGCGGATGGCAGGGGCCCGAGGCGTCTGTCAGTTGGAGTCGGGGACCTGATGGGCGTTGCGGAGGCCGTCGAAGGGGGTATCAACGGGGAGGACCAGGCTGAAGTCGTGGACCAGGAAACGGTGCTCGCCGACGAAGAAGTTGCGGTTGCTGTCCACGTCCAGGTTGAAGACGGGCACGACGGCGTCGGGCTCGACGGATCGGACCACCGCGGAGGAGCCTACACGGCGGAGGCGGTCGCCGGGCTTCAGGTCCCGAGCCATCACCCAGCCCTCGCCGACCTTCCAGAAGCGGTGGATCCCCGTCGCGAGGAATGTCTCGTCGCCGACGGCGACCCGGAGTGTGGGCATGGGGGGGCTGTGGTGAATGTCGGTCACGGGGCGAAACGTCATGGAGCCGGCGGCCGTATCCTGCGAGAGGACCAGGTCGCCCACGCGGATCGACTCGATCGACCGTGGCCCGTCGATCGTGTGGACGATCGTCCCGGCCGCGAAGCAGTCGTGGGCGCTCACGGGGGTGAATTGGAACTGGTTGTTCACATGCTGGGTGATCTGGCTCGTCCGGGTCACGCCGGCCTGGAGCGTCAGGGTGACGTCGGGGACGGCGACGACCTCGGAGTAGGTCGGCTTGATGGTCGGCTCGGACGACGAGACGTATCCCTGCTGGTCGGCACTCCATCGCCGCCAGCCGTCGGGATCGGCCCCGAGATCCCGGCCCGTGATCGACGCCAGGACCGGCAGCACGCGCGCATTGATTTGACCGATCTGATCGTTCAGGCCGTCGATCATCCGGATGTCATCCTCGATCGATCGATGGACGGCCACGGTCCGCCGAACGAACTCTTCCTGCGCGGCCTGCAACGCGAACTCGTTCTGGGCCGTGATGGCCTGACCGGTTTCCGCAGCCCTGGCCCGGGAGCCTTCATCGACAGCCCTGGCCGTGGCCTGGGCACGCTGAAGGTTCTGCGCGTTGTGTCCCATCGTCATACCGGGAGGTCTCCCTCCCCACGACGGCCGACGCGGATCCGGCTGCGCGAAGCCGTCGTCCACGACCTTCGTGTCCGTCAGCTCGACCCAGAAGCTATTCTGGGTCACGTTGAGCACGGGGAAGCGGTAGGACTTCTGGACGTCGAATGCCTCGCCGTCGACCAGGAGCTGGGCGCTCGTCCCCGGGCCGGTGGCGGGGATCACCTCGTACTTGAACGGCCGTCGCACCAGGCCGATGAGCCCGTCGGTGATGCTTCGTGTGTCGCGGCGGACGAGCGTGGCCGACGCGTTCGACCGGACCGCGGCCGAGTCGCTGAAGACGGCGAGCTGGGCCAGGCCGGCGACGGCCATCTGCCCGTCGAGCTGGCCCAGCGCCTGGACGGCATCAAGCTGGAGCCGCTCATTGCCCGTGGCCAGGATCGTCATGATCGACGGCGTGGCACGACGGTCGGTGATCGCCGCGAGCTGTCGCTCCGCGGCCTCCCTCGCGGCCGGGTTGGCGGCAAGCAGCCCCTCGCGAATCTTCACCATTCGCGGCTGCCAGTCCGCGTTGGCCTTCTTCTGCGCGTCGGCCTCGGCCTTCCGAGCAGCCTCCTCATCGGGATGGACCCAGTGGCGGCCCTGCCGCTTGTAGCCCAGGCGGCGCCAGGCCAGCTCCCTGGAGGGATCGAGCCGGACCGCGAGCCGGTAGTGGGCCTGCGCCTGCTCCGTCAGGTGATTCTGCTCGCACCACTCGGCCAGCTTGACCTGCGAGTCGGCCCGCATGAGCGTCTTCGCGCGCCTCTCCAGGTACTCACGGACTCGCGCGGCCCTCGCGTCGTCCGCCCGCACCTTCGCCTCGACCGTCTCGGATCGCTGCCAGCGGCCCTGGTATTCCACCAGCCCCATCAGGCCCCGCGCCAGCGCATTGCCCGGGTCCAGCGCGATCGCCCGCGCCAGGTGCGTCAGCCGCTCGGCGTCCAGCCCCTTCGCCTCGGCCTGGAGCGCCTGCTTCACCTGCGATTCTGATTCCGCCTTCTTCGGGTGGACGGCCGGCTGGCCATCGGGCCCCGATGCGACCAGACAGGTGCAAAGGATCCATGCGGAGATCATGATGCCGACCCTCCCCTTCGATCAGCCCCACGGAAAGCGTGATCGCCCCGGAGCATCCTCGTTCAGTCTACTATGGGGGGAAGAACAAGGAGAGTGCCATCGGTCTCGAGATTTGCGACGGATTTCACCCCCATGCACCCACTATGCGGATCGCCCCCGATCATGGAGGGCATTGGGGCGGATCGCGAGGCGGCGGGCCTGTCGGCTCATCGCGGCGGTCGAGCACGGAACCTCGATGTTGCGGAGCGACGACCAGGCACCGCGGCGATTCCCGGGCATCCCCGCGGTGCCGGTGCCCTGATCGATCCGGGCACCGGCGAGGAGGCGGGCTTCATCTCGCCGTTTCGACCTGATGTCCGTTGCTCGGGAGCCCGTCGAACGGCATCTCGACCGGTCGGACGAAGCTGTTGTCGTGGACGAGCGCCCCACGCTGGCCCACGAAGAAGTCCGAATTCCCCTCGATCTCGAGGTTGTACACCGGCTGGATGGTATCGGGCTCGACCGATTCAACCACGGCGCTGGCCCCGACCATCCGCACGCGGTCGCCGGGCTTCAGCTCGCGGGCCATGGTCCAGCCATGGCCGGCCTTCCAGAATCGGTGGATGCCGGTGGCCGTGATCGTCTCGCCGCCGATCCGGAGCCGGAGCGTCGGTGCGGGGTCGTTGTGATGGACGGCCGCGACCGGGCGGAACGAGATGCTGCCCGTCACCGTGTCCTGCGACAGCACCATGTCGCCGACGGCGATCGTCTCGATGGGCCGCGGCCCGTCGATCGTCCGCACGGGCGTGCCGCCGGCGAAGCACGAATGCCTCGCGGCGATCGTCGTGAGGGCTGTCGTGAAGACGGGCACCTGCGTTGCGACCGCGACGTCGGCGGGGCTCACGACGTCCGTATACGTCGGCTTGGGGGGCGTCGAGCTCGGAGAGGCGTAGCCGAGCTCGTTGGTCCACCATCGCGCCCAGGCGTCGGTATCGGTGCCGAGATCCTGCCCGGAGAGCGTCCGGAGCAGGGGCAGGGCGCGGGCGTCGGCCTCCTCGATCGCCCCGTTGATCGCTTCGATCGTCCGGACATCCCTCTCCATGCCCTCCTCGACGGCGGCGTTCCTGCGTGCGGTCTCCTCCAGGGCCTGCCGCCGGTAGACTTCGTTCCAGTAGAGGACCATCGCGGCCTGGGACATCGTGATCTGGTTCCTGATCTCGGCCTGCGCGACCGCCTCGCGAATGCGACCCTCGGACTCCTTGCGATCCGCCGCGGAGGCGTTGGCCGGCAGGTTGTTCACGACGTTCGGGACCTCCAGGGTGGCCGCGAAAGGCTGCGCGGGCGCCTCGATGAAGGTGGGGAATCGATAGGTCCTCTCGAAGTTGTACTCCTGGCCGTCGACGACGAGCCGGGCGGCGGTGCCGGGCCCGTTGCCCGGGGCGAGCTTGTACCTGAAGGGACGGCGGACCACCGCGATCAGCCGGCCGATCACCTCGCGAGGGTCGCGCTCCATGATCGTCCGGGAGGCGGCGTCCCGGACCGGAACGTGCGGGCTGAAGACCGCAAGGTCGGCCAGGACGGCCGACGCCGACGGCCCCTCGATCTGCCCCAGCGCCCGCACGGCCGCGAGCTGGGGCCGCTCGCCGGCCGGGATGAAGATCGCCAGGATCATCGGCACGGCCCGGTGGTCGTGGATCGACGCCAGGTCCGCCTCCGCCTTCTCTCGTCTCGACGGATCCTTGCCGAGCAGTCCGTCGCGGATCCGCTCCAGCCGCGGCTTCCACTCGCGGTCGGCCTTCTTCTGCGCCTCGGCCTCGGCCTTCTCCGCGGCCAGGTCCTCCGGCCGCACCCAGCGGCCCCCCTGCTTCCGGTAGCCGAGCCTCTTCCACGCCAGCTCCCGGGACGGGTCCAGCCGCAACGCCGCGCGGTAGTGGGCCTTCGCTTGCTCTTTCAGGCCGTTGTGCTCACACCACTCTGCCAGCCGCACCTGCGCGTCGGCCTTCGCCGGCGTCCTCGCTCGCTTCTCCAGGTATTCGCGGAGACGCCCGGCCCGCGCCGGATCCTCCTGGGCCTTCGCCTCCGCCGCCTCGGAGCGCTGCCACCGCCCCTGGTATTCCACCAGCCCCATCAGGCCGCGTGCCAGCGCATTGCCAGGGTCCAGCGCGATCGCCCGCGCCAGGTGCGTCAGCCGCTCGGCGTCCAGCCCCTTCGCCTCGGCCTGGAGCGCCTGCATTACCTGCGATTCGGATTCAGCCTTCTTCGGGTGGACGGCCGGCTGGCCATGGCCATCGGGCCCCGATGCGACGAGACAGGTACAAAGGATCCATGCGGAGACCATGACCCCGACCCTCCCCTCCGGTGAGCCCCGAGCGAGGAGCGATCGCCTCGGATCGTCCTCTTGCTGTTTATCATAGAAGGGAAGAACACCGGACAAGTTCGTCGGTATCGAGATGCGGGACGGATTTCGCACCCATGCACCTGCAAGTCGGCTCGTCTTCAGGACCGGTGCGGGTCAGGGGCCGGTGTCCGGAGGGATTCGATCAGGGAGGTGTACGACGAGGTCAGCTCGCGGCGGCTGAGCAGGCCGATGAGCTCCGTGTGGTCGTCCCGGGAGACGACGGGGATCTCGTCCACGTTGAGCTCGGTCATCCGCCGCAGGGCGGTGTGCAGGGTGTCGTCCGGGGTGACGGAGAGGACCGGCCGCGTGGCCAGGTCGTCGGCCAGGACGAGCGGGCCCCAGTCGGCACCCAGGAAGGCCAGGCGGAGGTCCCGGAGCGTGAAGATTCCCCGCAGCCGGCCCTGGGCGTCCAGGACGGGGAAGAAGGATTCGCTCGATCGCGCGACCCGCTGGATCAGCTCCGGGAAGGGCATCGACGCGGCGATCGTCTCCAGGCCCTTGACACGTATGTTCGAGTCGCGGACGAGGATGCGGTCCAGGACGTCCACGACGAAGTCCCCCTGATGCGCCGGGCTGTCGATCGGGCTGGCGACCTGCTCCTCGTAGATCGTCCATCGTCGAGAGATCGCCATGTTCAGCCCGCAGGCGAGCATCAGCGGCACCAGCAGGCTGTACGAGCCGGTCATCTCGCTGACCATGACGATGGAGGTCAGCGGCGTCTTGGAGACGCCCGCGAAGAAGCCGCCCATGCCCACGAGCACGAACGCGGCCGGGTTGATGTGCGCGATGGGCAGGAGCCGGGCCATGAGCTGGCCGTAGAATCCGCCGATCATCCCGCCGATGAGCATCGACGGCCCGAAGACGCCGCCGCTGCCGCCGGAGCTGATCGTGAAGCCGGTGGCGACGATCTTGAGGAAGCAGAGCGTCAGCAGCAGGGTCATGTCCATGTGGGGCGTGAAGATGGCCTCGCCGGGCATCGCCAGCTTCGGAGGCATGCCGATGGCCCCCCACTGCACCCAGCCGTAGCCGCCGGTCATGATCTGGGGGAACGCCAGCGCGATCAGCCCAAGCAGGAGGCCGCCGACCGCCGGCTTGAGATGCCGGGGGATCGGCATCGGCTTGAAGAAGTAGTCCCTCAACCCGTAGAAGACCCTCACGTAGAGCCATCCGAAGGCGGCGCAGACGATCGTCAGGCCGGCGTAGAGCGGCAGGTCGCGGAGCCCCTGGAAGCTGAGCGTGGGGAGGCTGAAGATCGGCTCCGGCGTGATGAACAGGGCGAACGTCGAGTAGGCGATGATCGAGCTCGCCAGGCAAGGCAGCAGCGCCGTGGATTCGAACGCGGTGGACGAATAGAGCACCTCGCCGGCGAAGAGGGCACCGCCCAGGGGTGCCCGGAAGATGGCCCCGACGCCGGCGGCGGCGCCGGCGAGCATGAGCGTCCTCCTCTCGTCGACGTGCAGGCGGAGCACGCGTGCCAGGTAGGATCCGAAGCCGGCCCCGATCTGCGCGATCGGCCCCTCCTGGCCGGCGGATCCCCCCGTGCCGATGGTGATGATCGAGGCGATCGACTTGATGAACGGCACCCGGGCCCGGATGAGGCCTCCGCCGCGGTGGAAGGATCGAACCATGGCGTCGGTCCCGTGTCCCTCCGCCTCGGGCGCCCAGGTGAACACGAGGACGCCGGAGATCAGGCCGCCGATCGCCGGGCAGAGGAGCACCAGCCACCATGGCCACGGATACGTCACGGCATGCGCCGTCCCTTCAAGGGTCGGCGGCATGTTGTAGTGCAGCAGGCCGGCCAGGACGTACCGATACATCGCCTGGAGGCAGACGAGGAAGGCCACCGCCCCCAGGCCGCCGATCACGCCGACGGCCGGGCTGCAGAGGGCCACCCGGCCCACGCCGGGGGTCGCCCAGAGCCCGGCCACCCTCTCGAACCCCTTCCGGATTGGACCGTGCCACCACGCCGATCGCTTCCCGTCGGCCACCCTTCCCGATCCCGCCATCAATCGAGACTCCGAGTTTCCCTGCCGCCGGCCGCGCGAGGCTCGTCCCCGCGCGGCCGGCGTGGAACGTCAGTTGTTCGCCGGCGGCCGCATGGCCCCGAAGAGGGGGACCAGCCCCTTCTCGAAGACCGGGCCCACCGCGGCGGGGACGACCGCGCGGAACTCGACCCCGTGCGGGGCCGCCGGGGTCGTCGCGAATCCGAAGACGGCCGGCTCCGAGGGGAGCTCGCCGGGCTTCAATTCGGGGCGGCTCAGCGCGGCGGCCAGCGAGTTGGCGATCAGCGAGGTGAACCCCTGGGCGCTCATCAGGAAGGCGATATTCGCCTTCTCGGGCAGCCCCGCGCGGACCTGCTTGAAGGACGCCGACTCGCCGATCCCGAGCTTGCCGTCGAGGTACGAGCCGATCAGGGCCCTGGCCTCGTCCCAGGTCGCGGCCGTGGCCTGGAAGACGAGCGTGCCGTCGGTCCCGATCCAGGAGTTCGTCTCGCCGCCGGGGAACATCGACCTGAGCATCTCGGCCGCGGGCCTGTTGCTGGCCGCCTGCTCGACGAACCGGTCGATGTCGAGCTTCGTGACGACGTGGGTGAGGGGGATGCCGCGGAAGGGCTCCGCCACCGGCTCGGACGTGATGTCCTTGATCAGGCCCTTCGCGCCCCCCGCCTTGAACGACCGCTGGACGGCCTTCGAGGCCTCGATGTAGCCCGCGGGGTCGCCGACGCGGGTCACGTTGAGCACGCCCATGCCGCCGGCCATCTTGACGGAGCCCAGGGCCTCCACCCGGCCGAAGGTGGCGAGCTTCGCCAGGGCCTCGGCCTGCTCCGGCGTGGGCTTCTCGCCGGAGTTCATCATCCGCAGGTTGGAGTTCATCAACCGGTCGAGCGTCGAGGAGTCGATATTCATGTAGAGGAAGTAGGCGGCGTCCGCCGGCAGCTTCGCCAGGCCGTCGGCCGGACCGGCCGACAGCTTCGCGAAGCCCTCCGCGGACTTCGAGTCCGGCTTCGCCGTGATCACCCCGCCGAGCGTGAGCCCCTCGGCCGCGGCGTCCACGTTGAGCACCAACGCGTCGGCGTCCTTGAGCGCGTCGAACAGCGCGTTGTAGATGTCCTTGGCCGCTTCCATGCTGCCGGCGTTCCCGGCCTGCTGCCCGGCCTGGTCGAGCGCCGCCATCAGCCCCTGGCGGACACCGTCGATCCGCTCCCAGTACCGCTTCACCAGCGCGTTCGCATTCACGTAGAGGCCGACGTCGCCCTTGAGAAGCTGGGCGGCCTGGGCGGGGGTAAGGACCGAATCCAGGGCTTTCTCGGCCGGCTTCGCGATGGCCGCGATCAGGGACTTGTCGGTCCCGAAGGCCACGCAGCCGGGCCCCTTGGCGGAATAGAGCTTGCCGGTCCCCGTGTGCTCGAAGGACGAGACGCCACCGCCCTCCTCCTTCAGCTCGGGGGCCTTGCCGCCGTTGATCGAGGCCAGGACGTTCGCCTGCTCCCCTTCGAGGACGAGGATGGCGAGGCTCCACGACGCGGCCTCGGCGCCCTCCAGCCGGAGGAGGCCGACCCACGGGGTGGTGACCGCCCCGTCGCCGAACTGATGGCGGAGCGAGCCCAGCCCCTGCGACAGGGCCGGCTCCGCCCGTTCCGCCAGCGCGGGGCTGAACGCCTTGAGCATGGCGGAGACGTCGGCATGGGCCGCGTCCACGCCGCGGATCCGCACCGCGGCGTCCACGTCCGCGGGGATCGCCTTCAACCAGGCCGGCGGCGCCGGGGCCTCCGCGGGCGCGGGCGCCTGCCCGAGCGCGGCGGCCAGCATCCAGAGAGATAGAGAGGAGAGCATCGGTCAGGATCTCCAGGGTCTCGGGGCGGCTCGTCGGCGGCCGCACGCGGCGCCCGGGACGTCGGGTGCACCTTCGCATGCGGGGGCGGCCATCGCCCCGTTCTGAGGGCATTCGTCGGGCCGGCCACTTCCTTGCGAGCCGGCCCTGAATCTCCGCGGCCTCCCGACCGCCGCGGCCCGCTCCCCCCCCCGCCCCCGACGTCGCCGATCGCGTCGTCAGAAGATCAGCTCGACGATCGACAGGTCGTCGGCGAAGTCGTCGGTCCCCATGAGCACGCGGTCGTGCGCGATCAGGCGGTCCATCTTCGATTCCGCGACCCCCTCGTGGGGGCCCTGGCCCATGTAGGCGAGGAACTCGCCGAACGGCCACATCGTCTTGTCGGCCTTCTCGATCTCATAGGCGCCGTCGCTGAACAGGTAGACCGTCGCGAACTTGTCCAGGGTGGTGGTGCCGGACTCGTACTCCAGGTCGGTCATGGCGCCGATCATCGGGCCCTTGGAGTCGAGGACCTCGAGCTTCGCCTCGGCGGCCGACGGCCCGCCCAGCAGCAGGGCCGGCGGGTGGCCGCCGCCCGAGTAGTCGACGCGCCGCGTGGGCTTGTGGAAGACGCCGTACCAGATCGTGAAGTAGAGGCCGTTCTGCTGATCCATCTGGAAGGCGTTGTTGAGCGCGAAGAGGACCTGGCTGGGCTTGCGGAAGTCGGTGTTCGGCAGCGCCTGGGAGCGGAGCGAGTTGATGGCCGAGACCGACAGCAAGGCCGCGCCGACGCCGTGGCCGCTGACGTCCAGGAGGTAGAAGGCGAAGTGGTCGTCGTCCAGCCAGTGGTAGCCGAACGAGTCGCCGCCGAGCTCCGCGGAGGGGACGAACCGCCAGTCGGTCCGGATCTCCCCCTTCTTGAGCTTGTCGGGCAGGAGCGACAGGACGTAGCGTTCCGCCTGCTTCACCTCATTGGCCAGCCGCTTCTGGCTCTCCTGGAGGGCCTGGTAGGCCTCGTTCCGCTGGAGCTGGGCGATGTAGCCCTTGGAGTGATACCGAATCCGGGCGAGCAGCTCGAGGCGGTCCGGGAGCTTGACGACGTAGTCGTTGGCCCCCAGGGCGAAGGCCTCCGCCTTGACCGCCGGCTCCTCCTTGGTGGAGAGGACGATCATGGGGGTGTCCTTGGTCGCCTCGTTGGCCCGGAAGTTCTTGACCAGGGACAGGCCGTCGATGTCCGGCATGACCAGGTCCTGGAGGATCACGGTGGGCTTGATCCGGCCGGCCTCGTCGAGGGCCTTGGTGGCGTCGCGGCAGTAATGGAAATCGACGTCGGGCTCGCCGGCCAGCATCCGCCGCACGGCCTCGCCAATCATCGGCTGGTCGTCGATCAGGAGGACAGTCACCTTGTGCTGGGTCAGTTGCGGCTCGTTGCTCATGGCTGCGTCCCGTCGAGGGTGGGTCGATGCGTCGCTTCATTGTTTCAGCGCGGGACGGGTCGCGCCTGCGCCCGACCGGCGAACTGGACGTGGAAGAGGTTGGCGATGACCGGGCCGATCCGGGGGAGGGGGAGGACGAATTCGGCCGCGTCGAGCTCGACGGCCGCGCGGGGCATCCCCCAGACGACGCTGGTCTCCTCGTCCTGGGCGATGGTCCGCCAGCCCAGCCGGCGGAGCTCCAGCAGGCCCTCCGCGCCGTCGCGGCCCATGCCGGTCAGGAGGGCGGCGATGCCGGGCCGCGGCCAGAATTTCGCCACGCTCCGGAAGAAGACGTCCACCGACGGGCGGTAGTTGAGCTGGCGGGGCTCGATCGAGTAATAGAGCCGCCGATCGGCCTGCATGACGAGGTGGTCCCCGGTGGCCGAGAGGTAGACCTTCCCCGGCGCGACGAGGTCCCCATCCGCGGCCAGCTCCACCTTCCGCTTGGCGAAATCGCCCAGCCACTGGGCCAGCCCCGGCGCGAAGGCGGCGTCCACGTGCTGGATGATCACGACGGACGCGTCCGGCCCCGCCGGCAACAGCGGCAGGATCTCTGCCAGGGCGAACGGGCCGCCGGTGGACGAGCCGAGGACGATCAGCGGGTGATCGGCCGGCGCCGCGATCGGCCGGACGGGCATCGCCGGGATCAGGGCGGCGTCGGCCCGCGCGGGGGCCTTGCCGACCAGCCGGCCGACGACGTCGATCTTGCGGAGCAGGGCCGCCGCCTCCGCGATCTGGCCGGACGGCCCGATCACGGGCGTGTCCACCGCGTCGAGCGCGCCGTAGCCCATGGCCTGGTAGACCTTCTGGATGTGCCCGCTGACCGTGGCCGTGACCACGAGGATGGCGCAGGGCGATTGCGCCATGATCAGCCGGGTGGCCTCCACGCCGTCCATCCGCGGCATGAACAGGTCCATCAGGACGACGTCCGGCACGTCGGCCTTCGCCTTGGCCACGGCCTCCTCGCCGTCCTTCGCGACCCAGGCGACCTCCTGCCCCGGCACCGAGGTCACCACCCGCCGCAGGACCTCGCAGGCCATCACCGAATCGTTGACGATGCCGACTCTCATGAATTGCCTCGGCCCGCGGATGGGAAGACGTCCCGGCTACCTTACCACGAACGGGGAGGACGATGCTCGCACCGAGGGGACGTTATTGCCAGCCCTCTGCCAAGCTCCGGCCGCGATGAACTTTCCCCACGCCCACATTTTGGCGATTGAAGACCCGATGCGAACGGGATAGAACGGGGATGGTCAGGCAGACGACGAGTCCGATTCTCGCCCCCCGCGGTCCCAACCTCGGAGAGGAATCACCATGACCGATGCGAACGGCCCGGATCAGGCTCCGACCACGGGATCAAAGGCCGAGCGACGGGGGGGAAGCGGCCTCCGCGGCCTCGTCCGGCGGATCGTGCTCCCGTGGCTCCTGCTCTCTGCACCGCTGGTGTACCTGGCGTATCGATTCATCGAGCCGACCTACTGGGCCCAGAGCCTGGTCATGCTGGAGTTCGGCGGGGCCAACCCGTTCGGGCCGGGGGGCGACGCCGCCGAGATCGCCCCAGGGCCGCCGGAGTCTCTCCGCACCCAGTTGGTCTCGGTCCTCAGCGATCCCGTGCTCGACGCCGCCTTCATCGTCGATCCGGGGATCGCCAAGTTCTCGCTCTTCAAGGAGGCCCGCGATCCGATCGGCGAGCTCCGCCGGAGGCTGGACGTCGGATTCGTCCCCAACACCCAGTTCCTCCGGATCGGGCTCGAATCCGCATCGCCCGAGGAGGCGGCCCAGGTCGTCAACGCGGTGGCCAGCGCCTACAAGATCACGACCCAGCCGGACCCGTCCCAGGTCATCCCGTCGGGGATCACCATCCTGCAACGGAATACCGCCAAGGCCGAGGTCGAGGCTCTGGAAGAATTCCGGCGAAATGAGATCGAGCCGAAGCTCAAGCAGAAGCAGAACGAAATTCTAAAGCTGACCGAAAGGCGGCACGTCGGTCTCCACGGGCCGGCATCCAGCATTGGGGGGGATCTGAAGAATGCCCCCGAATCACAGCTCGATGGGGATCTCGAATCGCTCCACCGGCAGGCGAACGACGAGCTGACGAAGGTCCAACTCCAGCTCATCGCCCTGGAGTCGAAGCTCGAGGCCAGGCAGGAAGGAAAGCCCCGAGTTCAAGCGGAGGAGAACAAGCCGGTCTCGCCGGCGAGCGACGAGCGGGAGCGGCGGCGGGCCGCGGAGCTCCAGGACCTCAAGGAGGAGATCCGGGCGGCGACCCTCACGAGGGATAAGCTGAAGGCGCTCCTCGCGCGATCCGAGGTCAACCCGGCGGAGTCGGGAGCGGACGCCGTGCGGGCGGACCTCTTGCGGCAGGAACTCGCCGACTTCCAGTCCGCGGCGCAGCAGATCGAGCGCCGGATCCTGCAACTGAAATTCGCCCAGGACAGGACCTTTATCAAGATCCCCCGCATCGACCTGGCCCAGGTCCCGAAGGCCCCGCTCCGCGACCGTCGGCCGCTCTTCATGACGCTGGCCCCGGTCGCGGTCCTGGCCGCGCTGCTGGCCCTGTCGATGACCCTGCGGCTCGTCTCCCCCCGCGGCTGGAAGCCGGATCCCGATGCCGGCCCGGCGTGACCTCAAGGCCCGATGGCCGTGCGGCTGCCTATAGACCTCTCGCCGAGAACCCGATCCGCGCGATGGCACCCGGGGGCAGGACCGTCTCAACCCGGCCGTCGCGCTTCACGTTCAGGGCCGCTTCGGCCTCGATCAGCTCCGATTCTCCGTCCGCGAAGGAGCGCGGCGTCAACTGCTTGAGCACGGCGTCGAACTCAGGCGAGAAGCCGGCCAGGGTCAGGGAGACGGGGATACTCCGGTCGCAATTCCTGTTCAGCAGCGTGACGTGGACCGCCTTGCCGTCCGGGGCCGCCGAGGCACAGAGGTCGATGTCGGGATCGGCCGCCTGGACGGACGTGCCGAGCACGCGGGCGCGTTGATGGACGCGGTAGAGGGCGAAGACCTTGCCCGCGAGGTCCAGCTTCGCCTCCAGGGGCGTGACGGTGATGGCCCCCTCGTTGATCGGCTGGAAGTAGTAAGCCTGAGAGATCCCCCGGGCCTTCGCATCCCGGCAGAGCCCGTTCAGGGTGCTCGCGGCGTGGAGCGCCGTGGGGATTGTGGCGTGCCGGCCCCAGAAGACGTTCCATTCGTCCAGGGTCACCGGCTTGCCGATGTTCGTCGCCAGCACGCGGCAGGACTCGGCGACCTTGTCGCTCGCCCTGGCCATCCCGCGGAAGTCGTTGGGCTTCTTCTCGTCCCCGACGTAGGCGTGGTAGGAACCGGATGCCAGGAATGCCCCGGCCCGCTCCATCAGGCCGTGGTTCCATTGGTCCTTGCCGTCCTTCGTGAAGTCGGTGCAGCCGACGAGGATCAACGACGGGTCCGCCTTCTTCATGGCCTCCGCGAAGAGGCCGGCGCGCGGCACCGAGATCTCCGCCCGGTTCATGCCGTTGCGGCCGAAGAAGGCGAGCTCGTTGCCGACGAACCAGGTCTTCACGCGGTAAGGATCCGCATGTCCTCGAGCAGCTCGGAGTTTCCCCCAGCGAGTCTCCGGGCCCCCGTTGCAGTATTCGATCCAGGCGACGGCCTCCATGGGCTCCCAGGGCTTGTTCCAGATCCGGACGGTCAGGGCGGGCTCGCAATCGAGCTCGCGGCAGAGGGCGATGAACTCGTCGATGCCCAGCTCCTGGGTGTCGTAGCCGTCGGAATCGGTGAGCAGGAATTCGAGGCTCCCCTCGTGGATCGGCGGGCGTTCATCCACGGGTAACAGGCCGTCTTGCCAGCGGTAGAAGTCGGAATAGCAGCCGCCCGGGAACCGCAGCGCGGTGCATCCGATTTCCCGGAGCAGCTCGATCACGTCCCGCCGCATGCCGTGAAAGGCATCCGAGGGCTGGATCGACGCGGCGCCGATCCAGAGGTAGTCCGCCGTCCGGCTGCCGATCTCGAGGCGCGCGTTGGGAACCGTCTCGGCCGCGGTGAACTCGCCCGACCACGTCTGCCACTTGCCGGGCTCCAGCGTCGTGGTTGCCTCGCCGATCGTCCGCGTCCCGGTCGGATCCGAGACCCGCATCCAGACTCGCCCGGGCGCGGCGATGGTCCAGAGCTGCCAGCGGAAGCGGTACTTACGGCCGCCGTGGAAGGCGAGGACACCCCCAACGTCCGAGCCGTAGTCGTCCGGCAGGATCGACCTGGTCCAGCTCTGCTTCGGGAAGAGGGGGAAATCGACCTGCTGCCGGGCCCCGCCATGACCGTCGCTCGAGACGCGGAGCGACGGCCGCCCCGCGTAGGGCATCGCCGGATCGATCGCCAGGGTCGTCCCCCCCGAGATCGGCTTCCAGCGCTTCGGCAGCGAGCCCTCCTTCGCCGCGAACTTGCGGTTGGACACCATCTCCGCGCTGAGTCCTCCGAAGACGCTCCGCCGGGTAACCTCCAGGTTGTGGCCGAAGAGCAGGGGGGAGATCTCCTCACCTTTCCGGTCGAAGTCGATCGACGCCGAGAACCGCCGCTCCGGCCCATCCGGCTTGCCCGCGCCCTGGGCCTCGGCCGCGGGCGGAGCTGGTGGCAGCACGAAGGCCACCTCGCCCCATCGCGCGCACCATTTCCGATATCGCGTCGCCACGTCCTCGCCCCGGCGGCCGTACCAGGCGTAGCCGCCCCGGCGCTCGCGTTCGATCTCGGCGAGGCTGTAGCGGATGACGCCGTCGCGGCCGCTGAAGATCGGGCGGTTGGTGCCGATCTCATAGAAGCGAGCCCATACGGGAGGGGCGGCCGGGTCGGCGACCACCACGGCGTCGCCATCGCGCTTGTCGACTCGGATGCCGGAGAGTCGCGACCGCGCGAACCAGCGGGCGCCGGCGTGGACGGCGCGGCGGACCTCGAGGGACGGATCGTCCAGGCTCATGAGCAGGGTCAGGATGGCCGCGCTCTCGCCGCCGCTCAGCGACGGATGCTCGTAGGCCCGCCCCTTCGCGGGCTTGAGCGTGACCTCGTCGTGCTGGGCGCACCAGACGGCCGGCTCGCCGTCGACGACGACCTGGCAGGCCAGGATGCACCGGATTCCCGCGTCAAAGGCCCTGGTAGCAGCCTGCCGGCGAGGGGCGTCGACGAAGCCGTAGGCGTCGTCGCGGGCCACCTCGCGAAGGAACTCCAGGAGACGGACCATCGCATCGTCATTGAATGTGATGTGGCGGGGATAGTCCGGGCCGGGGGGATCGTACTGGGGCCAGCCCCCGTTGGGATACTGCGCGGCCAGGATGTGGCCCAGGCCCTTGAGGAAGGCCTCGCGGTACAACGGCCGGCCGGTCACGCGATGGATGCGGGCCAGGAAGCGGAGCTCGCCGGTCGTCGCCCCGTTGTCGAAGTTCCCCCGGATCTCCGACCGATCGCCCGTGTGCGGCGCCTTCGAGGTGTCGACGTTCTTCGGCCAGGTCCCCCGATCCGATTGGTAGCTGAGGATGTTCTCCGCCATCCGGGCCGCTTCGGGGCCGGCGAACCAGGCGTCGGGATTGCCGGCGTAGTCTCCCCACCGGAACGAGTCGCCCCGGGCGGGAACGCCCAGCAGGGCGAGGATGAGGACGGTGGCGAGTCTTCGGGACGTCCAGACGCTCATGCTCCAGGCTCCGGCCGCGAGGATCGATCGGAACGGGTCGTGCTCGGGCGATCGAAAATCCATCGTAACCGATCCGATTCCCTCCGGGTGGTTCTCAGCGGGATGGATCCTTGTAACGCCACTTCGGCCTCGGGCCACCCGCGCGGATGCCCGGGCTGGGCATCCGCGGGAACATACCTGATCGAGCGAGGTGCCCGAATGCTCGCCGGCCATCCGCGTTGCAGGCCCCGGTATTCGCTCCCACCCGTCCTTATCCCGCGCGGGCCGCCCCGGGGCCACCCCCTCATGCGCCGTGCGAATACCCGATACGCGATGCCTCCGGCCACTCGTCGCGGGTTTTCGTTGACCTGGGCGCAGGGTGGGGCTAGCTTGATCGTGAGTCCAGGATCCCCTCGGTCCCTCAGCCAAGGAGTCGCATCGATGACCGACGACACGAGCCGGCCGGAAGAATCCGAGTCCCAGCGCGATGCCTGCGAGCGTTTGTCCCGGCGTGACTTCGTGCGAGGGGTGGGGGCGGGGCTCCTGGGGGCGGCGGTCCCCGGGCTGGGCCTGAACGTCGCGGCCCGGGCGGCGATGAGCCTGTCGAGGTCGGCGCCCGAACGGACCAATCCCGCGGAGACGGCCGTCGCCCGGTTCTACAAGAGCCTGACGAAGCCTCAGCGCGAGGCGATCTGCTTCCCGTTCGATCACAACCTGCGGTCGGTCGTGAAGAACAACTGGAACATCGTCAAGCCGTCGATCCGCGACCTGGACAAGGAGCAACAGGCCCTCTGCCGCGAGATCATGAAGGGGCTCTCCAGCGAGGACGGCCACGAGCGGTTCATGAAGCAGATGAAGGACGACTCGGGGGGCTTCGACGCCTATCACGTCGCCGTCTTCGGCGAGCCCGAGAGCGAGAAGCCGTTCGAATGGGTCCTCACCGGCCGTCACGACACGCTCCGCGTCGACGGCAACAGCGTCGCCGGCGCGGCGTTCGGCGGGCCGATCTTCTACGGCCACGCCGCCAACGGGAACTTCGACGAGGACGCGAAGCACACCGGCAACGTCTGGTGGCCCCAGGCCGAGGCCGCCAACAAGATCTTCTCCACCCTGGACGACGCGCAGCGCAAGCTGGCCCTCCGGGACGACGCCGAGGCCGACGACGCCGACACGGTCCGCCTCAAGGGCAAGGCCCTCCCCGCCACCGGGCTCTCGATCGGGACGCTCGACGGCCAGCAGAAGCAGATGACCCGCGCGCTCGTGGACACGATGCTCGCGATCTTCCGGGACTGCGACGCCGCCGAGGTCCGCCAGTGCCTCGATGCGAGCGGCGGGGTCGACTCGCTCCGCCTGACCTTCTTCAAGGAGGACGACCTGGGCGAGGACCGCATCTGGGACATCTGGAAGCTCGAGGGGCCGGCCTTCTCCTGGTACTTCCGCGGCGCGCCGCATGTCCACGCCTGGCTCAACGTCGCCCGCCTGGCCTGAGACGCGGATGGATGCGGCCTGAGAATTCCCGAGGTCCCCGCGATACCTCCGGTCCTCCGCGGTGTTCAATGCCCCATGCTTCGAGGGCGTGACGTCCTCGAGGAGGATCGGGGGCTCGCGGGGATCGTCCTCGGTCGCCTTGCGCGCCGAGGAGCCTCGGGCCCCTGAGGGGATGATCCGTCACCGTTCGTCCGAGTGAACGCCCGCCACGTCCGCGGGCGCGGGCTCTCCCCGCGCGTGAACAGGATAAACAATGATCATTCTTTCGCTTGCCGACCGGGGCACCGGCTCGGGAGGAGTGAGACGCCATGCGCCGACTGGGACAGGGGATCGCGTCCGCCTTGACGGCGTGCGTCCTGCCCGCGGGACTGTTCTTCCTCGCCCACCTGGCGATCGAGCGGTGCGGCGACGTCGATCCCGGGATCGGCCCGGCGAGTCGCGGCCCGGCCGTGCGGGAGATCCACGTGACATCCGGGATCGTCGAGCTGGCCAGGCGGAAGCGCGTCTATCGCTCGCACGAGGAGTTGTGCCGCGCGATGGAGGGGATCCACGCGACCGGCGACTGGTACAGGCTCGTGTCCATCGAAGGGCACGATGGCGGACCTGGGATCGGCCCCCAGGACCCCGTCTTCCCCTACTCCGAGCCGGAGCAATTCTATCGGACGCTCGCCGTACTCGAGACGATCGTGCCGGCGCATCCCGGGAGCGGGCGATTCCTCGAGGCGAAGGTCTCGAGCGTCCCGAACGGGCGGTCGACGCCAGCGCCGGCGCGGTGAATCGACGACAGGGCGTACCACGGTTGGTCCGCCGAGCGGCGGTTCCCCTCGGCCCCGGGGGGGACCGCCCTTCATGGGCCGTCCCGGAACTCGATCACCCTTCGCCGCTCCGCCTCGACATGTCGCCGGATCAGGCCGAGCAGCTCCTCGACGGGATGATGATCCTCGATGATCGTCACCTGCCGCTCGGCCAGCGGAACCCCGCCCGGCTTGTAGGAGACCCGGAACGATCCGTCCCGCTCGGCCGTCCCGACCACGATCGCGTAGTATGGGCGCTTCTCATCGCCCGTCGGCTTCGAAGTGCGGATCCTCAGGGTCAGGTCGGGGCCGGCCGCCTTGAGAGCCAGGCCGATGCCGGAATCCGCCTTCAGCTCGCCCCTCAGCCTGGAGAACAGGTCGACGAGGATCTCCTCGGTTCGATCCATAGATATCCCTTCCATCCGCACAAGGGTTGATGTGTTCGCCGATCCCTGGCCTTCGAGCATCGTATCCGATCGCCGCGACGCGGGCGACTGGATTCCGCGGGCGGGAGAAATCAAGAATTCGAACGGATTATCCTATCTTTTAGTTCCAATCCTTGATACTCTCCGGTTGGTTGGTCTGACGACCGAGTGGCTCCGCCGGCTCTTCGCGATCCTGTCGTTGCTCCTCTCCTTCGCCGCTCCCGCCGGGCGGGCTCCCCTCGAGCCCCCCTTTCGCCTCGACCCGGGAAGCCTACACGGGTCAGCATCCTCGCCTTTCGGAGTGTCACTTGTCTAAGAAGCTGTACGTCGGCAACCTGAGCTACAACGTCAATGAGTCCGACCTGGAGGCGCTGTTCGCGCCGTTCGGCGCCATCCAGAGCGTCCAGGTCGTGGTCGATCGCGACACGAACCGATCGAAGGGATTCGCCTTCGTGGAGATGACCTCCGACGGCGAGGCCGATGCGGCCATCGAGGGGCTCAACGGCCTGGCCCACGGCGGCCGCAACCTCACGGTCAACGTGGCCAAGCCCCGCGAGAATCGCCCGTCCGGCGGCGGCTATGGCGGCGGCGGCGGCGGTCGTCGTTATTGACCGCGCCCGCCCGGCCTCCCGCCGTGGAGATGCGTGTCGGCCGGCTCCTCCGTGGTGCCTCGCCGCGGGATCATCGTCCGCATGGCAAGCCATCCCCGCATGAGCACGGCCGAAATCGGGGCCTTCCGGAGGAACGCCGATGCACACCTACCCGTCGGATGAGCTGCAAATCTCGGACGTCGAGCGGGGCCGACGCTGCGAGGCGGTCGTGCCTTCGCCCCCCGGCGCCTCGCTCCAGGTCGGCGACTCGGTCCTCTTCGCCCTCTCCTCGTCACGCCCCGGTGAGGAGCCTTGCTACGTGAGGGGGGGCGACTCGGTCCTCGTCTCGCTCACCGCGGTGACCGATCTCGGCATGACCGACCCCATCTCCGGCGATCCCCTGGTCCAGATCGGCTGGACCGCGCCGCGACCCGACGCCCCCCAGCCGCTTCCTCGACGATCTCGACGGCCGAGGTAGTGCCTGCCCCATGGGGCCCCTCGATTACCGCTCGGAAAAGGTAGGGGAGGCGGATTCCGGCTCTCACACCGACCGAAGGGGAAACGGGAATGGGCCTCGAGGTCGCTGCGCACGGCATGGCATAGCCCCTTAGCTGGAAGGCAGAGACGATGCTCCCGAGACACTATCACAACCCGCCAAACCCGGTCTCCACGAGAATCCGCTGTCCCATCTGCAACCAGCCCGTCTACTCGCAAGCGGGTATCCACCCCCAGTGCGCGGTGCGGCAGGCCGATCCCCCCCGGTTGAAGTCCAAGGGGTCGAAGTTCGCCCCTCCTTCATCGCTCACCGACACGGAGATCCCCTGAGCACCGGCCTCCCGGGGGCCTGCCCCGAAGGCCACCCCGGAGGATCGAGCCGGCTCGCGATCTCGCCGATACTCACGAACGCTCGCCGCGGCCGAGGCCCCGTGAGCGGACGTACCAGTCGAGACCATGCGGCAGGGGATCCGCCGCGTACTCGAGATGGATCACCCGCCGATGCCCGGGGCCGGTCCCGGACGATGACGCATGGACCAGCAGGGGCCGCATGACGACCACCCCGCCGGCGTCCACCAGGCAATCCGCGGCGATTTCGGGAGCGCGGGCCGCCCATCGGAGCAGGCCCTGGGTGTCCAGCTTCCCCTCGCGATGGGAGCCGGGGAGCACGCGCATCGGGCCGTTCTGCGGGCCGCAGTCGTCCAGGTGGAGCCGCACGGTGATCATCCGCTCGAGGAGCCCCGCCGGGGCGATCGCGTGGGGGATCCCGGCCTTCAGGGTCCACGGGCCGAACCCCTCCGCCTCGCGCAGGGCGCGGACGGCGATCGTCGTGTCCTGGTGCCAGGGCAGGTTCCAGTTCGTGGTCGGCGTCTTGTCGAAGAAGATCCCCCGGACCGCGAAGGCGTCCTCGCCGATCACCGCCCGGGCCAGGTCCAGGAGGGGCGGCGAGGCGGCGAGCTGCGCCACCTCGGGAGAGCGCCAGAGGAGGTCGCGGACGCCGTAAGTCTCGCCCCCTCGCTCGAGGACACCCGGCCCGCCCGTCTCCAGGTAGGGCATCGCCCGTTCGATCAGCCCCGCGGCGGCCTCGGGTGAAAAGACGCCTTCGATGACTGTGTAACCGTCATCAATGATGGCCTCCTTCCAGTCAAACCGGACGGCCGACTCGTTATCTCGTGCGAGTCTTTCCATGCGTGATCCTTCGCGACACCCACGACGCTCTTATCGACTCCAAAGGGAAGGGTACTGGCGGCATGGAGTGGCGAGGGAGGCCTCTCTTGGCGACCGGATCGTGGGACTCATGCCTCCGGATCTTTACTCCATCTTACGGGCCTGCCTTCATGCTCCGGCAACCTGTCTCCCCTGACGAATTCGACCGTCACCGAGGAGCTGCCCGCCGATCTCCATCTGCCCGCGATCGGACACCTCTCCGCCGTCTTGGCGCCGATCAAGATGGCCACAAGCTCAAAGACCTGTGTCGATGGATTGACGCAAACCGCGGCATTCTGCGAGTGGATGTGATGGAGATCGATCGCCAGCGCCTGGTCACAAGCCAGCATCAATCGATCGGACAATCGCTCGAACACATCCTGATCGGTCTTGTCGTATGGAAACTTGCAGACGCCCTTCCACTTCCGGTCGAGCACCTCGATCACCGAAGCACAATTCCGGAAATGGCTCCGCGACGCCTTCTCGAAGTGGCACAAGAGCCAGTACTCGAAAGAGGGGCAAGAATAGACGATATCGATTCCATTCTTCTTCGCCAGACGATTGGCTTCCGGAAGTTCCGATGCACGACCGGGTCCCTCCGTGTCCAGCAAGAGGAACGCCCGATCGCCGCGATCTGGGTCAGGCTTGAACTCCTTCCGCTTCTTGATCGCGTTTTCCACGATGTTCCGCGCACTGCCGCCTTTGCCTCGCTTCACGACGACAGAAGTCGCGGTCGACTCCAGTTCTTCCTCAAGCGCATTACGAAATCCGACGAAATAGTTGTATTCGGTTTCGCGCCCCTCGCCCACGATCAGGATGCGACGATTGAGGCGCCGATTCATCGGGGGTCGAGCTCCAGAGGCTCGGCGTCCACGGGCACGTCTTCGAGCGTGGGGCCGAATTGCGGCACGCCACCGAATCGCCCGTCCAGGTACTGCTTCTCCAGATTGGCATCCGACCTCGCCGTATCCTGATACTCGTCCAACCGCCTCGCCGCGCTTCGGCCGAAGCGGCTCTTCTTGCAGATCATGATCTGATCCCGGCGCAACAGCCTGTTCATCAGGTGGGTATCGTGCGTCGTGAACAGGATCTGATTTCCCGCGTTGTTGAAAGTTCGACCATGTACGACGCGGAGTAGTCGTCGGACAAGGGCCGGATGCATACTCGCGCTCAGTTCGTCGATGCAGATCAGGCGCCGCCGCGGGCTGGGATGGAGGATGGCGGCTATCAACGCCACGAACCGAAGGGTCCCGGACGACTCCTGCCGCCTTCGAAAGATGGTCTCCGAACCATCCCGCGCCGCATGCTGGAAGGAAAGCCCCGGCCGGACGCCCTCTTTCCATTCCAGCTTGCTGCCCGATTCCAAGATCACTGGCTCGGCCACCTTCTCATCGACGACCCGCAGCCGCCGAATTCCCGTGTCCGCGTCCCTCATGAGACGCTCCACCATCTCAGCGAAGGCCGGGTTCTCCCTCAGCAGCCTAGCGGTCGTCGTCAGCATCGCATCCTCTGAGTAAGGATTTCGATGCATATCATAGAATTGAAGGTCTTCATCAAACCATTGCATGATCCGAGACGCAACAGCATGACCCATCGACGATAGCTTCCCCAGCATGAGGCGGTTGCGGGGAGTCTGCTCGAGGACAGATCTACGCGTGAGGTCCGTCCCGAGATCTTCGTGAAGTGAGGTTATGTACATCCTCTTATCGGGATCCCAACGGCGCTCGATCAGGATCTTCTCCGTCGCCTTACGGCTCGGCTGTTTCGACACTCGCTGCGTCCTGAGCGTCTCGCTCCAGACTCGATCGGCCGTCGCGGAGACATCGAGAGTATAGCGATCCCCCTCCAGGTCGACGACCAAGGCCACACGCGCTGGCTTCAACGACGAGGATCTATCGAGAGCGAACGGCTCGAAGTGGGGAATCTTCGCGGTGGGCTTCTGATCCTGGCTGCTGAAGAGAACGAAGGAGCTCAACGCATGGAGCGCGTCCAGGACCGTCGTCTTCCCGCATGCATTCAGGCCGTATAGGGCCATGGATTTGACGAAACGCTCGCCATTCCGATGTCTGAGCAAATTCCCTGGGAGTTGCGACGTCGTACCGGCCGCGAAGCCGATGGTCATCGCTTCGAGGAAAGATTTGAAGTTCTCGATCGTCAGTTCAATGATCATGATCCCCCATCTCCTCTCATCGACAAGTCTACTCCGGGCGGCGTAGATTTTCTACGGCCAGTAGAATTCGCCGGTGAGATCCATCTCCCGTCCAGCGAAATCGAGACACTCCGACGCCCGCCATCTAACTTGGCGCTGCGTACGCTCCGGTCACGACCCTTGGACCCTTCTTCGGAGTCGGTTTTGGTGCGATTGGCAAGGGAACTGCATATTGCTCGCTACGCATCCCGTCCCCGGGCCCGTGTCCGTCGTGCGGAGGAGACCGCGGTGGCCGAGAATGAAGCGAGCCGCTTTGCCGACCCGTTCAAGCTGACGATCATCCTCTTCTCATCGATCGCCTTCATGTATTTCGCGGGAGAGGTCCTCAAGCCCCTGGCGCTGTCCATCCTGCTCAGTTTCGCGCTGGCCCCGGGCGTCCGCCTGCTGGAGAAAGCCGGGCTGCCGCGGACGGCGTCCGTCGTCTTCATGGTCCTCCTCAGCCTGGGGCTGCTCGGCGGGATCGGGTTCGTCGTGGGGCAGCAGTTGACGTCGCTGGCGGCGAAGCTCCCGGAGTATCAGAAGAACATCGAGAGCAAGCTCAGCGGCGCGGGCGTCTTCCGGGAGAAGGGGAAGGAGACGACCGCGGAGAGGCTCGAGAAGATGGCCAACGAGGTCACGGCCAAGATGGAGGCTCCCGCGGTCCCCGACGAGCGAGGCCAGGTCCCGATCCAGAGGGTCGAGGTGGTCTCGCATCCGTCGTTCCAGGAACGGCTCTCCTCTTATGTCGGCCCATACCTGGAGTTCCTCGGCGTCGGCAGCTTCGTGCTCATCCTGGTCCTGTTCATGCTCATCGGCCGCGAGGAGCTGTCGGACCGGATCGTCGCCCTGTTCGGGCACTACCACGTCACGCTGACCACACGGACGATGCAGGAGATCGGCCAGCGGATCAGCAAGTACCTGGGCATGTTCTCGCTGATGAACGCCGGTTTCGGCCTGGTGATCTGGCTGGGGCTCAAGGTGATTGGTGTCCCTTATGCGGAGCTCTGGGGGTCGCTCGCGGCGATGCTCCGATTCATCCCCTACGTCGGGCCGGCCGCCGCATTCGTGCTGCCGGTGGTCTTCTCGTTCGCCTACTTCCCCGGCTGGCGGCAGCCGCTGGAGGTGATCGCCCTCTTCGGCGTGGTCGAGACGGCGCTCAACAGTTTCCTGGAGCCGGTCGTGTATGGGAAGACCACGGGCGTCTCGGCGCTCGGGCTGCTCGTCGCGGCGATGTTCTGGACGTGGCTCTGGGGGACGATGGGGCTGCTCCTCTCGACGCCCCTGACGGTCTGTCTGGCGGTGATCGGCAAGTACGTCCCGGTGCTCTCCTTCTTCTCCACCATGCTCGGCGAGGAGACGGAACTCGAGCCGGACGTCCGCTTCTACCAGCGGCTGGTGGCCCTCGACCGGGAGCGGGCGATCGACGTCGTCGAGGGGGCGCTCAAGAAGCGGCCGCGGGCGGAGGTCTTCGACGAGGTCCTGATCCCGGCGCTGGCCCGGGCGGAACGCGACGCGGCCCGCGAGGAGCTGAACGACACCGAGCGCGAATTCGTCTGGTCGGTGGTCGGCGAGATCCTCGATTCGCTCGAGGGCCGGCCCGACTATAGCCTGAGCACCCGGGGGCTCGTCCCTCAGGGGGAGGAGGCGTCCGTGGAGAGCGACGGTTCGCCCTGTGTGGTCGGCCTGGCCGTGGAGAACACGTCGGATGCCCTGGCGCTGCGGATGCTGGGCCAGCTCCTGGCGGCGGGGGGATGCCGGATGGAGGTCCTCGCCTGCACCGACTCGTCCCTGCACGTGGCCGAGCGCGTGGCCGAGGAGGCGCCGCGGGTCGTGGTCGCCTCGGTCCTGCCGAAGGAGGGCCTGGCGCTGGGCCGCTACCTCGTCCGCCAGTTGCGGGCGAGGTTCCCGGACATGCCGCTGGTGCTCGGCCGCTGGGGACACGCCGACGAGGCGGGCGACGGCCCCGGCCCTGGCAAGGGCCGCGAGCGGCTCTCGGAGCTCGGGGCCACCAGGGTGGTGGACACGCTGGCCGAGGCCCGGGAGCGGATCTTCCAGATGGTCAATCCCGAGCTCAGGGAGAAGGCCGTCGCGTCGGCCCCACTGCCGGCCTGAGCGTCATTCTCGCCGAACAGACAGCCCTCGTCCTAGGAACGGATCAGATACGGAAGCGAAGGGAGAGCCGCCATGTCCACGCCGGGGACCATCACCATCGATCGCGCCTGGATCGCCGCCGAGCTCGTCAAGAGCCTGGACGTCGAGAAGGGGCTGGCGGCGAGCGCCGAGGACCGCGCGGAGGCCCCCCCGGAGCCGGGGCTCGGGGTCCTCTATCACGAGATCGCCGAGGCCGATGAGCGGCACGCGCGGATCATCGAGACCGTCGCCACCCGGTACGGCCACACGCCAAGCCGCGCATCCGGGGGCAAGGTCGGCAAGGTCTGGGACCAGATCAAGGACAAGGTCGGCAAGCTCGCCTCCGGCCCGCTCGACCATCTCGGCGCCGACCTCGACGCGAAAGCCCACGAGATCCACCGCCTGACCGCCTGGTCGAAGGCCCTGGCCGCCGTCGGCGACTCCGAGGGCGCCCGCGATGTCGCCGCCATCCTGACGGAAGAGCAGGCCCATCGCGATGCTCTCCAGGATGCCTATAATCGGCTCCTCCAGCAGCGCTGCACGGCGATCGAAGATGCGGTAAAGGAAGAGGCTCCGGTCGGAGCGGACCCGGCACCGGCCACCTGAAACCTCGCGTCCTCAGCCCCCCGCCTCGCCGATCAGGTCCACGATCGTGTTCAGGAACGTCTGGTCGTGGAAGCTGCTCTTGGTCAAGTAAACGTTCGCCCCCACGTCCAGGCCGCGGATGCGGTCCTCCTCGCGGTCCTTGTACGAGACGATGATCACGGGGATGGACCGGAGACGTGCGTCTTCCTTGATGTGGGAGACGAACTGGATCCCGTCCATCCGGGGCATGTCGATGTCGCTGACCACCAGGTCGTAGCGGTTCGACCGGACGGCGTTCCAGCCGTCGACGCCGTCCACGGCGATGTCCACCTCGTAGCCGCGGTTCTCCAGGAGCTGGCGCTCGAGCTCGCGGACGGTGATCGAGTCGTCCACGACCAGGATCCGCTTCGGGCCCCTCGACTCGGCGGCGGCGGCGACCTCGGCGGCCAGGTTCTTGATCCGACGGCCGGTCAGGAGGTTGTCGACCGACCGGATCAGGTCCTCGACGTCGATGATCAGGACCGGCCAGCCGTCCTCCAGCACCGAGGAGCTGTTCAGATTCGGCACCTTGCCGAGCCTGGGGTCGAGCGGCGCGACCCGGAGGTCTCGCTCGCCCAGGAATTTATCCACGACGACGCTGAACCGGTGGCTGCGGTCGCTGGCGACGACCACCGGGAGGGTGCCCCTGTCGCGAGCGGAGGCCGGCAGCTCGAGGATCTGGGCGGCCTCGACGAGTCCCACGGGCTGGCCGTCGAGGAGCATGTGCGGCTTGCCCTCGAGCTCGCGGATGTCGCCGCGGTCGAGCATCAGGATGCGGTCGATCCGGTTGAGCGGGAAGGCGTAGGGCTCGCCGGCGATCTCCACGAGCAGCGCCCGGATCACCGAGACCGTGAGCGGGAGCTGGAGGATGAACCGCGTCCCGGCGCCGAGCTGGCTGGAGACCCGGACCGAGCCGCGGACGGCCTGCACCATGCTCTGGACGACGTCCAGGCCCACGCCCCGGCCGGAGATCTCCGTCACCGCGTCCTTGGTGGAGAAGCCCGGCAGGAAGAGGAAGTCGAGCAGCTCCGCGTCGTTGAGCCGGGCCGCGACGGCGGCCGTCGTCAGCCCCTTCTCCACGACCTTGGCGCGGAGCCGGTCCAGGTCGATGCCGCGGCCGTCGTCGGCGACGATGATCTGGAGCATGCCCGCCCGGTGGCGGGCCTCCAGGCGGATCGTCCCGGCCGGATCCTTGCCGGCGGCCCGGCGGGCGTCGGGCATCTCCAGGCCGTGGTCGAGCGCGTTGCGGACCAGGTGATTGAGCGGGGCCTCGAGGCCGTCGAGGATGTCGCGGTCGACGCCCGTCGTTTCGCCGACGACCTCGAACTTCGCCTGCTTGCCGAGCTGCTTGGCCACGTCGCGGACGAGCCGCGCGAAGCCGCGGATGCCGTCGGCGAACGGCCGCATCCGGCTGGCCAGCACCTCGTGATGGAGCCGGCCGGAGAGGTCCTCGCTGCCGCGGGCGAACTCCTCGATCGTCTCGAGCGTCGCCCCCAGCCCCTCCATGCACCGCGAGGCCTGCCCCCGCGCCGTGGCCAGCAGCTCGCGGTCGGCCGCGGGCAGGGCGTCGCCGGCCTCCGAGAGCCGGTCCTCCAGCCGCTGGAGGGTCTCGAGCAATCGCGACTGCCGACTCTTGAGGTTCAGCAGCGAATCGACGAACGGCCGGAGCCGCCGCGTCTGGACGAGGGACTCGCCGGCCAGGCCCATCAGCCGGGTCAGGCTCTCCGCCGTCACCCGGACCACCCGGTCGGCCGGCTCCGCCTGGGCTGCGGCGGGGCTCGGTGCGGGCGAGGGCTTCGGGGCGGGTGCCGGGGCCGGGGCCGGTGCCGAGACCGGGGTGGCCTCGACGACGGGCGGCGGGGCGGGGGGCGCAGGCTCGGGCTCCGGCTCCGGCTTCAAGGCCGGCGCGATGGGCTCGGGAGCTGGTGCCGGTGCGGATGGCGGGACCGGCTCCGCGGACATCCCCTGCTCGATCTTCGCGAGCTCGGCGGCGAGTGTCTCCACCTCGCCGGCGCGGGCGGCCTGCCAGGGCTCGATCTCGGGCTCGGCGACCTTCGAGATCTGGGAGAGGAAATCGACCCCGCGGAGCAGGACGTCGATGTCCGGAGGCGAGAGGGTGATGGCCCCCTTCTGGGCGGCGACGAGGCAGTCCTCCATCGCGTGGGCGACGCGGACGGCGGCGTCCAGGTTGACGATCCGCGCGGCCCCCTTGAGCGAGTGCGCGGCGCGCATCAGGGGCTCGATCGTGGCCGCGGTCGCGCCGCCGCCTTCGAGCGCGACGAGGCCCTCGGAAAGCACGGTCAGGCGCTCCTCCGCTTCCATGCGGAAGAGGTCCATCATCGAGAAGCTGCTCAGGTCGTCGCTCATTCGCCGAGACTCCGGAGCGCGGCGAAGACCCGCGGCTCGTCCAGGAAGCTGACGCTGCGACCTTCCCACGAGAGGATGGCCTGGCTGAAGCTGACCTCGGCGTTGGCCAGGCTCGACGACACGCCCAGGACGTGGGCCTTCGCCAGCCGATGCACGCCCAGGACCTCCTCGGCCGCGAAGACCCAGGTCTCGGACCGGGCCCGGTCGCGGAGGACCACCAGGCGCGACCGCGCCCCGTCCTGCTCGTCCGACCGCGCGACGCCGAGCAGGCCGTGGAGCGAGATGCAGAGCTGAAGCTGGCCGCGAAGGTTCACGAGCCCCCGGAGGATGTCATCGGAACGGTGCGGGATCCGGTGCACGGGGCGGGGGCTCGTCACCTCGGCCACGGTGGTGGTGCGGAACGCCAGCCATTCCTGGCCCAGGCGGAAGATCAGGACGCTGAGCAGGTCGCGCCCGCCGGCGGTCAGCTCGGCGTCGTCCCCGGCCTCGTCCCCCTCGGTCCCGGGGGCGGCGGCGCCGCCTAGCCACCGCGTCCACTCGGCGAGGTAGCCCTCCGGCGCGTTGCGGTCGAAGAAGGTCCGGGCCGCGGAGGCGAAGACCGGGCAATTGCGGCAGTGGACGTGGACCTCCAGCTCCGGGCAGCTCTTGTCGCCGGACGTACCGATCACGTTCCAGCAATCGGCGCCCGGCAGCGGGACCACGCGAGCGGCGGATGCGGACGATGCGGACGACCCGGGCCCGCGGGCGTCGTGACGGTCGGTCATCTCAGGACCCTCCCTTCTTCTTCAACCTGGCCCGCTCCGCCCGGCGGCGATGGCCGGCCGCCTCCGCCGCCTCGCCCCGGCGGTCGGCGATCAGGGCCAGGGCGAGGAGCGCCTCGTCGTGGTCGGGGTCCAGATACACGGCCTTCTTGAAGGCGTCCTCGGCGCCCCGGCGATTGCCGACCGACTGGTAGAGCACGCCGAGCATCGCATAGACGGCCGCGGACCGTCTCGGTCCCTTCAGGTATTCGGTGCAGGCGGCGATCGCCTCGTCGGCCCGGTTCGCATTCGCCAGCTCGGTCGCGCGGGCGAGCAGCGACTCGACCTCCTCGCCCGCGAGGGCCGGAGGGGGGGCGGGGGGCTCCGCCGGGGCGGGGGGCTCCGCCGGGGCGGATGGCCGCGGCACGGGCCGGGCGGGACGCGACGTCGTGGGCGATGGGGGCGGCGGCGGCAGGAAGGCCGCCGGCCTCGCGGGCGCGGGCAGGGAGAGGGCACGCCGGTAGGCGAAGGCTCGGGGCTCGGCGGCCGGGGCGAAGTACGGCCCGCGGCCCGGCATGCCCAGCCGGTCGGCGTGGCCGATGACGAGCAGGCCGTCGGCCGCCAGGAGCCGGTCGAGCGTCGCCATCGCGGCGGCCTTCGCGGCGGCGTCCAGGTAGATGAGCAGGTTGCGGCAGAAGATCACGTCGTACGGGGCCTCGTGTCCGAGCAAGGCCCGGTCCAAGATGCTGCCGACATGGAACCGGACTCGGGATCGGAGCGCCGGGTCGATCTCGAAGCCGCGCGGGTGGCGGCGGAAGAAGCGGCCGCGATACGCGAGGTCGCCGCCGCGGAACGCATTGGCCGAGTAGACGCCGCGCCGCGCGGCCTCGACCTGCCGGGCGCTGACGTCCACGGCGTCCAGCCGATAGCGGTCGGGAGGCAGCCCGACCTCGGCCAGCGCGATCACCAGCGAATAGGGCTCCTCGCCCCCCGCGCAGGGGATGCTCAGCAGCCGCAATGGCGGGCGCTCCGGGCGGGCGATCCAGCCGGCCCGGACGTGCTCGCGGAGGTGGACGAAGGGGGCCTCGTCGCGGAAGAACCAGCTCTCCGGGATCACCACCTCCTCGACGAGCGACTGGAGCTCGTGCTCGGAGCGTTCGAGGAGCTCGGCGTAGGGCTCGGCCTGGGCCAGGCCGCGGTCGATCATCCGCAGCCTCACGGCCCGGGCGACCAGGTTCGACCCGACCGACGCCGGATCGAGGCCGATCCGGCCGGCGAGCATGGCCTCGATGCGTCTCATCGCGTCGGTCGACGTCATGGGCTCAGCTCCCCGCCGGCGTGCCGGCGGCACCCGGGGCGAAGAACGCGTCCTGGAGCGGCGGCTCCAGGATGTGCTCCGCGGCGACGAGCTGGACCATCTCCTGGCCGATCTCCACGATCGGCCCGAGGTAGGGCGACTGCGGGAGCTGCATCCGCGCCGAGATCATCTGCGCGGGCTTGACCGCCGAGACGTCGCTGACCTGCTCCGCGATCAGGCCGAGGAGCCGGCGCTGCCGGGCCGTCGCGGCGGCCTCGGCCTCCGGCGCGCGGGCGTCCACCAGGATGACTCGCGTGCTCAGCCGGTCGGCGGAGCGAGGCCCCCCGAACAGCAGGCCGAGGTCCACCACGGGGACGACCCGGCCGCGGTAGTCGAAGACGCCCACGAGGGACCCCGGCGCATGGGGCAGGGCCCTCAGCTCCACCCGGGGCACGACCTCCACGACCCGCTTCACGTCCACCGCGTAGCGGCTCCCCGCCGCCCGGAAGGTCAAGAGCAGCATGGCGTCCACGCCCGGCCGCGGGCGCCCTCCGGTGTCCCCCATGAACTCCCATGCCGGAGGGCAAGGCGAGTCCCGGTTCGATGGGTCGACGAGATCCCGCAGTGCCGATTGTCCGGGTGGCCGTGGTGGAAGCGAAGCGACACCACGGGACCGCGCGGGCTGGTCCCGAAGCGGGCGCCTTGCGCGCGGGCCACCGCGGTCCCGTGGCGTCGCCTTCGGCTCCGCCACAGCCACCCGGCCGCCGCTCCCGCGCCTTGTGGATCGCCCATGGCTCAAGCCCGTGAGAGGAAAGACGCGCCGCTCGTCCCCGCCCCGGGGGTCACCTCGGCCGACTGGCCGACGCTGAATCGGGAGACCTCCTCCTTCAGGCCGCCGACGGCCTCGCGGAGGTGGTCGGTGGCCTTGTTGAACTCGCGGAGCGAGACCGTGGTCTGCTGGGCCCCCTCGCTCAGCCGCATCATGGCCTCGCGGATCTGCTCGGCCCCCTGGGACTGCACCTTCATCCCCTCGGTCACGGAGTCGAACCGCTCGTCCAGGCCCTGGACCGAGCCGATGATCTGGCCGAGCTGGCCGCCGATCTTCTGCACGTCGGTGACGACGTTCCGCACCTGCTCGCTGAACTTGTCCATCTCCATCACGCCCGCGGAGACGCTGTACTGCATCTCCTTGACCATCCGCTCGATGTCCAGCGTGGCCACCGCCGTCTGGTCGGCCAGCCGCCGGATCTCCCGCGCGACGACCAGGAAGCCGAGGCCGTACTCGCCGGCCTTCTCCGCCTCGATGGCCGCGTTGATGGAGAGCAGGTTCGTCTGGTCGGCGACCTTGGTGATCGTCGTCACCACGAGGTTGATGTTGGCGGCCCGCTCGCTGATGACCGAGAGCTTGGAGCCGATCGAGCCGGTGCTCTCGGCGAGCTGCCGCATGGTCTGGTCCATGCCGCCGAGGCTCGCCTGCCCCCTCGCCGCCATCTGCGAGGCCTCGCGTGCGAGCAGGTTGACCTCGCTCATGGTCTCCACCAATTGCTTGCTCGTCGCCGAGATCTCGTTGACCGCCGCCGCCGCCTCGTTGGTGGAGGCGCCGTAGTCGTAGACGGTCTGCTCCTGCTGCTTGCTCGTCGCGGCGATCTCGGTCGCGGTGGACATGAGCGCGACGCTCGACTTCTGGATCCGGCCGATGAGCGACCGGAGGTCCGTGGTCATCTTGCGGATCGCCTGGAGCAGGATGCCCGCCTCGCCGGGGGCCTTGAGGTTGGCGCAGACGGCCGTCAGGTCGCCATCGGCCACGCGGTCGGCGATCAGGGCGGCCTCGCGGACGGGACGGGCGATCGAGCGGGCGACCCGCCAGGCGACCCACACCACGGCCGCGGTGGTCAGCGCCAGCAGCAGGCCGCTGAGCAGCCGCTGGCTGTAGATCGACTCGTACGCCTCATCCAGGTCCTGCTTGACCTGAAGGCCCCAGCGGAAGGCCGGGGCGTAGGTCCACGCGGCCAGGACGGGCTCGTCGCGGTAGTCGATCGCCCGGCCATAGCCGCGGTCCCCCTGGACGGCCTTCTGGGCCGCGGTGGACCGGTTCTCGCCCATCCGGATCTTGCGGGTGAAGGCGGCCTTCGGGTCGTGCCGCGTCGGGGTGACGAAGATCATCTGATCCCCCTTGCGGGTCACCGCCACGGTCTCGCCCTTCTCGCCCAGGCCGCTGAAGTCGCTGAAGATCCGGTAGAGCTCCCCGTTGCCCACCTGGAGCACCACCACGCCGATCACCGTCCCCTCCTTGAGGACGGGCTGGGCCAGGAACAGCGCCGGCTCATTCAGGCCGGGGTAGGTCTGATAGTCCGAGACCTCGGACTGGAGGAGCATCCGCGACCGCTCGAAGACTTCGGCGAACTCGGTGTCCTTGAGCGGCCCCGAGAGCAGCCGGTCCCCCACGTCCAGGTCGGCCTTGGTGCGGTACAGGAGCCGGCTGTCGGCGTCGAAGAGGTAGAGATTGGCGTAGCCGTAGGCCTCCATGTAGCCGAGGATCCACTGCCGGAAGAGCTTCTCCTTCTCCTGCCGGACCGCGTCGGTCAGCGTGCCCTTTGCCATCGCCGCCGACAGGTCCTCGATCGTCTGGGTGGTCCGGGGCGCCTGGCTAATTACCGCGATGTCGCCCCGGCGATTGCGGATGAAGTTGTCGAGCTGCGTGACCTTGGACGCGCCGACCGACAGGAGCTGGCTCCGCACCGAGCGCTCCAGCGACCGCACCGCCCGGTCGTTGTTCAGCAGCGTCAGGACGATGCACGGGATCAGCGAGATCGCCAGGAACCACAGCATCAGCCTGACGTTGATGCTCATGCGATCTCGAGACAGCCAGTTCCAGTTCATGGGGAATACCACCCTAGCGCCGATAGGTCCCGGTCCGTTGCGTGCCCGCCGCTGGATGCCCGCCGGGGGGGGCAATCCCACCCCCCGCCGACACCCCCGAGGTCGCCGGCCGCGGCGCGGGACGCCTCGCCAGCATCGCGGGCGGCCCGGCCGCCGGATCGCCCAGGGCCTGGGGGTTGAAGTCCTTGGTGCCCCATGTCGTGTAGAGCTTGTCCACGAACTCGGACCACTCCGCCCGGGTCCGGAACGCGGGGAAAGGCACGGGCCGGATCGGCTTCTCCAGGCTCCAGACGATGTCGAACTGGCCGTCGCCGCGGATCTTGCCGACGTGGAAGGGCCGCCAGGTGTGCTGAGTCCCCGCGTCGATCGACACGATCCCCTCCGGCGCGATTCGGCTCTCCCGCTGGATCGCCTTCCGCACCTCGTCCGTGGCGTCGGTCCCCGCCTCGTCCACGGCCAGGGCCCAGAGCCGGACTGCGTTGTACGCGGCCACGACCGTGTCGCCGGACATCCGTTCCTTGCCGTACTTCGCCTGGAACCGCTCCACGAACCTATGGTTCTCCTCGTTGTCGAGCGTCTGGAAGTAGCTCCACGCCGTGTAATCGCCCACCATGTCCTTGATCGGCAACGTCCGCAGCTCATCCTCCGTGATCGTGAACGAGATCACCGCCAGCTTCGACGGCGGAAGCCCGGCCGCGGCGAGCTGCTGATAGAACGCCTTGTTCGCATCCCCGAGCACCGTGCTGACGATCATGTCCGGCCCGGACGACCTGATCGCCTTAAGCATCTCCTCCATGCCGGAGCCGTCCATCCCGACGTACTTCTCGCCCACGGCCTGGGCGCCGATCGCCCGGAGCTGGTCCTTGACCAGGGCGTTCGAGGAATAGGACTGCACGTCCTGCGAGCCCGCCAGGAAGAACTTGCGGGCCTTCAGCTTCTCGAAACACCAGGTCACCGCGGGGATCACCTGCTGGTTGAGGATCGGCCCCGTGCAGACGACATTTGGAGAGACGTCCATGCCCTCATAATTCGAAGGGAACAGCAATAGGTGCCCCTTGTCTGCGACGACGTCGCGCAAGGACCGGCGGCACTGGCCGGTCAGGCCGCCGACGATGACGCTGACCTTCTCCCCCTCGATCAGCCGCAGGGCCTCCTTGGCGAACGTGGCCGGGTCGGAACGCCCGTCGGCCTCCACCGCCACGACCCGGCGCCCGAGGATGCCCCCCGCCGCGTTGATGTCCTCGATGGCCAGCAGCTCCGCGTCGATCAGCGACTTCTCGCTGATCTCCAGAGGGCCGGTCTTCGAATGCAGCAGCCCGATCTTGATCGGCGGCTCGGCTCGCCAGAGCAGGTAAGGCAAGCCCCACCACGCCGCCAGCGCCAACACCCCCAGCCCGATCATCCAGCCAAGCCAGCGTTTCATGCCTCGCCCCGCATCACCGCCCTCGATCCCTCCGCGCAGACTCCGCGCCCCGATTATATCCCACGCATGCTGCCGGGGCGTCCGTCGCCCGCAAAGCTTGCCCCATTTTCTCGGATTAACCCGCGCCAACCTACGGCCTGATCCCACGGACGTACGCCCCGGCGAACGAAAACCTGCGTGCGTCACGCCGCCCCATGCGTTAGAGTCGTCTGCAGAACGCCTCCGAGACGATCCGTCCCCTCGCCCGCCCGATTCCCGTCCGCGGGCCTCAACCGACGGAGAGCCCCCTCATGTGCCCATGGCGATCCCGCCGCCCGATCGCGCCGCCGGTCTTGCTCGCGGCCTGCGCGCTGGCCGCGACCGCATCGGCCGTGGGGTCCGAGGAGCCGGCGGCGGCCGATCGCGGCAATCTCGGCCGGTTCATGGACCGCTTCTGCGTCGAGTGCCACGGCGGCGAGGACCGCGCCGGAGGCCTGGCGATCGACGCGCTGGACGTCCGCGAGATCGGCCGCGACGCCAAGGACTGGGAGCGGGTCGTCCGCAAGCTCGAGACCCGCCAGATGCCCCCGCCATCCGCCGCGCGTCCCTCGGAACGGTCCTATCAGGCCGCCCTCGATGCGATCGTCGGCGTGCTCGACCGGGAGGCGACGGCCCACCCGCGTCCCGGCCGGACCGACACGTTCCGGCGGCTCAATCGGGCCGAGTACCAGGCCGCGATCCGCGACCTGCTGGCGGTCGAGATCGATGCCGCGGCCCTGCTGCCGCCCGACGAATCGAGCCGGGGCTTCGACAACATCACCGTGGGGGACCTGTCGCCGACGCTCCTGGATCGATACATCGCCGCGGCCCAGCGGATCAGCCGGCTGGCCGTCGGCGGCCCGGGCCGGGCGCCCGACGTGCAGACCTTCCGCGTCCGCGCGGACATCACCCAGGAGGAGCACGTCGAGGGCCTGCCGCCGGGCACCCGCGGCGGGGCCGTCTTCGCGTGCACGCTCCCCCGCGACGGCGACTATGAGGTCCAGCTCCGCCTCGCCCGCGACCGCAACGAGCACGTCGAGGGCCTGCACCGGGACCACGAGATCGAGGTCCTCCTGGACCGCGAGCGGAAGGCGCTCTTCACCATCAAGGCCCCCCGGTCCGAGGGCGACCACGCGACGGCCGACGCCCACCTGAAGGCCCGCTTCCGCGCGACCGCCGGCCCGCACCGGCTCGGCGTGACCTTCCCCCGGGAATCATCCTCCCTGATGGAGACGAAGCGGCAGCCCTATCAGGCCCACTTCAACACCCACCGGCATCCGCGTCGGACGCCCGCCCTCTTCCAGGTGACGCTCGAGGGTCCGCAGGAAGACCGCGGGCACGGCGACACCCCCAGCCGCCGTCGCCTCCTCGTCCGCGAGCCGGCCGGCCCGGACGACGAGGAGGCGTGCGCCCGGGCCGTCCTCGCCGCGCTGATGCGCAGGGCCTACCGCCGGCCGGTCGCCGAGGACGACTTCCGCAAGCCGATGGAGCTCTTCCGCACCGCCCGCGCCGAAGGGGATTTCGACGCCGGCATCGAGATGGCCCTGGCCGGCGTGCTCGTGAGCCCGGAGTTCCTCTTCCGGATCGAGCCCGACCCGCAGGGCGCCGCGCCGGGATCGGCCTACCGCGTGCCCGACGTCCCGCTCGCCTCGCGGCTCTCGTTCTTCCTCTGGAGCAGCATGCCGGACGACGAGCTGCTGGACCTGGCCGAGGCCGGCCGGCTCGCGGAGCCGGCGACGGTCGCCGCCCAGGCCCGGCGGATGCTCGCCGACCCGAGGTCGTCGAGCCTGACGACGAACTTCGCCGCCCAGTGGCTGCACCTGCGGAACCTCGACGCGATCACGCCGGACCTCCGCCTCTTCCCGGACTTCGACGACAACCTCCGCCAGGCCTTCCGCCGCGAGACCGAGCTCCTCTTCGATGACGTCCTCCGCCGCGACCGGAGCATCCAGGAGCTGATCCGGCCCGGACGGACCTACCTCAACGAGCGGCTCGCCCGGCACTACGGGATCCCCCACGTCGCGGGGAGCCGCTTCCGCCCCGTCGAGCTCGCCGGGGGAGGGAGCCGGGACGCGGCCGAGGCCGGCCCCATGCGGGGCGGCCTGCTCCGGCAGGGGAGCATCCTCACGGTCACGTCGTATGCCACGCGGACCTCGCCCGTGATCCGCGGCAAGTGGATCCTGGAGAACCTCCTGGGGACGCCCCCGCCGCCGCAGCCGGACAACGTCCCCGCGCTCAAGGATAAGACCGTCTCGGCGTCCCTCTCGGTCCGCGACCGCCTGGCGGAGCACCGCGCGGACGTCGCCTGCGCCGGCTGCCACGCGATCCTGGACCCGCCGGGGTTCGCCCTGGAGAACTACGACGCCGTCGGCCGCTGGAGGGGCGCCGAGGAGGGCCGGCCGATCGACGCGACCGGCGGCCTGCCCGACGGCCGATCGTTCGAGGGCGTCGCCGGCCTGGAGCGGGCCCTCGTGGAGCGGCCCGAGGTCCTCGCCACGGCGCTGACGGAGAAGCTGCTGACCTTCGCGCTGGGCCGCGGCGTCGGGCCGTCGGACGCGCCGGCCGTCCGCCAGATCGTCCGCGCCGCCCGCGCGGACGGCTACCGCCTGTCGTCCCTGATCGTGGGCATCGCCACCAGCACGCCGTTCCGGATGAGGAGCGCCCGATGATCGTCACCAAGAAGGCCCTGCCGCGGCGGACGTTCCTCCGGGGGCTGGGCGCGGCCGTCTCGCTGCCGCTGCTGGACGCCATGGTCCCCGCCATGACGGCCGCCGCGGCGACGCCCGCGAGCCCGGCGAAGCTCCGGCGGCTGGGGTTCGTCTACATGCCCATGGGCTGCGACATCACCCGGTGGACGCCGCCCGGGGACTCGCTCGACGAACTCTCGCCGATCCTGGACTCGCTGAAGCCGGTCCGGCAGCACGTCGCGGCGATCTCCAACCTGGAGCTGCGGAACGCCTATCCCGGCACCCATGCCACGTCCAACAGCGCCTTCCTGAGCGCCGCCCGCGCGAAGCACACGGAGAGCACGGACTACTACCTGGGCACGACCGTGGACCAGGTCGCCGCCCGGGCCCTGGGCGAGCAGACGCCCCTGCCGTCGCTCGAGATGGCGATGGACCTGCTCTCGGTGGTCGGCCAGTGCGACAACGGATATGCGTGCGTCTATCAGAACAACCTCTCCTGGTCGTCGCCGACGACGCCCTTGCCGGCGGAGGCCCACCCGCGGATCGTCTTCGAGAGGCTCTTCGGCGAGGGGGGCACGGCCGCCGACCGCCGCGCCGCGCTGCGGCGCCGGGCCAGCCTGCTGGACGCCGTGGCCGACGACCTGGCCCGGCTCCGCGGCCGGCTCGGGCCGGCGGACCGGGACCGCGTGGGGCGGTATCTGGACACCGTCCGCGATGTCGAGCGGCGGATTCACCGGGCCGAGCTCGCCGCCAGGGACGGCGCCCTGCCGGACCTGGACCGGCCGGCGGGCGTGCCGGCCTCGTACGCGGAGCACGCCCGGTTGATGTTCGACCTCCAGGCCCTGGCCCTCCAGGGGGACGTCACCCGCGTGATCACCTTCCAGCTCGCCCGCGAGACGAGCGGCCGGACCTACCCGGAGATCGGCGTCCCGGACTCGCACCACCCGCTAACCCACCACGGCAACGACCCGGCGAAGATCGCCAGGATGGCGAAGATCAACGCCTTCCACGTCGGCCTCTTCGCCGACTTCCTCCGGAAGCTCGCCGACACGCCCGAGGGGGCCGGCAGCCTCCTGGACCACTCGCTCTACCTCTACGGCAGCGGGATGGGCAACCCGAACGTCCACGACCACACCAACCTGCCCATCCTGGTGGCCGGCGGGGCGGCCGGCAAGATGCGCGGTAATCGGCACATCCGCTTCGACCGGCCCGTCCCGCTGGCCAACCTCCACCTGACCCTGCTCGACAAGGTCGGCGTCCGGCTCGACGCCTTCGCCGACAGCCGCGGCAAGATCGACGACCTCTTCGAGCCCGTCACGCTATGATGACGCGACTACGCATCGAGGTGGCCATCGTCGGGCTGATGCTGGCGGCGATCGCCCCCGCCGCCTCGGCCGACGACGACGCCCCGCTGGCCGACGCCATGGAGCGGGGCGACGGGGCGGCCGTCCGCGCCCTGCTCGATCGCCATGCGGACCCGAACCGCGCCCAGCCGGACGGGATGACGGCACTGCACTGGGCCGCGAGTCGCGACGACACCGAGAACGCCGGCCTGCTGATCCGGGCCGGGGCGGACGCGAAGGCCGCCAACCGGTACGGCGTCACGCCGCTTTCCCTGGCGGCCGAGAACGGCAATGCGGCGATCGTCGCCCTGTTGCTCGACGCCGGCGCGGATCCCAACGCCGCGCTCCGCGGCGGCGAGACGCCGCTGATGACCGCCGCCCGCGCGGGGCGGCCCGAAGCGGTCAAGGCGCTGATCGACCGCGGGGCCGACGTCAACGCGAGGGAGCGACGCGGGCAGACGGCCCTGATGTGGGCCGCCGCGGAGGGGCACGAATCGGTCGTCCGGATCCTCCTGGCCGCGAAGGCCGATTTCCGCACGCCGCTCGCCTCCGGCTTCACGCCGCTGGCCTTCGCCGCCCGCGAGGGCCGCATCGGCGCCGCCCGTGCGCTGCTGAAGGCCGGGGCCGACGTCAACGAGCCCATGCAGCCTCGCGAGAGGGGGAACGACCGATCCCCGGCGAAGGGGACCACGCCCCTGATCCTGGCCGTCGAGAACGGCCACTTCGAGCTGGCCGCGATGCTCCTGGACGCCGGCGCCGACCCGAACGACCAGCGATCCGGATTCACGCCACTTCACATGCTTACCTGGGTGCGCAAGCCCCCTCGGGGCGACGACGCCTCCGGCGACCCGCCCCCCATCGGCTCCGGCAGGCTGACCAGCCTGGAGCTCGTCGGCGTCCTGGCGAAGCACGGCGCCGACGTCAACGCGCGGCTGCGGCGCGGGGCGTCCGGCGCGGGGGTCCTCGGCCGCGCCGGGGCCACCCCGTTCCTGCTCGCCTGCATGACCGCGGACGTCCCCTACATGAAGGAATTGCTCCGCCTCGGCGCCGATCCCCGGATGCCCAACGACCGCGGCAGCACCCCGCTGATGGCCGCCGCCGGCCTCGGCTGCCTGGCCCCCGACGAGGAGGCCGGCACCGAGGACGAGGCCATCGAGGCCGTCGAGATCCTGCTGGCGCTCGGCAACGACATCAACGCCGTCGACCGCGACGGCGAGACCCCGATGCACGGCGCCGCCTACAAGAACTTCCCCCGCGTGGTCTCCCTCCTCGCCGCCCGCGGCGCGAAGCCCGCGGTCTGGAACCGTCCCAACGCCCACCACTGGACGCCGCTCTCGATCGCGGAGGGCCACCGCCCGGGCAACTTCAAGCCGTCCCCCGAGACCCTGGACGCCCTCCGCCGCGCCCTGCCATCGACGGATGCCCGGGCGAGCCGCGAAGGATGAGCGACCGACGGCCGCCGATCGAACCCTCCGGTCCCCGGCTCCGGGCCGCTTTTGTCTAGTTAGGCATCGACGGGATCGGCCTGAAATGCCATCATGAGCCCCTTCATCGCGCCCCGCCCCCTGGCTGCGCCGATCCTCCCGAGCAGGAGTCCACTCCGTGGCGACGACCGCGATCGACCGAGACCGGATCCTGGCCGAGCTGGCGATGCGGACGGGGCTGGCGTCGGCCGAGGGCGTGACGACGGCGATGGCGGAACAGGGGGGGCGGCCGCTGGGTGACGTCCTCGTCGAGAGGGGAGATCTGGAGGAGTCGGATCGCTCGGCGCTGGAGCACCTCGCCGAGTCGAGCCTGGTGGCGAGGGGGGGGGATGCTGGCGGCGTCCTGTCCGGGTTCGACGCCATCGCGAACTGGTCCGGGTGGGACTCGGCCATCGCCAGCGGGATGGCGTCGATCGCCCGCCGGCGGGCCGGGTTGACCGGCCGGGACGATGGGGATCCCGGCCCGGAGGCGGAAGGGCAGGGGGCGGCCCGCGCGTCGGACGGGGAGGGGAGATTTCGGGCGCTGCGGCTGCACGCGCGGGGCGGCCACGGCGAGGTCTTCGTCGCCCGCGACGAGGAGCTGAATCGCGAGGTGGCGCTCAAGCGACTCCAGCCCCGCTACGCCGGCCGGGCCGACCACCGGGCGCGGTTCCTCGTCGAGGCCGAGGTCACCGGCCGGCTCGAGCATCCGGGCATCGTGCCCGTCTACAGCCTGGGCGCGGACGCGGATGGGCGGCCCTTCTACGCGATGCGGTTGGTCCGCGGGGAGACCTTCCAGGCGGCGATCGACGCCTTCCACCGGGCCGACCTCCCTCCCCATGGGCGGACGCTCGGCCTCCGGAAGCTGATCGGCCGGCTGATCGACGCCTGCCAGGCGATCGCCTACGCCCACAGCCGGGGCGTGCTGCATCGGGACCTGAAGCCGAGCAACGTCATGCTCGGCGGCTTCGGCGAGACCCTGATCGTCGATTGGGGCCTGGCGCGGGCCCGCGGCGCGGAGTCGCCCGGGGACCGGCCCGCGGAAGACCCCGAGGGCCCCCTGATCGCCTCAACCTCGGGGGCCTCGGAGACGGCCGAGGGCGCCCTCTCCGGCACGCCGGCCTTCATGAGCCCGGAGCAGGCCAGCGGCGCCTCGAGCCGGATCGGGCCGGCGACGGACGTCTACGGCCTGGGGGCCATCCTCTACGTCCTCCTGACCGGCCGGATGCCGCTGGGCGAGGGGCAGTCTCCCGTCGTCCTGCTGGGCCGAGCCCGCCGCGGCGAGGTCGTCCCGATCCGGTCGGTCCGGACGGACGTCCCGCCGGCGCTGGCGGCGATCGGCGCGAAGGCGATGGCCCTCCGCCCGGAAGACCGCTATGAATCCGCCCTGGCCCTGGCCGACGACCTGGAGCGGTGGCTCGCCGACGAGCCGGTCTCCGCCCATCACGAGCCGTGGTCGGCACGCCTGGCACGCTGGCGACGACGGCACGGCACCCTCGTCACGGCGGCCTCGGCGGTCCTGATCGCCACGGTCATCGGGCTGGCGATCGGCGCCTCGGCCATCAACGCGGAGCGGGCCGTCGCCGTCGCCGACCGCGACCTGGCCCGCCGCGAGCACGACCGGGCCGAGCAAGAATTCCGGCGCGCCCGACGCGCCGTGGATGATTCGTTCACGCGGGTCAGCCAGGAGGTCCTGCTGGACGTCCCCGGCCTCCAGGCGCTCCGCAAGGACCTGCTCTCCTCCGCCCGCGGCTTCTACGAGGAGTTCGTCCTCGATCGGGGCCAGGATCCCTCGGTCCGCGCCGACCTCGCCGAGACCCATTCCAGGCTGGCCGGGATCGCCCAGCTCCTGGGCCGGGGCGAGGAGGTCGTGGCCGAATACGAGGCGGCCGTCCGCCTCCGCGAATCGCTCGCGAGCGAGCGGGGGAGCCCGGGAGTTGGAGACGATGAGGAAGGGCGGCAGGCCCGACTCGCGCTGGCCCTGGACCTGGACCGCCTGGGCGTGGCCCTCCTGGATAGCCGCTCCGACCTGGCCCGCTCGAGGCAGCTCACCGAGCGTGCCATCTCGATCCTCGAGGCGATCGGGGATCGCGGCGGCGACCGGGTGCGGGACGTGCTCGCCGGGGCATACGCCAACCTCGGCTCGCTCAGCCAGTTCGAGGGCCGGGCCGGGGCGGGGCTGCCGCTGATCCTCCGAGGGATCTCGATCCGCGAGGAGCTGGCGCGCAGGACTCCCGGCGACCGGCCTCTCCGCTTCGGGCTGGCCCGGATGCTCATCAACCTGGCGCTCCTCTACAAGCAAGCCGGGCCGGATTCCGCGGCCCGCTCGGCGATGGAGCGCGCCGTCGAGATCCTGGAGGGGCTGCACCGCGATCGCCCCGAGGCGGCCCGCGACACCCTGACGCTGGTCACCGCCCTGGACGACCTGGGCCGCCTCGACTTCGACTCGTTCGACCTCGAGCCGGCGCGGCGGCATCTCGGCCGCGCACGCGACCTGATCACCGGGCTCGTCCGGGAGAATCCGCGGGCGGTCGAGTACCGGGCCTCCGAGGGGTCGATCGACAACATCCTGGCCAATCTCGAGCGGCGGAGCGGCCGCCCGGACGTCGCCGCGCGGCACGCCGCCGCGGCACGCGACCTGTTCGAAGGCCTGGCTCGCGAGCACCCCGGCGACCTCGAATACCGCGACGCCCTCTCCCAGGCCTGGAACGTCACCGGGAGGCTGGACGCGACGGCCGGGCGCCGGAGGGAGGCCCTCGCCGCCTTCGACCGGGCCGCCGGCCTCCTGGCCGAGGCGACCGGCCGATTCCCAGCCCGCCACTACAACGCCGCCTGCAACACCGCCCTGGGCCTGCCGCTCGTCGCCGCCGACCCCGTGCACCCGACCGCGGCCGAAGGCCGGGAGATCGAAGCCCGGGCCGGCCGGGCCGTCGCGTCGCTCCGGGCCGCCGCGGCGTCCGGATTCACGAATGTTGATACTTACCTCGCCGACGACGACCTGCATCCCCTCCGTTCCCGCCCCGACTTCCGCGACTTCCTGGCGGGCCTGCTGGCGCCGGGCTTTCCGGCACGCCCGTTCGCGCCGTGAACCCGCGGGGCTCAACGTGGGGACGCAACCGCCCCCTGCCGAGGTCGTCCCCCCATGCCAGGCCACGGCAAGGATCGCCGGGCGACGACCGGGCCGGGTCCTTCGCGGGCCCGCCCGGTGTTGCTCCCCGCACGGATCAGGCGTCCGGCCCTCAGTTCGGCGACGCGTGCCGGGACCCGCTGCTGGCTCCGTTGCCGGCGTGGGCGCGATCGAGATTGCGGCGGATGGCGTCCAGCCGGGGCGCGCCGGCGATGTAGCGCCGGTAGGGATAGGCCAGGCGGAGCAGGTCCACGTCGTTAGACCCCGTCTCGGCGGCGGCCCGATCGAGGAGGTCCAGGAACCGGTCCAGCCCCTCCTCGGGGAGGTGCGCCCGGGTCATGAACTGCTTCAGATCGGTCAGGCCCCGCGACGTGGTGGCGACGGCCGTCGCGGAGGAGGAGGACGAGGATGCGGATGCGGCCGGTGCCGCGGCCCGCGACGCCGGCGCCTCCGCGGGGGCAGGGGTGGGGGCCGATGCCGATGCCGACGCCGCGGCCGCGGCGGTCGTCGACGGGGTCGCGGCCGTCCCGCCGGCCGACGGGCCGCTGGTGGCGGCCGCATCGCGGTTGCGGCGGCCCGCCTCGATGGCCTGGACGAGCTGGTCCTGGGCCTCGGCGACGTAGGCGTTCCAGTCGGTGGAGAAGTCCTGGCGGAAGGCCTCGATGTAGCCGGGCTCGTACTGGCGGGACATCCACTTCAACTGGTGGAAGACCCGGTGCCCCAGCGTCTGGAGCTCCTCGGTGGTGTCATTGTCCCGCTCGTGGGCCGCCTGGTAGCAGCGGAAGCGGCCGATCCAGACCTTGAGGCGGGCGTACTGCTCGAGCTTGCCGAGGTTCGCGTACGCGTTCAGGCCGGCGTCCACCTCGTGGGCCAGGAGCTGGAGCTGGCCGCCGGGGAAGTGGCTCTCCGCATCCCAGAGCAGGCGGTCCTCCGCGGCGAACCGCTCCGCCAGCTCCGGCAGCAGGCGGTCGAGCTCCTTGCGGAGCTGGCGATACTGGTCCAGGGCCGTCCGCAGCTCGCGGCGGGCCTCGTCCACCTCGCGGGCGATCTCCTCGAGGTCGGCCCGGGACTGCTTGCGGATCCGCTCGATCTCGGCCTGCGAGGTGGAGATCAATTGCTCGGCGTCGCCCTGCGATTCGAGCGACGACTTGAACTGGGCGAGCTTCCGGACCAGGTCCTTCAGGAGCTGCTCATCGGCGTCCGCCTGCTCGAGCGCCTTGAGGCTCGCCGGGCGGGCCGTCCGCAGCCGCTCGACGGCGTGCCGGGCCCGCAACTCGGTCGCGCGGAACTGGTCCGCGGCCTGCTGGATCTCGCCCTCAATCTTCCTCGCGCGGGTCTTCGCCTCGGCCTGGCGGACTAACTCCGCCAGCCGTTCCAGGGATGGAGTCATGTTCGGTCTCGTTTCAGGCTTTACCATGAGGAGGGTCGCGCCGGGGAGGGGGGGGCCGTGGGGCGGCCTGCCGCCGCCCGTCCGGCACGCCGGCCCGGGGCCGACGCATGGGACTGCGTGAACGCTTTTTAGGAATGCATAAATATTTACGGGTTTTTGGAGGGTGGGATCGACCGGGTGGCTCCGGGCCCGGGGGGTTGAGCACCACGAGATCATCATACACCCGCGCCGGCGCCAGGTGAACCCGGCGGCGGGTCGCGGCGCGGAGAGCCCGGGCGATACCGGTCCCAGTCGATCCCGAGCTTGCGCATCCGCGAGCGGAGGGTGTGGGGATTGACCCCCAGGCGATCCGCGGCGCCGCCGGGCCCTTCGATGCGGCCCTCGGTCCGGGCCAGGACCCTCTCGATGTGCCGTGCCGCCGCCCGATCCAGGGTCAGGTCGACGTCCGGGCCCGCCGCGGCCGCCACCCTGCGAACCGCCGCCGGGCCGGACGCCGGGCGGACGGAGGCGCCGAGCGCCCGCGCGATCTCGAGCCGGCGGCCCTCGCCCAGGATCGCCGCCCGCTCGATCACCGCCGCCAGCTCCCGGATGTTCCCCGGCCACGGATAGGCCAGCAGCAGGCCGATGTCCTCCGTCGTGGCGACCAGCGGCGGCAGGCCGAGCCGCCGGGCCGCCCGCAGCGCGAAGTGCGAGGCCAGCGCGGGGACGTCCGGCAGGCGATCCCTCAGCGGGGGGAGATGGATCGGGAAGACCGCCAGCCGATACCAGAGGTCCTGGCGGAATTCCCCCAGGCCCACCGAGCGTTCCAGGTCGCGGTTCGTCGCCGCCACGATCCGGACGTCCACGTGCCGCGGCTTCTCGCCCCCGACCCGCTCGAACTGGCCATCCTGGAGGATGCGGAGCAACCGGACCTGGGCCGCCAGCGGCAGCTCGCCGCATTCGTCGAGGAAGAGCGTCCCGCCGTCGGCCCGTTCGAACCACCCCCGGCGATCCGCCACCGCCCCGGTGAAGCTCCCCCGCTCGTGCCCGAACAGCTCCGAATCGACGAGATCCGCCGGGATCGCCCCGCAGTTCACCCGCAGGAACGGCCCGGCCGACCGCCTCGAGCGGACGTGGATGGCCCGCGCCACCACCTCCTTGCCGGAGCCCGTCTCCCCCAGGATCAGCACGGGCGCATCGGCCGGCGCCACGAGCTGGATGTGCTCCATCACCTCCTTCAGGCCCGTCTCCGCCCCGATGATCGACTCCGAGATGTCATGCCGCCCCAGCCTCGACAGCAGGGACCGATTCTCCGCCTCCACCGCCTCCCGCAGGGCCACCAGCTCACGGACCCGCCGGTCGTTCTCGAGCGCCACCGCGAACGGGTCGATGAGCTCCGCCGCCAGCGTCTCGTGCCCCTCGCCGAAGGCCCTGGGCGACTGCGAGGCCAGGATCAGGGCCCCGAGCAGCCCATCCTCGGCGACCAGCGGAGCCACCAGGCAGGAGCCTTCCAGTCCTTCAGGCAAGAGCCGGGGCAAGGCCGGCCGCAGGGCCGCCGCCAGCCCCCTCCTGATCGTCCCCGACCGGCACCACGCCACCAGCCGCACCAGGTCGTCGCCCGCGCAGTCCGACTTCATCCCGGGCGACGTCCGGCCCGGCCGGACCAGCCCCATCGCCACCGTCTCCACCACGCCCCGCGCCGGGTCCACCTGCCGGACGATCAGCTCGTCCACCGGCAGGCTCCCCACCAGCAGCGGCGTCACCCGCGTCACCGACTCCTCGATCGCGATGTGCCGGCAGACCTCGCGCCAGACCTCCAGCAACACGCTCTGGAACGAAGGACTCGCCATTCCACGACCTCACGCCCCGAGAGGGCGAGGCTCCAGCCGAGCCCCCACGCGGCTCGGCGGGAGCCTCGCCATCCCAGGAAATAACACGGGCGCCGTGAAATATCACGGCCTTACCCATGAAATATCACGGCAAAGTCCTGCGCTGTCCAGCCCGGCGCGTGGAAATCTCAAGTAATCTGATCAGATTTCCGGGTTTTCCCGGGAGATCGGACGGGGAAGGCGGCCTGGGACCCGCCGAGGGGGGTTTGCGGCATCGATCTTGCTCCGATCGTGCGGCTCTTTCGGAAGAGATCTTCCTCATCCTCGAGCGACGAGGCAAGCCGAGGATGGATGGGCCAGCCCGGGATGGAGCGGGGAAATTGATGAGGGGTCGCAATTTGCGAGCGATGGTGGGGACAGTCCGCCTGCTGGCCGGGTTCCTGGCCGTGAGCACGATGGTTTCGGGCTGCGGCGGATCGGGCGGGGCCGATAGCGATACCGTGAAAATCGGCGCGTATTCGGTGGTCAATGAGGTCTTCCACGACGGCCTGATCCCCGCCTTCAAGGCGAAGTGGAAGGAGAAGACCGGCAAGGACGTGGACTTCCAGGAGTCCTACCAGGCCTCCGGCGCCGCCGCCCGATCGATCGCGGCCGGGTTTGACGCCGATCTCGCCGTGCTCTCGCACAGCGGGGACATGGAAACCCTGGTGAAGGCGGGCAAGGTGAAGTCCGACTGGGCGGCCGGGGCGGACAAGGGGATCCTGACGAACAGCCTGGTGGTGATCGGCGTCCGGGGGGGAAATCCGAAGGGGATCAAGGACTGGGCCGACCTGGCGAGGCCGGGCGTCGGGGTCCTCTATCCCGACCCGAAGACCTCCGGCGGGGCGCGCTGGAACATCAACGCCATCTATGGAGGGGCGGCGATCGCGGCCCGCAAGGACGGGCAGACGATCGAGCAGGCGACGGCCGACCCGTCGGTCCGCGACCTGGTGGCGAAGGTCCAGGCAAATGTCGTGAACATGGACCCTTCCGGCCGCCAGAGCATGGCGAACTTTGCCGAGCGTGAGACGGGCGACGCCGTCGTGACGTACGAGAACGAGATCCTTCTCCGCGGCAAGCAGGGAAAGCCGATAGAGTATGTGGTCCCGCCCGCGACGCTCCTGATCGAGAGCCCCGCGGCGATCGTGGACAGCTCGGTGGATCGGCACGGCAACCGGGCGCTGGTGGAGGCGTTCGTCGAGTTCCTGCGGTCCGCCGAGGGCCAGAAGATCTTCGCCGATTACGGCTTCCGGCCGGTGAGCCCGGACGTCAAGAAGGCCGACCTGCCGGCGCCGAAGACGCCGTTCACGATGGCCGACCTTGGAGGCTGGGCCCGGGTGGAGGGAGAGCTCTACGGGGCGAAGGGCCTCTGGACGACCATCGTCGCCGAGCGTCCCGCCGGCGGCCAGGGGAAGTGAGCCGATGTCCAGCCAGGCCCCGACCGTCTCTCGACGGGCCACCACGCCCGACCTGATCCTCCGCTGGAGCACCCTCTCCTACCTGGCGATCATGGTCGCCCTGCCGATGCTGGCGCTCGCCGTCCAGGCCGCCCGGCCGGGCTTCCGCCCGTTCTGGGAGGCCGTGACCGACCCGACCGCCTGGCATTCGCTCAAGCTCACGTTCCTGACCGCGGCGATCATGGTCGCGATCAACGCCGTCACGGGGACGGCCACGGCCTGGGTGCTCGTCCGCTACGACTTCCCGGGCCGGACGATCGTCAACGCCCTGATCGACCTGCCGTTCGCCGTGCCCACGGTGGTCACCGGCGTGATGCTCGTCATCCTGTATGGCCCCTCCAGCGTCGTCGGCACGGTGCTCGGCAAGTTCGGCTGGGGGGTGATCTACCGCCAGCCGGGCGTCGTCCTGGCCCTCCTCTTCGTCACCTATCCGTTCGTGATCCGGAGCGTCCAGCCGGTCCTCATGGAGCTGGACCGGGCCGAGGAGGAAGCGGCCACGATCCTCGGCGCCGGGCCGTGGACGACCTTCCGCAAGATCATCCTGCCGGCGCTCTGGCCCTCGATCGTGACCGGCTCGGCCCTCTCGTTCAGCCGGGCCCTGGGCGAGTTCGGCAGCGTGATCCTGGTCGCCGGCAACCACCCGCTCCTGACCAAGACCGCGCCCCTGTACATCTACGGCGAGATCGAGAGCGGCAACCGCCACGGGGCGCTCGCCGTCTCCGCGGTCCTGCTGATCTGCTCGCTGACCATCCTCGTCGGGATCAACGCCTTGCAGGGCAGGAAGGGCGAGGACCATGGCGAGTGACCTGGGCCTGGGGCTGCACCGCGAAGCCGCGATGGCGCCGCCGAAGCCCGTCGCGCGCGGGGCCTGGGGCCGGCGGCTCCTGCTGACGGCGGTCCTCGGCTGGTTCGCGATCCTGATCCTGGTGCCGACGATCGCCCTGGCCCGCCAGGTCTTCCTCGGCGGGCTCAGGCCGTTCTTCGACGCCCTGGCCTTGCCCGAGGTTCGCCGGGCCTTCGGCATGACGATCGGGATCACGGCGATCGCGACCGTGGTCAACACGGTCTTCGGCGTGGCCTTCGCGCTGGTGCTGACCCGCCAGCGGTTCCTGGGCCGGGCCCTGGCCGATTCCGTGGTCGACATGCCGTTCGCGATCTCGCCGATCGTCGCCGGCCTGATGCTGATCCTCCTGTATGGCCCCGACGGCTGGTTCGGGCGGTGGCTCGAGCCGCACGGCGTGAGGGTCGTCTACGCGGTGTCGGGCATGGTCCTGGCGACCATGTTCGTCACCGTCCCGTTCGTGGTCCGCGAGCTCGTCCCGGTGCTCCGGGAGCTCGGCGAGGAATACGAGCAGGCCGCCCACACGCTGGGCGCCGGGCGGTGGCGGACGTTCTGGAGCGTGACGCTGCCGTCGATCCGCTGGGGCGTCGCCTATGGCGTGACCCTGACGGTCGCTCGGTCGCTCGGCGAATTCGGCGCCGTGCTCGTGGTCTCCGGCAACGTGATCGGCCACACCCAGACGGCCACGCTCTACGTCGAGCAGGGCGTGGAGAGCTTCCGGCCCGAAGGGGCCTACGCCGCCAGCCTCGTCCTGGCGGCCGCCTCGTTCGTCCTCCTTGTGGGCATGGAATACGTCCGCAAGCACCTCGAGGGGGGCAAGGACAAGGAGCATCGCTCATGATCGGCTCGAACCTGATCAAGGCCAGGACCCGGGGACGGTCCTCCGCCCGGACGCCGCACGGCCTTTCACGCCCGGCGACAATGACCTGGGAGCCCCGCGACGCCCGCGGCTTCTCCTCCACGATCCTCCCGTACGAGCCGACATCCCAGAAGGAGACCGCGGTGGCCATCGAGGTCCGCAACCTGTCCAAGCGCTACGGCGCGTTCCAGGCCGTGAAGGACGTCTCGTTCGAGGTGCCCGCCGGGCAGCTCGTGGCGCTCCTGGGCCCCTCCGGCTCCGGCAAGAGCACGATCCTGCGGATGATCGCGGGGCTGGAGACGGCGGACACCGGTCACGTGGTCCTGACCGGAGAGGACGCCACCAGGATGCCCGTGCAGGAGCGCGGGGTCGGCTTCGTCTTCCAGCACTACGCCCTGTTCCGCCACATGACCGTGCGGGACAACATCGCCTTCGGCCTGAAGGTCCGCAAGCTGCCGAAGGCCGACATCAAGGCCCGCGTCGACGAGCTGCTCGAGCTGGTCCAGCTCACCGGCTATTCCCGGCGGCTGCCGTCGCAGCTTTCCGGCGGCCAGCGCCAGCGGGTGGCCCTGGCGCGGGCGCTCGCGCCGCGGCCCAAGGTGCTGCTCCTGGACGAGCCCTTCGGCGCGCTCGACGCCAAGGTCCGCGACGAGCTCCGGGCCTGGCTCCGGAAGCTCCACGACGAGGTCCACGTCACGAGCCTCTTCGTCACCCACGACCAGCGCGAGGCGTTCGAGGTCTCCGACCAGTTGGTCGTCCTCAACGAGGGACGCGTGCAGCAGGCCGGCTCGCCCCAGGAGCTTTACGAGCGGCCCAACAGCCCGTTCGTGGCCTCGTTCCTGGGCCAGGTGAATATCCTGCCCTTGGGGACGATCGCGCCGCATGATCCGCCTCGGGACGTCACCGCGGGCGACCCGCTCCTGCTGGCCGGGGCCGAGGCCGCGGCCGACGCCCAGATTTATGTCCGCCCCCACGACATGGAGATCCACCGCGAGCGCAACGGCCGCCCCGCCTGGCGGGCCGTCGTCACCCGCGTCACGCCTTTGGGCGGCGCCGCGCGGCTCGACCTGACGATCGACGACTCGCACGGCATCCAGCTCGAGCTGCCGAGCGACCGCCTCGCCGGCCTCAACCTCCACGCCGGCGACGCCGTCTTCGTCGTCCCCCGCGTCGCCAACATCTTCGACCCCCACTCCCGGACCTTCCAGCCGGTCGGCGGCGGGACCGACGCGGCACTCTAAGCGCATCGGCCATGAGATTGCCCCGCATCCGCCTGACCGTGCGACAGATGATGGCCCTGGTGGCCGTCGCGGCGGTTGTCCTCGCCCTGGTTCATGGCGCCCGAGAGCTCGTCGCGCCATCGGACTGGGTCGATGTCACCGTGCGGAATGTCCCGCCGGGACTTCGCCAGATCTACCTCATCGCGGATGGTCCGGACGGGCCGAGGGCATTCAACTGGTACTTCGACAAGCTGCTGGCCTGGACGGAGTCCTCTCAGCTCGGTCAGAACTGGTATCGCAACCCCCCATCAGGTCAGCGGTTCGGCCACGTGCAGTGGCCGCTCGCCGGGCGGTACGGCGCCGTGGCGCAACGCTCGGACGGGACGTGGGAGCTGTGGTGGCTTGGGCCCGACGATCTCCGGGGGCCGTCCGCCATGAGATACATCGCGGGCGGAGGGACGGCGGAGGTTCGAATCCCGGACGAGTCGCGGGCCACGTCCCCCACGCCGGAGTTCCTGAAGCAGCTCGGGCTGCCCGATCGGCCGCGGGGCACGCCGTGAGATTTGTCGCCGGACCCTGTAAGCGCCGGTCCTCCCGGGTAAACTGCGGCTCCCGCCGAGTCGGGCCAGCGGTGCCGATCCGTGGAAGCTGCACCAGCAGATCCGGCGGCACGGGGCATCGACGACCGGCATGCCTCCGATCCTCGTCTACGAGGATCCGGACGGTATCCTCGAGACCACCGATGGAGTCACCCACGCCACGCGAATCGCCAAGCTATCGCCCGGCCTGACGGTGCCGATCGTGGTCATCGGCCAGTATCGCCGGAGTCGGTTCAGTTCCCCTTGCGTGAAGGATCGGTTGTGAACGCCAGCGAGACCCGGGCGGAGGTCTTCGCCGCCCTCCAGGGACTGAACGAGATCATCCCCGAGATGCGTGCCGGCCAGCTCCTGGCCGCGGTCGGGGAGCTGTGCTCGGATCTCCACGGGCGCGGCCTCTGGGATGCCGATGATGACGAGTTGCTCGAAGCGGTATGGCAGTTCCGCCGCAACGACGAGGCCGCCGCGACCGCCAGCCGCCAGGGCGCCTGACATCGCGATCCCGCAAACCTGCCTGGGGCAGTCGCCGGCAGGTCGCGTCAGGTGGAATGAAGGCACAGCCGCGGGAAGCAACGCAGCTCAACGACTCAACTTCCCTGCGCGTCGATCAGCGATCCAGCGCTCGCTTCCGCTCGCCATCGCGACGTTTCATTCGATCACGCCCACGAGCTGAAGGTAGATGAGGGGGCCGGGATCCGCGACAACGATCATGATGCCCGAGCGTCCCGCAGGGCTTCCACCTCGTCGTGAAACTCCTGGAGCGTCTGCCCGTATTCGATCCCGTGACGCCTGAGCAGGTCGTCGGTCTCATATCGGTCCAGGTCCAGGGCCTGGCTGAGACGAGCCTGAGGGATCTTCCCCTCGCGATAGAGCCGGACGAGAAAGCTCACCTTCGCGTCGCCGGCGATGTCCAGGCCCTTGGCGCGGAGCAGCCGCTCAATGTCTTCGGGGATCTCGAAGATGACGCTCATACCTTCCTCCGTCGCGATCTGTGCCGCCATCTCAGGTGCATCCTCTCGCCTCCTTCATCGTACCACATCGCATGGGGTATGATGGGGATGGTGCGGTGACGGATCGCTCGGTCCCTCCAGCACGATCGGCAGGCCGCCGATGGCCAGATCCCGGATCCTCCGTTGGATTTGCTCGAAGTCTCCGCCGGAGGAAACAGCCTGGGGCGCGATTCTCGGACTGTGGGCCGGCCCGATCCTGGGTTTTCTCTACTCGTGTGCCCGCATCGGCCCGCCGGGGGTGCTCTGGTTTCAGGGGAAGGGGGGCGAGACGATCCTGACACCTCGCGGCAGGGGAATCCTCAGCGTCGTCTTCCTCGCCGGATCTTACGCGGGGATCTTCGGCGGGTGGGCGATCGCGTCCTGGTATCGACGCAAGTTTGCCGCCACGAAGCCACCGTGCGAGGCCATGGCCGATGAGATGTGGGACAGGGACTGCGACGGGTAGAGGGCCCGAACGACGAGGGATGGTCCGGAACGGCCAAGGTGGATGTTGAGACTCCTTGCGCCCTCGCAGACTCTCCGGGTGGCCGTGGTGGGCGGCGGGTCCAACGCGGCACTCGGAGTATGTGATCCCCAGGGTCACCGAAGACGAAGACCCAAGGGTGACCTGGCGACGCGAGACTTGCCCAACCGTTCTTGCAGCCGCGACACAAGAATTATTCGAATCATGCCACCATTGCGAGAAGAGGCCGAATCCCTCTGTCTGGGGCTGATGATGGGCCTCGTTCAGCCCGTCGAGGTCATCTCATGGGCCGATCGAGCGATTGCCGAAATGGCGAATCCACCGATCGAGGTCATCGACATTGCGACCTCGACGAGACAACCCTCGGACGAATTGGCCCGCCTCCTTAAGCGAGTCCCGGGTCCGGCCAACCTCACGGCGGCAGCTCATCGCGTCCTGGGCATCCTCCGGGCACGCCTGGTCGCCCATGACCTGGCTCTCGATTTCGTCGTCAATTCTCTGTGGATCTTCTCGATTGAGGCGACCATCCCAGAAGTCGAGCGGCGGGCGGCGTCGAACTTCAGCGACGAGTATGAGTGCCTCGACTATTACGGCACGGCGGAAAGCCTGAGGGATGAGGTCGTACGATTCCTTGCCGAGCATACTTCCGAGCCTGACGGTATCGCCTGACATACCGGTTCATGGCGAGAGTTCTCGCAGGAGCGAGTCGGCCCGCGCCGTCGCGGCGTGGACCTCGGCGTCGATCAGCAGAGACAGCTCGGCATGCTCCTCTTCGGTCAGCGACGGGCCTGCATTCGCGGCGACTTCCTTCCCGTCCATCAGCTCGCGCAATCGGTCCCGTTGGGTTGCGGTGAAGAAACGATCGGGAAGTCCCTCGGCCGGGAGTCTTCGAACAGCCGCTTTCAACTCGTCGACTCTCATGAATGCAGCCTATCGGCCCCCGGGCGAATGGGCAAGGACTCGTCCGCGGCCCGCGGCTGCAAGAGTCCCGCCTTCCCCGGCACCCGGTTGTATGGGCCCCCGCGTGCCCCTAGAATGATCTGGAGAGATGGCCCCCTCCCATCCGCCGCGCGAAGACGGCGCGGCGCGGTATGGCGCGGCGCGGAGGGCGGCTCGCGGTGCGCCCATCCGGGCCCCCCTCCCTCGACGCCCGATCCGCCCGGGCCGGGGGTTTCGTCATCGTCGAAACATCGACATAGAAGAGATAGGAACAATATTACCATGAGCGCGGTCGCCCCGATCCAGACCAGTCGGAGGCCGGCACCACGGACCCGACTGGCGAGGATGCTGACCTCCTCCATCGGCCTGAAGCTGATCATGGCCCTGTCCGGCGTGGTCCTCTCCGGGTTCGTGCTCGGCCACATGCTGGGCAATCTCCAGGTCTTCTCGGGGGCCGAGGCGATCAACGCCTACGGCGCCCTCCTGCACAAGGAACCCGCCCTCCTCTGGGCCGTCCGGGCCTTCCTGCTGGCCTGCATCGGCCTGCACATCTACGCCTTCATCGCGCTGACGCGGAAGAACCAGATCGCCCGGCCGCAGGCCTACCAGTCGCGGGTCTACCGCGAGGCCAGCTACGCCTCGCGGTCGATGAAGATCACCGGCCCGCTGCTGCTGGCCTTCATCATCTTCCACCTGCTCCACCTGACCGTGGGCAAGCCGGTCCACCCGGACTTCGTGGAAGGGGACGTCTATCACAACGTCGTGACCGGGCTCTCGGGGATCGTCGGCGTCATCTACATCCTGGCGATGGTCATGCTGGCGTTCCACCTCTGGCACGGGGTCTGGAGCCTCTTCCAGACGCTGGGCCTGCCCGAGGACAAGAACAAGTCCCTGGGGCGGCGGGTCGCCACCGTGTTCACCGTGCTGGTGACGCTGGGATTCATCGCCGTCCCGCTGGCCGTCCTCGCCCGGGTCGTCAAGTAAGCCAGAGAAGAGAAGATAAGCCAAGATTGGAGCCTCCCGTGGAACTCAAATCGAACGTCCCCCCCGGGCCGATCGAGACGAAGTGGACCAAGCACAAGTTCGACATGAAGCTCATCAACCCGGCGAACAAGCGGAAGTACTCCGTGATCGTCGTCGGGACCGGCCTGGCCGGCGGCTCGGCGGCGGCGTCGCTGGCGGAGCTCGGCTACCAGGTCTCCTGCTTCTGCTACCAGGACAGCCCGAGGCGAGCCCACTCGATCGCCGCCCAGGGCGGCATCAACGCCGCCAAGAACTACCAGAACGACGGCGACAGCATCTACCGCCTCTTCTACGACACCGTGAAGGGGGGCGACTTCCGGGCCCGCGAGGCGAACGTCTATCGGCTCGCCGAGGTCTCGGTCAACATCATCGACCAGTGCGTCGCCCAGGGCGTCCCCTTCGCCCGCGAGTACGGCGGCCTGCTCGCCAACCGGTCCTTCGGCGGCGCCCAGGTCTCCCGCACGTTCTACGCCCGCGGCCAGACCGGCCAGCAGCTCCTGCTGGGGGCCTACCAGGCGCTCCAGCGTCAGGTGGGCTTGGGCGCCATCAAGATGTACCCGCGGCACGAGATGCAGGAGCTCGTCGTCATCGACGGCCGGGCCCGCGGCATCGTCACCCGCGACATGGAGACCGGCGCGATCGAGTCCCACGTGGCCGACGCGGTGATCCTGGCCACCGGCGGCTACGGCACGGCGTTCTACCTGGCCACCTACGCCAAGGGCTGCAACACCACGGCCATCTGGCGGGCCTACAAGAAGGGGGCGGCCTTCGCCAACCCGTGCTTCACCCAGATCCACCCGACCTGCATCCCGGTCACGGGCGACCACCAGAGCAAGCTGACGCTGATGTCGGAGTCGCTCCGCAACGACGGCCGCATCTGGGTCCCCAAGAAGAAGGGGGACCACCGCGCCCCGGCGGATATCCCCGAGGACGAGCGCGACTACTACCTGGAGCGGAAGTACCCGAGCTTCGGCAACCTCTCCCCCCGCGACATCTCCTCCCGGGCCGCCAAGGAGGTCTGCGACGAGGGCCGCGGCGTGGGCAAGACCGGGCTGGGCGTCTACCTGGACTTCGCCGACGCCATCGGCCGCCTGGGCAAGGAGACCATCGGCGAACGCTACGGCAATCTCTTCGAGATGTACGAGCGGATCACCGATGAAGACCCGTACAAGGTGCCGATGCGGATCTACCCGGCCATCCACTACACGATGGGCGGCCTCTGGGTGGACTACCACCTGATGAGCACCATCCCCGGCTGCTTCGTCCTGGGGGAGGCGAACTTCTCCGACCACGGGGCCAACCGCCTGGGCGCGAGCGCCCTGATGCAGGGCCTGGCCGACGGCTACTTCGTCATCCCCTACACCCTGGGGAACTACTTCGGCTCCAACAAGTTCGACAAGATCGGCACCGACCACTCGGCGTTCAAGACGTCCGAGGCGTGGGTGACCGACCGGATGAAGACGCTGCTCTCGATCAAGGGGACGCGGACGGTGGACGACTTCCACCGCGAGCTCGGCAAGATCCTCTGGAACGACTGCGGCATGGCCCGCAACGACGCCAGCCTGAAGCACGCCCTCCAGGCCATCCCGGAGCTCCGCGAGCGGTTCTGGAAGGACGTCCGGGTCCTGGGGGAGAACGCGACGGTCAACCAGTCGCTGGAGAAGGCCGGCCGCGTCGCCGACTTCCTGGAGCTGGGCGAGCTGATCTGCCGCGACGCCCTGGAGCGCCGGGAGTCCTGCGGGGCCCACTTCCGCACCGAGTACCAGGCCCCCGACGGCGAGGCCCAGCGCAACGACCAGGACTTCTGCCACGTGGCCGCCTGGGAGTACACCGGCGACAACAGCCCGCCGATCCGGCACATCGAGCCGCTCGAGTTCGAGAACGTCCACCTGCAGACGCGTAGCTACAAGTAATCGCATCGCATCGCATCGCGAGCCCCGGCGGGCCGCCGCCGTCCTCACGGCACCATCGCGGCGGGCCCCGGGCGCACCGATCGACATATTTCACGCGGAGAGAGCGAACCATGGGCGGGAGTGGCGAGGAGAGGAAGATCAACCTGACGCTCAACGTCTGGCGCCAGAAGGACCGCAAGTCCGCCGGGCGATTCGAGACCTACAAGGCGCCCGGCATCAGCACGGACATGTCGTTCCTCGAGATGCTCGACGTGGTCAACGAGGCCCTGATCCTGGACAACAAGGAGCCGATCGCCTTCGACCACGACTGCCGCGAGGGGATCTGCGGCCAGTGCGGCGTGGTGATCAACGGCGACGCCCACGGGCCGCGGCGGGCGACCACGACGTGCCAGCTCCACATGCGGAGCTTCAAGGACGGCGACGTGCTCACCGTCGAGCCGTGGCGGTCCGGGGCCTTCCCCGTGATCAAGGACCTGATGGTCGACCGCTCGGCCTTCGACCGGATCATCGCCGCGGGGGGCTTCGTCTCGGTCCGGACCGGCAACGCGCCGGAGGCCAACGACATGCCCGTCCCCAAGCCGGACGCCGAGCGCTCCATGGACGCCGCCGCCTGCATCGGCTGCGGCGCCTGCGTGGCCGCCTGCCCGAACGCCTCGGCCATGCTGTTCGTCTCCGCCAAGGTCGGCCACCTCAACGCGCTGCCCCAGGGCGCGCCGGAGAAGTACAGCCGGGCCACCGCGATGATCGACCAGATGGACTTCGAGGGCTTCGGCTCCTGCACCAACCACGGCGAGTGCGAGGCCGTCTGCCCCAAGCAGATCAAGCTCGAGCACATCGCCCGCCTCAACCGCGACTACTTCGGAGCCACCCTCCGCATGAAGGAGAAGGTCGACGCCGTGGGCGGAGCCGGCTGAGGTGTAGGTCCGATCCGACGACAACCTGGAGGCCTCCCCGTGAGCCGCGTGCGGTTGATCCCCCTGGGCGTGGGCGAGGCCTTCTCCGCCTTCCACTACACCTCGTGCTACCTGCTGGGCAGCGGCGACGACTGGCTGCTGATCGACTGTCCGCACCCGGTCCGCAAGATGCTCCGCGAGGGGACGGCCGCGGCCGGCTGCCCGATCGACCTGGACCGGATCCAGGCCGCGGCGATCAGCCACCTCCACGCCGACCACTGCTGCGGGCTCGAGGACTTCGGCTTCTTCACGAAGCTGGCCGTCGGCCGCCGGGCGAGGCTGCTGATGCATCCCGACGTCTCGATTCGCCTCTGGGACGACGTACTGGCCGCCGGCATGGACGCCCCCGGCACCACCGGCGCCGCCTCGCCTTCCGCCCCGCCTCGCGAGCTCGGCGACTTCTTCGAGCTGATCGACCTCGACGAGGCCAGGCCGGTCCCATCCGGCCCCTTCTCGGTCGAATGCCGCAGGACGCTCCACGGCGTCCCGACCACGGCCTTCCGCATCTCGGCCGCCGGCAAGACCCTCGGCTACAGCGCCGACACGGCCTATGATCCGACGCTCATCGACTGGCTCTCCCCGTGCGACCTGATCATCCACGAGGCGACCACGCCCGGCCACGGCGGGATGCACACACCCTACGAGAAGCTCGCCGCCCTGCCGGAAGCCCTCCGCGCGAAGATGCGGCTGACGCACCTGCCGGACGACTTCGACGCCGCCTCCAGCGCCATCAGGGTGCTCCGCCAGGGAGAAGACATTCGGATCTAACCACAGAGGCACAGAGGCACAGAGAAGTCGGGAAAGGGAAGGATCCTAGAGGGAAGGAAAGGAACGGCCTGCAAGGGTGCGTTGTCGCCACGCCGAACGCCCCAAATAGATTCAGGAAGTCTTATGAGTTTCCCCATCCCTTCCCCTTTCCCTTTCCCCTCTTCTCTGTGCCTCTGTGGTTAGTCCGTTCGTTTACAACAGGTTCACCACCCGGTCGGCCAGCCCCTTCTCCCCGAGGATGACGTTGAGCTTGCCGCCGGCGATGACCTTCTCCAGGACCTCGAGCTCGCGGAGCCGCATCAAGGTCGGGTTGTCGGCCAGGAGCTTGGCGGTGTTGGCCTGGCTGCGGAGCGCGGCGGTCTCCTCGCGGCGGGTGATGAGGTTGGCCTCGGCGGCCTTGCGGGCCTCGATCACCCGATTCATGAGGTCCTTCATGTCGCCCGGGAGGATCACGTCGCGGATGCCCAGGCCCTGGATCTCCAGGCCGAGGGCCGCCAGCCGACCCGCGAGGAGCGACGCGGCCTCCGCGGCCACGGCGTCCTTGTCCGCGAGCAGGACGTCGAGCTCACGGCCGCCGACGACCGATCGCAGGGCGAGCTGGAGCTCACGGTAGAGGGCCTGCTTGTAGTCTTCGGCCGTGCAGACGGCCTTCCGCGGGTCGACCACGCGGTAGGTGGCGACGGCGTTGATCCGGAGCGTGACCTTGTCCGCGCTCATGAGCTCCTGGCCGGGGACGTCGATGGTCGCCTCGCGGAGGTCCACCTCCACGACGCGTACCTCGGCCGATCCCTTCCAGAAGGCCCACGGGCCCGGGTCGATCAACCCCGAGAACTTGCCGTCGAGGAAGAGCACGCCGGTGCAGCCGCGGCCCACCGAGCCGATCTCGAGCTGCTCCCGCGCCGACGGGTTCGCCAGGATCGCCCGCAGGTCCTCGTGCTCGAACCGCGGCCGGTCCGTGCTCACGACCTCGACGCGGACCTCGCGGAAGTTCGTCCAGTAGACATACGGCCCCGGCGGCAAGATCCGCCCGAACCGGCGGTCCACCCAGACGAGCGCCCGCTGGCCGTCCTCCAGGTCGAGCACCTGCGCCAGGCCCTTCAGCTCGGCCCGCTTCGCGATCAGGTCGAGCTTCTCGTGGACGAGGAACGGCGCCCGCTGACTGACGACCTGGACCTCGACGCGGCCGAACGGGTCGAACAGCCGGTGCGTCCCCTCGCCGAGCAGGCCGCGGAACTCGCCATTCCGGAAGTAGAGCCCCATCTCGTAGCTGCGGATTCGATACGTCTTGAGGAACATCACGGCACACCTCCCGGGCCGAGCCCGAGGTTTCCAGCGACAACAGGAGATCGCAATAGCGAGATGCCCTCGGAGGACGGGACGGCCGGCGGCCACGCGTCCGGTCGCGGAGTCGCGCCTGTCGCCCGCGTTGCCGACGGCTTGCCCCCCGGTGAGCGAGGGCCTTCCGCCGACGCGACGGGCGTTCCCGCGCGCTTCAGGGCGTCGGCACGCGCCGCCCCGACGATCGTCTCCGCCTCGCGCGAGCGCGACTTGGATCGGATCGACGAGGCCGGCCGGTCGGCCGCCCGTCCCCCTCGGGCTCAGTGGTGGAGACGTTTTCAACGTCCCGGTGCGGTGGACAGGAGTCGAACCTGTGACACCCGGGTCCATAGCCCGGTGCTCTACCTCTGAGCTACCACGATCCGGCCCCGCCCCGGTTTCGATCCCCTTCACGGGACACGCCCGGCCGACCGTTCTCACGGGGTCGAGCGCGCCGCGGGCCCGGCGAGGCCGTCCGCTCGCTTGCGAAGAAACGCCGGTGGGAGTCGAACCCACTTCTGCCGGGTTGCAGCCGGCCGCCCGCCCGTCTGGCTCCGGCGTTATCACGATCAGGCGAACGTGAGAGCAGACGTCGATCCCGACGAGGAAGTTCGCGCGGGGGCGGGAAATCCGTCGATCCTCCGGCGACTCACGGCGAATGAGCCCCCGCGACGCGCTGATACGTCACGAAGGCGATCGCCTTCCCGTCCGGCGACCAGCAGGGGACGTTGATCGTCCCCTGGCCGCCGAACAGCCGCGCCAGGACGTCGACCTTGCCGGTGGCCAGGTCCATCCTCCGGAGGGTCACGTCCTGGTCCTCGGGGTGGCCCTCCACGCCCTTCTCATAGCTCAGGAAGACCATGGTGCGGCCGTTCGGGGAGACGTGCGGGAACCAGTTGTTGAAGCCGTCGTCGGTGACGGCCTGCTGGTCGGACCCGTCGCCGTTCATCCGCCAGATCTGCATCGAGCCGCCGCGCACCGAATTGAAGTAGATGCGGCCATCCGGCGAGTACTCGGGGCCGTCGTCGAGCCCCGCCGCCGTGGTCAGGCGGGCCTCCGTGCCCCCTGCCGCCGGGATCGTGTAGATGTCGTACTCGCCGCCGCGACGGCCGCAGAAGGCCAGCGTCTTGCCGTCGGGCGACCAGCCGTGCCAGTAGGACGGGCCCGTCGGCGTGACCTGCCGCGGTGTGCCGCCTTCCACGGGCAGCGTGTAGATGAGCGAGTCCCTGGTCCCCTGAGTCTGGTCGCTGATCACCAGCGTCTTGCCGTCGGGCGAGACGCCGTGGTCGTTGTTGCACCGGGTGGCGAAGCCCGTGTCGATCGCGACCGGTTCGCCGCCCGTCGTGGGGACCCGGTGGATCCGTCCGCCGCCGTTGAAGATCAGCGTCTTGCCATCCGCCAGCCAGTTCGGGGCCTCGATCCGCCTCGGGACGACGTGCACGACGCTCCGATCCGTGGACGCCATCGTCATCGTCTCGAGCGTGCTGTAGAGCACCGGCTGCTCGGAAGGCGGCGGCAGCGGCGAGACCAGCTCGACGTTCGAGAAGACCGCCCGCTCGACCACGTCCTTGTTATGCGAACAGACGCCGATCCCGACGTAGAACGGCCCCTCCAGGACGATCCGCGTCGCCGCGCCGGAGAAGGCGAGGGGTCGGGAGCCGTCCCCGCCGGAGACGAAGAGGGTCGCGTACTTGCCGCGCTTCTCGATCCGGACGCGATGGGGCGCCTTGACGGCGGCCCGGACCTCCTGGGTCCGCTCCCCCTTCTCGGCCCGGAACTGGAGCGAGGTCAGGCCGTCGCCGTGGATGGCGACATCGACGTAGGCCGAGTCGGCATCCAGGCCCTGGCGGATCATCAGGCAGGCCTTGCGATGCGGGTCGGTCCCCGCGCCCTCGAAGGCGATGTCCGCGGCGATCGACGTGTCGCCGGAGACTCGTTTCCAGGCGAACTGGAAGGCATCGCGCGCGGCCCACATGTTCTCGCCGCTGCCGGCCAGCGTGTAGGCATTCCGCCCGGCGTCGAACGCGGACGAGCCCGAGTGCAGGACGTCGCCGACGTCGCCATGGCCCTCGAAGAGGCCGACCGGGCCGTCCCCGGCGGTCGCCCGGCCACACATGGCAAGGGCAAGCAACACCGTACCCATCGGCTTCATCAAGGGCGACATGGCTGATCTCCGGGGCGCGAGCGGGGGCGGAATCTCCGCCAGGATAACGCCGAGGCGAGCAATCCGCGCGGAAATTCCTCGCCCGATTCGTCCATCCTCCGTCCGCGCGCGTCCTGTATGGTGAGGATCGCGGACACGATCCGAACGACTTCCCGGCCCGGACGCTCGGCCGATGACCGAACCGACCGATGATGACACCGATTCCGACGCCGAGCTCGTCGCGCGATTCCAGCGCGGCGATCGCGGGGCCTTCGTGTCGCTCGTCCGCCGCTGGGAAGTCCCGCTGCTGCGGATCGCGGCGCGGGTCACCGGCGACGTCCACGAGGCCGAGGAAATTCGCCAGGCCGTGTTCGTCCGCCTCCTCCGCGCGCCCGGGGCGATCCGCGAGCCGGCTCGGTTCGCGGCCTGGCTCCGCCGCGCGGCCGTGAACGAGTCGATCGCCGCCGTCCGCAGTCGCTCGCGTCGTCGGAACGTGGTGGACCGCGCCCGGGCCCTCGCCCCGGCCGCCGCCGCGACCGGCCCGGATCCCGCGGAGGCGCTGGCGGCCCTCGACGAATCCGCCCGGCTGGCCGAGGCGCTCCGGTCGCTCCCGCCCGACGACCGCGCGTTGCTCTCGCTCCGGTTCGACGAGGGGCTGACCTTCGCGGAGATCGCCGACGCGATGGACGCCCCCGCCAGCACGATCAAGTCCCGCGTGGCCCGGCTCGTGGCCCGGCTGCGCATCCTGATCGCCGATGCGCCCGACGGCTGAGGTTCCCCATGAACTCCCCGCACGCCTCATCCGGCCCCGAGCCCGACCCGATCGAGGAGGACCTCCTCGGCCTCTTCGCCCGGACTGCGCCCGAGGCGTCGCCGACGGACATCGACGCCCTGTTCGCGAGGAAGAATCCCGAAGGGAGACGGACCATGATCCTGAAGCTTGCCGGCGGGGTGATCGCCGCGGCGGCCACCGCGACGTTCGCCTTCTTCCTGACCCCGGGCCATAGCGCCGCGGGCGTCAGCCTGGAGGAGCTCCAGCAGAAGGTGGCGGCCACGCGGACCCTGACCCACACCATGGTCGAACTCGTCGACGACAAGCCGCGCGAGTCGTCCCGGATGATGGTCGTCGCCCCGTCCCTGGTCCGCAACGAGATGGAGGGAGGCTACTCGATCGTCGATTTTCAGGCGAGGAAGACGATGCTCGTTCGCACGAAGGCAAAGTCCGCCATGGTCATCGAGGGGGCCGCCTTCCAGGTTCCCGAGCAGATCAACTTCTACGCCCTCTTCCGGGACATCGCGAAGGATCCGGTGCGAGTCCTCCCCGGCCGAGAGGTCGCCGGCAAGCCCGCCCTCGGGTTCGTCGTGAAGGTCAACGGACAGGAAGGCACCGTCTGGGTCGACCCGGAGACGAAGCTGCCGGTTCGCATCGAGATGGAGTGGAAGGACGGGGGCAAGCGCTGGGTTCAGGTCATGAGCGACTTCGTCTTCGACCGGCCGCTCGACCCCGCACTCTTCACCATGACCCCGCCGGAAGGCTTCACGGTGGAGACCCTCGGCGTGGCCGAACTCTCCCCCGAACCCGCGGAGGAGGACCTGGCGGCCCCGACGCTCACGCCGCTGGTGGGCATCGGCCCGGCGCGGTTCGGCATGACCGAGGAGCAGGTCGTCAAGGCCCTGGGCAAGCCCGATCGGGCGAGCACGGCTGGGAAGATGAGGCTCCTGTCCTATTACTCGCGCGGCTTCGAGCTCATGGTCCTCCCCGAAGGCCAGCCGAAACACGGCCTGTACTGGGCCGTCGCCCTCGGCCAGCACGGGTTCGTGATCAAGGTCCGCGAGTTCCGGGGCAAGACCGACAAGGGGATTGGCCTGGGCGCGAACCGGGATGACATCATCCGGGCGTACGGCCCGCCTGATCGCGAGGACGTCTCGCGCAACAAGGATGTCTTCAAGGACGCGGCGGATCCCGAGAAGCCGACCGGCCAGACGGGGCTGTCTTACGACAAGCTCCAACTGAACTTTGCCCTCTGGGAGGGCAAGGTCTACCAGATCCGGATCACGCCCCCGCCGCCGGCCGCGGCGAAGCCGGCGGGGGATCCGAAGGCGAAGTGATCGCGGCTTGCTTCTTCGGGCCAAGAGAAGCCGCGGCGACGGACCAGGGACGAGGCGAGACCCCTCTCTGGTCCCCTCCTCGCTGCGTGGGGAAGGGGACCAGGATTGGCCTCCTCGGCCCTTGCCCTGGTATCATCCTCTCCATGAAGCCGCTGCCCCACTCGTTCTACGACCGCCCCGCCGAGGACGTCGCCCCGGACCTGCTGGGCAAGCTCCTGATCCGCCGCGAAGGGAACGGCAAGCCGCGCCGAGTCGGCCGGATCGTCGAGGCGGAGGCGTACCTTGGGCCGCACGACCTTGCGGCGCACTCGTCGAAGGGCCGCACGGCGCGGACCGAGGTCATGTTCGGTCCGCCGGGACATGCGTATGTCTACCTGATCTATGGAATGTACAACTGCCTGAACGCCGTGACGGGCCCGGGGAATCACGCCTCGGCCGTGTTGCTGCGGGCGCTCGAGCCGGTCGAGAACATCGACGTCAGCGCCAGCGGGCCGGGCCGCCTCTGCCGGGCGCTGAACATCGACCGCACGCTCAACGGGCACGACATGAGGCGCGGCGGGCTCTTCATCGCCGAGCCCGACGAGCCGGCCCCGCCGTTCGAGATCGTCGCCGGCCCGAGGGTGGGCGTCGATTATGCGGGCGAGTGGGCGGCTCGCCCGCTGCGGTTCTCGATCGCGGGGAACCGGCATGTCTCGCGGCGGTGACGCGGCCGCCGCGTTGTTTTCCCGTCGGGGGCCTGGGATGATGGCGGCTGGCCGAGCGTGCCGCGGGGCCTCGCGGCATCGACGGGCCGTCCGGAGGATCCTCCCATGCCGACGAAGCCGCGCGTGCAGGTGACGCCCGATCACAATTTGGCCCTGGACCTGGTGCGGACCACGGAGGCCGCCGCGCTCGCGTCGGCGCGATGGGTGGGGCGCGGCGACAAGAACGCGGCCGACCAGTCGGCGGTGGACGCGATGCGGCTGCTGTTCAACTCGGTGCCGTTCGAGGGCGTCGTGGTCATCGGCGAGGGGGAGAAGGACGAGGCCCCCATGCTCTTCAACGGCGAGACCCTGGGCGCGGGGGGCGGCACGCCGTTCGACGTCGCCGTGGACCCGATCGACGGCACCCGGCTGGTGGCCAACGGCGAGGCCAATGCCATGGCCGTCGTGGCGGTCGCCCCCAAGGACACGATGTTCAACCCGGGTCCGTGCGTCTACATGGAGAAGCTCGCCGTCGGCCGCGAGGGGCGCGGGATCATCGACATAGGGGCGCCCATCGAGGTCAACGTCCGGATGATGGCCAAGGTCCGTGGCATGGAGCCGGAGGAGATCACCGTCGCCGTCCTCGACCGGCCGCGGCACGCGGAGACCATCGCCAAGCTCCGCAAGGTGGGCGCGCGCGTCTACCTGATCCGCGACGGCGACGTCGCCGGCGCGATCACGGCCGCCCAGCGCGGGACCGGCGTGGACCTGCTCTACGGCATCGGCGGCACGCCGGAAGGGGTCATCGCGGCCGCGGCGCTGAAGTGCCTGGGGGGCGAGATCCAGGGTCGGCTCTATCCCCGCGACGAGGCCGAGAAGAAGGCCGCGCTCGACGCGGGCTACGACCTCGACCGGATCCTGACCACCGATGACCTGGTCCAGGGTGACGACGTGTTCTTCGCCGCCACCGGCATCACCGACGGCGCACTCCTCGAGGGCGTCCGCTACACCCGCGACGGGGCGACCACGGAATCGATCGTGATGCGCTCGCGCTCGGGCACCATCCGGGTCATCCAGGCGGAGCACCGATGGTTCAAGCTCACCACGCTGTCGGGCTCGCGCTACGGCCCCGATCTCGATGCGCACCACGGGCCCGCCGCGGGGCGGCAACGCAGGGGTCATCGATCGGAGGACTAACAGGGCGAAGACAGGAGAGGTACTACCACGGATGACGGTCGAGTAGCGGAGGGGCTGATTGCTCAGCCGCCTCCGCCCTCTTCAAACCGGACGTGCAGGTTTCCCGCATCCGGCTTACCCATATCCTCTGACTCGAAGGTATGCACAGGAGGCCAGCGCAGGGTCGCCTACAGAGCCTGCAAGCCGAGGCTTTGCAGGTGGGCATAGGTCGACACACCTCCCGGTTGCCGGTAGGCGCGCTGGCTCCGTCGATTCAGGTGGCGCGTCAGACGTTCCCTCATAAATCGATTCACGGCCCGGAAGCTCTGCCGCGGGTAGCCATGACGGAAGTATCCGCCCCAGCCCTTCGACCAGCGGTTCAGCTCGCCGATCATCTGCACGATCGGCATGAAGCATCGCCCCGGTCCGGTCAGCTCCCGCACCTTCTCTCGAGCCCGAGCCATCGCCTTGTCCGAAGGCGTCACGTTCAAGTAGGTCCGATCCCGGCCGTAGCGGTCGCGATCGTATCTCAGCGTGAACCCCAGGAAATTCAGCTCCTGCCCCGGCTCGTTCATGTTCACGACGCGGGTCTTCTCACGATTGATCGTCAGCCCGAAGCGCCCTTCCAGCGTCCCTTCGATCCAGCCGATGAGCTGCCTGCCTTGGTATCGCGCCAGCACCACGAAGTCGTCGGCGTATCGCACCAGCCGGGCCGACGCCCATGTCCCCGGCCCGTCGGAGCGGTAGAACCGCTTCTCGAACCAATGCAGGTAGAGATTCGCCAGCAGCGGCGAGATCACCCCGCCTTGCGGCGTCCCCTGCTTCGGTCGAGTCGTTCGGCCCTGCCCGTCCTCGTCCGTCTCGACGATCGGCGCCTCCAGCCAACTGCGAATCAGCCCCTGCACCCCGCGGTCGGCTATCCTCCGTTCCAGGCACTTCATCAGCGCGTCATGCGGGATCGTATCGAAGTACGACTTCAGGTCCGCGTCATAGACTTCGCGGCGACCTGCGGCCAGGTGCCCTGCAATCGCGTCGATCGCCTGGTGGGCATTTCGGCCCGGACGGAACCCGAACGAGCTGTCCAGGAAGTCCGCCTCGAAGATCGGCTCGATCACCAGCAAGGCCGCCGTCTGGACGATCCGGTCCTTGACCGTGGGTATCCCCAGCGGTCGCATCCGGCCGTCCGGCTTGGGTATGTACACGCGCTTCACCGGCTGCGGCCGGTAGCTCCGGGTGCGAAGCTCCTCGGCCAGGGCCTCCAGGTAGACGCCGGCGCCCGGACCATCGATGATGTCCTGACAACGCACGCCGTCCACCCCGGGAGCCCCGTCCTTGGCCAGCACCAGCCACCATGCGGCCATCAGCACATCGTCCCGATAGATCCGGTCATACAGGGCGTAGAACCGGAACTTCGGCTCCTGCTTGGCCTTTCGATTCAGCTTCCATCTCAGCTCGGAGACTTTCGGCGGCAGTTTCACCCCCGACTTCACCTCCGGCTCAGCCGGCGGCCGGTCGGGGTCGATCTTCGCCGCGTGGTCCGTAGTGGGACTCTCGTCCAAGCGGTCCTCCTCGCGTCTGACGTCAGCAGGGATATGGCAGGGGCCCTTCGCTCCGCGGTGGTTAGCCGCCTCATCGCTACTACGGCCCCCTCCGACTCCCGATCGAGCCGAGCCGGCGGTTATGGATTCCCGCCGTTCGTCGCCCCGGGCCATGCCCCGGCCTCGGGCCGCTCGACCGGGCCTCTCAGGTTCCCGTGTCGATCTTTCGACGTCCGCCGTCCCGTATCACCCCGGGGGACCCGACCGCTGCATCTGCTCGTTGCTTCGCGGCCGGCATCAGGCTTCACCAAATCCGGAAGGATGGCCATCCCCACTTGTGTAACGAGGCCGAAGGGTTCGCTTTCGCTACGGCTGGCGCCTTCGCTCACTCGGGCTCCGACGGGCGGGTCGCCCCGCACGCCGCCGAGTTCGCTTCATGGTGAACGAGCAAGTACCATGGACAGTTCCTCTCAACTGCCGAGATCGACCGAGCTTCGCCTGACGCACCGGATCACACGGATGGAATGCAAGAGGAGGAGCAGAAGGGGAAGGGAAAGGAAAGGAAGGGAAGGGAAGGAAGGGAAGAAGACAGACATAAGACAGAATAGATACATTGAGTGTTTATCATGATTCTTGTCCGCTAAGTTTTCACGGATTCTGATCCTGGCCTCGCGTGGTCCCTTGCCTCGTCATTCTCCCTCCCCCATCCGTGTAATCCGTGTCATCCGTGGTAGGGACTCTTCTGTCTTTGTCCCTCTCCCTCCCCCATCCGTGTGATTCGCGTCATCCGTTGTCGGTTGACTTCAGGGCCGCGGCCAGCTCGTCGGGCACGGGCCGGGGCTTGCGGCTCGCCGGGTCGATGGTGACCAGGGTGACGATCGCGTCGGCCGCGACGGTGCCGTCCGCCTTGCGGACCTCCTGGTGGAAGGCGAAGCTGGTGCGGCCGAGGCGCTCGGGGCGGGTGACGATCGTGAGGTTCTCGCCCTGGCGGCATTCCTTGCGGTAGTTCAGGTTCAGGTTCACGGTCACGGTCTGCGCGCCCATGGCGTCCAGGCGGTCGTAGGTCAGGCCGCTGCGGTCGTACCATTCCTCCCGGCCCCACTCCAGGTATTCGACGAACTTGGCGTTGTTGACGTGCCCGTTGACGTCGATCTCGGTGGGCCGGACGACGATCGGCAGCGAGTTCTCCATGGCGCGGCTCCGTGCATGCCGAGGGTCGCCGCGCGGCCGGCGGGAACGGGCCGACCGGTCCCATCCAGGGGGGCCGCGGCGGGCGGGCCTCGCGGCGGGCATTGTACCAGCCGAATCGTGAAATCCCGGAGAGTTTCGCCCCGGAGGGGGACAAGGTGCGTGAAACCCGGGATTCTCGGTGGTACTATTGAGTCTCCTCCGGTCCTCCGGAGCGTCACCAAGTGTCTGGGAAGCTGAAGCCCGCCCCCGATGGCGGCGAGCTGCTCCCGGGGCCATGACGACCCTCTAGGGGTCATCTCCGTCGCGCCTCTCTCTCGCCGCGACGGACCGCGGCCGCACGCGTCGACTGCGTCGCACGATGAATCGTTCAAATAGGAGTGATTAGCGATGTCACGATTGGTTGAAGTCACGGAGCTGGCCCTCCGCGACGCTCACCAGAGCCTGCTCGCCACGCGCATGGCCACCGAGGACATGGTCGGCGCCTGCGAGGATATCGACAAGGCCGGCTACTGGAGCGTGGAGTGCTGGGGCGGGGCCACCTATGATTCCTGCATCCGCTTCCTCAACGAGGACCCCTGGGAGCGGCTGCGGACCTTCCGCAAGCTGATGCCCAACTCGCGGCTCCAGATGCTGCTGCGGGGCCAGAACCTGCTCGGCTATCGGCACTATCAGGACACCGTCGTCGACCGGTTCGTGGACAAGTCGGCGGAGAACGGCATGGACGTCTTCCGCGTCTTCGACGCGCTCAACGACGTCCGCAACCTGAAGCGCGCCATGGACGCGGTCCGCCGGACCGGCAAGATCGCCGAGGGGACGATCTGCTACACCACGTCCCCGCTCCACACCGTCGAGAAGTTCGTCGAGATGGCCCAGCGGCTCAAGGACATGGGCGCGGACACCATCTGCATCAAGGACATGGCCGCCCTGCTGCGGCCCCAGCCGGCCTATGACATCGTCAAGGGGATCAAGGAGAAGTGCGGCGCGGACACGCTGGTGCACGTCCACGTCCACTCGACCACCGGCGTGACGCTCGTCAGCCTGCAGAAGGCCATCGAGGCCGGCGCCGATGTCGTGGACACCTCGATCTCGTCGCTCAGCCTGGGCCCCGGCCACAACCCGACCGAGTCCCTGGTGGAGATGCTGGAAGGGACCGGCTACACGACCCGGCTGGACAAGGACCGGCTCCAGAAGATCAAGGAGCACTTCGCCGCCGTCCGGCCCAAGTATGCGGCCTTCGAATCCAAGATCCTGGGCGTCGAGACCGAGATCTTCGACAGCCAGATCCCCGGCGGCATGATCTCCAACATGGAGAGCCAGCTCCGCCAGCAGGGGGCCGGCGACCGGCTCAAGGACGTGCTCGCGGAGGTCCCCCGCGTCCGCAAGGCGGCCGGCTATCCGCCGCTGGTGACGCCGTCGTCGCAGATCGTCGGCACCCAGGCCGTGTTCAACGTCCTGATGGGCGAGTACAAGGCGCTCACCGGCGAGTTCGCCGACCTGATGCTGGGCTACTACGGCGAGACGATCGCCGACCGCGACCCGGCGATCATCGAGGCCGCCGCCAAGCACGCCAAGAAGGAGCCGATCACCTGCCGCCCGGCCGACCTGCTCAAGCCCGAGTGGGAGGGCCTGCGCGACACCGCCATCGGCCTGAAGGGGTGCAACGGCAGCGACGAGGACGTGCTGACCTACGCCATGTTCCCCCAGGTCGCCCCCAAGTTCTTCGGCACCCGGGACCAGGGCCCCAAGAGCGTGGGCAAGGCCCCCTCCGCCGAGCCCGCCGCCGCCCCCGCCAAGGCCGACGGCAAGGCCAAGCCCGCCGACGGCAAGGGCCCCATCACCGGCCCGGTCACCTACGAGATCACGGTCGGCGACAGGTCCCACAAGGTCACCGTCCAGCCCGCCTGATCCTTGAAGACTGAAACATAACGAAAAATAAAGCGAATTAGAATTTGTCGAGAAAGGAATGTCCGCCGATGAGCGCCAAGAAGACGATGGAGGACCTGACGAAGGACCTCCTCGCCAAGCGGGCCGAGCTGGAGCAGGGGGGCGGCCCCGACCGGCTGGCGAGGCAGAAGAAGGACGGCAAGCTGACGGCGCGGGAGCGGGTGGAGGCCCTCGTGGACCCGGGCAGCTTCGAGGAGATCGGCCTGTTCGCGCAGCACCGGCAGACCCTCTTCGGGATGGCGGGCAAGGAGGTGCCGGCCGACGGCGTGGTCACCGGCGCGGCGTCGCTCGACGGCCGGCTCGTCCACCTGGCCAGCCAGGACTTCACCGTGCTGGGCGGCTCCGCCGGCGAGGTCCACAGCCACAAGGTCGCCGACGTGATGGAGATGGCCCTCCACACCGGCAGCCCCTTCATCTTCATCAATGATTCCGGAGGCGCCCGGGTCCAGGAGGGGATCGACAGCCTCTCCGGCTACGGCCGGGTCTTCTACACCAACGTGGAGCTCTCCGGCGCCGTCCCCCAGATCTCGCTGATCTGCGGCCCGTGCGCCGGCGGCGCGGCCTACAGCCCGGCCCTGACCGACTACGTCATCATGACCAAGCAGGCCCAGATGTTCATCACGGGCCCGCAGGTCATCAAGCAGGTCACCGGCGAGCAGATCACGGCCGAGGCCCTGGGGGGCGCCGACGCCCACATGGCCCACTCCGGCGTGAGCCACTTCACGGCCGAGGACGACGCCGACGCCATCAACATCTGCAAGCGGCTGCTCAGCTTCCTGCCGTCGAACAACCTGGAAGATCCCCCCCGCCTGCCGCACGACAACAACGTGGACCCCAACCCGGCGCTCGCCAAGGTCGTCCCGGTGGAGGGGAAGCAGGCGTATGACGTCCGCGACGTGATCTGCGGGATCGTGGACCGGGCGGACTTCCTGGAGGTCCAGGCCGGCTACGCCCCCAACATCGTGGTGGGCTTCGCCCGGATCCTGGGCCGGTCGATCGGCATCATCGCCAACCAGCCGAGCTACCTCTCCGGCGCCCTCGACATCAACGCCTCGAACAAGTCCAGCCGGTTCATCCGCTTCTGCAACGCCTTCAACATCCCGCTGGTGACGTTCGTGGACGTCCCGGGATTCCTGCCGGGCGTGCAGCAGGAGTACGGCGGCATCATCCGCAACGGGGCGAAGATGCTCTTCGCCTACTCCGCGGCCACCGTCCCCAAGATCCAGGTCATCCTCCGCAAGTCCTACGGCGGTGCCCACCTGGCGATGTGCTCCAAGGACCTGGGGGCCGACCGCGTCTATGCCTGGCCGACCGCCGAGGTCGCCGTCATGGGGGCGGAAGGGGCCGTCGAGATCGTCTTCCGCAAGGAGATGGAGAAGGCCGCGGACAAGGCGGCGAAGCGGGCCGAGCTGATCGACGAGTATCGCAGCACGTTCTCCACGCCGTATGTCTCGGCCGGCCGCCGGCTGGTCGACGACATCATCGACCCGGCCGACACCCGCCGGCACCTGGCCCAGGCGCTGGAGTACCTCCAGACCAAGCGCGATCACCGGCCCCCCAAGAAGCACGGCCTCATCCCCCTGTAATCCGGAGCCAGACCCATGAATTCCGAGACCGTGACTCCCTCGGGGCTGGCCGAGCTGATCGAGGGACTGCGCCGCGAGATCGGCCGCCTGGGCGACCGCGTCGCCGCGCTCGAGGCGGCCACGGCGGCCGCCGGCGTCGTCAGTAACAGCAGCAGCAAGAGTGATCGCGTCGAGGTCAAGGAGGCGGCCCCCGCGTCGGCGGCCCCCGCGGAGGGGCTCAGCGAGGAGCTCGTCCTGGTCATCGCCTCGGCCATCGCGGCCTTCCTGGGCAAGAAGGCGCACATCCGCCAGATCAGCCTGATCCGGACGGGTGCGTGGGCCCAGGAGGGGCGGGTGACGATCCAGGCCTCGCACGCCCTTTCGACACTTCGGTGAGGAGCCAGCCTTGAAACTCAAGATAAATGTGGACGGGAAGTTATACGAAGTGGACGTCGAGGTCTCCGAGCCCGACCAGCCGCAGCCCGGCTACTACGGGCCCGGGATCCACGCGCGGGTGCCGGCCGCGGCCCCCGTCGCCGCACCCCCGCTGCCGCAGACCGGCGGCGAGAAGGTCGCCGACGAGAGCAAGGTCTGCCGCAGCCCGTTCGCCGGCACCGTCTCCAGCATCTCCGCCCAGGCGGGGCAGTCCATCCAGGTCAACGACACCCTGCTGGTCCTGGAGGCGATGAAGATGGAGACCGTCATCACCGCGCCGATCGCCGGCAAGGTGGCCAAGATCAACGTGAGCGCCGGCGACGCCGTCCAGCAGGGGCAGGTGCTCGTCGAGTTCGAGTAATCCCATCGGGTGACCCCCGGAACCCCAACGTATCCCGTAGCCCATCCGACCGAGACCCCGGCCCCCGCGGGCCGGGGAGGAGCAGGAGACCATGAAGCCCGTCAAAGCGATCAATCATATCGGGATCGCCGTCAAGTCCATCGACGACCAGCGCCCCTTCTACGAGGCGACGCTGGGCGCCACCTATGAGGGGAGGGAGACCGTCGCCGACCAGAAGGTCCACGTCGGCTTCTTCCGCGTCGGCGACATCCGCCTGGAACTGCTGGAGCCCTCCGAGCCCGACTCCACCGTGGCCAAGTTCATCGAGAAGAAGGGGGAAGGGCTGCACCACATCGCCTACACGGTGGAGGACATCGAAGGGCGGATCGCCGAGCTCAAGGCCGGCGGGATCCGGATGATCGACGAGAAGTCCCGCCCCGGCTCCCACCACCTGAACATCGCCTTCCTCCACCCCAAGAGCTCGTGCGGCGTCCTGACCGAGATCTGCGAGCCGACCGGCGGCCACGACGAGGCCGGGCACCAGGGCGCATGACCCGAGGGGCCCAGGAGGGGCCGCCTCCGTCCGGCGACCGGCACGCGGTGGAGCTCGACGGCGCGCACGGTCGAGGGCGGAGCCCCCTCCGGCATGGGACCGGGCGAGCCCGCTCGGAGAGATCCCCCGTCGGAAAAATCGCCATTCTTCGCGAGCCCGCGCGGCCCAGGCAGCGTATCCTCTGAATAGAGGAGAGGGGCCGCCCGCGGCCTCGCGCCGCCGGGGCCGGATCGTTCGAATCCTTCGCCCGGGATGAAATCCCGCGAAGGCCGGGTTTCGACGCGGAGACGCATGGACAGGCCCCGCGGGCGGAGCGAGAATCCAGCCGGGGGACGCGCCGCGGCGTCGCACGACCATGAATCTCGATCTCATAAAATCCGAGAATTCGGCCGATCATTCTCGCAGGGCGATGGCAGGGAGGGCGGGCCCCGCGGCCGACGGGGCCGGGCGAAGGGACGAGGGAAGCGACATGACTGCCGCGATCGCCGCCACCGCGCACGCCGTACCGGACGACGACGAACCCAAGCGGCTCCCCCTGGACGCGATCTTCGCGCCCCGGACGGTGGCGATCATCGGCGCGACGGAGAAGGAGGGGAGCGTCGGCCGGGCGGTGCTCCGGAACCTGATCGACTCGCCGTTCGGCGCCACGGTCTACCCGATCAACGAATCGCGGGCGAACGTCCTGGGGATCCAGGCCTATCCGACCATCGCGGCGGCCCCCGGCGCCGTGGACCTCGCCGTCGTGGCCACGCCGGCGCGGACGGTGCCCGGGGTGATCGCGGAGTGCGTCGAGGCGGGGGTCGGGGGGGCCGTGATCATCTCCTCCGGCTTCAAGGAGATCGGCGCGGAAGGAGCCCGCCTGGAGCGGGAGATCCTGGACCAGGCCCGGGGCGGGCGGATGCGGATCATCGGCCCCAACTGCGTGGGCGTGATGCGGCCGTATTCGGGCATGAACGCCACGTTCGCCGCCCGGATCGCGCGGCCGGGATCCGTGGGGTTCATCAGCCAGAGCGGCGCCCTCTGCACGGCGATCCTCGACTGGAGCTTCCGCGAGAACGTCGGCTTCAGCGCGTTCGTCTCCGTGGGCTCGATGATCGACGTGGACTGGGGGGACCTCATCGACTACCTGGGGGACGACCCGTACACGAAGTGCATCGTGATCTACATGGAATCGATCGGCGATGCGCGGTCGTTCCTGTCGGCCTCGCGCGAGGTGGCCCTGACCAAGCCGATCATCGTCATCAAGGCGGGCCGGAGCGAGGCCGCGGCCCGGGCGGCCGCCTCGCACACCGGCGCCCTGACGGGCAGCGACGAGGTCCTGGACGCCGCCTTCCTCCGCGCCGGGGTGCTCCGCGTGGAGAGCATCTCCCAGGTCTTCGACATGGCGGAGGTGCTCGCCAAGCAGCCCCGCCCCCGGGGCCCGCGGCTCGCCATCCTCACCAACGCCGGGGGGCCGGGCGTCCTGGCGACCGACGCGCTGATCCAGAACGCCGGCGAGCTGGCCGAGCTCTCGCCGGAGACGATCGCGGCGCTCGACGCCTGCCTGCCCGCCGCCTGGAGCCGCGGCAATCCGATCGACATCCTCGGCGACGCCGGCCCGGAGCGGTATGCCGGGGCCCTGTCCGTCGCCGCCAAGGACCCCAACATCGACGGCCTGCTCGCCATCCTCACGCCCCAGGCGATGACCGACCCCACCGCCACCGCGGAGCAGCTCCGGCGGCACGCCCGGATCAGCGGCAAGCCCGTCCTGGCGAGCTGGATGGGGGGGGCCTCGGTGCAGGCCGGCGAGCAGATCCTCAACCAGGCCGGCATCCCGACCTACCCGTACCCGGACGCCGCCGCCGCGGTCTTCACCCTGATGTGGCGCTCGTTCTACAACCTGCAAGGCCTCTACGAGACGCCGAACCTGCCCGCCGGCGGCGAGTCCGCCGCCCTCGCCCGCGAGCGGGCCGAGGCGATCATCGCCCCCGTCCACGGGGAGGGGCGGACCCTGCTCACGGAGGCCGAGTCCAAGCGGCTGCTGGCCGCCTACGGGATCCCGACGGTCCGGACGATCGTCGCCGACTCCCCGGCCGCCGCCATCGCCACCGCCGAGGAGATCGGCTACCCGGTCGTCCTCAAGCTCCACTCGCGGACGATCACCCACAAGACCGACGTCGGCGGCGTCCAGCTCAACCTCCGCGACGCCGACGCCGTCCGGGGCGCCTATCACGCCATCGAGGCCGCCGTCCGCCGCCTCGGGCCCGCCGGCCCGGGCGGCTTCGAGGGCGTCACCGTCCAGCCGATGGTCCGGACCGACGGCTACGAGCTGATCCTCGGCAGCAGCCCGGATCCGCAGTTCGGCCCGGTCCTCCTCTTCGGCACCGGCGGCCAGCTCGTGGAGGTCTTCCGGGATCGGGCGCTCGGCCTGCCCCCGCTCAACAGCACGCTCGCCCGGCGGATGATGGAGCAGACCCGGATCTACCAGGCGCTCCAGGGCGTCCGCGGCCGCCCCGCCGTGGACCTCTTCGAGCTGGAGCAGCTCCTCGTCCGCTTCAGCCGCCTGGTGGTCGAGCAGCCGCTGATCCGCGAGATCGACGTCAATCCCCTGCTCGCCTCCCCCGAGCACCTGCTCGCCCTCGACGCCCGCGTCATCCTCCATCCGCCCGACGTGGACCTGGACTCCCTGCCGAGGCCCGCCATCCGGCCCTATCCCACGCGGTACGTCTCGCCCTGGACCGCCGAGGACGGGACGGCGTTCACCCTCCGGCCGATCCGCCCGGAGGACGAGCCCCTGCTCGTGAAATTCCACGGCACGCTCTCGGAACGGAGCGTCTCGCTCCGCTATTTCCACGCGATGAAGTACACGGCGCGGGTCGCCCACGAGCGCCTGACCCGGATCTGCTTCATCGACTACGATCGCGAGATGGTCCTCGTCGCCGATCGCCGCGATCCCTCCACCGGCGAGCATGAGATCCTCGCCGTGGGCCGCCTGAGCAAGTCCCGCGGCACCGACGAGGCCGAGTTCGCCCTGGTCGTCTCCGACCCCTTCCAGGGCCTGGGCCTGGGCTCCGAGCTCCTCAGCCGCCTGGTCTCCATCGGCCGCGACGAGGGCGTCCGCCGCATCTTCGGGGACATCCTCCCGGAGAACACCGAGATGCAACGCATCTGCGAGAAGCTCCGCTTCAAGATGACCCACAACCTCCAGGAGTCGGTCATCCGGGCGAGCCTCGAGCCCTGAGGGGTCGACCGGGCCGGGAATGCGCCACAACTCGGGCACGATCCCGAGCCGCGTCGCGCCGGCCCTCGGGGGGCCCGGCGGTTGGCAGAGCCCCGCTCGTCAGCCAGCCGGGGATATCGGCCTCCCTCCTCCCTCGCCGCCAGCGAGCAAGGGGGTAGCTCCCCATGAACTCCCCGCAAGCATGGAGTGGGCGTGGCGGAGTGAGGCGACCCACGCCCCGCGAGCCTTCGCCTCCCGACACGCCCATCCGCCAACCCTCAGCACACGTCGGACAGGAATCTCCGGAATGCGCCTTGCATGAACGAAGAATCATGCCGGGCATTCTCTTCCGACCGGTCGAGGCTCCGCGTTGACGATCCCGTACCCGCTGCGCGGCGACTTTCCCCCCCCGCGGAGTTCGACCGGGCCACGATGTCGGCCTGATCCGAAACAGGGGACCAACCCATGGCGACCGGGATCGAAATCAAGGATCCGAAGGTTGACGGTCTCCCGAAGGCAGCGGCCGTGCCCAGCCGCCCCCGGTGGCGGTCGGTCGACCGGTTCGAGGGGCTGGCGAAGCGGGCCTCGGAATTCACGAGCGGCCCGTGGGGCACGCACGCGGCATTCGGCCTGCTCGCCTTCTGGCTGGGGGCAAGCGTCGTCGTCGGCTGGGACAACGCGTACTCGATGGTGGACGAGATCTCCACGATGTCTTCGTTCCTCCTGCTGTTCCTCCTCCAGCGATCCCAGTCCAAGGACACGCTGGCCATGCAGGCGAAGCTCAACGAGCTGCTGGCCGCCGTGAATAAGGCGAGCCCGCAGCTCATCAACCTGGAGGACCGCAGCGAGGAGGAGGTCCGCGAGATCCACGACCTCTACCAGGACCTCCGGACGGCCGAGTCCGAGTCCCATTCCATCGAGGAGCTACGCGCCAAGGTCGTGCGGGAGACCGCCGAGGCCGAGGAGGAGGAGACTCAACGCTCGTAGTGGTCCCGATTCACGCCGTCGAAAGCAGCCGGAGTTGCGGCAGCATCGCTTGAAGGGCTTCTCGCTTCCGCAGGGGCAGGGGTCGTTGCGTCCGAGCTTCTCGCAAAGCTCCTTGTCCCCGTGGACGACCCTCCGCCCGCGCTTCACGTGCGTCTCGCTGGGGATACCCCCTGCGCCGTTTGCTCATGACCTCGAAAGCAGGCCGCATCCTCGCCCCGTTCGAATGACGGTCGCATGATCCACCTCCTCGGCCTTTGAGTTCCGCGCGGCTGCACGGTCGCCATGGAAGAGCCGCCGGGCCTTTCGCCTCGTCGGCAGACAATCGCCGGGGGGTTGGGGTTCGCGCGGCGGGTCATTCCTCGGATCGCGGATGCCGTCTCAATTGCGGCTCGCGCCGAGTAGCGGCATACTCTCAGGGAAACGGCCTCGTGGTGATACTGCGAGGTGCCCTCATCACGGGAGACGACCCCGTTGCCGATCAGCACACATCAGAAGCGCAAGGCCTTCGCCAAGCTCCACGAGTCGGGCTGCTTCGTGCTGCCCAATCCCTGGGACCTCGGCAGCCTGAGGCGGCTCGAGAAGCTCGGATTTCCCGCGGTCGCGACGACCAGCGCCGGGTTTGCATGGTCTCGAGGGAAAGAAGACTACGGGGTCACCCTGGACGATCTGCTGGCCCACCTTCGCGAACTTTGCCCGGCGACGGACCTGCCGGTGAACGCGGATTTCGAGAACGGGTTCGCCGACGAGCCCCGAGAGGTCGCGCGGAACGTCGAGTCGGCCGCGCTCGAGGGCGTCGCGGGGTTGTCGATCGAGGATTGGGGGCGAGACGGCCAGTACGACCTGAGGCTCGCGGCCGAACGGATCCGCGCGGCGAAGGCTGCCCTGACGCGAGGCGGGGATTATCGGGACGTGATCCTGGTCGGCCGCTGCGAGGCCATGCTCCACGGCGAGACCCGCATCGAGCCCGTGCTCGAGCGTCTGACGGCCTATGCGGCGGCCGGCGCGGATTGCCTGTACGCGCCGGGCGTGAGGGATCCGGATCACATCCGGGCCATCGTCGGGGCGGTGGCGCCGAAGCCGGTCAACGTGCTCCTGATCTCACCCGAGCTGAGCGTGCGGACCCTCGCCGCCCTGGGCGTGCGCCGGGTCAGCGTCGGCAGCCGGCTGGCGGCCGTGGCCTGGAAGGCGTTCGACGACGCGGCCCGGCAGCTCGCCGACGAAGGACGGCTCCCCGCGTCGGCGTACGGGCGGGGGTGAAGGCTCGGGGATCTCGCGGTGCCGATGGATATCGCAACCCCCCTCACCCCAGCCCTCTCCCGCCGAGCGGAAGAGGGAGAGGGGAAGGAGTCGGGACAGGGCCTCGAGGAAGAAATCAGGCGCGGCCCACCCGACGCTCAGGCGGAGGGGTGCCAGCCGGCGTCGGCCCAGAGCTCGCCGCTGACCGCCGAGTTGCAGATCATGAAGTAGATCGCGTCGGCGATCTCGGAGGGGTCGATCAGCCGCTTGAGCTGGGTGTACGGCAGGATGTTCTTCTCGATGTACTCCTGGCCGAGCGCCCGGACCATGGGGGTGTCGGTGAAGCCCGGGTGAATCGTGGCGAAGCGGACGCCGTGGTAGACCGCCTCCTTGCCGAGGGTGGCGGCGACGCCGTCGAGCGCGGCCTTGGTGGCCGAATAGGCGACCTGGCCGGGGATCCCCTGCTTGGAGATCGAGCCGATGAAGATCACGGTCCCCTGGATGCCTTCCTCGGCCGACCAGCGGCCCTTGCCCTTGCGCGCACGCTCTTCGGCGATCCGGGCCACGGTCTCGATGGCCCAGTAGACGGGGGCGACGAGGTTGACCTCCATGACCAGGCGGAAGTCGTCCATCGGGTATCTGGTCGCGTGGCCGGTCTGCTTGTCCATCTTCACCGCGATCTGGTCGCGGGTGATGCCCGCGGCCGGCACGCAGACGGCGGGCGCCCCGTGCTTGCCGCACATCAGGTCGAACGCCTTCTGGCGGAAGGCCGCATCGGTGACGTCGCCGATGATCGCCTCGGCGACCGGGCGGTCCATCCGGTCGTTGATCATCCGAGCCACGTTGATGACGTTCTCGGAACGGTCCACCAGCCCGACGGCGCCGATGCCGCGCTCGGCCAGCTCGATCGCGATGGCCTGGCCGATGCCGCTGCCGGCCCCCGTGATCATCGCCGATTTGCCCTTGATATTCATGGTCATCCCCCCTATCGCATCGAAAAAATGGAATCCAGATTGGTTCGACAGGCTCGTATCCCATGCGGAGAACGTCGCGACGGCTAGCCGCGGGGCCGGACCGCCCGCTCGATGGCCCGGAGGCGGGCGTCGATGTCGGCGAGGCGGGCGAGGATCGCCTCCTCCGCGGCCCGGACCCGGTCCGCGACGGAGCCCGCGTCCGGGGGCGTGGGCATCCCCGTCGCGTCGGCGGCGGCCCGGGCCGCCTGGTCCTGCATCCGCTTCAGCTCGACCATCCGGGCCAGCGACTGCTTCAGCGCGTCCATGAACGCCGGCGTCCGCATGAAGCCCTCCATGCTCCGGCCCAGCGCCTCGAGCCACTGGCCCTGGAGCTGCTCCGCGGACTTGCCGCCCACCATCCCTTCCAGCAGGAGCCGCGACTGGATCGCGGTCTGCTCGAAGTAGCCCCTCCAGAATTCGAGGAACTCACGCGCCGGATCCGCGGCGTCCGCCGGTCCCGGGTCTTCTCCCGATGTTGGCATGGCCGGCCCTCGCGTTCGTTCTCGTTCCCGGCGGCCACGCCGCCCCGGGCGGCCCGACCACGATTCCCCAGCGGTCGCTTATCCTTCAATCATCATCATGACAGATCCCGCGCGCCTGTCAAGGGGGCAAATGCTGTAACCGCAATAAAGGAGTGGTCTCCCCAGAACTCCAGAAAAACTCGATCGAATCGGGGCGTCGGCGAGCATGCACGTTGGGAATTTTTTGCAATTGCGGAATTTGGTCGACGGGCCCGCGGGGGAGATGAGCCGTATCGACCTTTCGGGCGGACGGGAGGCGTCGAAGTGGACCGGGGGGATAGGGGGACGCGGACCGGGCGGAGGCCCGGCGACGTCCCCGGGGAGACCCGCCGGGCCCGGTGGATCGAGAGGATCGCGATGACCACGAGCGATTCGATCCGCGTGGGACCGCGCTCGCGATGGCCCCCGAGGGGGAGTCAGGGATGGAAAGGGGACGGCTCGCGGGCCCGGCCGGGACCTATCGCCCCGGGGCCGCCCCGATTCGCAATCAAGTCCAGTCGCGCATCCATTACCAACTTAATAATTTACACTAATTCATATTATATATTAGCTTTACCGACCCTCGGGCCGCCGCTGGAGAGGCCCCGAATCCGCCCCACCTCCGCGGGGGGAGGAACCATCCTCGGTCCGATCATCCTGCCCGACCATTAGGCGATCCTGATCCCATCGTAGGGGCCCGGCGAGCCCCCCGCAATGTCGAGTTCGCGCAGAAGAACGTCAAATTTGCGCAAGGCGTGCCGGCTGCCGGCGGCTCGGGGCCGCGGCCTCGCGCCGGCGCCCTCGCGGGGCGGGCCCCCGATTCTGCGACCGCCCCGCGCTCGGTCATGGTCTCGGCGGGGGAACTTCGATATCCTCGAAAGGGTCGGAGCGACGCCCGACGACCGCCACGGAACGGCGATCGCGTCGGATGCCCCGGCAGGGGGACAGGCCCCGCGCGGCGAATCGCGAGGGGCCCCGATCCGCTATCCACTTGAATGCCGAATGTAGCCGAAACCACCGAAGACGTGTCCCGATCGAGCCGGGAGACCCCCGGCCCGTGGATTCCCCTGAGGTCATCATGAGTGAAAATCTACCGAATTCTTCTAATCTTGACGCGTGGGTGAAGAGTGCCTCGAAGTTCGCGCCGGGCGGTAAGGCGGAGAACCTGGACTGGAAGACGCCCGAGGGGATCGACGTCAAGCCGCTGTACACCCGCAAGGACGTGGAGGGGCTCGACTACGCCGACACGCTGCCGGGCTTCGAACCGTTCGTCCGCGGGCCCCAGTCCACCATGTACGCGGTCCGGCCCTGGACGATCCGCCAGTATGCCGGGTTCTCCACCGCCGAGGAATCCAACGCCTTCTACAAGCGGGCGCTCGCGGGCGGCGGCCAGGGGATCTCGGTGGCCTTCGACCTGGCCACCCACCGCGGCTACGATTCGGACCACCCGCGCGTCCAGGGGGACGTCGGCAAGGCGGGCGTGGCGATCGACTCCGTCGAGGACATGAAGATCCTCTTCGACGGCATCCCGCTCGATAAGATCAGCGTCTCCATGACCATGAACGGCGCCGTGCTCCCCATCCTGGCCGGCTACGTCATCGCGGCGGAGGAGCAGGGGGTCTCCCAGGACAAGCTCTCCGGGACGATCCAGAACGACATCCTCAAGGAATTCATGGTACGCAACACGTACATCTATCCCCCCGGCCCCTCCATGCGGATCGTCGCGGATATCATCGAGTACACCGCGCACCACATGCCCAAGTTCAACTCGATCTCGATCTCCGGCTATCACATGCAGGAGGCGGGCGCCACCCAGGCGCTCGAGCTCGCCTTCACCCTGGCCGACGGCAAGGAGTACGTGAAGACGGCCCTGGCCAAGGGCCTGGACGTGGACGAGTTCGCCGGCCGGCTCAGCTTCTTCTTCGCCATGGGCATGAACTTCTACCTGGAGGTCGCCAAGCTCCGCGCCGCGCGGCTGCTCTGGTGGAAGATCATGAAGGGCTTCAACCCCAAGAAGCCGAAGTCGATGATGCTCCGGACCCACTGCCAGACCTCCGGCTGGTCGCTCACCGAGCAGGACCCCTACAACAACGTCGTCCGGACCGCCATCGAGGCCATGGCCGCGGTCTTCGGCGGCACCCAGTCGCTGCACACCAACTCGTTCGACGAGGCGATCGCGCTCCCCTCGGACTTCTCCGCCAGGATCGCCCGCAACACCCAGATCATCATCCAGGAGGAGACCCACATCTGCAGCGTGGTGGACCCCTGGGCCGGCTCCTACCTGATGGAGCGGCTGACCCAGGACATGGTCGATAAGGCCTGGGGGATCCTCCAGGAGGTCGAGCAGATGGGCGGCATGGTCAAGGCCGTGGAGTCCGGCTGGGCCAAGCTCAAGATCGAGGAGTGTGCCGCGGACAAGCAGGCCAAGATCGACTCCGGCAAGGACGTCATCGTCGGCGTCAACAAGTATCGGCTCGAGAAGGAAGACCCGGTCGAGATCCGCGAGATCGACAACACCGCCGTCCGCGAATCCCAGATCGCCCGCCTCGAGCGGATCCGCGGCTCGCGGAGCCAGGCCGACGTGGACCACGCCATCGCCGCCCTCACCGACTGCGCCCGCTCCGGCGAGGGGAACCTGCTGGAGAAGACCATCCAGGCCGTCCGCGTCCGGGCCACCGTCGGCGAGATCTCCGACGCGCTCGAGAAGGTGTGGGGCCGGTTCCGCGCCACCAATCAGGTGATCTCCGGCGTCTACGGGGCGGCCTACGGCATGGACCAGGAATGGCACGACCTGAAGGCGGAGGTGGACGCCTTCGCGGAGGCCGAGGGGCGCCGGCCCCGCGTGATGATCGCCAAGCTCGGCCAGGACGGGCACGACCGCGGCGCCAAGGTCGTGGCCACGGCGCTGGCGGACCTCGGCTTCGACATCGACATCGGCCCGCTCTTCCAGACCCCGGAAGAGGCGGCCCGCCAGGCGATCGAGAACGACTGCCACGCCGTCGGCGTCTCCACCCTCGCCGCCGGCCACAAGACCCTCGTCCCGGCGCTGGTGAAGGCCCTCAAGGACCAGGGCGCCGACGACATCATCGTCTTCGTGGGGGGCGTCATCCCCGCCCAGGACTATGACTTCCTCTACCAGGCCGGCGCCGCGGGCATCTTCGGCCCCGGCACGCCGATCCCGACCTGCGCCCACCAGGTCCTCGAGGCCATCAAGTCCAAGGCCGCCCAGGTCCACGCCTGAGCCGACGCGGGCCCCGGCCTTGACCTACCCTCACCCACTCCGGCCGGGCGACGCATCAACTCGTCGCCCGGCCGCTTTCATTCTCTCGGCATCGAGCCCGACTGATTCTCGCCTGTTCGCCCCGGCCCGTTCCTGGTAAGACCCCGGGCGCGGACTCATCCCGACACCCGCCGGGGCCGATACCCATGCGCCTTCGCCGATCCCTCGCCGTCATCCTCATCCTCACCCTCGCCCCATCGACCGCCCGGGCCGGGACCGAGGTGAAGCTCGACAGGGACTACCTCGCCGGGGTGATCGAGAAGCTACCGCCCAGCCCGTTCGAGAAGAAGGGCCAGTACAGGGGCGAGGTGAACGCGTATCGCCTGCGGGCGATCGACCCGAAGCGGCGGCGATTCCTCGCCTCCTGCCAGGTCGAGGGCTCGTTCACGCCGCCCGCCGCCGGCCCGATCTCGGAGCGTGCGAGCCAGTCGAAGGGCCACGAGAAGGGCCAGCGCAAGTTCCGCTTCGAGATCACCGCGGGCATCAACGTGGAGGCCGGCCCCGACGGCACGCCGCGGTTCCACGTGGACGTCGAGGAGGTGAAGAAGGCGGAGCTCGAGGGACTCGCCGGCCTGCTCGCGAAGTTCATGGGCCGCTTCTTCGACGAGATGGTCACCCAGATCGCCGACGGCCGCGCCGCGATCCTCAACCAGAAGCTCAACGCCGAGGTCGCCAAGCGTGCCGCGGCCATGAAGGAGTACGGGGTCTTCTGCGGCATCGACTACCATCCCGACGACGTCGTCGTCCGCTTCGACCTGACTCGGTACAAGAAGGAGGGGATCGCCGGCTACGTCTTCGCCGCGCCGAGGCCCGGCACGGTGCCGCTCTATCGCTTCCAGGACCGGCGCAACGGCACGCACGAGTTCTCGCTCAGCCCGGGCGGCCCAGGACGTGCCGACGTCATCGACGAGGGCATCGCCTGCTACGTCCCCGACGACCACGCCGCCGGCTCCGTGATCGTCCACGGCTGGACCGGCCGCCACGACCGCTTCTACACGACCTCCGAGAACGGCGAAGGTGCCCCGCGCCGACTGCTCAAACCCACCGGCCCGGCGTTCCGGGTCTATCCGGATCCCGTCCCCGACTCCGTCCCCCTCTACCGCTTCGTCGATCCCAACCGCGCCCGGCATTTCTACACCACGCACCCCCACGCCGAGTTCGCCAAGTAGGCGCTCGATCGGACCGCGGCGTCCAACCGATTGTCGATGCAATGCATCGACTATTACCCCGGCAAGGAAGTTGATCAAGCTCACGGATATCGAACGGCCTCCTGAATCCCCCCACGCTCGGGGACGCGAAATCCGGCTCTCCCCCTTACGAAGGGGGAGTCGGAGGGGGTGCTTTGTGCCGGCCAGGGCGATCGAATTCACCCCCCTGAATCCCCCCTTCGTAAGGGGGGAAGTGAATGCGGGCCGGCTTCCCTGTCGGCGGTAAGAGCCCAATTACGGTGATCTTCTTCCTTGCCGAGGTAATATCATGGGACTCGCTCAGGTCCCGACATCGTGCCTCGTGGTTCCTTGCAGTGGCGCAGCAGGTCCGCCCGCCCGTGGTCTTCCACCACGGCCACCCGACCGATCCGCGTGCTGCCAGGAGTGTTGAGATCTGCCCTCGCGATCCGCGACGGCGCCCTGAGATCCGATCCCGCGGTCCCGCATCTGCCGGTCTTCCCGGTGGACCGGCCTGCCTTTTCGGATAGACTACCTGAAGGGGACCGATGGGAACAAACGTACCGAATCAAACAGCTCTCCGAGCCGAGGCGGACATGAGCACGACCTCCCGGCCGACGACGGCCCGCAAAAAGGTCGTCTATCCCGACAGCGACGGTCGGCGCATGGCGGACAATACCCAGCAATTCCAGTGGATCGTCACCATCAAAGATGGCCTCGAAGTCCTCTTCCGCGATCGCCCCGACGTCTTCGTCGCTGGCGATCTCCTCTGGTACGCCGAGGAGGGCTATCCCAAAGTTCGCATGGCCCCCGACGCCATGGTCGTCTTTGGTCGCCCCAAAGGCTACCGCGGCTCCTACATGCAGTGGGTCGAGAAGGGCATCGCCCCTCAGGTCGTCTTCGAGGTCCACTCGCCCGGCAACCGCCGCGCGAAGCTCGAACGGAAATTCCAGTTCTATGAGGACCACGGCGTCGAGGAGTACTACTATTATTATCCCGCCAGCGGGAAGCTCCTCGGCTGGCGACGCGTGCGAGGCAGACTCCAGCCCATCCCCGACATGAACGGCCACGTCAGTCCGCGACTGGGCATCCGCTTCGAGCCCCGCAAGGGACCGGACTCGTTGATCATCCGCGACCCCGATGGCCAGCCCTTCCTCACCGCCATCGAGAACGCGGCCCTTCGCGAGAAGGCCCGCCAGCAAGCCGAGGCCGCCGAGCATAAGGCCGAGGCCGCCGAGCATAAGGCCGAGGCCGCCGAACGCAGGGCCGAGCGCCTGGCCGCGAAGCTCCGTGAACTCGGCATCGAGCCGGACTGATTCGACGACGCCGAAGAGATCGAGTCGGGATGTCCGGCCATCTCGCCACTGGACGCATCTGTGGCTTTATGTCCACCATGCCCGCCCCTGGCAGCCACTGCCGCGGACTCAATCCGACACCCGACGGGACCGATGTCCATCCGCCCTGGCCAATCCTCTCGAGCCTGCGTCAGGGCTTCGCGGCATTCTCATCGTCCTCGCCGTGCCCCTCCTTTGCTCCTTGGCTTCCGATTCCGCTTGGCCACGGATTCCCCCGTTTCCCCACTCCGAGTTCGCCAAGTCGTCAGGTTTGCGTCGGCCCGTCATGCAACGCTGGCAGGGGACGCATCGCGGATTCAACGGCTGTCGTTGCCGCGCCCATTCTGATTCCAGCGTTTGAGTCTTCGACGAGGCAAGTCATGGCAGAGAAATCCATCCTGACGACGATGACCGGCGAGATCTTCATGCCCGTCCGCATCCACTACCGCGTCCTGAAGCGTTCGCTGCGAGGGATTCGAGGCCGGGCCACCCGCCGGGTGACGCCGCGTCGCCCCCCTCGCTCAGGTCGGCTCGCCCCAGCTCCATTCGATCTGGTAGACGCTGTCCCTGAGGATGTCTCGCGGCCGCCAGAGCCACCAGTCGCGGTCGAGGGGATTGGCGAAGTCCTGGGTGAGCGACGGGGCCTCCTTCCGGGCCGAGCCGCGCGGGAAGACGTAGAGGGTCGGCGGCGTCCTCGGCTTGCGTCCGCCCGCGAACGTGACGGCCAGCTCGGCCTCGGAGAGGTCGTCGGCGGCGAGCATCCCGGCCCAGGTCTTGCCGGCGGCGTCGGGCTGGAAGCCGTTCCAGATCGTCCCCTGGATCACGATCCGCGACTCCTTGCCGGGCTGGCATCCGGCGATGTCGATCACGAGCTCCCGGCGGAGCACCGGCCGGGTTCCCCCGCCGAGCGCCTCCCGCGCGGCCGGGCCGCGGACCGTGTAGGGATGGTTGACACAACGGAGGTCGAACTCGAAGCCCTCGGTCAGGAAGGCGAAGACGAGCCGTCGATTGTCCGCGGTGACGTTCTGCTTGCGGACGATGTCCAGGACCTGCGTGTAATTCGTCGGCTCGACCCGCCCGGCGGTCGCGGGATCGGCCCCCGTCGGCAGCCGCTTCCAGCCGGAGAGGTCGAAGAAGATGCTCCGCCGCATGATCGAGATGCCCGAGTAATCGGGCGGCGTGCCGGGCCCCGGGTCGTCGTGGTCCACGGCCTGAGGCGGCACCGGGGCATCGGACCGATAGCGGTTCGACGCGGCGAGGCACCGCGGCACGAGTGACCGGCAGCCCTCCCGGCGGCGCTCGATGTCGGCCAGCGTCGCCTCGGCCGAGCGTCGGAGATCCTCTAGGCCCGGCTCGTCGGCCAGCATGTCGCAGGCCCCTCGGGCCGTGGCGATCGCGTCGGCCCAGGCGGCCTCATCGTCCGTCGAGGCCGATTCCGCCCGCAGGCTCAGGCTCTGTGCCCGGAGGATCTCCGCCTTGGCGGATCCCGCGACCTTGGCATCATGCGCCGACCGCTGATAGGCGATGTAGGCCACGCCGGCCGTCCCCAGGATGATCATCGCCGCGACCGTGGACAGGTACGCCACGGCCAGCCTCCGCCGCTTCCGCTCGATCTCCGCCCGGGCGACCGCCTCGGCCCGGGCGATCTCCGCGGCCCGCAGCCGGTCCCGCATCGACTCCTGGTACGCCGCGACGGCCTCCGCCACGGCCTCGGCGTCCTTCGGCCTGGCCGTCGGCTCGGCCTGGAGGCAACGGCGTGCCAGCTCGACCAGCTCGTCGTCCGCGCCGCAGCCGGCCAGCCGCTTCCGCGCCGCGTCGAGATCCGCCCGCATCGCCTGCCGGTGGGCATGATCCCCGGGCCGATCGACGAAGGGAGGCTCGCCGGTCAGGAGCTCGCAGAGGATGGCCCCCAGGGCGAAGACGTCCGACCGCTCGTCCACACGATCGACCTGCCCGAGCGCCTGCTCGGGCGGCATGTAGGCCGGCGTCCCCATCACGTCGCCGGCCAGCGACCGGCCGTCCCGCGCGACATCCCCCCCGGGCCCCGCCGCCGCCGGCTCCGGTCGACCCGCCGGCTCGAGGACCTTGGCCAGCCCCCAGTCCATCACCTGGACCTCGCCGAAGGCGCCGACCATGACGTTCTCCGGCTTCATGTCCCGGTGCACCACCCCGCGGGCATGCGCGTAGCCGAGGGTCTGGCAGACCGACTCGAAGATCGAGACGTACCGCATCAGGTCGTGCCGCAGGTCGGGGCGGCCGGCGAACAGGGCCGCCAGGGTATGCCCGTCGATCAGCTTCATCGTGTAATAGGGCCGGCCGTCCTCCAGCTCCCCGATCTCGTGGATCGGCGGGATCCCCGGATGCTGCAACCGCCCCGACACCCGCGCCTCCTCCACGAACCGTCGCCGCAGCTCCGGCCCGGGATCGCGGAAGAGCACCACCTTCAGCGCCAGCTCGCGATCGAGCTGCCCGTCCCTGACCCGATAGACGACCCCCATCCCCCCCCGCGCGATCTCGCCGAGATTCTCATACCGCCCGAGCGAAAGGACCTCCCCCGGCCCGTCCGCCCCGCATCCCCCTTCGGGCCGGATCACCGTCGCGCCGACCTCCGTAGCCTCGGAATCCCCCTCGATCAGGGTGGGCGAATCCGTCGTCGATGTCTCCTGCGGTCGCCTGTCCATGCCCACCCCATGTCCCCTCGCCGAGTCCACCATCGGCGGTGCGGCCGATCGAGCCACCGGGCATCCCGCCGGGATCACCCTGGAAGTGACGGGGCCGCAAGCCGACCGCCTGCTGAAGATACACTTCGCCAAGCAGTTCCGGGAACCGTACGCCGTGGATCGATTCCCCCCATCCAGGCTGCCCGCGGCCCTCGCGGGACTCGATCTCTCATCGACTCTTCCGGCTTCCCTCGCGGCAATCTTCACGGACGGCGGGCAGAATCTCCGACCGGAGGGCGCGGTCCCGACCCGGCCGGCCCATCACATCGAGCCCCCCGCCACACCATCTCTCCCCACGCCACCCCCGCTGCCGCCTCATCTCCCCGCCCCGCGCCGCAGGCCCCTGAATTGCACGACCCCGGGGGACCTGCGGCGCGGGGAGTCATCCCGGCCGGAGGGAACCAAGCTCGCCGAAGACGCACCGCTCTCACCCGATCTTCCCCGTTCCCTGGCCCCGATCTTCACGGCGGGTCGCCACAATTGCCGCCGGGAGGCCGGCAACGGCGCCTCCTCCATTCCTCGCAGCTCGGAGTCGTCCCCATGATCGGCAAGACGGATAGCCCGCGGCGATCGGCGTTCACCCTGATCGAGCTCCTGGTCGTCATCGCGATCATCGCGGTCCTGATCTCGCTCCTGCTGCCCGCGGTGCAATCCGCACGCGAGGCGGCCCGCCGCGCCCAGTGCATCAACAACCTCAAGCAGATCGGCCTGGGGTTCCACAACTTCGAGGGGACCAACGGCTTCTTCGCCCCCACCTGGGCCATCTCCAACACGTTCCTGAAGCCTCCGTTCCAGCCGATCGACCTGACGACCCTGCCGCCGGCCAATGGGAACTACATCCCCGCGTGCCCCTCGCAGTTCGGCCTGGTCTGCAACAACCCCCTGGACATCCAGTCGTGGGTCCCCATGATCATGGGCTACACGGAGCAGACCGCACTCTATAACTCGATGAACATATCCCTGGCCTTCCCCCAGCCGGAGAACACCACGGCGGTGGGCACCCAGCTCAACTTCATGGTCTGCCCCTCGGCGCCGGGCGGCCTCCGCACGGCCCCGTACCTCAACGCGCTCAACGGCAAGACCGTCAAGCTTGCCGCGGGCGACTACGCGGTGGACGACGGGATCGACGATAGTTGGCTGACGGCCAACAACATCGCCCATCCGGCCGGCACGATCGTCGCCGGCCTGCTCAAGGGGAATACGCTCCGGCGGATCGCGGACGTCACCGACGGCACGAGCAACACCATCCTGATCTCCGAGGATGCAGGCCGGCCGGATTTCTTCATCCAGGGCCGCCAGCTCGCCTACGGCCAGTCCTACGCCTGGTATCGCGGCGGCACGCCCCCCACCATGGACAACGAGGGCTCGGGCGCCGGCTGGGCGGACTACGGCAGCGAGTTCTTCACCGACGGCGACGGCTCCAACAAGCACACCAACTACAGCAGCAACAACGAGATCTACTCGTTCCATCCCGGCGGGGCGAACCACGCCTTCGCCGACGGCTCGGTCCATTTCGTCAAGGAGAGCGTCGCCCCCTCCGTCTTCGCGGCGATGATCAGCTACAACGGCGGCGAGATCATCTCCGCCGACCAGTATTGATCCCGGATCGGGCCGCCGAGACCTTGCCGAGCCAGACCATGCCTCAACATCCCCGCCGAGCGATCGTCCGCGGCATCGCCGTTAGCCTCCTGGCCGCAGCCGTCGGCTGCTCACCGGGCACGCCGGCCGGGCAGGTCCCGGTCCACCCCGCGCGCGGGCAGGTCCTTTACAAGGGGAAGCCCGTCGCCAACTTGCAGGTCACGTTCCGCCCCGCGGCCGCGGCGACGGCCGGCGCCGGGGCGTCCTCCAGGACCGCGGACGTCCCCACGCCCACCGGCCGGACCGACGCCGACGGCAAGTTCCAGCTCCATACCTACCTCGGCAGCGATGGCGCCCCGGCCGGCTCCTACCTCGTCGGCATCGCGCCCGCGTCATCCCCCACCGAGACGCGGAACGTCATGCAGAAGGTCCAGCCTGACCCGACCTCGCGGGCCGCCATGGATGCCATCCGCGGCCACTACTCCGACCCCGACCGTTCCGGCCTGAGGGCGGAGATCAAGGAAGGCGACAACGAGATCCCGGCCTTCGCCCTGAAGTGACGTGAGAGGACCTCTCCCATGACGTTCCCGCGATCCTCGATCCGGCTCGCCGTCGCGCTCGCGGCCTCCGCCGCGCCCCTGTTGCTCTGCGGGGCCTCCCTCGCGGCCGGCGACGAGCCTCCGCTGCGGCTGAACCAGGTCCAGGTCGTCGGCACGCACAACTCGTACCACATCGCGCCGGTCGGCGGCATCCTGGGGTTGATCGCGGCGTCCGATCGCGCGATGGCCGAATCCCTGGACTACACCCACCGGCCCCTCGACGAGCAGTTCTCCCGGCTGGGCATCCGTCAGATCGAGATCGACGTCTTCGCCGATCCGGAGGGGGGCCGGTACGCCGAGCCCGCCGCCCGCACGGTGCTCCGCTCCGCGGGCAAGGATCCCGGTCCCGACCCGAACGCTTCCGGGCGGCTCCGCAAGCCCGGACTCAAGGTCTTCCACGTCCAGGACATCGACTTCCGGTCCACCGCGACGACCCTCGACGAGGCGCTGGGGCAGGTCCGCGGCTGGTCCGCCGCCCATCCCCGGCACGTGCCGATCTTCGTGATGATCGAGGCGAAGCACGAGGCCTTCCCGGCCTTGCCGACGCGGCCGGCCCCCTTCGGCAAGGCCGAGCTCGATGCCATCGACGCCGCCATCCGCGCGGCGTTCCCCCCGGCGACGATCCTCACGCCGGACGACGTCCGCGGCGAGTCCCCCACGCTCCCGGCCGCGATCGCGGCCAGAGGCTGGCCCACCCTGGAATCGTGCCGCGGCAAGGTCTACTTCGGGCTGATCAACGGCGGCCCGATCCGCGACCTCTACCTGGAGGGCCATCCCGCGCTCCGGGGCCGGGCGATGTTCGCCGAGGTGGCCCCCGGCGAGCCGGCCGCGGCCTTCTTCCAGGTCGAGGACCCGGCCGTCGACTTCGAGAAGGTCCGCGAGCTCGTCCGCGCCGGCGGCATCGTCCGCACCCGCGCCGACGCCGAGACCGTCGAGTCCCGCCGCGACGACCCGACCCGCCGCGACCGCGCCCTCGCCAGCGGCGCCCAGTTCGTCAGCACCGACTACCCGGAGCCCCGCGCCGAGTTCTCGTCCTACGCGTGCCGACTCCCCGGCGGGGCCGTCGCGCGGCCCAATCCGGCCCTCGTCCCCTCCGCCCGCGTCCTCGACCTCGAGCCGCTGGGGCCGGGGGGGAAGCGACCATGAAGTCCCGGCCCTCGACCTGAACCGGCCCGGCCTCACCTCCGGGCGGATCGCTCGCTCGCGGTGGCGTAGGCGTCCAGGATGCCGGTGCGGCCGGGGTGGATGGCCTCGAGACGGAGCTTGGACTTGACCGGGTAGGACGGACGCTCCCCGGCGCCGGTGAAGATGATCAGCCGCTGGCCGTCGGGCTCGACGAGCAGCTCGTCCACGGTCTTCAGGTCGTGCTGCGCGAGGTGCGGCAGCGCCGTCCGAAGGATGAACCGGAGCCAGCCCCCCGTGAAGGCCGCGTCGGTCGCCGGCGCCGCGGAGCTCCCGTCGATCGCCGCCAGGTCGGGATTCATCCCCGCGGCGGCGGGCGTCGCGGCGCCGAGGTCGGACCGGACGACAGAAAGGGTCTCGAACGGGCGTTCGCGGTTCCGCCTCAGGATCATGGTCCGGAGCGCCAGGAGCTCGTGGGTCTCGCTGTGGCGGAAGACGACCTCCCGCACGCCGGTGCCCACCGTGATGAAAAGGACCGTCAGCAGGAAGACGGCCAGCACGATCCGCTGATGGACGTCCCTGTGCCGGCTCCAGATCTCGAGCTTCCGCGTCAGCACGATTGAGGCCACGGCCAGGTCGAAGGCGAGGTGCACGCCCAGGGCCGTCGTGGCGGTCGCCCGGCCGTGCGTCAGGTCGTCCACGGCCCCGCGAAGGTCCACGCTCGCCCACCAGAGGACGGAGAAGGCGGTCGCCGGCGCCAGGGCGATCAGGGCACGGACCGGGATCCGGCGGTTGACCAGATCCGCGATCGTCGAGGCCGCCAGCAGGCTCAGCGGCACCAGCAGGAACAGCTCCATCGTCCCGTGGGGGCCGGCCGGCCAGACCGCCGGCAGGAGGCCGGCGACGCAAAGCCAGAGGAACCAGAAGGCGCCGCCGACCGTCTCCGGCGTGTTCTCGTCGTCGAGCAGCCCCAGGCGAAACGCCCGCGCCGCCCCGTAGACGCCCAGCGGCAGCGTCACCGGCGCCAGCTCGAAGAGCCGGGCCAGCAGCGACGAGCCGCCCCCCCACGACGGGAAGGCGAGCCCGGAGAGCGCCTCCCAACCGTGCGAGCGGAACATCAGGACCTGCCAGGGCACCGCCAGCAGGGCGGCCATCCCGGCCACGAGGAGCGCATCCACCGTGCCCGCGCCCAGGCGCCTCGCCAGCCGCCGCGGCCAGGGCACGCGGCGAGGAGCGGCCAGCCCGCGCGGCCGCGGCCGGAGCCGGGTCGACGGGTTCCGCGACCGATCGGCCCCGATATAGACCGCATGCAGCGCCGCGATCGGCACGACCACGAGCGCGAACGCGTCCAGGGTCAGGAGCGCAAGGCCCAGGCACGACCCCTCGGCGACGGCCCAGACCGAGGGACGGGTCCAGAGGCTCGACCGGATCAGGTCCCGCCGCGCGCGGAGGTGCCAGCCGTAGCAGAGCAGCGCGGCCGTCGTGGCGGCGACCGCGAGCGTCGTCGGCGTGGCCTGCTGCATCCGGAGCAGCAGGTTGGGGTTGAAGCCCAGCAGGAGCGCCGCGGCGAAGCCCACGCCGCCCCCCCGCCAGAGCCGGCCGTGGAGGTACACGAGCATCACCACCAAGGCCCCGGCGACGTAACTGGGCAGGACGCTCCCCATCGGGTCGTGGTCCGAGCTGAGGCCCATGCCGACCGCCGCCAGCCAGGCGTAGAGCGGGGGCTGATACGACACCGCGCGGAACGCGGCGGCCTCGCCCACCGGGCCGATCGCGTCGGCCGCGGGGACCTGGTCCACGACCAGCCCGTCGTCCAGGACCGCGAGCGCCCGCAGCCCCCAGAGCGGCCCCGGCGGGGTCAGGTCCCAGGAATTCAGGGCCACCAGCCCCGGCAGGATCGCCACCAGGACGACCAGCGGGAAGAAGACCGCCGACCGCGGCGCCGGCCGGATCAGCGGCCTGGGCGCCTCCTCACGGCGCGCGGCGGGGGCAACCGCGGCGCCGGCCCCACCCGGAGCCTCGCCGCCCAGCCTCCGCGATCGTCGCGACAGACCCGCATCCATGGTCGCCGCCGTTCTCGTCATGGCTCTCGCCGCCGCCTCGATTCGAACTCGGCCGGCCGGCGCCTGCTTCGACTTGCCTACGTGGCGGACCTTACCATATCAGGCCCGGCGGGCAAAGCGAGATCGCCCCCCGCATCTCCTCCCGGCCGATGCCCTCGCGCATGCGCGGATCCATCGCCGGCCGCAGGCAGGAAAGTGGAATTGCTCTCCCCCCTTTATCGGCGGGATCACCCCGACGGCCACAACCAAATCGCCCCGGTCGCCGGACGAAGCCGGCGATCTTTACAGTTCCGCGCGGCGGAGCCGCAGGGCGTTGGTGACGACGCACAGGGAGCTCATCGTCATCGCGGCGCTCGCCAGCATCGGGCTGAGCAAGAGCCCGGTGAACGGATAGAGGAGCCCCGCCGCGATCGGCACGCCGAGGATGTTGTAGAGAAAGGCGAACATCAGGTTCTGGCGAATGTTCCCGAGCGTCGCCCGGCTCAGGCGGATGGCCCGGACGATCCCCCGAAGGTCGCCCTTGACCAGGGTGACCCCGGCGCTCTCCATCGCGACGTCGGTGCCGGTCCCCATGGCGATCCCCGCATCGGCCTGCGCCAGGGCCGGGGCGTCGTTGACGCCGTCGCCGGCCATCGCGACCTTCCGACCTTGGGCCTGCATGTCGCGGATGACCTCCGCCTTGCGGTCGGGGAGGACGTTCGCCCGGACCTCATCCAGGCCGAGCGTCCGGGCCACGGCCCGCGCCGTGGCCTCCGCATCGCCCGTGAGCATGACGACGCGAAGGCCCTCCCCATGCAGCAGCGAGACCGCCTCCGGCGTCGTCGCCTTGATCGGGTCGGCGATCCCGAGCAGGCCCGCCGCGCGGCCGTCGATCGCGACGAGGACCACCGTCTGACCATCGCCCCTGAGCGACTCCGCGCGAGCTTCGAGCGAGCCCGGCTCGACGCCGAGCGCCCGCATCAACGCCGCGTTCCCGATCGCGACCTTCCGCCCTCCCGCCGTCCCCACCACGCCCAGCCCGGTCCGCGACTCGAACGAGCCGGCCTCCGCCGGGACCAGCCCGCGGGCCTCCGCGCCCTTCACCACGGCGTCGGCCAGCGGATGCTCGCTCGCCCGCTCCAGCCCGGCGGCCAGCCGCAGGAGATCGGACTCATCCTGGTCCGAGATCGCCTCGACCGTCACCAGCGCCGGCTTCCCCTCGGTCAGGGTCCCCGTCTTGTCGACGACGACCGTATCCACCTTGCCCAGGACCTCCAGCGCCTCGGCGTCCTTGATGAGGATCCCCTCCTGGGCCCCGCGGCCAATCCCGACCATGATCGACATCGGCGTCGCCAGGCCCAGGGCGCACGGGCAGGCGATGATCAGCACGGCCACGGAGGCGAGCAGGGCATGGGCCAGCCTCGGCTCCGGGCCGAGCGTCGCCCAGGCGGCGAAGGTCGCCAGCGCGACCGCCACCACCGCCGGGACGAAGTACGATGACGCGACGTCCGCCAGCCGCTGGATCGGCGCCCGGCTCCGCTGCGCCTGGCCGACGAGCTGGACGATCCGCGCCAGCATGGTCTCGCCCCCGACCTTCTCCGCGCGCATCACCAGGCCGCCCGTGCCGTTGACGGTGCCGCCGATCAACGACATGCCGGCGACCTTCTCGACCGGCAGCGACTCGCCGGTGACCATCGACTCGTCGACGCCGCCCCGGCCCTCGAGCACGACGCCGTCAACCGGCACCCTCTCGCCGGGCCGGACCCGCAGGCGGTCGCCGACCTTCACGTCGCCGAGCGGGACGTCCGACTCCGTCCCGTCCCCGCGGATCACCCGGGCCGTCTTCGGCGCCAGCCCGAGCAGCGCCCTGATGGCGCCCGACGTCCGCCCCCGAGCCCGGAGCTCCAGCATCTGCCCCAGGAGCACCAGCGTGACGATGGTCGCCGCCGCCTCGAAGTAGACCGGCACCGCGCCGCCATGCCCGCGGAACGAGTCCGGGATCAGCCCAGGGAAGAGGGTGGCGAGCACGCTGTAGGCGTACGCCGTCCCCGTCCCGAGCGCGATCAGCGTGAACATGTTGAAATGCCTGTTCACGAGCGACGCCCAGCCGCGGGCGAAGAACGGCCAGCCCCCCCAGAGCACCACGGGGGTCGCCAGCGCGAGCTGGATCCAGGCCGAGGCCCCCGCCGGGATCAGGCCGCGGACCGCCGGCACCATCTCGCCCATCGCCAGGGCCAGCAGCGGCAGCGTGAGCGCCAGGGAGGCGCGGAACCGCCGGGTCATGTCGTCAAGCTCGGAGGTGTCCTCCTCGAGCGTCGGCGTCATCGGCTCCAGCGCCATGCCGCAGATGGGGCAGGGGCCCGGCCGGTCGCGGATGATCTGCGGGTCCATCGGGCACGTGTAGAGCACCTTCCCGCCCGAGGCCGCCGGCGGAGCCACCGTCACGGCCGCCGCGGCATCTCCCGAGCCCGGCAGGCCGATGGTCGTCAGCACGACGGGGCCGCCGCTCGCCTCGTGCCCGGCCATCGCGCGGGGCTTCGCCTCGCCGTGCTCGTCCAGGTAGGCCGACGGCTCGGCGACGAACTTCTTCCGACAGCCCTCGCTGCAGAAGAAATAGGACCGCCCCGCATGCTCGGCCCGCCCCGCGGCCTGCTTCGGATCGACGGTCATCCCGCAGACCGGGTCGATCTCGCGGGCTGGTGTGCCGGCCGACTCGTGATGTCCCGCCTGGTGCCCATGCATCGTTCGCCCTCCTCCTCACCTGGCCCTCACCGCAGGAACCGCGAGAGGACCGTCCGGACCTCGTCCACGAGCTGCTCCCGACTCATGGGCTTCGCCCGCGAGTGCTCCGCCCCCGACCCGTGGCCCAGGACGCACGACTCCAGGTGCCTGGTCAGCAGCTCCACGCCCAGGGCGTCCAGCGCCGACCGCGTGGCGGCGATCTGGTTGAGGACCTCCACGCAGTACCGATCCTCCTCCACCATCCTCTGGATCCCCGCCACCTGCCCGGCGATCCGGTTCACCCGGGCCCTCACCTTCCGGTCCACCTCGCGGGCCATCGTCCTCGCCCCCATTATACCCCCGTGGAGTATCCACCATCGCCCCGATCATATACCCCCACGGGGTATTGGTCAAGGGCCCCGGGGCGGCGCCTCCCCGCGGATTTCCCGGCGACCCCTTGCGGGCGCTAGACAGCCTGTCTACAATCCTCCTGTAGACAACCTGTCTAGCGTGGCCAGGGGGCGACGAGGTCCGGGGAGCCGGTCGGGATGAAGCGGGGCGGGCGAGACGTCACGGAGGCCGAGCTGGCGGTCCTGGAGGTCCTCTGGGAGGAGGGCGGGGTCACCGTCCGCCGGCTGATCGACCGGCTCTATCCGGCCGGGGGCGCCTCGGCGCACGCGACCCTCCAGAAGCTGCTGGAGCGGCTGGAGGCCAAGGGGTGCATCGGCCGCGACCGGACCGGACCGGTGCAGGTGATCGCGGCGACGGTCGACCGCGAGGCGCTGGTCCGGCGTCGGCTCCGGGACGTGGCGGACGACCTCTGCGGCGGCTCGCTCTCCGCGATGCTCAGCCACCTGGTGAACCCCCGTCGGCTCCGCCCCGGCGACCGCAAGGCGCTCCACCAGTTGCTCCGGCAGCTCGAGGATGAAGAGACCCGCGGCGAGGAATCCTGACGGGGGGCCATCATGTTCGAGATGGGCACCGACGCCGACGGCCTGCTCCGCGCGGCGTTCGACAACGCCGTGCTGGTCTCCGCGCTGGCCCCGATCGTGGCGCTGGTCGACCGGTTCGCGAGGCGGCCGGCGCTCGGGCACCGGCTCTGGCTCCTGCTCCTGGTGAAGCTCGTCACCCCGCCGATCGTGCCGATCGACCTGACGCTGCCCTGGCCGTCTCGGTCGACGGCCCGCCCGCCAGCCACGTCCGCCGGCGAGATCGGCCCCCGGGCCGTCCCCGCCCGGCCCGCCGGAGCGTCGACCGGGCCCGGGGCGGTCGCGGCGGCCTCGTCCCCGGGGCAGGCCCCCGCGCCGGCGGCGGCGGCGAGCCCGCCGCGGGACGCCGCGGCCGATGGCCTCGCCGAGTGGATGCCGGCCCTGCTGTCGGCCTGGTCGGCGGGCTCGATCCTCTGGGGCGCCGGCTACCTGATCCAGTTCGCCCGGATCCGGCGCTGGCTGGGCTCGCACGCGCCGGCGCCGTCGGACGTGCAGGGCCTGACCGACGCCATCGCCGCGTCGCTGGGCCTGGCCCGGGCCCCGCGCGCCTGGCTCGTCCCCGGCCGGCTCTCGCCGGCGGTCTGGGGGCTCGCCGGGCGGCCGGGGCTGATCATCCCGGAGGAGCTCTGGAGCCGACTGGACGAGGACCAGCGGGCCTCGCTGGTCACGCACGAGCTCGCCCACCTCCGCCGCCGCGACCACTGGATCCGCCCGCTCGAGATGATCGTGACGGTCCTCTACTGGTGGTTCCCGGTCGCCTGGTGGGCCCGCCGCTCGCTCCGCGAGGCGGAGGAGCAGTGCTGCGACGCCCTGGTCCTGCGGGCCCTCCCCGGCTCGCGGCGGAAGTACGCCCGGACGCTCCTGGACACGATGGACTTCCTCGCCGAGGCCCCCGCGCGGCGGCTCGTCCTGGGCATCGGGCTGGGGGACGCCTCGCTCCTGAAGAGCCGCCTCGTCGGGATCATGAAGGGGACGACCGCCCCGGGCCTCTCCCGCCGCGGCGCCGCGGGACTCCTCGGCGTCGCCGGCGTGATCCTGCCCCTTTCCATCCCCGGGGACCTGGCCCCGCGGCGATACCGGGTGATGGATCTTGGCAGCCTGGGCGGGGCCTTCACGAAGGCCAACGACATCAACGACCGCGGCGAGGTCGTCGGCCAGTCCGAGACCCTCACCGACGAGCTGCCGCAGGCGTTCCGTACCCGGCCCAATCGCCCGATCGACCCGGCCACCGATTTGCTCCCGGTGCCCAGCCTCCAGTCCATCGCCCGGGCGATCAACAACCGCGGCGAGGTCCTCGTCTGGGCGACCACCCGGAACATGGTGGATGCGACGTACTGGCCGTCACAGCTCGGCCTGGGGGGGACCGTGGGGGCTCGCCGGGCCTCGTACAGGGTCCTCGGAGACAGGGTCACGCCCCTCGGCACGCTCGACGAGCGGAGCTTCCCGCCCATCGAGGAGCTGGATCCCAGGCGCCTGAGCTTGTTACGGAACTTCCAGCCCGCCGAGGACTACAACACCTGGGAGGCCGCGTGCACGCACGCCCAGGCCATCAATGACGCCGGCGAGGTCGTGGGGGTCGTCATCGACAACCGCGAATGCACGTCGGGCTTCCGCACCGAGCCCGGCCGGCCCATCGACCCGAGCCGTGACGACTTCGGCGACACCGGCTCCCGGTTCCCGCGATTGGGGAGCAAGCAGGTCTTCCCGGGCGCCATCAACGCCCGCGGCCAGGTCATCGGCCGGACCCTCGGTCCCGACGGCCGGTCCCATGCCTTCCGGTCGCGACCCGGCCGGCCCGTCGACCTGCGCACGGACGACCTGGGTGATTGCTGGCCCGCCGCGATCAACGGCCGCGGCCAGGTCGTCGGCTCCTGCATCGTGGGCAACGGGGACAGCGGCGTGGTCAGCCACGCCTTCCGGACCCCGCCGGGCCGACCCGTGGATCCCGCCCGCGATGACCTCGGGACCCTTGGAGGGCAGCGGAGCACCGCCACCGACATCAACGATCGCGGCGAGGTCGTCGGCGACTCGGAGCTGAGCCCGAACGTCGGGGGGCACGCCTTCCTCCACGACGGCCGCGGCATGCACGACCTCAACGACCTCATCCCCGCGGATACCGGCCTGACCATCCTGAAGGCGCACGCCATCAACAACCGCGGCCAGATCGTCGGCCAGGCGGAGTGGGTCGGCCCCTCGTCGAACGCCTTCCGCGCCGTCCTCCTGACCCCCGAGTCGGACCGGCTCCCGGGCCTCATCGTCGGCCTCGCGTCGCTCCTGGCCGTCCCGGCGATCGCCTGGCCCCGGGCGCTGCAAGCAAATCATGTCCCGTCGTGATGACTTCATCAACGTTCAATGTGAAAGGAGCGTGCAGGCCCTGATCGATGACGGCGGGGGCCGGCGTCCCGGCCCCCCGCGAACGCGGCATCCGCCCTGGGCGACCCGGCCCGGCGAGGCCGCCATGATGTCCGCCTGACGGGCCCACGCGCGCCGCCGGATCGCGGTGCGCGCTGCGATCGAGCCGGACGGCAAATCCGCGCCAAGGCCGGCCCGCCGCCGCCTGCGCCCCCCGTGCGCGCCGAATTCCCGCATCCATCACGTGTCCTCACTCATTCCCATCCCCGGAGCAACGCCCATGAGTTCGTCCCTGACACGGCCCGGAACGCGCGATCGTCACTGCATGCGAAGGAATCGAGGGCGGGGCCGTGACCGCCGGCCGCGGCTCGAGCCGCTCGAACGACGCGCGCTGCTGAGCGCCGGATCGCTCGACCCGACCTTCGGCTCGGGCGGGTCCGTGACGACCGATTTCCCGCTGGTCCCGGCCACGGCGCAGGGGACCGGCGGCGTGGTGGACTCGTCCGGCCGGCTCGTCGTCGCCGGCCTCGTGAGCGACGCCGACGGCGACTTCACGACCGTGCTGATGCGGTACACCCGCGGCGGGGCCCTCGACCCCACGTTCGGGCAGGGGGGGCGGATCGTCACGCCGATCGTCGGCCGCCAGGTCCTCATCGGCGTCAGGCCCAGCGTGGCGCTCGACGCCTCCGGCGACATCCTCGTCACCGGCCCGCTGAGCCGCCCGCCGTACTCGCCCGACTGGGCGGTCAACGACTTCGCCGTGGCCCGCTACACGCCGGGCGGCCGGCTCGACACGACCTTCGGCGACCACGGCATCGCCGCGACCAACATCGGCTACGCCCTCGGCTCGACGGTCCTGCCCACCGACGACACGCCGAGCGCCATCGCAGTCCAGCCCGACGGCAAGATCGTGGTCTCGGGGACGACCTCGGGCAACCCGTACGACTTCGGCATCGACTACGCGTTCGGGGTCGCCCGGTTCAACGCCGACGGCAGCCTCGACGCCGGCTTCGGGACCGGCGGCCACGCCGTCGCCGCACCCTCGGGCCCGTACAGCTATAGCTTCAACTACAGCTACGCTTACGATCTCGCCCTGGCTCCGGACGGGAAGATCGTGGTCGCGGGGACGACGACGTCCGACGAGGGCAGTTCCTGGTACTACACCGCGGCCCGGTTCACGACGGCCGGCCAGCTCGACACCGGGTTCGCCTCGGACGGCATCTACTTCGGCCGCTCCGCGGGATTTTTCGCCTTTCCCGGCGACGCGCCGGTGGTCGTCCAGGCCGACGGCAAGGTCGTGCTCGGCGAGACGATCTCCTGGAATTTCTCGCTCCAGCGGCTGAACGTCGACGGCACGCCCGACGCCTCGTTCGGCACGGCGAGCGTCGTCACGACGGTCCTGCCCACGACGTCCCGCCTGACCGACCTGGCCCTCCAGCCCGACGGCAAGATCCTGGCGGTCGGCTGGAACAGCAGCGGGACGACGTCCACGAACACCGGCTTCGTCCTGGCCCGTTACTCCGGGACCACCGGCGCGGCCGACGCCTCGTTCGGGACCGGCGGCGTCTCGATCACCAGCCCGCCCGTCGCCCAGGATCGCGCCAAGGTTGCGGCCCTCCAACCCGACGGCAAGATCCTGCTCGTGGGGTACACACCCGTTCCGTCGCCCCTCTCGCCCGTTGCCACGGCCATCGAGGTCGCCCGGTTCGACGCGCGGGGGGGCCTCGACACGCATTATGCCTCCGGCGGCCGGAACACCGCCACATTCACGGGCTCGCGAAAGGACACGGCCTCGGACGTGGCGACGCTGCCCGGTGGCCTCGTACTCGTGGCCGGGACCACCTCGACCGGCGCCTCGCCCTACGGCGGCGGCTCGTTCGGCCTGACCGAGTACCTGCCCAACGGCTGGCTCAACCCGTTCTTCGGCCAGGGCGGCCGCGTGATCACCAGCTTCGGCGGGGACAACGATACCGCCTCCGCGATGGCCGTCCAGCGCGACGGCAAGATCGTGGTCGTCGGCACGACCGAATCCCTGGACACGAGCACCTACACGACCACCCGGAAATTCGCGATCGCCCGCTACAACATCGACGGCTCGCTCGACCGCTCGTTCGGCACGGGCGGGCTGCTGACGATCGACCTGGGCGACTCCGACGACACCGCCTCGGGCGTGGCGATCCAGGCGGACGGTAAGATCGTCGTGTCGGGGACGGCCAGCTCGTACGGCTCGAGCGTCGCGGCCGTCAGGGTGACCTCGCGGGGGGCCCTCGACCCGACCTTCGGCGCCGGCGGGATCGCCCTGGCGTCCTCGTCCCCGTACGACGTGGCGAGCTCGGTCGTGATCCAGCCCGACGGCAAGATCGTGCTCGGAGGCTCGACCGTGGACGCGAACTACCAGGCCGAAGGCATGCTCGTCCGCTTCAAGGCCGACGGCACCCTGGACCCGGCCTTCGGCACGGCCGGCGTGGCGACGCTGCCCGGCATGAACGGCATCACCAGCCTGGCGTTCCAGCCCGGATCGGGGATCATCGCGGCCGGAACCGCGACCCAGATCGGCGACACCTATTACGCGACCGTATTCGAGGTCGCGCGATTCACCACGGCCGGCGTCCTCGATCCGGCCTTCGGCACGGCCGGCGTGACGCAGGTCCTGGTGATGCCCGCCACCGACCTCGGCGGCCCGGACTACGCCTATGCGAATGCCGTGGTCGTCCAGCCCGACGGCAAGATCGTCGTGGGGGGCTCCGCATTCAACCTTGGCTACGCCCCGAACTACACGTCGAGCCCCAGCACGGTCGCCCTGGCCCGGCTGAACTCGCAAGGGGCGCTCGCCCCCAGCTTCGGCACGGCCGGCGTGGTGGTCACCTCGCTGGTGAACGCCCCGCCCCAGAACTTCAGCGACGTCTCGCTCGCCCTCGCGCCCGGAGGCAAGATCGTGGCCTCGTACTCGGCCCTGCCCAACCCCTACACCGGCTCCGACTTCGGCGTGGTACGCTTCCTCGGCGACCGCCCGAGCCTCTTCCCCTGGGGTGGCCTGTTGCGGTCAGCGATGACCGTCCTCAGCCAGGCACTCCCCCCCTCCACGACCCCCGCGACACCGATCGTCGCACCCCAGACGTCATCCCGCGGCGGGCTCGGCACCTCGTCGCCGATCACCGCCTCCGCGACCTGCCCGCGCGTCGACCAGTCGCTCAGGCGTGCCGCTTCCAGGCTGTCGCTCCTCGACGAGGCCCTGGGCTCGCTCCTGGACACGCCCTGAGCCGCGCCGCGAACGTCGGGATCGCGGCTCAGCGGCCCGCTCGCGGCGGGCCGTCGCCGATCCGGATTCGCCTGGCCTGGATCCCGTTCATGCCCGATCGCTGCGCGAAGGGCCGGGGCTCGGGCTGGGCGAAGCCGTTGCGGTCGACGGCCCGCGCCCGCAGCTCATAGGTCCCGGGCTTCAGGCCCTCGAGGGTGACGGACCACGGCGCGAGGCTATACCTCATCGGCCACTCGCGCGGCCGGCCGTCGCGGCCAAATCCCCAGATCCGGGCGGGGTCGACGCCCGCGGGCAGCTCGGCCGCGAGGTCGGAGGGCGGCGGGTCCATGCGGCAGGCCTTCCACGTCGCGGTTGCCCACGCAGGATCGTCGTCCTTCAGCTCCGCGGCCCGTGCGGGCGCCGGCTCGGGTATCGGCCGGAGCCAGCATTCGACGCGGTCGAGGCCGGGCCAGCCGACCATCGCCGTGCCGCGGATGATGGCCGGCGTGCCGGTCGCGAAGGTCGCCTCGCGCTCGTCGTCGTCGATGTAGGCGGCCGTCTTGAGGTAGGATTCGGGGTCGTTGTCCTCCAGGGCGTAGGTGTCGTTGGCCCGATAGTCGTTGGTGAGGACGACGTGCCGGAGCCACTTGATCGACTTGAAGCCGTGGGCCCACGGGACGATCATCCGGACGGGGCCGCCGCGTTCCAGGGGGATCGGACCGCCGTTGAGCCTGTAGGCGACCAGCGGGGGGAGCTCTCCGGGTGGGGTGTCGAGGACCTGGTTGATCGCCAGCGACGAGCGGAACAACTGCTTCGGGTCGTCGTTGTGGAAGCCCCAGTAGGCGACGCGCCGGACCTCCTTCATCGGCCCGGCCAGGCGGAGGACCTCGCGGAGCGGCACGCCCTCCCAGAGCCCCTGGCCCAGCGGGTAGGCGATGTTGGTGCACTGCATCGCCTTGAGGAAGAGGACGCCCTTCGCCTCGCCGAGCTTCGCGAGCGTGGCCAGGTCCACGGCCGTCCCGTCGTCGATCCGCCGCGGCGAGGGGACCTTCGCCTTCCCCTCCGCGACCACCTCGAGCCGCCAGGCCTCGGGCGTGAGCCGGGCCTTCACGAGCGCCTCGCCCCGGAGCGAATGCGGCACCGGGTCCCCGCGGCTGACGTCGCCGAACTCATCCCCCGGCGTGAGATATCGTCGCCGAGCCTCGTCCGCCCGCGCGTCCGCGGCCGCCGCCGATAAATCGGGGATGGCCCCCGCGACGGTCCCCGCGGCAAGCCCGGCCGCAATCCGAAACGTATCACGACGCGAAGGGTCTCTCATCGGATCGGCTCTCCTCCTGGGAATCGCGGCCGCGCTCAATCTCTTTACTCTACACGCACGGCATAACTACGGCGTTCCGGTTCCGGCTTGCCACTGCCCGCATGCCGGGCGTAGACTTCCGACGGGTGTCGCGTACGCGGGGCGAGCCATGCCGTCCCGATCCCGTGCGACGAAGGTCCTCCTACCCGGGGCGATGACGATGGCCCGCAAGAAGACGAGCAAGCCCAGGGCCGCACCCGTGACGACCGCCGCGAAATCCCTGGCAATCCGGGTCAACCGGAACCATGCGGGCCGGATCGAGCGACTTGCCGCGGCGGACCGGGCGACGGTCCCCGGCCTGCTCGATCGCCCCCTCGTCCACGACGCCTCCAGGATCGGATTCGCCGAACAGGCACCTCATTGCACCTGAGCCCGTCAGCTCGTTACCCGCGCAGTGGAGGCATGGCCATGACAACGATGACCAAACGGGCTTCGACGGCTCCGCCCCCGTCCGGCCGCATGACCGTGGCCGAGTACGAAGGCCTGATCGCCCGCGGCATCCTCGACGAGCGGGCCCGGGTGGAGCTGATCGAGGGGAGGATCGTCAGCAAGATGTCGAAGGGACCGAGGCACTGCGCCGGGGCGGCCCTGGTGCGGCACGTGCTGACGGCGGCGCTCGGGGCCGCCCCGGGCTGGCTCATGCGGATCGAAGACCCCGTGGCGATCCCGGGCCGGGACAGCGAGCCGGAACCGGACGTCTCGATCGTCCGCGGCGGCCCGCTCGACTACCTCGAGGCCCAGCCCCGGCCCGACCAGGTCGGCCTGATCGTCGAGATCTCGGACTCCTCGCTCGCCGATGACCGGGCCCTCGCGGCGACGTACCTTCGCGGGGGAATCCCCCTGTACTGGATCGTCAACCTGGTCGATGGCTGCCTCGAGGTCTACCGGCCGCGGGCGAGGCGCAAGACGCTCCGGCCCGGAGAGTCCGTCGAGCTGGCCCTGGACGGGGCGGTCATCGTCCGGCTCGACGTCGCCGGCCTCATACCTCCGGCCGCTCCGGCCAATCCAGCGAGCGGCCGGCGGCGACGGCCCAGGTAGCGAATCGCTATGTTCGCCCGCGGAGCGGGGCGACCCGACCCGGCCTCCCCGCCGGCCGAGGCAGGCAAGCCAACCCGGAGGCCCCCCGCATCCCACGCTCGCACCTTGCCAGTGGCTCGCCCCTCGCAGAGTGCCGCCGAATCCAGGCCGGTTCATGGGCCCGGCACCCGGCTCCGGGGTCCTCCCTCGGGAGCCGCCTGCGGGGAACCTCGGACGGCGAATCTCGCCTGCGCGAATCTCCCGACAAGCCCCCCCGCCACGATCGCGACCAGGCCGAGAGCATCGATCAGGGAATTGCCCAGGAGCGCGACCTGGTCGAATCGGAGGGTGATCGGCCCACCTGCATAAGTGGTCTTCGGGAGGGACTGGAGCCGCGGATTGACGACCGATTCCATCACGAAGCTACCGAGCCTGCGGAAAGGTCCCCCGTACGCGAAGGCCGAGGCATCGATCCCCGTGTACAGCAGCGTACCGAGGAGCGCGATCGACCCTCCCAACATCATGCCGATCAATGTCTTGTTCAGCGTTCCGGAATAGACCATGACCGAATAGAGGCCCAGATTCAGGGTGACCATCGAAAGGAAGAACCAGGGATGAAGCAGGATGTCCCATCCTCCGACGATCCGAAGCATGACCACGTTGAGCGATGCCAGGACCGACAACCTCATCAATGCGGCGGTGGACAGCTTGTTCCAGAAGTGCATGGTCGCAGACCCTGCGGAGGAGCCTGAGGGATGATCGCGACTCGATCTCCAGATCGGCCGCCGGCGACATGATCGGCGACTCCACGCTATCGAATCGGCGCCCATTTTCCACACCGCTCCGGGCGCGGACATCAACATGCGAGCCGAAACGGGCAGCGACGACTTCCGTGCCATCCGTGGTTCATCCCGACTTGCTCGCCGACGACCGACGGAGAAAAGACGATTCGACCTGCCTCGTGACCGAGGCGAGGACCGTCGCCCTCACCCCCGTGGCGAAGCCGCTTCAAGTCGATGCGGGGACCTACTCCCAGCAGGGTAAGGACGTGATCGCCTGCTTCGACCTGCCTCGCGGTCCATCGCGGCTGGCGATGGAGTAAGCGGCCCTAGCTC
>NZ_JAALJH010000002.1 GCF_011064615.1 Aquisphaera insulae | reverse complement strand
ATGACACTTCGCGGCTCGATCCGCGAAATCTGACCTAGGATTCCCTTGGAAACCGTGAACGAACCGCACCCAACGCGCCACGAGCTCCCACCGCTCGAACGCCCAACGATGCAGACGGCGGGCGACACGCTGAAGGCCGCCGGCAAATTCGTCGCGATCCAAGAAGTCACCGTGTTCTCTGGCCCGCTCGCTTCATTCGGCCCCGCTCCTGGAAAAACGACGCCCTCCCACGGACAGCGGGGCTGTAGAAGGCGGGTATCCGCATGCTGACCGGCCGAGTGGGGGATCGGGTCGTTCTAAGAAAGCACCGTGAGCCTGACGACGAATTCGGACTCGTGGTCGGTCTCGGACTGAAACCTCTAGGCTCCATCGTCTTCTTAAGGGAAAGGGGCGCGCGATGCTCTGGTGCCAGGCGTTCGAGGGGCTCGTGACAACCTCTCCGTCGAATCGGGAGGAAGAGGACATCGTTCACGACCTCTGCTCCGTGATCGACGGGTTGGACAGTTTGGAGGAGATCGAGCGGGCCCTGATTGATGTCGCCGGATGGCTCACGCGAGGTGGCACGGCCTGGCTGGGCGGGGGGAGTCCGGATGGAGGACCGACCGAGGTCGGCCGGGCCGAAGCGCCTTCCGGCGTCCCGGACCTGTGGGAGTTCCCGCTGAGATTCGTCGAGGACCAGCACCTGTTCGTTGCACCGAGGGCGGAATGCTCGCCCTCGTCGTATCGACGGTTGAGGACCCTCGTCGTCGTGGCGGACGCGGCGGCCTCTCGACTTCGATGGGACCAGGCCAGCCGGCCTCCCTGGCACGATGGGGAGTTCGGCAGGCCGGGTGAGGGCTGCCTCCAACACGATTTGGGAACCGGGTTGGAGTGCGATGAGCTCGGTAGTATCGCGATCCCGGTCGTCCAGGACGCCACCTTCATCAAGGCCGTCCTCCCCTTCGCCACCCGGCAGGCCAAACGCCACCGCGAGCCCCTTTGCCTCATCTACATGACCATCGATCGGCTTCCCGGAATCCGCGAGATGCTGGGGGACAGGGCGGTCGAGCAAGCGGTGGCGCGCGTCGGAGAGAAGGTGGTTTCGATCCTCCGCGCCAGCGACGTCGTGGCACGCCTTGAGGACAATCGCTTCCTGGCGATCCTGCCCAGGGCATGCCTGGCGAACGGCCTCGCCGTCGCCGACAAGATCTGTCGGAGCGTGCAGAGGGCTCCGGAGCTTTTCCCGGAACTGGGCGGGCTGACCGTCTCCGCCGGGGTCGCGGAATATCCTTCGAGCGCTGATTCCGTCCCGCGCCTGATCGAGGAGGCGGATGCCGCGCTCGATCAGGCCCAGGCCCGAGGGCGTAACCGGGCGGTCGCCGCGACCGGCGCCGCTTTTACCCCAGCCCTGGTGGGATAGACGATCCGGGCCGTCCCGGCCGCACGCCGCGGTTACTTGCTGAAGACCAGCCCGGGGTCGTTCGGTCCGCCTCCCATGGCCTGGAACACGAAGTGATTTTCGTCCTTCAAGGTGATCTTTCCGACCATCGCGTTGTTCTCGCTCTGAGACAGGGTCAGGACGTCTTCCTCCAGGGTATAAGTCCCCGCGATCTGCTGAGACTTCCCCTGGCTGATGATGTTCCAGACGAAGGACTTGTCGGGCTTGAGGGTCAGCTCGATCGTCGTCCCGGTCACCGGACTCCCCTTCCAGATGCCGACCAGCTTCTCGGCCGGAACGGGGGGGGTCGTGACGGCCGCTGCCGGACCGGGGGTCGAGGCCGGCGGAGCGACCGCCCCGGCCTGGGCGGGGACAGCCGAGGCCGACTGGGCGTCGGCGGACTGGACGTTCGTCAGCAGTTTCACGAGCTGAGCGGAGAGCTGGTCGGCCGGCTGGAGCCTGGCCACCTCCTGGAACGAGGCGGCGGCCACATCGGTGTGGCCCTGGGTCAGGTAATGATAGCCGAGGAGGAATCGCGCCGAGGGGGACTGCGGGTTGGCTTGCACGAAGCCCTCGAGGGCGCGGAATTGCCTGGTATAACTGTCGATGTCGGGATAGAGACCGATCATCGTGGTCCAGTCCCAGCCCGGCCCGGCGGAGAGCACGGCATACAGCGTGGCCGCCGCGGGGTCGTACTGGCCAAGAGCGAAGAGGCAGAGGGCGCGGAACTCGTTGATGGCCGCGTCGGTCGGCAGGGCCTTGAGAGCCTCGTCGGTCTGCCTCAGGGCCTCCACGTAGTTGCCGGCCTTGAACGCTGCGCGGGCCGAGTCGAAGGTCTGCATCGCCGGGTCAGCGACCTCCTGGGCCACATCGGTCGCGGTGTTACTCAGCGGCTGGGTGTAGTCCACCGGGGGTTGGGAGACCATGGCCGCCACCTGCTGGGCCGCGGCCGGATCCTGGATCAGGACCGGCTGCTGAACGACGACGGGTTGCTGGACCACGAATGGATTCACGTAAGGCGCGAGGCCCCATCCCCAGAGCGATGAGCCGACGCCCCAGGCGCCTATGCCGCCCACCATCATGCCGGTCATGAACCCACCGCCCCAGTTGTTCCACCACATGCTATTCCGGCCGTGCCAGTAGCCGTTCACCCAGGCGTTGTGGCGGCCCCAGCCTGGCCGATAGGCCCAGTTCGGGTTGCCGTTCTGCCAGCCCGGTCGGTTCGAGTTGTAATTGGGATAGGTGCCGCCGGGCCGGTTGATGTTGACGTTGTTGCCAACGCCGGGCCGGTTGACGTTGACGTTGTTGCCGCCGCCCGGCCGGTTGATGTTGACGTTGTTGCCGCCGCCGGGCCGGTTGACGTTGACGTTGTTGCCGCCGCCCGGCCGGTTGACGTTGACGTTGTTGCCTCCGCCGGGCCGGTTGACGTTGACGTTGTTGCCTCCGCCGGGCCGGTTGACGTTGACGTTGTTGCCGCCGGGGCGATCGCCAGGATTGATGTTGGGACGATTGCCCGCGCCGATGCCGGGGCGATCGCCGGGGTTGATATTGGGACGGTTGCCCGCGACCGCTCCGGCGCCCGCGCCGCCGTAGTTGGGCCGGTTGCCAGCGCCCGCTCCCGCGCCCGCGCCGCCGTAGTTGGGCCGGTTGCCAGCGCCAGCTCCGCCGTAGTTCGGTCGTGACGCCCCCGCGTTGTAGGTCGGCGTGCGATTGAAGGAGGGACGTGAGGCGGAGGCACCCCCGCCGAATCCGCCGGCCCGTCCGCCGCCCCCTCTTGCGCCTCCGCCGCCGCCGCGGCCACCTCGTTGCGCCAGGACCTCACTCTGCGCGGTCATGATCGCCAGCGCCGCGGCCAGGATGAAGAGCCTCTTCATAGTCACTTCTCCCCCGCGGCGGCGGGCTTTGCGAGACCAGGTTTGGGTGGGATTCGGACGAGCGTCACCGCATCCTCGTCGGGCATGATCTCTCCGCCCAGCGTTCGGTCGGTGGAAAACCACGTCATGGAGTCCTTGCCGTTCCGGGATACGATGTTGGTGGCCGAAACGGTGCGTCCGTCCTTGAGCGTGCCGGAGCTCTTGATCAACCAGCGGTCGCCATCCCGCGACCAGAGGCCCTCGGAGAAGCCACCGTCGGAGTCGAAGACCCAGGATCGGAACTGCTTCTGCTTCGGATCCCAGCCGATCCGTTGCGAACCCGACATCGCCTCCTTGCCGTTGACCTTCACGTGGAAGACCCGAACGAGGAATGCCCGGTTCTCGGCCCACGAGCCACTGGTCCGCACCTCGGCCTCGTCGCTCTCATCCACCCACTCACCAATGAGCCATTCCAGCTCCTTGAGGTGACTGGCGGCGGTCTCCTCGGTCGCGACTTCCGGCATCAGCTCGTCGCGGAGAGTCTCCTGGAGCCAACGGCCTTCACGCTTCACGTAGGCGACCGAGTAGCGGGTCGTCTCCGCGGTCGTGTCCAGCTCGCCCGATCCGTCGGCGGCGGTGATCGTGGAGGTCCCTTCCTCGATCGCGGAGTCGGCGTCGAGGAATCGCACGCTTTGGGTCTGGATCTGGATCTTCTGTCCCGGGGACTGCTCGAACGAGGCGGCGAACCGCTTCTCGATGGAGTCTCGGCCGTCGATGACCTCGCCGCCCAGCGTGGTGACCCGCGCCCCGGGGGTGAAGAGGCCCGCGATCGACCTCGCGTCCCCCTCGTTGAACGCCTTCGTGAACGCGGCGACCAGGTCTCGGAGGAGCGCACGGTCAGCGACATGGTCCTCGGCGACGGCCGCGGGAGTCGGGGCCTGAACTCGGGGGGCCGGCTCCTGGACGGCACGCGATCGCGCAGGGGCGATCGTCGCGAGGAGGCCGAGCAGGCCGGCCCCGATCAGGAAGTACGCACGATTCATGGCTCTGGAACCTCTCCCGTGGCCGGTGGGGATCGGGCTGAGGGCGGGCCCGAGGTTACGTCCCCGAGCCACATGATATGTCGGTCACGTAGCGTCGGCCAGCCTCCCGCCGAGATCGGGCTCATCGACCAGTCGGCGGGTGCCCTTGATGGGCCATCTCGGGGTCGCGTATCCTTCACAAGGCCGGCGGCCGAGGGGCGCCGGGTCGCCTCTGGCAAGGATGGGTGGACGCGTCATGACGAGATCGAGCGGAGACGGGCGCCCGGCGAGCGAGGGCAGGCGCTGGGGATTCATCGGCGCGGGGAAGATGGCCACCGCCCTGGTGCAGGGGATGCTCCGCAGCGGGGCCGCGGACCGGACCGAGATCGTCGCGGCCGACCCGCTGGAAGAGACTCGAACGTCGCTGGCGGTCGAGACCGGAATTGCCGTCCACGCGGAGAACGCAGCCGTCGTCGCCTCGAGCGACGTGCTGGTCCTGGCCGTCAAGCCGCAGTCGATGCCTAAGGTCCTGCACGAGCTGCGCCCGCTGGTCGGTCCGGGGCACCTCATCGTCTCGATCGCCGCGGGCGTGCCCATCTTCGCGCTCGGCGAGGGTCTGGGGCCGGACCGGCGAGTTGTCCGCGTCATGCCGAACACGCCCGCCCTCCTCGGCGAGGGCGCCTCGGCCTATGCGATGGGGCCGGGGACCGTGCCGGCCGACGAGGCGCTCGTCGAACGGTTCCTCTCCTCGGTCGGCCGCGTCGTCCGCGTGCCCGAGTCCCTCCTGGATGCGGTCACCGGCCTCTCCGGCAGCGGGCCTGCGTTCGTCTACATGATCATCGAGGCCCTCTCCGACGGCGGCGTCCGCGTCGGCCTGCCGCGGGACATCGCGACGACCCTGGCCGCCCAGACGGTCCTCGGCGCTGCCCGCATGGTACTCGAGACGGGCCTCCATCCGGGCCTGCTCAAGGACCAGGTCACCAGCCCCGGCGGGACCACGATCGCCGGCGTCCAAACGCTGGAAAGGCGAGGCCTGCGCGGTTCCCTCATCGACGCGGTCGAGGCGGCGACCGCGCGCTCCGCGGAGCTCTCCGCCGCCGCCAGGCCGGCCGGCCCGCCCGGGACGGGGCCGAAGTCATGAAGCTCGGGATCCTCTCCGACATCCACGGCGACTTCTCGGCGCTCGAGCTCGCCTGGGCGCACCTCATCACGATGGGCGTCGACCGGATCCTGTGCGCCGGGGACGTCGTCGGCTATGGACCTTTCCCCGATCGGGTCGTCGACTTCCTCAAGGAACGGGGCATCCCCTCGGTCCGGGGGAATCACGACCGCTGGGCCCTGGAACGAGGTCCCGGCGCGAGCTGCCGATTCGGCGGCGGCACCCCCTCCGATGAGTCGCTGGAGTACCTTTCCGGCCTGCCCGGGGACCTGGTCGTCGAGATCGGCGGCAAGGTCGTCGTGGTGGTCCATGGGTCGCCGCGGAGCGACATGGAATTCGTCAGCCGGGAAACCCACCCGCCGGGGGTGCTGGACCGCTACCTCAGGGAGCTCGATTGCGAGGTCCTGATCGTCGGCCACACCCACCGGCCGATGTCCTATCGCCGGCCCTCCGGGCGGCTGGTCTTGAACCCGGGTTCGGTGATTTCGGCGCCGGTCGTGGAGACCTCGCGGAGCTTCGCCGTCCTGGACATGGAGACGGCCGAGGTGCCCCATCACCGGGTGGAGGACGGCTCACCGCTGGTCGTCGCGCCCTGGGGCTGAGGGTGGGGCCTCCGTGGTCGGCGGCGGGGTGGCCGCGGACTTCTTCGGGGCCTCGACCCGAGGCCGGATCGCGCCGACGGGCTGCTGCTTCGTCCCGTACAGGGTGTGCGCCCCGAGCTCGATGACGGCGAAGATCAGCGCCACGAAGAAGATCAGGTAGAGGAGCGTGTAAAACCGCCGCAAATTCGAAAGCGCGCTCATGAGGTGCGTGACGTCGTTCCCCTCCGTGCGGGCGACGGCCAGGAATTCTCGGCCCGCACGGTGGGTCCAGATGCCGACGACCATGAACAGGAGCGACAGGAAGAGCGTCCCCACCTCGAGTATCCGAGTTTGAACCCAGCGGACGATCTCGGTGCCGAAGAAGAAGAGCCCGATCCCCAGCATGAAAATCCCGACGAAGCTCATCTTCGAACCGAGGTCGAGGATGGTCGCGTTGTCGGAGTAGGAAAACTCATACTCCCCGTGGCCGCTCGACGGGAGGGTGATGGATGGAGAGGAAGGCATGGGTCGGAGGACCGGCGGAGACCCGGCCACGGGACCTGGAGCCGGTTCGTTCGAGGGCATCGGTCTGGTCCTTCTTCGGTGAGACGAGGTGGCACTCTGCTTTCAGTCTCGGACCGAACAGGTGCCATGTCAAGCCGCGAGCCGACCGGGGAGGTCCTGCCGATCTTCGCGGCCGCCCGCGATCCCATCCATCGCCGACGTCGCGTTCGGGTTCTCCCTCGCGGCCCCACCTGGTAGACTGGCAGCTTGCGGCCCGCGAGACGTTCCGCGGGCCCGCCGCCATACTCAAAGTAGAATCCGGATGAGCATGGAGCCCATCGACCCCTCGTCGCGGCCGGTCCTGGTCCTCGATTTCGGAGCGCAGTACGTCCAGCTCATCGCCCGGCGGGTCCGCGAGCGACACGCCTTCGCGAGGATCGTCCGGCATGACATCACGCCGGAGCGGGTCCGTGAACTCAATCCCCTGGCCCTGATCCTCTCCGGCGGGCCGCGGAGCGTGTACGAGCCGGGTGCGCCGCACTGCGATCCGGAGCTCTTCCGGATGGGCATCCCGGTCCTCGGCATCTGCTACGGCATGCAGCTCGCCACCGAAGTCCTCGGGGGTAAGGTCAAGGGCTCGACCGCCCGCGGCGAGTACGGCCGCGCGGAGTGCCGGATCCTCGACGCGGCCGAGCCCCTCTTCCACGACGTCCCTCGCGAGTCGATCGTCTGGATGAGCCACGGCGACCAGGTCCACGACGCCGGCCCGGACTTCGTCCCCCTGGCCGTCACCTCCACCTGCCCGGTCGCCGCGGCGAAGCACCGGTCGCTCCCCTTCTACGGGATGCAGTTCCACCCGGAGGTCTCGCACTCGGCCTACGGCTCTCTGATGCTCGGCAACTTCCTCGATCGGATTTGCGGCAACCCGAAGCGGTGGACGATGGAAGCGTTCATCGAGCGGTCGATCGAGCAGATCTCCGCCCGCGTCGGCCCGGACGAACGCGTCGTCTGCGGCCTTTCCGGCGGCGTCGATTCCGCAGTCTGCGCGGCGCTCCTGGCGAAGGCCCTGGGCCCGCGTGTCGTCTGCGTCTTCGTGGACACCGGGCTCCTGCGAGCCGGCGAGCGTGCGGCCGTCGCCGAGGAATTCGGCTCTCGGACCGACGCCGAGCTCCGCGTCGTCGACGCGGCCGACCGGTTCCTCTCGGCCCTCGCGGGAGTGACCGAACCGCAGGAGAAGCGGCGGCGGATCGGCCACACCTTCATCGAGGTCTTCAAGGACGAGGCGAAGTCGATCTCGGGTGCCCACTTCCTGGCCCAGGGGACCCTCTATCCGGACGTCATCGAGAGCGGCGGCGAGCCCGACGGGCCGACGGCGACGATCAAGATCCACCACAACGTCGGCGGCCTGCCGGAGGAGCTCGGCTTCGAGCTGATCGAGCCCCTCCGCGACCTCTTCAAGGACGAGGTCCGCCGCCTCGGCCTGGAGCTCGGCCTCCCCGACAGCCTGGTCTGGCGGCACCCGTTCCCCGGGCCCGGCCTGGCCGTCCGTTGCCTGGGCGAGGTCACCGCACCAAGGCTCGATGTCCTCCGCCAGGCCGATTCCATCTTCCTCGACGAGCTCCGGACCGCGGGCCTGGACCGCCAGGTCGCCCAGGCGTTCGCCGTCCTCCTGCCGATCCAGTCCGTCGGCGTCATGGGCGATGCACGTACCTACGAGGACGTCATCGCGATTCGGTCGGTCGACACCGACGATTTCATGACGGCCGACTGGTCGCGGCTGCCGCACGACCTGCTGGCACGAACGAGCACCCGCATCATCAACTCCGTCAAGGGCGTGAATCGGGTCGTCTACGACGTCACGAGCAAGCCCCCGGGGACGATCGAGTGGGAGTGAGCGATCCCGAACATCTCCATTCCAGAGGATCCCGATCATGGTGAGAAAAGCGATCCCGGCCGCGGTGCTCGTTCTGATCGTGGCAATTGCCTCCTCTCCGTCGCGGGCCGGGACGAAGACGATCGCCCGCTGCGGGGCCGGGTTCCTCGAGGATGTGAACGGCTATCGGGTCCTGCACGTCAAGGGCACCCCCTACGAGATGGGCTACCAGCAGGGGGCCCTGCTCAAGGACGACATCCGCGAGAACGTCCGCTTCCTCTTCGAGGAGAAGGGGAAGGAAATGAAGGTGGAGCTCGCGGGCCTGAAGCTGCTCGACCCGAAGCGGGTCATCGCCGGCATCGCGGCTCGACAGAAGAAGCTCATCCCCGGGCGGTTCTTCGAGGAGATGCGGGGCGTCGCTGATGGCGCGGGGATGGACGTGCAGGACGTCATCACCGCGAACTTCATCCCCGAGATGTTCCATTGCAGCGGCTTCGCCATCTCCGGCTCGGCCACCAAGGGCGGGACGCTCTATCACGGGCGGATCCTCGACTACGGCTGCGACTGGCGGCTCCAGGATCACGCCGTGCTCACGATCGCCGAGCCCGACGGCCACATCCCGTTCGTGAACGTGACGTACGCGGGGTTCGTCGGCTCGGTCACCGGCATGAACGCGAAGAAGATCTCGATCGGTGAGATGGGGGGCAAGGGCCTGGGCCACTGGGACGGCGTGCCGATGGCCTTCCTGATGCGGATGGTGCTCGAGGAGGCGAACACCCTGGACGAGGCGATCGCCGTCTTCCGCGACCACCCCCGGACCTGCGAATACTACTTCGTCGTCGCCGACGGCAAGACGGGACAGGGCGTCGGGATGGAAGCCTCCTGGGACGCCTTCCACGTCGTGAAGATGGGGGAGAGCAACGAGAAGCTCCCCTCCGCCGTCAAGGACGCCGTCCTGCTTTCGGCCGGCGACCGCTACAAGGAGCTCGTCCGCCGCGTGCAGGCCGGCCATGGCACGTTCGACGCCGAGTCGGCCCTCCACCTGATGGACCGGCCCGTCGCCATGAAGTCGAACCTCCACTCGGTCCTCTTCGAGACGACCTCCGGCCGGATGTGGGTCGCCAACGCCACGAAGGAGGGCAGGCCCGCCGCCGAGCAGCCTTACCACGCCTTCATCTTCCCCGAGCTGCTCAAGCACCAGGCCGACAGCTCGGCCCCGGCCCTGCCGGCACCGCCTTCGTCCACGCCCCCGCAGGCCTCTCCCCGCCGCGCGGCACAGGCGGGGGCCACCCCGGCGTCGACGGTCCGCTGATCTGGATTGGGCCTGCGATGCGTTAGTGGGCCTGTGAGGGATCAGGAGCGCTTGTGCCTGATGCTAATCAGAGGCTCCTGACCCCTTGTGCGCATCTGAAACGAGCATTTGGATTTTACTGTCGACGCCATAATGTTTCTACATACAAATAAAACAACATTGACTCGCGTGAAATTTTGCACGTGGTTTGCGATGAGCATTCTCCTGCTGGGACTGAGTGGCTGTTATTCTACGAGGATGCCCAGTGAAGCAGAGTTCGCAAGCCTCAAGCAGGAAGGCGACGCTTTTATCGAGCACATCGAGGCGTTTCGAAGACGGAATGGATATTACCCGCAGTCATTCGCCGATGCTGAATTGAGGCCCTCAAACCGAAAATACGGCGGGTTCCGGTATGGAATGTCTACCGAATCCAGTTATAGAATTTCTATAGGGAATACTCATGACTACGGTTTCCTTATGTATTACATGAACAGCATTGGCGACTGGATGATTGACTCGGACTGACGACTTGACTGCGTTAAGTCCAAGGCAAGCGATCAAGGTGTTAGGAGAGGTAAAGGGATCAAAGGAGAGATTATAAGAGGTCAGGAGCCTTTGGAGGAGAGGTTAAGCCTTTGGTCAGAGATTCACGTTTGGGATGCTGCCCCGCATGACCATGTCCTCTGGGCCGCCAAGTCGGGCGGTCGGCTGCCATCACGCGTCTCGGGGCGTTGACGCACAGGCTCACGCCGCCAGCCACGAGCATCATCGCGAGCCCCGTGACGACCCAGAGGTCGCCATGGATCCGATACTGCCTGAGCAATTCGGCCCAGTACTTGGGGCCTTGAAACTGGGAGGCGCCCATGCCTGCGAGGCCGTACGGGAGGATGATCAGCCAGATTCCCATGAAGGCCGCGGGTACACCGAGAAGGATTTTCAGCATGGCTTATTGGCCGCACCGTCTCAAAGCGAGTCGAGGCGGACCAGGAGCGGCGAAGCAAGCGCCGCAGCTCCGAGATGGAGCGCGAGGAGAACGCAGGCGATGGCCCCACTCGCTCGCCGCCACGGCAGGGCGACACCGATAACGCCCCCGTAGAACGGGAATTGGGCGAGCGCCAGGGCGATGAGCGGGCCGTCGAAGGATCGCCCGGTGGACCGCCACAGGAGCATCGGCCCCGGGTACAGGAGCTGTGCGAGGGGGTAGGTGCCATGGCCGGCACCGCCGGAGGCGACCGCGAGCAGGCCCGCCGGGATGGTGACAAGCATCCCGACAGCGACGCCGAGCATCAGGCCGTTCAAGGCGAGGAGCGAGCGGTCCTTCATGTCCGTCACCTAACGATCCAGTTCAGCGGCCCCTGCAGCGAGGCCGCCGCAACGATTGGATGGTGCTGACTGTACTGCCCGTTGCGCAGCGCGGGCGAGAGAGGCGCCGGCTTCGACGAGCAGAGAGCCTGGGACCAGCAGCCATGGCCGTGCGCCCCAGCCAATACTGACCCACGTCCCCACCATCATCCCCAACCCGAAGCCCGCGCAGATGCCTCCTACGTACTGACGAGATAGCAGCGAGTAGGCCACCAGGCTGGCGTCTGATGCATCGCCGTCGCGGAATGTGGCTCCGCAGAGACAGCGGAAGCTGGGCATGGCTCGACGCCGCCTAACGAACAAGCTCAGCGGACTCGCACCGCCGCCGCCTCGTCCTACGGACCGTGAGTCCTGATCAATGGGTAGAATGTGCGTTAGCGGAGGGCCTGTCAAGCGATCGGCGGGAATGTGTCCTCTCCGGTCGCCAGGGCCGGGGGCGATGCGATATCATGGTCATCTCGCCTGGCAGGTCGTTCGGCGTGCGGTTCGGGTTGGTTCGGGAGGGTCCATCGCGTGACGGTGCTGGAGACGAGGCTCGAGGGGCTCCCCGTGCGGCGGGGGAAGGTCCGGGATGTGTACGACCTGGGGGACCGGCTGCTGCTGGTCGCCACCGACCGCATCAGCGCGTTCGACTGGGTCCTGCCCACGGGCATCCCGGACAAGGGGCGGGTGCTGACGGCACTCAGCGCCTTCTGGTTCGAGTATCTCGACGTCCAGAACCACCTGCTCTCGATCGCCGTCGAGGACCTGCCGCATGCGGTCGAGATCGACCCCGAGACTCGCGAGTCGCTCCGGGGCCGGATCATGATCGCCCGCAAGGCTCGCGTCGTGCCGTTCGAGTGCGTGGTCCGCGGGTATCTCTCCGGCAGCGGATGGAAGGAATACCGCTCGAACGGGGCCGTCTGCGGCATCAGGCTGCCGGGCGGCCTCGTCGAGAGCGATCGCATCGAGCCCATCTTCACCCCGGCCACCAAGGCGGAGACCGGCCATGATGAGAACGTGTCGTTCGACGTGATGGCGAACGCCGTGGGCCGGGAAGTCGCCGAGACGCTCCGATCGATGAGCCTGGAGGTCTACCGCAAGGCCGCGGAGCGGGCCCTCGGGCGCGGGCTGATCCTGGCGGATACGAAGTTCGAGTGGGGCTTCGACGACCGCACCGGCGAGCTGCTCCTGATCGACGAGGTCCTCACGCCGGATAGCTCGCGATACTGGGCGCGTGATGCGTATCGGCCCGGCGGCCCGCAGCCGTCATTCGACAAGCAGTTCGTCCGCGACTGGCTGGAGACCACCGGCTGGGACAAGTCGAGCCCGCCGCCCGAGCTGCCGGCCGACGTGGTGAACGGGACCCGGGCCCGCTACGTCGAGGCGTTCGAGCGGATCACCGGCCGCGAGTTCCCCTGGAAATGAACCGGACCGCAGACAGAATCGGATCGAGACATGCTTCGCTACATGACATCGGGTGAGTCGCACGGCCAGGCGCTGACGGCGATCGTCGAGGGCTTCCCCGCGGGGGTGGCCCTGAACACGACGGTCATCGACCGCGAGCTCGAGCGGCGGCAGGGAGGATACGGCCGGGGCAAGCGGCAGACGCTCGAGACCGATCGGGTGGTCGTGGACGCGGGGATCTACCACGGCGTCACCACGGGCGGTCCGATCACGCTCCGACTGGTGAATCGAGACGCCAAGCTCGAGCGGCTGATCCAGCCCCCCGCACCCCGGGGCGGCCATGTGGACCTCGCCGGGGCGATCAACTATCAGACGGGCATCCGCCAGGTCCTGGAACGTGCGAGCGCCCGCGAGACGGCCGCGCGAGTCGCCGTGGGCGGGCTCGCCCGGCTCCTGCTGACGGAGCTGGGAATCGAGGTCTTCGGGTACGTCGTCGAGCTTGGCGGCATCGCCGCGCCGCCGCTGTCCCGGGAACTGGCCGTCCGCGACGCGAGCCCGGTCTACACGCTCAACCCCGAATCCGACGCGGCGATCGTCGCCGCGATCGACGCGGCCCAGAAGGCCGGCGACACGCTCGGCGGCGTGGTCGAGGCCGTGGTGACGGGATGCCCCATCGGCCTGGGGACGCACGCCCAGTGGGACCGCAAGCTCGACGCCCGGCTCGCCGCGGCGGTGATGAGCATCCAGGCCATCAAGGGGGTTGAGATCGGCCTCGGTTTCGAGGCCGCCCGCCGGCCGGGGTCGAAGGTCATGGACCCGATCCGCTACGATCCCGATCACGCCGCATCCGACCGTCGCTTCGGCTTCCGCCGCCCGAGCAACAACGCCGGCGGGATCGAGGGGGGAACGTCCAACGGCGAGCCCATCGTCGTCCGCGCGGGGAAGAAGCCCATCAGCACGCTGGCCGCGCGCGGCCCTTCCATCAACATGACCACGAAGGCCGAGTCCCCCGCGGCCTATGAACGCTCCGACGTCTGCGCCGTGCCCGCCGCCAGCGTGATCGTCGAGGCCGTCGTCGCCTTCGAGATCGCCGCCGCGATCGTCGAGAAGTACGTCGGCACCAGCCTGGACGCCATCCGGGCCGCCATGGCCGCGATGCACGAGCTCAATCGCGAACACCTGGCGAAGTGGGCCGACAACGTCTGACTCGGTTCCCGCCTCCTTCGGCTCCGACCACATTTCACGCCGCCTACTCGCGACCGTCGCGGGCCCGCGATAACATGGGTCGCGGATTTCTCGCCATCGGAGTCAACCATGCTCGGACGAACATTCCTCGCCGCGTTCTGCCTCGCCTCGAGCTTGCCCCTGGGCACGGCCCGCGCCCAGGACGCTCCGCGGAGGGTCGAGAACGTGATCATCGTCACCCTCGACGGCTTCCGCCACCAGGAGCTCTTCGGCGGCGCCGAAAGGGCCCTCATCGACGCCAAGGCGGGTGGCGTGGAGGACGTCCAGGCGACGACGAAGCTCTACTGGCGGGACACGCCGGAGGCCCGCCGCGAGACGTTGATGCCGTTCCTCTGGAGGACGATCGTAGGCAAGGGGCAGGTCTTCGGCGACCGGTCCAAGGGCGCCACGGCGGCCGTGACGAACGGCATGAAGTTCTCCTATCCGGGCTACAGCGAGATATTCTGCGGATTCGGCGACCCACGCGTCGACTCCAACGACAAGGTGCCGAATCCCAACAAGACGGTCCTGGAGTTCCTCGACGAGCTTCCTGCCTACCGCGGCAAGGTCGCGGCGGTCTGCACCTGGGACGTCTTCCCTTCCATCTTCCGGTCGAGCCAGAACAAGCTCTTCGTCCAGGCCGGCTGGACGCCCCTGGAGGGCGAGCCGCAGACCGAGCGGCAGAGGCAGCTCAACCTGATGGTGCGCAGGCTCCCCCACTACTGGGGAGGCAATGCCTTCGACTTCATCACGATGGAGTCCACCCACGTCTACGTGGAGAAATCCCGTCCTCGCGTCCTGTTCATCGGCCTGGGCGAGACCGACGAATGGGCCCATCATCGCCGCTATGACCTGTACCTCCAGGCCGCGCACGAGTCCGACGACTTCCTCCGCTCGCTCTGGGAGAGCCTCCAGGCGATGCCCGAATACGCGGGCAAGACCGCGATGATCGTGACCTGCGACCACGGCCGCGGCAGCAACTCCGATGACTGGACGAGCCACGGCGAGAAGGTCGACGGGGCGGAGAACATCTGGATCGCCGTCATGGGCCCGACGACCCCCGCCCTTGGCATACGAACGAACGTCGCCGTCACCCAGTCCCAGATCGCCTCCACCATCGCCGCCCTGCTGGGCGAGGACTTCCTCGCCGCCAGCCCGAGGTCGGCCCAGCCACTTCCGGGCGTTGGCGTCGCCGTCGCACAGAACGGCGCATCGCGCTGAAGTCACGCTCGCGCCGAAGCTTGAGGAGTGAGGTTGACCATTCGGCGGATTCCAATAAAACGTCGCCCCCGTCGAATGCTCCTCCATCGTACGGACCGCCATACCTGCCGGCCATCCGGGCCGCCAGCGAGCCGGGGTTCACCGAGAGGCAGATCCTTCATGTCAGCGGCGATATCGATCCGGGGGGTGACCAAGCGCTTCGGCGGGGTGGTCGCCGTGAACGGCCTGGACCTGGAGGTCCCCCGCGGCTCGCTCTACGGCTTCATCGGGCCGAACGGGTCGGGCAAGTCCACGACCTTGCGGATGATCATGCACATCCTCCTCCCGGATCAGGGGGAGATCGAGGTCCTCGGCAATCGCGACACGCGGGCGGCCCACGACCGCGTGAGCTACCTGCCGGAGGAGCGCGGGCTCTACAAGCGAATGAGCGTACGGCGGCTGCTCCGCTACTTCGGCGCGCTCAAGGGGGCGAGGCAGCCGGAGCTCGACCTCGCGATTGGAGAGTGGCTGGAGCGGATGGGCCTCTCGTCATGGCTCGACAAGAAGGTGGACGCCCTCTCCAAGGGGATGGCGCAGAAGGTTCAGTTCATCGCGACGGTCCTCCAGCGTCCCGAGCTGCTGATCCTGGACGAACCGTTTTCCGGGCTCGATCCCGTGAACGCAGAGGTGCTCAAGGACGCGGTCCTCGACCTGCGGCGGGCCGGGACCACGGTGGTCTTCTCCACCCACGACATGTCCGTCGCCGAGCGGCTCTGCGATCGGATCTTCATGATATTCCGCGGCAAGAAGGTCCTCGACGGCACGCTCGACCAGATCCAGTCCCGCTACGGGTACGACACGATCCGGGTGCGGACGGACGCCGGGGCGGAGGCCCTGGACGGAATCCGGGGCGTCTCGGAGGTCAACGACAACGGCAATTCCCAGGAAGTCCGCTACTCGGGCGATTCGCAGGATCTGCTCGCGGCACTCATGGGTCGGACGCGAATCCGGCAGTTCGAGATCGCCCGCCCCTCGCTGCACGACATCTTCGTCCGGATCGCCGACCCGGACGAGGCCGGGGGCGAGTTTGCGACGGAGGCCCATGTTCCCACGGTGGAGGCCGCGATCCATGAAAGCTGATCTGAGGAAGATCTGGGTGGTGGCCACGACCGAGTTCGGCTCGGCGATCCGGACGAAGTCGTTCCTCATCGGCCTGCTGATGCTGCCCATCATCATGGGGGCCTCGATCCTGCTCCAGATCTTCGTGGCGGAGCGGGTGGACACGAAGCCCCGGCGATTCGTCGTCCTCGATCACACGGGCGTCCTGCTGCCGGTCATCGAGAAAGCGGCGAAGGCCCACAACGACGCCCTGCCGGAGGCCCGCGGCAAGCACGCGCGCCCTCCGCTGGCCATGGAGCCCGCGCCGACGGATGCATCCTCCCCGACGGCCGGACTGGAGCTCTCCGACCGCATCCGCCGCGGCGAGCTGGACGCCTTCGTGGAGATCCCGGCGACGGTCGTCGAGCCCGGAGCCGACCCCGCGGCGAAGCGGGCGATCGAGTACCACTCGGACAACCCCAACGACGACATGCTCCGAAACTGGCTGAATTTCGTGGTGAACGCGGAGGTTCGCGCCCGCCGTTTCCGCTCCGCGGGAATCGACCAGGCCGTGGCCGAGCGGCTCAGCCAGCCGATCGAGGTCGAGAACCTCGAGCTCGTCGAGCGCGGGACGGCCTTCGGGCCGGGAGGCGGCGAGCCCGGAGTGAAACAGGCCGGCAAGGTGGACATGGTGCGCACCGCGGTGGTGCCGGCGGTCCTCCTCTTCGCGATGTTCTTCGTGATCATGACGAGCGCACCGCAGTTGCTCAACAGCGTCATCGAGGAGAAGATGAGCCGGATCAGCGAAGTGATGCTGGGCTCGGTCAGCCCGTTCGAGTTGATGATGGGCAAGCTGCTGGGCAACGCCGGGATCGCGCTCTTGCTGGCCTGCCTCTACCTCGGCGGCGGCATGGCCGTCGCCGTGTACCATGGATATGGCGACGTCCTCTCGCCGGGCCTGATGGCGGCGCTGGTGTTCTTCCTGTTCCTGGCCGTCCTGCTGTACGGATCGATGTACATCGCGGTCGGCTCGGCGTGCAGCGAGCTCAAGGACGCCCAGTCCCTGATGATGCCCGTGATGCTGCTCTCGATGCTGCCGATGTTCGTCTGGACCGCCGTGCTCCGGAATCCGGCGAGCCCGCTCTCGGTGGGGATGTCGCTTTTCCCTCCCGCCAGCCCCTTCCTCATGCTGATGCGGCTGGCCCTCAAGCCCACGCCCCCCGCCTGGCAGGTCGCGACGGCCGTGGTGCTCACCGCGCTGACCACCCTCGTCATCGTCTGGGCCGCCGGCAAGATCTTCCGGACCGGCCTGCTCATGCAGGGCAAGGCGCCGAGCTTCGCCGAGCTGGCGCGGTGGGTGATGACGAAGTAAGAACGGATCGAGCAGGGCCATCCCCGAATTGGTGGAATTCTCTTATCCTCCGCCGCATCGGGGGCCTCGGCGCGATCACCGGGGATTTCTCCCACTCGGGCCCTTCCTGGGCCCGTTTGAAATCCATCGGTCATTCATTCACGACGCCTCCGCATGGACTTTCAGGATGATCGTCCGCATCGCCAGGTACAACAGGACGCCGTTGAGCAGGTGCCAGACGAAGTGCGTCCCGTAGGGGAAGCTCGGGCAGATCCACTTGTCGATCGAGCGGAACGTGAGCGATCCGCAGAAAACACCGACCGCGGCGGCGAGCGTCCATCTCCCGGTCTGTCCGGTCCGCAAGTGATAACACGCCAGTCCGGCCAGGGCGAGGAGCGTTGGCGCGTACAGGATCGAGCCGTTGAAATACGGCGGCACGGCCAGCATCCCGACGCAGATCGCGGCGTAGACCGCGATGAGGGCCGCCGACATCCCGGCGTGGAGCCCGACGCCTCGGCGAAGATACAACCAGAGGAACGCGAGCTGAAACGCCAGGATCGGCGCCAGGTCCGCGACGTTGGCCCAGGGTGTCGCGAAGGTGTGAAAGAGGGCACTGCCGATGCCGACGGCAGTCGCCAGCCCGATCAGCACCAGGACGCCGGGCGTCATGCTGCGAAGCCGCCGGGCGAGCCGCCACGCCGCCAGTGCCGCGACGAGGAAGGCGACGTTCGATGTCGCGTTCAGCGGCTCCGCCCACAGGCCCGGACCGCAGCGTTCGCAGTAGAAATCGAGCATGCGACGGCCCTGCCGACCCGGAGGGGCCGGCTCCGCCCGGCGACGGGACGTGGCATGGCCTGCCCGGTCGCCGAACGGCTCGGAGATCAGTCGTGCGGATAATTCTCCAGGAACCGGGCAAGGCGATGGAAGTCGGAGCCCCCCTGGATGAATCGGACGACGGTCACCAGGGTCTCGGGATCGACGAGGGTCTCGAAGGGGACGTAGTAGAGATTGAGCTGGCCGGAGCAGGAGACCATGACGCCGTCCAGGCCGTTCTCCACCAGGGCCCGATAAGCGCCGACGCCGAGCTGGCTGCCGAGGATCACGTCGAAGGCGTGCGGCTGGGCGCAGCGGGCCTCATAGCCGAGCTGCAAGCCGGTGATCCGCTTGCTCTTGCCGGTCCGCTTCTTGTACTCGGCCTCGATGGCCTTCACCATGGTCTTCGCCAGGTTGGTGGAGGCGAGCGAGAGGTGGCCGTGCTCGTCGAACTTGGCCCCTTCCAGGTAGCTCGCGGGCAGATACTGGGCCAGGCCCTCGGCCAGCACGACGACACCGAACTGCTTGCCGGCCGCCTCGCGGGCGAGCATCAACTTCGTGATGATATCGACGACCTTGGCGATATCCATGATCTTGCGCGTGCTGGTCACGCCGGTCTTGGGATCGGTGACCGTCTCCTCGGCGCTCAGCTTCTCTTCCACGTCCTCGACGCTGAGGACCAGGGACGCCTCGCCGGCGATGGCGGCCCCGTAGGCCAGCCAGCCCGCGGATCGGCCCATGCATTCGGCGATGAAGTAGCCGCGGGTGGCCTCGGCGTCGGCCAGCAGGTTGCGGATCTCTCCGGCCAGGGTCTCCACGGCCGTGAAGTAACCGAAGGTGAAGTCGATGCCTCGATAGTCGTTGTCGATCGTCTTGGGGACGTGGACCACCGCGATCCGCTTCGACCCCTCGGGGAGGAAGTCCTGGAACATCTTGAACTTGTTCGCGGTCTTGAGCGTGTCGTCGCCGCCGATCGAGACCAGGGCGTCCACCCCCAGCGACCGGAGCGCCTCGTAGACCGTCTTCATCGGCGCGGTGCGCTTGGCATCGCCGAGGTGGCTGGGGTGCGCCACGTCCTTTCCGGGATTGGTCCGCGCCGTACCGATCATGATCCCGCGGGTGTTGCGGGTCCGGCGGAGCCGTGCCTGGTCGAGGACCACGTAATCGCGGCCCTCCTGCATCGCATTGTCCGGGCCGAATTCGACGAGATGGGAATAGCCGTTCATGATCCCGAGGACTTCGATGCCGTCGCGATGGAAGGCCGCGGCGGCCGTCGAGATGACCGCGTTGGCGGCCGGGGCGGGGCCGCCCGCGAAGAGGATCGCGACGCGGCGAATGGGCCGTGCCGTGGCGGGCGAGGTGGCCGGGGCGGTCGAGGCTGAGGCGGACATTTAGCAAGAACTCCCTACAAGTGGCACGGCATCAACAGGTCGAATCCAGGAAGGGGACGCGACATTCCGCGTCGCGATCCGGGGCCCGCGAGGCCTGGGAATCTGAGATGATGGCAGGCGCGGATCTTGCCGCGGGTCGGCCCGGCCGTGTCCTCTCCGAGCCTTTCGGAACCAGCGTCGTCTCCCCTTTCCAACCTACCCGGACGCCCCGGACGTCACAAGGGCCTGATCTCGCGCCCGGGACCGCCGCATCCCGTCGAGCTCGCGCCCCGGCTCGCTCCGCGAGAGGAATCCGCGAAGCGCGTGTTCCCCAGGGGGTCGAGCCCCCGCAGCCATCCTTCGACCATCGCGGCCATGTGCTCGATGGTATCCCTGTCCGATCCTTTCGAAAGCATGGCGATCCGCCCGTCCGAATCGACGAGCATGTGGATCGGCGGGTCGGCCCCGCCGGCCGAGAACCTCCGTCGGGTCTCCGGGCCCGCGAGGTAGATCGGCAGGCTCGCCCGCGACGCGGCCGCGACCTGGCGCACCAGGTCGGGCCGATCCGCCTCCACGGCCGCCGCCGCGAGCGTGAATCCCCGATGTGCCCGGAGCCTCCGCCAGGCGCGTTCAAGCTCGCCCAGGAGCTTCGGCCCGGAGGCCGACCCGGCGGACCAGAAGACGACCCAGAGGACCCGATCCCTCTGGCCGAGCAGGAGCTTCGACTCCTCCGTCTGCAGGTCCAGCAAACGCAGGGGGGGCAGCGGGGCGCCGACCTCGATCCGGTCCGCGGGCGTGGGGCCGAAACGCATCCAAGCGGCGGCGACGACCAACGCCACGGTCGCCACCGCCATGAGCAGGCCCACCACATCGAGATCGCCGCGAGCCGGGATCGGATCGCGACGATCCGCCGGCTCGGGAACCGGCGATTCTCCTCCCATCGAGGGCTCGATCGAATCGGCGGACATGCGCATCCCCGCTTGACGGTTCCCCGCGCAGGCCGCAACCGCGGCCCGACCACCGCCAAACTTCGCCGTTTCCGCCGACCGCGTCAACCCTCGTCACGATCACGGTCCGGACGCGAGGCATGGTGACGGCCGGGGCCGCCTCGATCGCGGCCCCGTACACGTCGCCCTCACCGCAGACCTCCGCTCAGAACGAGTCAGAGCTGATGACCTCTCCACCGGACCGCGTGGAGAGCGCCTGGTACACACCAAGCCTTGTGCCCGGCACCACCGAGTAGAGATAGGTGCTGGTATCCAGGCTGACGCCGTTGGGCTGCCCCGTGGAGGGATTCAACGGCCACGAGTCGATCGAGTCCTTGAGGAAGCGGACCGATCCATCGAGGAATGCGAAATTGCAGCCGCCCGGGTGGAAGCTCGATGCGGAGCTGATGTACGCCGACACGCCGCCGTTGGCGGCGTCTGCCCAGGTGCCGTCCTGAAGCTTCTTCTGCGGGTTCATGGGGAACATCGTCGTGAACATCGTGTCGCCGAAGCCACCGTCGCACCACCAGTGCCAGTAGCGTCGCTCGTAACTCAGGTCATAGTTGTCGTTGTACTCGTCCTTGAGGAGCCCGTGCGCGTGCTCTCCGAAGGCGATGGTATTGCTGGTGCCATCGGTGACGCTCGCGAGCTTGACCTTGCTGCAATTCCAGAAGAGTCCGTTCATCTGGCCCATCCGCGTCGGGTTCGGGCCGGACGCATAGCTGTAGTCGGGATAGTTCCGGGAGCCGTGGAACCACGTCCCGCTGTTCGAGGTATAGCTGGAATATGCCACCCAGTAGGGATGGGCGCCCGAGACGTAGTTGCCGTCCGGGATGTCGAACTTGTCGGTGATGGTCCCGTCGCTCGGGCACCAGAGCGAACTGACGCCGTGTGCGAAGGCCGTCATCTGCTCGTCGCGGAAGAACGGGGTGGAGAAGTTCACCGAATTGAAGATGGAACCCTGCTCGAAGGCCTGCGAGATCGACAGGAAGACACCGTGGCCCACCCAGTGCTGGCCCCACTCGCCGTACCAGTCGTTCGAGTCACCCATGGGGAGCGAGCCGATGGACGCCTCGTAATTCGCCAGCGCCAGTCCGATCTGCTTCAGGTTATTGGTGCATTGGGCGCGGCGAGCGGCCTCTCGGGCGGACTGGACCGCCGGGAGCAAGAGCGCGATGAGCACGGCGATGATGGCGATCACCACCAGCAGCTCGATCAAGGTGAAACCCCGGGATCGGAACGGACGCATGGCGAGACTCATGGTTCGGGATGTCCTCCGATGGATGATGTGAAAACGAAGAAGCGCACTCACGCAATCAATCCAAATTGAATCGTGGCGAATCTTCCGCCCAGATGACCAGGGCGGACCGGCTCGGCCGGATCAACCTTTTCGTTGGGCCGCCTTGGGCAGGGCGGCTCGCGTCGGTGTGGCCGCCTCGTCGACATCCTTCTTCGCCCCCTTCGCAGGGACAGGCGTGCCCCCTTCCGGCTCGCCTCCGCCCTTCTTCGCGGATGACTTGGCGACCGAGATCGTCCCGACGTCGCTCGATTCACACCCCGCCACCCCGAGGAAGACGACGACGACCAGAACGCCCGGCTGCCATCGCCGGACACGCTTCAATTCCGCACGGATCATGGAGATTTTCTCCTGCCCTCAATGGATCACCCGCCGGCTCGCAACCGCGATCGGCGCACGACACCCCGGTTCATCCCGTGTGATGTCTTTGCGGCGGCAGGCTTGTCGAGTGAGTTTGGTAGAAGGAACGACGAAAGCGGGAGAGACCGACATGACGAGCCGGTTGATCGGCTGTCATTCAGCATGCATAGAGTTAGTTGTGTTTGCTTCGAGAGGGTGCGGGTCGAGTCGCTGAGAGGGTGGATATCGGGTGCGATCAAGGCGTCCACGAGGGAGAGGTGGTGGACGCTCCCGATTCCAATCCGCTGATCATAACCCATATCCCTCGTGATTCAAGTAGAGAGTCTAGAATCAACATCCTCTCAAACGAATTGTTACGGTCTTCAATGGGCGTCTCGATCCGCGAGCGCGGAGATCACATCGACGATTCCCGAGGTTCATGGCCTCGCATCCCGGAGGATCAGGCCGTGTTTCTCGAGGATCCTCACCACCTCCTCGATTGGCAAGGCATCGACGCGCCGGCCGTCCCTGCCGGTGGTTGTCTGGGCCATGAAGAGGGCATTGTCCACGGCCTCTTCGGTCGCCTCCAGGACCCCCTGAAAGAGGCCATCGAGGGCGTCCGTTGTCAGGACAGCTCGCTCTCGAACGGCCCGTTCGCCGTGGCTAACGCGAGCGGACGGATCGGTGGAGAAGGCGATGGCGAAATCCCCGCTGCCGTTCGAGAACGACGAGCCCGTCCGCGCCAGGGCGAAGACGCCCCGTGCCGCCAGCCGTTTCAGGTCCCTCGAAGCAAGCGGGGCATCCGTGGCCACGACGATCATGCAAGAGCCGTCCGCCGGTCCCGCCTCGCGCGGTTCCCTCTCGCGGCGGCGATCGGCCCGGGCCTCGCGGAACGCATGTTTCCCGAGCTCGATCCCCACCGGAGCCCCGGCGATCGTGAGCACGCCGCCGTAGTTCGCCTGCACGAGCACGCCCACCGTATACCGCCGTTCGCCGGAGGGCACAACCCGCGAGGACGTGCCGATCCCCCCTTTCCACCCGAATGCCTCGCAGCCCGTGCCGGCCCCCACGCAGCCCTCGGCGACCGGGCCCTCGGCCGCCGCGGTGATCGCCCGGATCACGTCGTGACGCGTCACGTGCCTGCCGCGGATGTCATTGAGCCCACCATCATTCGTCTCGCCCACGACCGCGTTGACGGACCGCGCCGATTCGTTCCCCGGGAGCGAGAGCACATGCTCCACGACGGCCTCGACCGCGGTGCCGACGGCGAGCGTGTTCGTGAGCACCACGGGCGTCTCGATGGTCCCGAGCTCCTCCACCTGCGTCGATCCCGCAAGCTTGCCGAAGGCGTTGCCGACGAAGACGGCCCCGGGCACCTTCTGCTGGAAGACGTTCCCACCGTGCGGCACGATCGCCGTGACCCCCGTCCGCACGCGGTCCCCTTCGGACCTGGTCACGTGGCCGACTTTTACTCCGGCGACGTCGGTGATCGAGTTCCGGGCTCCCGGCGCGAAGACGCCGGGAGCGACGCCGACGTCGCGTGCCCTCCTCCGGTCCGGGGGGGCTCCCATCCCGTGCGTCGTGAGTATCGCCAGCGCCGGAAGCAAGACCCAGGCCCGTCGTCGGATCATATTCCCTCCCTCCCCTTTCGTATCGACCTCATTTGCCGCGTTCCCGGTCTGGATACTCGGACCATGGTGCCCGCCGGAGGACGGTTGCTCAAGCTCCTCGTCGCTTGGCCCCTTGCCCGGCCCGCAGCAAACTGACATCATGTCCCTTGACCCCAGGAATGGAGACTCTTGGGAGCGGATGACCCAGGACGTCGCACTCGTTCGGCCCCCCTTATCTCGCCACGCCCTTGCCTCGACGCGGGAATCCCATGAAGTCGACCATTCGGAGCTCGGTCCGTGGTATCTGCTAGGGGCGCCGGCCGCCACGGCCACGACGAACCCGGGGCGGGCCTCTTCACCCGGATGCGCGAGGCGACCGGGACGGTGTACGGCGACATCGGCACATCCGTCCTGTACACCTTCATGGAGATCATCCGCGAGACGGTCTCGCTCAAGCACCACGCACACGGCGAGGAGCTCGCGGCGCTGCTCGAGAACGGAGGTGTGCTCGTGACCAGGACCGAGGCCCTCGGCGGCCTCAGCCTGGTCTTCTGGGCGCTCATCTTCCTGACGATCAAGTACGACCTGATCGTCATGCGCGCCGATAACCACGGCGAGGGAGGGACGTTCGCCCTCTGGGGGTTGCTCAAGGGCTCCACCGTCAAGGTCTTCGGCATCACCCTGATCGGCTACCTGGTGGTCGCCGCGGCGGGCCTGCTGGCGGCCGACGGCGTGATCACGCCGCCGATCAGCATGCTGGGCGCCTATGAGCCGCTCGGCGAGCCGCTGGCCGTGGCCGCGACGATCGTCAGCCTCTTCATCCTCTTCAAGCCCCAGTGGCGAGGGACCAGCAAGGTCGGGGGCCTCTTCGGCTGGTTCATGATGGTTGTCTGGTTCCCCTGGATCGCCGCCAAGGGCGTGCCCTGGGTGCTCCGACATCCGGACGTCTTCCTGGCGCTCGACCCGCGCTACGCGCTCGCCCTGCTGCGGGAGCTACCCGGGGCCGGGGTCTTCGTGATCTTCGGCGTGGTGGTGCTCGCCATCACCGGGGGTGAGGCGAAGTACGCCGACATCGGCCACTTCGCCAGGCACGGCGAGGGCCAGATCGTCGAGGGGATGAGCCTGGATCCGAAGGATTCCGGACGAATCCCGGTGATGTATTCGTGGTTCGCCCTGGTGCTCCCCTGCCTGGTGCTCAACTATGCCGGCCAGGTCGGTTACGTACTGGAGAAGGGGGTGCCGCCCCGGGCCAACACCTTCTATGCGCTCACGCCCTCGACCGGGGATGCCACGATCGACGGCGTCATCACGGCCGCGGACATGGTCATCTCCGCGATCGCCGCCTTCATCGCCTCCCAGGCGCTCATCACGGGCATGTTCTCGATCGTCAAGCAAGCGATCGCGATGGGATTCTGCCCGCGGTTCGCGGTCCGCTTCACGAGCCGCGAGGCGGAGGGGCAGGTCTACATCCCGGCCGTGAACTGGGCGATGTTCCTCGGCTGCGTGGCGATCACCGTCTCGTTCCGGACCGCCGGCAACCTCGCCGCGGCATATGGGATCGCGGTGACCGGGACCATGGGCATCACCACCCTCGCCTTCGGCTACGTGGCGCACTATCGCTGGGGCTGGAACCTCGGCAAGGTCGCGGCCGTCTGCACGCCGATCCTGGTGGTGGACCTGCTCCTGTTCGCCAGCAATCTCTCGAAGTTCACCCACGGCGGATACTACCCCGTAGCCATCGCGACGGTCCTGCTCTCGGTCATGCTCACCTGGCAATGGGGCCGCGCAGAGCTCGCGCGGGCCTTCTACGCCTTTGGCGTCCAGGGGGGGAAGAAGGTGAGCTGGCTGGTGGCGCTCCGCGAGAAGGTGGACGAGATTCAGCTCGCCATCAACGAGAACCTCCCCCTGGCGAAGCTCCTGGTCCAGGGCCGGCGACGGCTCGTGGAGACCGATCGCGCGTTCGTGTTCCTCTGCTCCCGACCGGTGCCGGACGTCGACGAGTACCTCCCGGTCTCCATGCGGATCTTCCTCAAGAAGTTCGGCGTCCTGCCGGCGCACATCACGCTCTTCCACGTCCGGCAGTTGACGGTGGCCGAGATGGAGAAGCATCAGCCCCGGTTCGAAGTGGTGGAGCTCGGCCGGAACATCGTCTCGGTCTCCGCGACCTACGGCTACCTCGAGCAGCCCGACATCCGCGGGGCGCTCCGCGAGCTGCAGCTCAGGGGGCGAATCGACATCCCCTCGGACCGCTGGATCATCGAGGTCGGCGAGGAGGAGATCATCATCGGCGACGACCTCGGGTTCCTCGATCGCCTCCGCGTCCATTACTTCCGACTCATCCTCAGGCTCTCCACTCCGGCCCACAAGTTCCTGGGACTCGACTACGACGCGGGAGTCTCCAAGGAAGTCATCCCGGTCGTCTTCGAACAAGAAAACGTGATGGTGGCCCTGCCGGAGCTCGAGATCATCGACGCCGAACCCCCTTCCAGGGTCGTCACCCCCTGATCGTGCGATCGCCTCGAGGTGCAGTCCCCCGCGCGGCGACGACCCGCGCGGCTTCAGCGAGCCGCGGGATCCGAAGACCGGGCGGGCGGAGCCGAGCCGATCCGCCGACCGGGGCAAGGTCCATCGCAGGTCGCTCCGTGACGACCCCTCAGGTGAAGGTGGCCGCGGGGAGGATCGACCACCTCGCCGTCTGCCGGCTGGCCCGGCGCGAAGAGGCCGACGGGGCGTCGTTCAATCGCTTCGGCTTCCTCGACGTCATGAAATCCGCCGACACCGGGGGGAGAGATCCGGCTGGACGCCATCACCCCACGCCTGGAGCCTGGAGTACGCAACCGCTCGCCGGCCGGCCTCACCGTGACCCTGGACGGCCGACCTGTCGCGATGGACGTTCGCGAGACCGCGAGCCTCAGGGGGCACACTTCGATCGATTCGGCATCGACACGACCGGGATCGACGTGATCGCGCAGGAGATCTTCCTGGACGATCGCAGCGAAACGAGCACCCGGTAGGTTGGTTCACGCGCACGCGATCAGGCGAGGATCTCCGTGGCGACGCTGCCGTGGACGTCCGTCAGGCGGAAGTCGCGGCCGCTGAAGCGGAACGTGAGCTTCTCGTGGTCCAGCCCCATCAGGTGGAGGATCGTCGCGTGCAGGTCGTGGACGTGCATGCGATTGGTCACGGCGTTGAAGCCGAGCTCGTCGGTCTCGCCGTGGACCATGCCGCCGCGGACGCCCCCGCCGGCCAACCACATGGAGAACCCCGTGCTGTGATGGTCGCGGCCCTTGGCCCCCTCGCTCGTGGGCGTGCGGCCGAACTCGCCGCCCCAGATGACCAGGGTCTCGTCCAGCAGGCCGCGGGCCTTCAGGTCCTTCAGCAGCCCCGCGACGGCGCGGTCGCTCTTCCGGGCGTGATCGCGATGGTTCAGGATGTCGGTATGATCGTCCCAGGGCTGGTCGTTGCCGTAGTACACCTGGGTCACGCGGACACCCCGCTCGGCCAGGCGGCGGGCGATCAGGCAGGCGTCGGCGAACTGTCCATCGCCGTAGAGGGCGCGGGTGGCGGGCGACTCGCTGCGGACGTCGAAGGCCTCGCGGGCCTCGAACTGCATCCGGTAGGCCAGCTCCAACGATGCGATCCGCGCCTCCAGCGGCTCGTCGCGGCCCCGGGCCTCCAGGTGGACCCGGTTGAGCTGCTGGAGGAGGTCCACCTGCTCGCGCTGCGCGGCCGGCGAGAGGTGGCGATTCCGGATATCACGGATGATCCGCTCGGGGTCGATGCTCTTGTTGTTGATGTGAGTCCCCTGGAATACACCCGGCAGGAAGCTGTTGCTCCAGAGCTGCGGGCCGACCACGGGCTTTCCCGGGCAGAGGACGACGAATCCCGGCAGGTTCTGATTCTCCGACCCCAGCCCGAACGTCAGCCACGAGCCGAGGCTCGGGCGGATCGGCTGCATGTTCCCGGAGTTCATCATGAGCAGCGACGGCTCATGGTTCGGGTTGTCGGTATAGAGGGAGCGGATCACGCAGAGGTCGTCCACGCAGGTCGCGACCTCCGGGAAGAGTTCGGAGACCTCGATGCCGCTCTGCCCGTGCTTCGCGAACACGAAGGGGGACGGCATGATGGCCCCCTTCTTCTTCCGATTCGGGTTGGCCATGGAGGCGGGCGCGTCCTTGCCCGCGTACTGCCGGAGCTTCGGCTTGGGGTCGAAGGTGTCGATGTGCGAGGGGCCGCCGTTCATGAACAGGAAGATCACGCGCGTGGCACGGGGCGGGAAGTGGGGCGGCCTCGCCGCCAGCGGGTTCGTCGGGACCACGGCCTCGTCCGCTTGCGCCGTCCCGCCAAGCCATCCGGCGTGCGCGAATGCCCCGGCGAGCCCGAGCGCCCCGAATCCCCCGCCGATCCGGGCGATGGCCTGCCGACGCGTCACGGGCGAACGTTTCGGACCAGCCATGGACACTCCCTCCATCAGTCAATGAAAACAAACTCATTGGTCCCGAGCAGCGCCTGTGAATACCGCTCCAGGCGGCCAAGGTCATTTGCGGCCCAGTCGCGGTCCGCGGCCGAGAGATACGCCCGGCCGATCCGGCGCTCGCGCTCCGTGGCCGGTCGGCCGTAGAGGAGCTCGTACGCCCCCCGGATCCGCTCGTCGTCATCCCGTGCGGAATCCCGTATCCGGCCGGCCAGCGCCCGGGCGCCATCCACCAGGAACTCGTCGTTGAGGATGACGAGGCCCTGGAGCGGCACGGTCGTGCGCGTCCGCTCCGCCCCGGTGATGTTCGGGTCGGGGAAGTCGAAGAGCCGGAGGATCGTCGCCAGGTCGTGGCGGCTTACCGCGGCGTAGTACGTCCGCCGCCGATTTCCGAGGTCGTCGAGGGACCTGGACGGCCCGCCGACGGCCGGATCCAGACGCCCGGAGACGGCCAGCACGGCGTCGCGCCAGGCCTCGACCTCGAGCCTCCGGCGATTCATCCTCCAGAGCAGCGTGTTCTCCGGATCAACCTCGTCGCCCCTGGCGTCGACCCGGGAGTCCTGCTGGTAGACGGCCGAGAGGAGGATCTCGCGATGGAGAGCCTTCATCGACCATCCCCCGGCCATGAAGGTATGGGCCAGGTGGTCCAGCAGCTCGGGATGCGAGGGTCGCTCTCCCAGGTTGCCGAAGTTGCTCGTCGTGCGGACGAGGCCGCGGCCGAAGTGGTGCTGCCAGATCCGGTTCACCATCACGCGGGCCGTCAGCGGATTGGACGGGCTCGCGATCGCCCGCGCCAGCTCCAGGCGGCCGCTGCCCGAGGCGAACGGCGCGGAGTTGCCGCCGAGGATGCTGAGGAAGTGTCGCGGCACCTTCGGCCCCGGGGTCGCCGGGTTACCGCGCACCAGGACGTTCGTGTCGACAGGCTTCTCGGAGTCCTTCAGCGTATGGACGACCGGATAGATGGGCGGGGCATCCTTCCTGAGCCGATCGTGCTCCGCGCGGAGCCTCGCGAGCTTCGCTGCGGAGTCCGGCGGCAGCTCCTTCTCGATCCGGTCCAGGTCCACGGCAAGCGGCCCCTTCTCCCCGAACAGGGCGACCAGCAAGGCCGCGTCCATGGCGTCGATCGCCGTGCCCGCTTCCCGCCGGCCGAGGACGGCCTGCAAGTGCGAATGGAAGGCCGTCGCGGCAGGGAGGACCGACCGCCGCGATTCGGCGTCGGCCTTCCCCGCTCCCGGGTTCGCGGCCCGGATCAGATCCGCCACGCGGGCCTGGTCCTTCGAGCGATCGAGCAGGCCGACCCAGCGCTCGAGGCGGCCCGGGTCCAGGCCCTCCCGCTTCGCCACCTGCCGCGCCGCCGCACGGCCGTCGCCCGGGCGACTCGCCCGCAGTTGGAGGGCTGCAACCACGTAGCGCACGGTTTCTGCCGCGCGGATCCGCGCCGACTGGTGCTGGAGGAGAAACTCGATCGCCCGCGACTTCGCCTCAATGGCGGCCTGCGCGGCGTCGTAGGCCTGGACCTGCTCGCGAGGTGCCGCGGGGACTTCCTCGTACTCGGTGCTGAGGAAGACGCCCGCCAGGGCGTAGTAGTCCGACGTCGGGATCGGGTCGTACTTGTGGTCGTGGCAACGGGCACAGGCGACGGTCAGCCCCAGGAGCCCGCGAGTCATGGTGTCGATGCGGTCGTCCACCTGGTCGAGCTTCTTCGGATCGCCGTAGTAGACCGGCCCCAGGGCGAAGAAGCCCAGGGCCGCCAGCCGGCCGATCCGGCCGGGCTCGTCCAGGACGTCGCCGGCCACCTGCTCGAGGATGAATCGGTCGTAGGGCATATCCTGATTGAAGGCGTTCGCCACCCAGTCGCGGTAGCGGAATCCGTTGGGATAGAGGCGGGGCTTGAACGAGTGAGCCTGGTCCTCGCCATATCGGGCGACATCCAGCCAGTGTCGGCCCCAGCGCTCGCCGTAGTGTGGAGAGGCCAGCAGGCGATCGACGACCCGGGCGAACGCCTCCGGCGACTCATCACGGACGAAGGCCTCGACCTCCTCGGGAGTCGGAGGCAGGCCGATCAGGTCGAAGGTAACTCGCCGCAGGAGTGTCCGTTTGTCCGCCTGCGGCGACGGCCGGAGCCCCTTCTCCTCCAGCCTGGCGAGGATGAAGGCGTCGATCGTCGATCTCGGCCAGTTCGTCGCCTTCACGGCCGGCAAGGCCACGTTGCGGACCGGCCGGAAGGCCCAGAAGTCCCGGTCCGCCTCGCTAACTGCCTGGCCGGAAGACGAGGCCTGAGTCCGCACCGGCAGATCCGTCGCGGGCCAGGGTGCACCTCGCTTCACCCATTCCGTGAGGGCGAGGATCTCGGCCGCCTCGAGCTTCCCCTTCGGCGGCATCTTGACCGCCCCTTCATGCCGGATGACCTCGATCAGCGGGCTGTGCATCGGGTCGTCCGCGACCACGGCCGGCCCCGTATCGCCGCCGGTCCGCATCGCCTGCGGCGAGTCCAGCCGCAGCCCCCCTTTTTGCTTCTTCTCCCCGTGACACTCGAGGCAACGCGCGACCAGGATTGGCCGGACCTTCGATTCGAAGAACTCCGCCTGGGCCTCATCCCCGGCCGGAGTCCCTCCGCGGACGACCGGCGAGGTCGCGATCAGCCAGGCCACGCCAATCCATCCGAAGAGTGCTCGCTTCACTTCCGGTCCTCCTCTCCCGCTCGGCGATGCCCGAGGAAAGCATACCCCGAAGGTTGGCCAATTGTCACACAATATACCCCGGCCGCACAGGGGCGAACTTGTGGCGGATTGACCGTACTCGGCGAGCGGCTCATACTCTGCCCCTGGGTCTCCTTGATGCCCTGACGTGTTCCTGGAGGACGTGATGATCCGTGGCTTGAGCTGGTTCTGCGGGTTGGCGATGGTGTCCGCGGCCCTCGGACAGGAACCCCCAATCGAGACAACCGCCGACCAGGTCGGACGTTGGCGGGACGACGTCATCACCACGCCCGTCAACCAGGTCCTCACGCCCTACGGTCGGCAAGTCGAGCTCGCCGGGCTACGTCCCCAGGCGCTGGCGCTCTCGCCGGACGGGAAGCGTCTGCTCGTCTCCGGCAAGACGAGCGAGGTCCTCGCGATCGACATCGACGGGGCGAAGGTCGTGCAGCGGATCGCACTCCCGCCGGAGACCCAGCAGGAACCCCCGAAGGTCGTCTCGCCGAACATCCTCCATCCGGACAAACAGGGGCAGGTCAGCTACACCGGCCTGATCTACTCTCACGACGGCAGGCGCGTCTACCTGAGCAACGTGGACGGATCGATCAAGGTCTTCGCCGTCGCCGCCGACGGCACGGTCGAGCCCTCGCACGTCTTCCGCCTGCCGGAGGCGAAGGCGCCCCGGCGCAAGGAGGAGATCCCCAGCGGCCTGGCCCTTTCGGATGACGACGCGCGCCTCTACGTCTGCGGCAATCTGTCCAACAAGCTCCTGGAGCTGAATACCGCCGACGGCAAGGTCGTCCGGACTTGGGACGTGGGCGTAGCCCCCTACGACGTCATCCTGGCCAAGGGGAAGGCGTTCGTCAGCAACTGGGGCGGCCGTCGCCCCGAGAAAGGCGACCTGACCGGGCCGGCCGGCCGAGGGTCCGTCGTCCGGGTCGATCCGGTCCGGTACATCGCCAGCGAGGGGTCGGTGAGCGTCATCGACCTGGCCGGCAATCGCGTCTCGAAGGAACTGATCACGGGCCTGCACGCTTCCGGCCTGGCCGCAACGCCGAAGCGCCGGTTCGTCGTCTGCGCCAACGCCGGCAGCGACAACCTGAGCGTCATCGACGTCGAGAAGGAAGCGGTCATCGAGACGGTCTGTGCGAAGGAGAAGCCCTCCGACCTCTTCGGCGCCTCGCCGAATGCTCTGGCTTTCGACGAGACCGGGCGGCGACTCTACGTCGCCAACGGCACCCAGAACGCAATCGCCGTCATCCACTTCGACCCCGAGGACAAGGGGGACACGAAGCTCGAGGGACTCATCCCGGCCGGCTGGTTCCCCGGTGCCGTGGTCCTCGACCCGCGCCGGAAGGCTCTCTGCGTGGCCAATATCAAGGGGCTGCCGATCGCGCCGAGGTCGCAGAAGGACGGGACGAAGGGCTTCAACTCCCACCATTACCACGGGTCGGTTTCTCTGATGCCATTGCCGTCGGCAGACGACCTGCCGAAGCTCTCCGAGCGGGTCGCGCGGAACATGCGACGGGGTAGCATCGCCCAGGCCGCGTTGCCGGCGCGCAAGGGCCAGCCGCCGCGGGCGATCCCGGAGCGGATCGGCGAGCCCAGCCTGATCGAACACGTCGTCTACGTGATCAAGGAGAACCGGACCTACGACCAGGTCCTCGGCAAGTTCCCACGCGGCCGGGGGCGTGCGGGCCTCTGCATCTTCGGGCCGGACGTCACGCCGAACCAATACAAGATTGTGGATGAGTTCGTCCTCCTGGACAACACCTACTGCGCCGGGATCCTGAGCGCCGACGGCCACGAGTGGAGCACCACCGCGTTCAGCACCGACTACATGGAGAAGTCCTTCGCGGGCTTCCCGCGGAGCTATCCCGACGGCATGGGCGAGGACGAGGCGGACGCCCTGGCCTATTCCCCCGCAGGCTTCCTCTGGGACAACGCCCTAGCCCGCAAGAAGACCATCCGCAATTACGGCGAGTTCATGGCTCCGAAGGTCCGCTGGCGTGACCCGAAGCGGAAGGGCAGCCCCGATTTCCTGTCCTGCTACCGGGCCTGGAAGGGCGAGACGAACGACGTGATCTTCGAGTGCGAGCCCTCGGTCGAGACCCTTCGCCCGTTCTCTCCCTCGGCGTATGTCGGCTGGGAGATGGCCGTGCCCGACCAGTACCGCGCCGACTTCGTCCTCCGCGAGCTGCAGGAATTCGAGAAAAAAGATGAGTATCCGAATCTTGTAATCATCTGCTTGCCGAACGATCACACGAGCGGCACGAGCTTCGGGAGCCCCACTCCTGCCGCCTGCATGGCCGACAATGACCTGGCGTTCGGCCGGATCGTCGAGGCCCTGAGCCACTCTCGGTTCTGGGCCAAGATGGCGATCTTCGGCATCGAGGACGACCCCCAGGCCGGCTGGGACCACGTCAGCGGCTATCGGACGACCGCGTACTGCGTCAGCCCGTATGCGAAGCGAAAGTCGGTGGTGGGCACCCAGTACAACACGACGAGCCTGATCCGGACGATCGAGCAGATCCTCGGCCTGCCGCCGATGAACCAGTTCGACGCCAGCGCCACGCCCATGTTCGACTGCTTCACGGACAAACCCGACCTGACGCCGTTCCAGTCCGTGCCCAACAAGGTCCCGCTCGACCAGATGAACCCGAAGCCGCACGCCATCCGGGATGAAGCCCTCCGCAATGACGCCGTCGTCTCCGCCACCTTGAATTTCCGGGAAGTCGACAAGGCCCCGGAGGACGTCCTCAACCGCATCCTCTGGCGGTCGCAGATGGGGACGGCGGTCCCCTACCCCGAATGGGCCGTGACGCTGGTGGAGGACGATGACGATTGAACTGCCGGCATTCCGCCCCTCTGGATTCAGCCGCGGAGATTCCCCGTGACATGGCGCCCCGGCAAATTGGATGACTACGACGATGAACAGGCCGTCCGATGGTACATCGACTCGTACTGGCACTGGCACATGACCGAGTTCGAAAAGCGCTGCGAGTCGATAGGGGCGATTCGCGAAAAGGCGAAGGTGAGTTCTTTTCGGTCACTCGATCAGCGTTCCGCCAAGGCGTGGACCAGCGCGGACGACGCTGTGCGTTCCGCCCTATCGTCCGGTCTTAACGCCTTCCTGGAAGGAGTCAGGACCCGGATATTCGACGAGTTCGGGGCCGGCACACTGGTCGTCAACCGATGCCCACGATGCGGCCGAGTGGTCCGCACGCCCCGGGCGCGGCAATGCCTGTGGTGCGCCCACGATTGGCACTTCGGCCGCGATCACGATCGGGCGTGATGGCCTCCCCCGAGCAGGCCCGCGCTCTCTCGTGTTCGTCCCGTCGCCTGATAGAGCCGGATCGTGCCCAGTCCCTCCGTGGGCAAACCGATCGATCTCCGTGCTACCCTTTCGCCGCCGGACCGAAGTAGGCGAAGTACGAATCGCCCTCGAGGCCGTCGCCGTTGCCATCGAGCCGGCGGCCGAGGGTGCTGGCCAGCCGGTCCGAGATGGTGAACCGTATCATCTGTTTCTTCGTGGGCACGGCCCGGGGCACGAGGGTCACGGCGCGGCGACCCTGGTCATAGGCGGCGGACTTGAAGCTCAGCGATTTGTCGTCGCGTGTATTGAAGCGGCGGTCGCGCCCGGCGTCGCTCATCGAGTACAGGGACTTCTGCTCGGCGCTGGCCGCAGCGAGATCGCCGTCGAAGGCCACCACGAGCGCCTGGACCTTCTTCCGACCAACCTTGACCTTGGTCCAGACGGCGGAAAGCACGCGAGGACCCGCCGGGGTAACGGGGATCACGCCTCCTCCGCCGCCGCTGGCGTTGGGGGCGGTGATCTCCACCAGCCGGAATGGGCTCGGCAGCGTGACTACGTTACCAGCGGGGTCGCGACCCCGGAGGCCAAGTCGCATCATCCCGCGCAGATCGGCGGGGATCGTCAGCGAATAGGCGACGATGCCGAATGGTCCGCGCTTCGTGATATCGGTCGCGAGCACGCGTCCCGATTCATCGATCAACTCGACGACCGTGCCCTCCTCCGCGCTACTTGCAAGCACACTACCCGCGGCCAACCGCCGCGCGGCCGCCTCTCCGGGATAGACATCGGTCGACAGGCCAAAGGGGAGGACCACGTTGGGCAATTTCGTGTCGATCGTCACGCTCGTCGCCGAGGAGAATGGACCCGGCCCGTTGACCGGATCGACGATCCGCGCCACCACCTGTGGCGAATCGTAGTTCAAGTTCTCCGCTTCGATCAGGCCGCTGGACGATCCGCGGCCGACCGGCCAGAGGCCGCCGAACGGGAGCCGATAGAAGAGCTCGACGAACTGGCCGGGCGCCGCCCCTCCGACCCGGAAGGAGGGCGTCGTGTCGTTCGTCACACCATCGCTGGCGCTAAATCCCGTATCGCTGGCCGCGTCCAGGACCGGGGCGGCCGGTGCGCCGGGGGCGGCGCCGAGCGGCTCGAGCCGGGTCACGAAGCCCGACCAGGACGTCCATACCGGCGCCTGCTGGACCCGCATCGATCCGAACAGTGCCTCGCGCAGGAAGGTCCCCGCAAGGGCGATGTCGCCGTCGGGCGCGAGACTCAGGGCCGTCGGCAGCACGAGCTCGTTGTACAGTGTCAAGGTGTCATATGTGCCTCCTGCCGTCGGGTCCCCGTCCACCTGCCGCATCCCGATCAGTTCCCCCGCCGCCCCCAGCCGCACGACCACGGCCCCTCTCGCGAACCTCCGATCCGCGAACCTCGCGAGCGGCGGTACCGACGAGGCGTCGTCGGGGAAGAGCGGATAGGGTGCCCCCGCGAACCGATAGCCCACGCCGAGGAGCACCCCGCCCCCGGGCATGGCCACCACCGGCGCCGAGGAGTACACCTGATCGTCGATCTCGCGAGACCAGGCCAGCGACCCGTCGGCGCGATAGTGCGCCACGAACTGGTTCCGCCCCCCCGCCGGCGGGGCCAGCACGCTCACCCCGGCTCCGGGGTCGAGATCGAGCGGGCCCTGAAGGGTCGCCGTGATTGACACCGCCCCGAAGGCATCCACGGCCAGTTCGTCGACCCGGCTGTGCGACCCGCTGAAGGAATCCGTCCGGAGCAGCACCTCGACCCTCGCGAAGGATCCATCCGCGCCGAGCCGCACGAGGTACGGGTCCGAGTACGAGCCCGCCTGGCGGGTCGTCCGAGTCGCCAGGCCCGGCCCGGGGTCGAAGTCGACCGTGCCGCTGAAGCCGCCCCCGACCACGAGCTGCGCGTGGGCGGCGTCCCAGGCCAGGGCTGTCGCCGAATTCGCCATGCCGATCGCACCGTCAACCTGAACGAGCGCTCGGGCCCAGCCGAGACTCCCGTCCGCGGCGTCGTACCGGGCGACAAAACCATCGCTCCAGACCGAGACGCTCGATAGCTCGGTCACCCCCGGCCCAGGATCGAAATCCATGGGGCCCGCGAACCCGCCGGCGATGTAGATGTGCCCCGCCCCATCGAGCGCGATCCCCCCCATCGTGTTGAAGATCGATCCGGAGAGCACGTTCGACCACTGATACATGCCATTGGTGTCGAGCTTCATCAGCACCAAAGACGCGTCCGACGAGACGGGCACGGTCCCCGGACCCGGATCCAGGTCGATGGTGCTCTCCTGCTGGTCCGGAGTCACCGTCCCGGCGAGATAGACCGCGCCGGCCGCGTCGACCGCCAGCGAGCTCAAGAACGCATTCCCCGGCCCGAAACCGCGCGCCCAACTGAGGCCGCCTCCGGGCGCATACTTTGCGACGAATGAATTGGTCCGGCCGGCCGTGTTCGTCAGCGTGGGCGTACCGGGGCCGGTCCCCAACCGGATCGTGCTGGAATACGTCCCGATGGCGTACAGGTTCCCCTGCGAGTCGAAGATCGAGGCCGCGACACGAGCATTCGGGCCGCCCGTCGGGTCGAGCCCCATGCCGGCCGCCCATCGGAAACCGGCATCCAGCAGTTGACGGGGCTCGACGGCCTCGAGCGAGGGGACTCGACGACGCAGGCTCCCTGGACGGCGTCGGGCGAGGCGGCTTCGTACCAACGGCATTTTCCATCTCGCTTCGAGGATCACGTCGGCTATCGGACGTCCGGGGCCTGCGTGCACAGAGCAATATTATGCAACTGGATTGCCCGCACGGGCGAGTGCATTTCGACGCCTTCCGTCCGGACTCGTCGCGCCGCCCTCATCGGGGATGAAGCATCCGCGCTTCCAGCCACTGCAGGAGTTCGGGCGGTGCGCCCAGCCTTGCGTAGTCGAGTCCCGTCCTGCCCGTTGCGTCGCATGCCGTCAGATCGGCGCCGTACTCGACGAGCATCCGGAAGATATCCCAGTGGTTCTCGATCGCGGCCATGGTAATCGCGCGTTCGCGTTCCACGTTCTCGTGATCCGGGTCGGCGCCGCGTTCGAGCAGGAGTCGCACGGCCTCTGCCTTGCCCCGCCACGACGCCAGCATGAGAGGTGTGAAGGGGTCGCGGTTGCGCAGCTCACACTCGATCGGAGCCCCCTCGTCGAGCAGGCTCCGGATCCGTGGAACATCGCCCGCCTCGGCCGCATGCAGGAGTTCCCCGGAGACCCACTCAAGCCATCGCTCGCGACGGGCGAGCTCGAGGGGAGCCGCAATGCCGACGGCAATGACTGCGACCAGCACGAGCAGCGTGCGGATGCGGAGGGTTCGCCATCGGCGAGGCGCGGGGAGGAACGCCATGGAGGTGCCTTGCTGCCGAGTCATGCCCGTGGAATCTGACGGGTCCGCGACCAGACTCACGCCCGTGCGACGGGCACCGGCGACCGGAGAACCTCGCCGACCACCCGCGCCGGCCGTCCGTCTGTCAGACTCTGAGCCCTGCCGTTGGCGTGATAGAAAAGCCGCGCGTGATCCAGGCCCAGCAGGTTCAGGACCGTCGCCTGGAAGTCGTTCGGCGTGACGACATTCTCAACGGCGCGATGGCCGACCTCATCCGTGGATCCGTAAGTCATGCCGCCACGGATGCCGCCTCCGGCCATCCAGATGGAGAAGCCCTGGCCGTTGTGGTCGCGGCCGGCGCTGTCATCGAGGTTGCCCTCACTGACCGGCAGGCGTCCGATCTCGCCGCCCCAGTGGACGAGAGTTGTCTCGAGGAGCCCGCGCTGCTTCAGGTCCGCGACGAGCGCGGCGGCGGGACGGTCCGTCCGCCGGCAGATGGCGGGGAGCGATTGCTTGATGGTCCCGTGGTTATCCCACGGCTGGCCGCCGAGGAAGAGCTGGACGAAGCGGACTCCGCGCTCGATGAGTCGCCTGGCAAGCAGGCAGCGCGTGCCGTATTCCCGGGTGGCGTCCTGGTCCAGCCCGTACAACCGCTTGATGTAATCGGGCTCGCCCGAGATGTCGAGCGCCTCGCTGGCGGCCGTCTGCATGGCCGCGGCGAGCTCGTACGTCCGAATTCGCGATTCCAGCTCGGCCTCGCCGGGGTGCATCGCGGCGTGGCGGCGGTTCAGAGAGTCCAGAAATGAGAGGTTTCGGGCCTGCGCCTCGCCGCGGAGGTGCGCCGGCGGATCGAGGTTCAGGATTCGCGGCTCCTTGGGCCGGAGGACGGTCCCCTGATAGAGCGGCGACATGAAGCCGCTCGACCAGTTATGGGTCCCGTCCACGGGCGGTCCTTCGGGATCGGACAGTACCATATAGGCCGGCAGGTCCTGGGACTCGCTGCCGAGCGCGTAGACGACCCAGCTCCCAAGCGTGGGCCGGCCGGTGATCGCCGGCAAGCCGCCGTGGAAGAAGCGGATCGAAACCTCGTGGCCGTTGTGCCCCGTATGCATCGACCGGATCACGCAGAGGTCGTCCACGACCTTCGCCGTCTCCGGGAGCAGCTCCGAGACCGCCGTCCCGGACTGGCCGTGCTTGGCGAACTTCCAGGGGCTGCCGAAGAGCTTCTTACTGGCGCGGTTCACGAAGCTGAACGTGACCTCGCCGCCGTAGTCCTTGCCGTGATTCTTCGAGAGCTCGGGCTTGGGGTCGAACAGGTCGACGTGCGACGGCCCACCATGCATGAACAGCGAGATCATCGCCGTCGCCTTCGGGGCAATCATCGGGCTCCGGGGCCGGAGATCGAGCGGCAGGTTCTCGGCGGGCTTGGCGGGCTCGGCCGCCAGAAGCCCGTCCTGACGGAGCAGGTGCGCCAGCGCGAACGCCCCGACGCCGAACGAGTAACTCGCCAGGAACTCCCGCCGGGTGCGCGTGGGCGCGAGTGGGTCAGTCGACATAGAGGAACTCGTTGGAAGAGAGGAGCTGCTGGCAAAGATCCGTCAGCGCGGCGAGCTCGGGATCCTCGCCCCGGCGAGGTGCGGCGACGAATGCCAGGGCGGCGTTGAGCTCGTCCGGGCTGACCGGCCGCTGGTAGGCCAGGGCCCACGCGCCGGCGATCGTCCGGCGTGGGCGATCGGGTCCGGCCGGGTTCGCAGCCCGCAGGCGATTGGCCATCGCTTTCGCCTGATCCAGGGTGAAGTCGCTGTTCATGAGCATGAGGGCCTGGAGCGCCGAGGTGCTCGGCTGGCGGCGGTCGCAGTTGACGCCCGTCGACGGCGCATCGAACGCGGCGAGCATCGACACGGGCTTCGATCGCCGGACCTGGAGGTAGATGCTCCGCCGCGGCGAATCACCTTCCGGGAGTACCTGGCCGACGGAGTCCTCCGCCACCGAGACCGGCGGACCGAATGGCGTCAGGTCGAGTCGCCCGGCGACGGCGAGCATCTTGTCCCGAAGGGTCTCGGCGTCCAGCCGGTGCACGGAGTAGCGGCCATAGAGGCTGTTCTCTCCATCCGAGGAGCCCGCGGAGGGCTCACGTCGCGACGACTGCCGATAGGTGGTCGAGGTCGCGATCAGCCGGTGCATCCGCTTCAGCCCCCAGCCGCCGCGGGCGACCTCATCGGCGAGCCAGTCGAGCAGCTCGGGATGCGTCGGCCGGGTCCCGAGTGCCCCGAAGTCGCCCGGGGTCTCGACGAGGCCGCGGCCGAAATGATGGAGCCAGATCCGGTTCATGAGCACCCGACCGACGAGCGGGTGTTTCCCGTTCACCAGGTAGCGGGCGAACGCGAGACGCCGGCCTGTGGTCGGCAGCGCAGGGTCATCCGCCGAGGCCTCGAATCGCTGGCCGTCGGGCGCGGCGATGGTCAGGTCTCCGGGTCCGACCGGCAACTTCGGCTGGCGGGGATCGCCCCGATGGAAGAGGTGCGTCTGGGGCGCGACGCCCGGCACCTCGTCAAGCACGCTGACGAAGTGCTCCGGCGGCTTCTCCGCACGCTTGGCCGCAACCCGCTCGGCGTCCTTCTTCAGCTCGTCGGCCGCCTTCTGGTCGTACTGGTAGAGCACGCCGGGGCTAAGGACCGCGCTCGGATTGGCGTCCAGAAGGGCCTTCTGCTCGGAGGTCCGTTTGTCGGCGGGTGAATCGAGGGCCGCGCGAAGCCTGTCACGGACGTCCTTCGGGTATTTCTCGAGCTCCTTCTGCGTGGCCAACGCCAGGAACCGGGCCGTCTTGGCGTCGACGTCCCGTTGAAGAGCCTGGGCCTGGGCCTCGATGGCCGCGGCTCGTGAGCGGTCGGCGTCAGAGTAGAGCGAGATCAGCCGCTGTCCGGGCTGCCGCCAGTGCTCCGGGTCCAGGGCCGGCTCGAAGACGGCGCGAAAGCGGTAGTAGTCCGATTGAGGGATCGGATCATACCGATGGTCGTGGCACTGCGCGCACGCGACGGTCAGGCCGAGGACCGTCGAACTGACGATCTTGATCGTGTCCGCGACGACCTGATTCGAGACCAAGACATCTCCGCCGCCCGCGGCCGTGCCATCGGGCGCGGTCCGGAGAAAGCCGGTCGCCGCCAGCAGGTCGACCTGATCGGGCTTCAGGTTTGTCCAGGGACGGGGGACGAGTTCATCGCCGGCAAGCTGTTCGACGAGGAACCGATCGAAGGGCTTGTCGGCGTTGAGGGCCCGGATGACATAGTCTCGATATCGGTATGCATACGGCCGGGCCGTGTCCTGCGCCCCGTCCCCCTCGGAATCGGCGTAGCCTGCCGGGTCGAGCCAGTGCCGCGCCCAGCGCTCGCCGTAATGGGGGCTGTCCAGGAGCCGGTCGACGAGCTTCTCGTAGGCGTCGGATGCAGGATCCGCGACGAACGCCTCGACTTCTTCCGGCGAGGGGGGCAGGCCGGTCAGGTCGGCATGAACGCGGCGGATGAGGGTGCGTCGATCCGCCTCGGGAGCGAAGCCGAGCCCATGCTCCCGAAGCCGGGCCAGGATGAACGCGTCGATCGGCGTCCGTACCCGGTCCTTCGGTCCGGCCCTAGGCGGCTCCGGGCGGCGGATCGGCTGGAAGGCCCAGAACGCCCGCTCTTCCGGGGTGATGTCGATCCCCGCGGGGAGGTCCTGGGGCTCGTCCCGGATGGTCGGCGCACCTGCGGCGATCCACTTTTCCAGCACGGCGATCCGGTCCGCCGGCACCTTCTTCTCGCCCGGCGGCATCTCCTCGCCTCGGACGCGAGTCAGCAACTCGCTCTCCCCGGGCTTGCCGGGGACGACCGCCGGCCCGCTTTTACCGCCCCGCACGGCGAACCGCCTCAGACGCAGGTCGAGCTTCCCCTTGAGCGCCTCACCACCGCCGTGGCAGTCCAGGCAATACGCCTTGAGGATCGGCCGGACATCGTGCTCGAAGGTCGGCGGCCCGTCCTCCCCCGCGGCGGCTAGCCCTCGGGTCATCGCAAGGATCACCAACGTCCAAACCCGCATTCGCATGAAGATCCTCACACGCTCGTCCTCGGACGCGACGATCCATCAAGCCCCGGCTCTCAACGCTCAATGATTGTTAAACATTGGCGTCGAGTCAAGGCGATGCCCGGTCCAGGAGCGGGCGGAGGTTCCCCGCGCGGGGACTCACGTTAGCTCAGGAATCCCTTCGCCCTCATGAGCTCGACGATGCGATCGACGCACTCGTCCATGCGGATCTGGTCGGTCTGGAGGACGAGGTCCGGTGCCTTCGGCTCCTCGAAGGCCGCGGTGACGCCCGGCATTTGGGCGATCTTGCCCTCATCGGCCAGACGGTAGGCGCCGCTCTGGTCGCGGGACCGGAGTACGTCCATGGGGGCCGTGCAGTAGACCTCGAGCACGCGGTCGCGGCCGATCAGGTCCTTGGCCTTCTCGCGGATGGCCTCGTGGGGTGCGACGAACGCGGCGATGGTGGTGATGCCCGCGTCGTTCATCAGCTTCGCCACCTCGGCGGATCGGCGGAGGTTCTCCGAACGGTCGTCGGCCGTGAACCCGAGGTCGCGGTTCAGGCCCTGCCGCATGTTCTGGCCGTACAGCACGGTCACGGCCCGGCCCTCGTCCCAGAGCCTCCGCTCGAGCCCGTAGGCGATCCGGCTCTTGCCGCTGCCGGTCAGGCCGACGAGCAGGACCGTGATCGGCACCTGACCGAACCGCTGTTCCCGCTCGACCGGCGCGACCAGGCTCTCGCGGAACTTGAGGCGAACCGCCGGCTCCGAGGCCCAGGCGTCGCCCGGCGCCCGGCCGATGCCGGGCTCCAGGATCATGCCGGCGCCCACGGTGTTGTTCGTCAGGCGGTCGATCAGGATGAACGCGCCGGTCGCGGCGTTGATCCGGTACGGATCGTAGGCGAGGGCCTGCGTCAGGCTGAGCTGCACGTGCCCAACCTCGTTCAGCCCCAGCCGCGTGATGGCCCGATTCTCCAGGGTGTTGACGTCGACGCCGTGGCGGAACGCGGCGACCTCCGCGGAGACCTGCCGCGTGGTCTGCTTGAGCGAATAGGTCCGGCCCGGAACCAGGGGCTGCTCGGCCATCCAGACGACCATGGCCTCGAGCTCGCTGCTGACGTGCGGCGGGCTGTCCGGACGCACCAGCATGTCGCCGCGGCTGACGTCCACCTCGTCGGCCAGAGTCACGGTCACGGCCTGGGGCGCGAAGGCGCTCTCGAGTTCGCCGTCCTGGGTCACGATCGACTTCACCCGGCTCCGCTTGCCGGAGGGGAGGACCATGATCTCGTCGCCCCGGTTCAGGATGCCCGAGGCGACCGTCCCGGCGAAGCCGCGGAAGTCCAGGTTGGGGCGGATGACGTACTGGACCGGGAACCGCAGGTCGGTCAGATTGCGGTCGCTGGCGATGTGGACCGTTTCCAGGTGGTCCAGAAGCGGCGGGCCCGAATACCAGGGCATCGCCTCGCTCCGGGAGACGACGTTCTCCCCCTTCAGGGCCGACATCGGGATGAAGATGACGTCGCGGAGGTCGAGCTTGGCGACGAAGCCCGTGTACTCGTCCTTGATCCGCTCGAAGACATCCCGCGAGTGGTCGACGAGGTCCATCTTGTTGATGGCCACGACGACGTGCCGGATGCCGAGCAAGGAGACGATGTACGAGTGTCGCCGGGTCTGGGTCATCACGCCGTGGCGGGCGTCGATCAGGATGATCGCGAGCTGGCACGTCGAGGCCCCGGTGGCCATGTTCCGCGTGTACTGCTCGTGGCCGGGCGTGTCGGCGATGATGAACTTGCGGCGGTCGGTCGAGAAGTAACGGTAGGCGACGTCGATGGTGATCCCCTGCTCGCGCTCGGCCTTCAGGCCGTCGGTCAGCAGGGCCAGGTCCACCTCCCCGGCGCCGGTGGTCCCGACCTTCTCGCTGTCGCGTTTGACGGCGGCGAGCTGGTCCTCGTAGATCGTCTTGGTGTCGTGCAGGAGCCGACCGATGAGCGTGCTCTTGCCGTCGTCCACGCTCCCACAGGTGAGGAAGCGGAGGAGTTCCTTCTTCTGGTGGCGGGCGAGGTAGGAGTGGATGTCCTCCTTGCTGAGATCGACGGTCTGCATTTCAGAAATAGCCCTCGCGCTTCTTCTGCTCCATCGAGCCGGACTCGTCGTGATCGATGACCCGGCCCTGCCGCTCGGAGTTCCGAGCCAGCAGCATCTCCTCGATGATCTCCGGCAGCGTCGTCGCGGAGCTCTCGATGGCCCCCGTCAGCGGATAGCAGCCGAGCGTCCGGAATCGAACCCGCTTCATCATCGGCTCCTCGCCGGGCCGCAGCCGCATCCGGTCATCGTCCACCATGATCAGGGTGCCGTCGCGTTCCACGACCGGGCGAACGTCCGAGAAGTAGAGCGGCACGATCGGGATGTTCTCGAGATGGACGTACTGCCAGACGTCGAGCTCGGTCCAGTTGGAGAGCGGGAAGGCGCGGATGCTCTCTCCCTTGTTGACCTTGCCGTTGTAGAGGTTCCAGAGCTCCGGCCGCTGATTCTTGGGATCCCACTGGTGGAGCCGGTCGCGGAAGCTGTAGACCCGTTCCTTGGCCCGGCTCTTCTCCTCATCGCGGCGGGCGCCGCCGAAGGCCGCATCGAACTGGTAGTGGTTCAGCGCCTGCTTCAGCGCCGCCGTCTTCATGATGTCCGTGTGTTTCTTCGAGCCATGGTCGAACGGGTTGATCCCCTGGGCTTTGCCCTCGGGATTGATCCAGACTTTCAGGTCGAGCCCCTGCTCCTTCGCGTACCGGTCGCGGAACTCGATCATCGCCCGGAACTTCCAGGTCGTGTCCACGTGCAGGAGCGGGAACGGCAGCCGGCCCGGATAGAACGCCTTCTGCGCCAGCCGCAGCATCACGGCCGAGTCCTTGCCGATCGAGTAGAGCATCACCGGCCGCTCGAACTCCGCGGCCACCTCGCGGATGATGTGGATGCTCTCCGCCTCCAGGACCTTCAGATGGGTCAGGTTGTAACTGCTGCCGACCATTCGCGCTCCTGTCTGCCCCTCGTCCTGTTGATACGGAAGGACCCTAACATCCCTGCGATCCGTGGCCTCTCGCCGGTCGCCGACAACGGCTCGTCCCGGCTCGGCCGGAGCCTCGTCCTCCCGGAAAGGCGCTCGCCGAGCCGTGGGCCGGCCGAGGTCATTGCGGTCATGCAGGTGAGGGTAACCGCCGATGTCGTATCTTAACGCGTTCGACCAGTGGGCAGGAAGGCGGCATCAGGCGACGTACGGGTTAGAATGCTCCCGGCGCATTGCTCCCCCGAGGCCCGAACCGCCCGGGTTGGAATCGACCAATCAGAGAAGAGAGGACTCGATGACGCCGCCCGAATCGCGGTCGCGATCCAGCCTGTTCGCAGTCGCCGCTGGCCTGATTCTGGCCATCTCCCTCGTGAGCACACGGACAGCTCGCCCCGACGACGGCCCGCACGCCCCGCGGCCCTATCCGCCGGGCCCGCTCGGCGACGTGGTCCGGCTCGGCGAAGCGATCGTCAAGGACACGCCGAACCATCCGCTTTCGAAGGCCTACAGCGGGAATGCCCTGGCCTGCGGGGCATGTCATCTCGAGGGCGGACGAAAGCCGAAGGCGGGATCATTCCTCGGGACGGCGTCGGCCTATCCGGCGTATTCGCCCAGGGAGAAACGGGTCATCACGCTGGAGGACCGGATCCTCAACTGCTTCATGCGTAGCTGCAACGGCGTCCGGCCCCCGCTGGGCAGCGAGGTCTCGGTGGCCGTCGCGGCGTACATCACCTGGCTCTCGCAGGGCCAGCCGATCGCCATGAACCCGGAAAAGCCGCTCGGTCCCGACCACGTCCCGCCGCTCAAGGTCGACCCGGCGAAGGCCGACGCGGCGCGGGGCAAGGCCCTCTACGTCGAGCACTGCGCCGATTGCCACGGCGCGAACGGTGCGGGCCGCAAGAAGAACCCCCCCGTCTGGGGCCCGCAGTCCTTCAACGCCGGCGCCGGCCTCGCCTCACTCGACGGCCTGACCTCCTGGCTCAAGGTCGCCATGCCCCTCGACGACCCCTCGCTCGATGTGGACGAGGCCCGCGACCTCGCCGCCTACCTCATCGCCCAGCCCCGCCCGCGATTCGTCTTGAAGGAGCACCTGCCGACGGCGGAGCGCATGGGGCAGTACAACTCGCGGGTCCTGGATGAGGTTCGGGAACCAGCTTCAAATCACTGAAGCCTCCCCTCGGCCAGTTCGTCGTACATGATGCTCGGGCGAGCAGTCTTGCTTGCTGGTGGGACGACTCCAGTTCGAGTAGGGAGCCAATGCGATGTGGGACGACCTCGAGAGGAGAGCCCGGGACGGCGACGCGGAGGGCGTGCGGAGGCTGCTGGCGGCGGGGGCACCGGTAAACTTCATCGCCAACGGGCGGGCCGGGGAGACCGCGCTGCAGGTAGCCGGACGGGAGGGACATCTAGAGATCGTCACGATCCTGCTGGATGCCGGTGCCGACTTGAACCATGTCGACATCGACGGCTTCTCCCCGGTGACCTCGGCGGCCCGACCGCGACGATGGGACGTCGTCAAGCTCCTGGCCGAGCGTGGAGGCAACTTCGACGAGATGGACGGCTACGGCAAGACCGGCCGCGATTACCTGAAACGCTGCCGTAGTCCGAGGATCCGCGCGGAGATCGAGGCGATCCTCGCGGGACGCGACCAGAGGCGATGACGGAAGTCCGCCGGTTCGGCCCCGGCGCCTGGAGCGATTACCAGGAAGGGCGTTATGATGAGGGGCCGACGGCACGGGTCCGCACCGATTCGGCCCGGATCGAGCCCGGAGACTCCGCAGGAGGACGACGATGCGCACGGGGATGGCGATCTCGCTGGGAATACTGCTGGTGCTGACATCCGTCTCCGGGGCCTGGGCCCAGGAGACGAAGGACGAGCAGCCCGCCAACGATCCGACGGCCGCGGCGCGGAACCGGATGGTGGAACGGCATCTCAAGGAGCGGGACATCAGGAACCCGCGGGTGCTCGAGGCGTTCCGGACCGTGCCCCGGCATAAATTCCTGCCGGAGAACACGCGGCGGCAGGCCTATGACGACGAATCGATCCCGATCGGCGAGGGGCAGACGATCACCCCGCCGTATGACGTCGCGTTCATGACTCAGCTCCTCGACCCCAAGCCGACCGACAAGGTCTACGAGGTCGGAACGGGCTCGGGCTACCAGTCGGCCATCCTCTCGCGACTCGTGAAGGAGGTCTACTCGATCGAGATCCACGAGCCCCTCTACCAACGGGCCTCGGCCGTCCACAAGGAGCTCGGCTACACGAACATTCACACCAAGCCCGGCGACGGTTACGAGGGCTGGCCCGACGCCGCGCCGTTCGACGCGATCATCGTCACGTGCGCCCCGCAGAAGATCCCGCAGCCGCTCATCGACCAGCTCAAGGAGGGGGGCAAGATGGCCATCCCCCTGGGCGATCGGTTCCATCAGTCCGTCCACCTGATCACCAAGAAGGACGGCAAGCTGATCGACGAGGTCAAGAAGCCCACGCTCTTCGTGCCGATGACCGGCAAGGCGCTCAAGGAGAAGGCCGATCCGAAGCCCGCGAGCGACAGGAACTGAACCGAACCGAGGAGGCCCGGCGGATGGGCGGCGCGACCCCTCACGACGATGACGACAGGGCAACCGAAGACATGGAAGAGCGGACGACTCGGAATCGAAACGTGCGAATCACCGGGTGGCCCTTCACCCTCGCGGTCGCTGTGATGATCGCCCTCGGCGGGTCTCCCTTTCACCCGCGTGCGCGAGCCCAGGACCCGGAGATCGAACGCCCCGGCCCGCCGCCCCTCGACGACCTCGAGAGGGATTCCGACGGCGACGGCGTCCCCGACGGTTGGTACAGCGCGAGGGATGCCGTTTGGGAGGCGAAGGGGGGCCAGGTCGGGCCGCACTTCATCCGATTCGACAGCCCCAGGCGGGGGCGACCGTCGGGGATCTCGCGGGCCTTCGGGGTGGACGGGAAGGCGACCGAAGCCGTCGTCATCGGGGTCTGGCTGCGGCTGAACAACGTCCAGCAAGGGGAGCGATCGGGCCAGGAGCCGGCGCTCATGATCGACTTCCTGGGCGACCAGTTGCGGCAGCTCTCTCGGGGGACGATGGGCCCCTGGACCCATACCGTCGGCTCGCAGTGGACCCGGGTTTCGAAGCGGATTCCCGTGCCCCCCGGGACGCACGACGCGATCATGTCCATCGGCCTAATGGGGGCTCGCGGATCGCTCGATTTCGATGGCCTGACGATCGACCTGATCCCCAGGAACGACGAGCCCGAGACTTCCACGAACCTCGTCCTGAACGGCGATTTCGAACTCGGGGACCCGGCGCCGGCCTACTGGATCGTCAACAACGATGCGGCCCGGATCTTCCCGGGGCACCGCAGTGGCACGGCACTGGAACTGGGCCGATCGGATTCCGGCCTGCCGCGGATCCTCACCGGGCTGGCGCTGCCCGTCGAGGGATTCGGGGCGCTCGCGGTGAGCACTTACGTCCAGGCCAAGGGCCTGCGCGGCAGCGGCGGCGCGGGGGCGGAGATGTTCTTCCTGGACGACACGGGGAGACCGATCCCGGGGACCGACGCCACGCTGATGACCTGGTCGGGGAGCTTCGACTGGCGTCGAGACGTCGCGGAGGTCCGGGTGCCGCCCGGCGCGCGGCGGGCGGTCCTCCAGTTCGAAAAGACGGACGTGCTCGGCCGGGTCGCGATCGACGACGTCACGGTGGAGGCCGCCCCCGCGGCCGGCGCGGGCGAGTGGTCCCCTTTCCACGTGACCGACGACACGGCCGACTGGCTGAAGGTGCCGACCTCCACGACGATCGTCGCCGGCTCGCCGCTGGACGTCTCGTTCCTGGTCCAGGCACCGGCCGGTAGCAAGGGGTTCGTCACGGTGAAGGATGGGAAGCTCGCCTTCGAAAAGGGGGGCCGCGCCCGATTCCACGGGGTCAGCCTCCTGTCCCCGGCCGCATTCCTGGAGCCGAATCGGGCGGACGAGCTGGCGGATCGGCTGGCGCGGTCCGGGATCAACCTCGTCAGGCTGGGCGACCTGGACGCCGCGATCGGCCCGGATCGGAGCCTGTTCGACGACACCCGCGACGACACGAGCAGGTTCGATCAGGCCGCGATGGCGAGGCTCGATCACCTGATCGCCGCGCTCAAGGCGCGTGGCATCCACGTGGCGCTCGAGCTCCAGTCGCGGCGGATCTTCCGGGACGACGACGGCGTCCCCCTAACCGGCCTCCTGCCGCCCGGGGGCGGCCCCGCCGCGCTCTTCGACCCGGTGCTGATGAAGCTCTCACTGCGGACGGCCCGCAACCTGCTGGGCCGCAAGAACGGCGAGACGGGCCTGACGCTCAAGGACGATCCCGCGCTGGCCTGGGTCACGCTGCTCGGCGAGATCTCGCTCTTCGACCTCCAGGAGCGACCGAACGTGGCCCTCCCCGGGGAGTATGCCGCGGCGCTTCGATCGCTCGCGTCGAGGAATCCCGGCGGGTCGGGCCGACGGTTCTGGCAGGCGCAGGAGGCGTCCTACTTCAAGAAGATGGTGGACGCCCTGCGGGCGGAAAAAGTCAGGGTCCCGATCGCCGGAACCTCGCATTGGCGGCGGGACGCGGAGTTCTCCGCCGGGCTGGCTTCTCCGCCGCTCGACCTGGTGGACGACCGCCTCTTCTGGTCGCCGTCGACGTTCGTGGCCCCGGAGACCCGGTCGCAGCTCTGGAGCGCCGACGGGGCGCTCAACGCGGGGGCCCGCAGGAAGCGGCACGCCGGCGTTCCCTACGTCGTGGGCCAGTGGTGTCCGCTCTCGCAGGGAGCCTGGGCCTTCCCGCACGAGGCCGCCGATCAGCTCCTGGCGGTGCAGACGGCCATGTTCGAGGACTGGGACGCCCTGGTCCGGCGAGGCATCTTCATCTTCCCGATCGAGTGGGGAAACGGCCCCGCGGGGACCTCCGGGGGCGAGGACATCTACCAGCTTCCCGAGGTGGCCAACGCAAGCCCGCACGTCTACGCGCTCTGGCCCCACATGGCCTCGCTCATGCTCCGCGAGCCGGCCCGCCCGGGCGAAGGGGAGCACGAGGCGGCGGCACGTCGGAAGTCGCGGCCGGGCACGGTCCCGGGCTGGGAGCCGGCGCGGGGGCGGCTGGCCGTCGATACGCCGCATACCCAGGGGATTGCCGGCTGGCAAGGCGGGAACCTGACGTCGCTCGGCGACATGGACATGATCGAGGACAACCCCTTCGCGGTCGTGGTGGCCACGGCCGTTGGGGAGAAACCGATCGCCACGGCCCCCCGGCTGCTCGTCACGGCGATCGCCCGTGTCGAGCCGACCGGTTTCTCCTGGACCGATCGCTTCCAGCGTGACGTGGCCGACCCGGGTCGGCCCCCGTTCCTGCAGGAGCCGGTGAATGCGCGGGTCTCCTGGCGGCGGAAGGGGACGATCAAGGCCTATGCGCTGAACAACAACGGAGAGCGGATCGGCCCGGCCAAGGTGGAGCCCCTGCCCGAGGGCGCCGGGGCGACTCTCGTCATCGACGGCAAGACCCCCGCGTTCCACTGGGAGATGACGGCCGAGTGACGACCGGCAAGGTCGAGGGCGAAAACGAACGACCCGCGACATCGGACCCCGGCGAGGCCGGGCGGAGGTCGCGGGTCGGTTTGGGGTCCGGTGGGCGACCCTTGGCTGAGCGGCTTCGCGGCCGCTCAGATCATGTCCTTGAGCGCCTTGAGGGGCATGACCTTGATCACCTTGCGGGCCGGCTTGGCCTTGATGGTGATCGGCTGCTTGGTCTGGGGGTTGAAGCCCGGGCGGGCGGGGGTCGCCGGCTTGTGGACGACCTTCACCTTGAAGAGGCCGGGGATCTGGACGATCCCGGGGCCCTTCTTGCCGAGCTCCTTGTTGTGGAACTCGACGAGGGCCTCGAAGACCGTGGCGACCTGCTTCTTGGTCAGGCCGGTCTTCTCCGCGAGGGCGGAGTAGAACTCGGTCTTGGTCGCGGGCTTGCTGGCGGTCTTGCTCGGGGCGGCTGCCTTGGGCTCGGCGGCCTTGGGTGCGGCTTTCTTGGCCATGGACGGTTCTCCCTCCTGAAAGAGGTCGCTGCTTTACCTGTTGTGAACCATCCGGCGGCCCTCTCCATTGAGGGTGATCACCGAGGTTCCTGGGCTTGGTTTTCGACGATCACCCTGGAAATATCCAGAGAAATTCGCGGTCAGCCCCCGATTTCCCCGGTTTTTCCCAGGATTTCCGCCCTTCGAGGTCGTCCCGGCCCGTATTTCGGGCGGTTTTCGATGGCTCGAAGAGATGGCCCAAGTCGGCCAGTTCCGGGGTGAGCGCTCAATCTCCGCGGGCCGCCGAGGTCGTGCGGCGGAGGTCCGGCACGCCGTGGATGGCAGACTTCTCGCCGACCACGATCGTGTTCGCCGTGCCGATGGCCCGGATCCCGAGGCGGGCATGCCCGAGCGTCGCCAGGCCGTCGAGCGTCGCCCGCGGCCATTTGTCCCTCTCGAACAGGACGACGTCCGGGAACCACTGGTGGTGCGTCCGGCCGGCGTCCACGGCAGCCCGCGGGCTCATCCCGAACTCGAGCAGGTTGAGCACCACCCAGAGCGTCGTATTGGGGATGGTCCGCCCGCCCGGAGAGCCCGTGACGGCCCGGACCTTGCCCCCGTCCAGCACGAGCGTCGGCGTCATGGAGCTGAGCATCCTCCTCCCCGGCGCGATCCGGTTCGGCTCCGTGCCGATCCGCCCCGAGGCATCGGTCCGGTCGGGGATCAGGTTGAAGTCGCCCATCTCGTTGTTCAGCAGGAAGCCCGCACCGGCGACGACGGCCTTGGCGCCATAACTATCCTCCAGGGTGTATGTCAGCGCCACCGCGTTGCCGGCCGCGTCGATCGTCGACAGATGCGTCGTATGCTCGGGTTCGGCGGGGAGGATCGGAAACGGCGCCAGCGAGGCGCTCGGCGTGGCCCGGTCGCCGATCGTCCGTGCGAGCGCCTCGGCGGTCGGCTTCGAGGTCAGCTCCGCGGCCGGAACATCGACGAAATCGGGGTCGGCCAGTCGGGTCGCCCTGGCGAAGAAGGCACGCCGTTGAGCCTCGGTCACGCGGTGGACCGTCCGGACCGAGTCGCGGCCGTCGGCCTTCAGGTCGAACCGCTCGAGGATATTGAGCATCTGGCAGAGGACGATGCCGCCGGAAGAGGGCGGCCCCATGCCGTAAACGTCGCGGCCCCGGAAGGTTGTATGGACCGGCGGCCGGATTTTCGCCTCGTAGGCGGCCAGATCCTGCGCACGGATCTCTCCGCGATTGGCCTCCATGTAAGCCACGATCAGCTCGGCGGTCTTCCCCCTGTAAAAGTCGTCCGGTCCGTGCTCGGCGATCCGTTCCAGGGTCGCGCCGAGGTCCGGCTGGATCAATCGGTCTCCCTCCTGCCAGGGCCTGCCGTCCGGCCTGGAGAAGACGGCGACCGACGAGGGAATGTCGGCCAGCCGACCATATGCGCCGCGACCAGGACCCGACTCGGCCTTCCGCGGGGCGAGCTGCGAGTTCAAGGCCCCAGCGAGCTCCGCGGAGATCGAGAAGCCCTCGCGAGCCAGGCGGGCCGCCGGACGGACGAGTTCCGCCCAGGGGAGCTTGGCCCATTTCGCATGGGCCAACGCAAGCCCGCGGACGGTCCCCGGAACCCCCGCGGCCCTCGCCCCCAGCCGGTGCTGGGGGAGCAGGTTGCCGGAGGCGTCCAGGTACATGGTGGGCGAGGACGAGAGCGGCGCCTTCTCGCGGAAATCCACGGTCACCACCTCGTGGCGATCCGCAAGGAAGGCGACGATGAAGCCGCCTCCCCCCAGATTGCCCGCCTCTGGCAGCGTCACGGCCAGCGCAAAGGCCGTCGCGATCGCCGCGTCCACCGCGTTTCCGCCGTGGCGGAGGGCTTCCACACCGGCCTCCGACGCATGCGACTCCTGCGAGACCACCGCCTGCCGCGAGTAGATCCCGTCGGCCGCCGCGAGAGCGCCCGGATTGCCCGTGGAGATGGTCAGAGCCGCCAGCCACCAGATCCCTCGCACTCGCCCCATCGCCACGCTCCGCTCGCTCAGTAAGTCCGCCTCAGCTCCCCGACATGCACCACTCTACAGGCCAGGAGCCAACCCACGTAACCCCATGCGCCCCGGGCCTCGTCCCGCAAGACGGCACCGCAGTTGCAGATCCCATCGACGATAACCTGGCGGATCGTCATCTCGCGCCCACTCCAAGGCCACTCGGCTGCATTCGAGAGGGATTCCACATGCGGATACAACCAGGCAGTCGTGCCGTCCATGCGGCGCTGATGGGCGGCCTCGTCGTCGCCGTCTATTCCCCACCCGAGCTGAAGGGACAGGAGCGGAACGAGCCTCGGGTCGAGTCCCCTCGCGCCCCCGCGTCGGGCCGGGGCATGGTCTCCGGGGTGATCCTCCGAGCAGAGCCGGTCGGCGAGACTCCCCCCTCGCGGGGCGGGGCCTGGCGCTTGACGGTCAATACCGACGTCGTCTGGCGTGACTTCGTCCGCGACCAGGCAACCGGGACGCAAAAGGCCGCACGGACCGGGGTGGCGAAGGCCGCGGAGAAGGGCAAGGCCTCGGTCGCCGCGGAGGGCCATCCCCAGAGCAAACCGCTGGTGACCGCATTCGAAGTCGACCGTCAGACCGAGATCACCGTCCGATATCGATCCTCGACCGACTCGATCAGCGACGGCGCCCCGACCGCGGACGGGGCGGCCGCCCTCGAGGAGGCGGCAGACCGTCCGGACGCCGATCGACGGCCACACCGAGACGACGCCACCAGCAAGGGGGCAGAGGAGGTCCGCGGGCCGAAAGCCAGGGCCCTCGAGCCCATGGAACTCAAGCCCGGGCTCTGGGTCGAGGTCGATTCCCGCCTCGAGGACCAGCGGCATCACGCCACCCGGATTCGCGTCCTGCGGCCGGTGGGCGGCCCCGATGTCTCCCCCGGCAAGGAGAAAGAACGCACCACGAAGAAGGTCTCTCCCGGGCCGTGAGAGCCCCCGGTCCTCCCCGCATTAACAAGGAGAAACGCCATGTCATCTCGAGAAGATCCTGTGTTTGTAAACCCGGGCGATTCGGCTACACCCCCGGTCGTCGGGTCGGGAGGCGGGAACGTCACGCGGGCCCGCTCATCGGCCGGGACCGCTCCCAACTCCTCCGAAACCTCGGCATCCGCCGCCGAGGCCCATCATCGGCCGGGGGCGACAGACGGCCGTCCCCCCATGCCCATCATCCGGACGTCTCGAGACGATGCTCCGGCCCTCTCGGGCATGACCACCGTCATGGCTTCGGGGGCACTCGCCCTGGTGATGGGAGGACTCGGAGCCTGGGGGTATGAACGGCTGCTGGACCGATCCACGACCAAGCCGGCGTCTCGGTCCGCCGGGGGAAGCGCCTCCGCGGCGGATGCTTCGCGTCCCGGGCTTGATGACCGGGTCAAGGAAGTCGCTTCGCAGGTCGACGAATTGCGGGATCGCATGGCGAAGCTCCCGCGGACCCCCGCACCGGACCTCGGGGCCCTCAATGAACGGGTCGCCACTCTTGAGAGCCTGCCCGTCAAACTCCAGGCCCTCGAAGAACACGCGGGCGCCGTGCCGCCGCGGATCGACGAGCAGGCGAAAAAGGTCGCGAGCCTGACGGCGGACGTGGAAGGCCTCCGCGCGCAGCTCATGGCCCTCCAGTCCGAGGCCAAGTCCGCGACCAAGCCTTCGAGCCCGCCGGCAACGCACGACGGCGAGCTCGCCCGCGCCTCCGGTTCGGGCTCCGGCCATCCGACGCTCGACGCCGGTGCGGCCCTCTTTCGATCTGGTAAGTACGCCGAGGCTGGCAAGTACTTCGAGGAGCTAACGCGGACCTCTCCGGATGACGCCCGGGTCTGGTACTTCGCCGCACTCTCCCGCGGACTCGCCACCCATGACTGGAAGGGGCGGACGGAAACCCTGGTGGAGCGCGGCCTCGAGCGAGAGAAAGCAGGGACTCCGGATCGATCCGAGATCGATGCCGCCTTCGTCGACCTCACGACCGAGACGGGCCGAGACTGGCTGGCCTACTATCGCAAGCGGGCGGAGGCTACCGCGACCAATCGCTGAAGTCATCGCTCAACCGAACTTGGACGGATCGGTGATCGACCCCGAAGGCTCGGCGGGCAACGTGTATCGCTCTTCGATGGCGGCGCGAATTCTCGCGCGGGACTCGGCCGCGGAGAGGCCCGGCTCCGCGGCAATCCGTTCCGCCTCCTCGGCGAGCTCATCGCTCTTGACCTGGTCGCGGAACCATCGGGCGTAGTCTCCCTGCTGGAAGTGGTAGAGCCAGGTCGCGTCGTCGACGCCGTCGGCGAGCTGGAGGAAGAGGTAGAGGTTCTGTGCGCGGAGGTTGAGCGCGGCGTCGGGGCCTCGAAAATAGAAGCTCCGTTCCGGCCCGAGGTTCCCCTCGGCATACTTCCGGCTGTGTCGGCGGAGCTCGCTCTTGCCGGCCACCGTCTTGACGCGGAATGGCGAGCGGGCCTCGTGGACGAACCAGGCGAGCGTCTCCCCGCGTTCGAGCACGGTGGGTTCCAGGCCGGCCGGCAAGGGACGTCCGGACGCTGAGCAGAACTTGCGAATCGTCTGGTCGGGATCCTTGCCCACGGCCAGGAGCAGGTCGATGGACTCGAGGACCGCCGGGGAGACGCTGTCGGGGTGGACGGTGATGAAGAGGGAACTTCCCAGCGGCTGGGGCAGGACGCTCGGGGCGAGCGTCCAGGCCCTGGGCATCAGGTGATGGGCCTCATCGACCACGATCCAGTGAGGCCTGCCGGTCCTCGCCAGCAACTCCTGGAGCCGAGGAATCAGCCCGTCGGAGAAGGCCGGCCGATCCGCGAGCGGGATCCCCAGCAGGTTGACCGACGCGTTCTGGGCCTCGGGCTTGTCCAGGAGATCGACGACCGCGTCGGCCGAGGGGGCATTCTTCGGGTCGCCGATCGCCACCGTATGTTCGAACTCGGTGTAATCCCCTTCCGGGTCGATGATGACGAACTGGTATTGGGCTTCGGCCAGCCGCTCGAGCAGCCCGGTCGTGAGCGTCGACTTGCCGCCCCCGGACGTGCCCGCCACCATCACGCGACGGCCGTAGGGGGCAACCTTCACCTCGTCCCCGTCGTCGTCCGTCCCCAGGAGGATGTGATGGCGAGTCAGCCTCGGCTCCAGCTCGAGCAGGTCGTTCGCCTCGAGGGCCTCGATCAGCTCGACCACGCCCTTGCCGTGGTCACCGGTCGTCGTCCAGTCGGCCCGTTCCTTGAGCGTCTCGAGCGCATTCGAGACCGCCACGGCACATTCGCTTGAACCGAGGAACGCATGATCGTTCTCGGCATCACCGATCCCGACGACGTTGTGCGGGGAGAGCAAGAGCTCCCGGAGCGCCACGTCCAGGCCCGTGGCCTTGTTCACGCCGGAGGGGAGGATCATCACCGCCCCCTTGTTGAAGATGACCTGGAGCTCGAGACCCATCTCCCGGACCGCTTCCAAAACGGCCCCCTGATGGGGCACCCAGGTCGCGACGATCACCCGACCCACCGCGATCGGCCCGACCCCCTTCGTCTTCAACCGCGCCAGAAACTCCGCGGGCGGGGGCTCCGCGAGAATCTTCTCCGATCGGTCGTTCGGCGAGTACAGCAGGGCCCCATTCTCGGCGACGACACGGTCGAAGACCTCGAGCTCCGGGAAAACGTCGATCAGCTCGTCGAGATCCCGCCCGGTCACGAGGATGAGCTTACGGCCCGACTCCTTGAGACGACGGAGTGCCTTCAGAGTCGGTTCGTCGACGCGCCCGTCATGGGCGAGCGTCCCATCATAATCCGTGGCCAGGGCCAGATATCGCATGACACCGCTCGGGACTATCTGATGGACTCGGGCAAATCGCCCTCCGCAGCCTTTTGCAATTTCGATGCCCTGATCCTGTCTCTCGAACGCCTCAGACACCATGCGTCTGGACTCGGCCTAAGTTTGTTCAGGGCGAGCCCCTTGACAGGGCCCCGCTTTTCCTTTAATGACTTATGGCTCCAAACCTTGCGTCTCAACCTACCCGGGATGGCCTACGTCCCGAGACCCGCCGAGTGGACCGATGGCCCGCAAGTCCGCCCCCAGCAATCGAACGCCCTCAACAGGGAAGGCCGTCCCGAGCGAGGCCCCCGACGCCAAGCGGGCACCGACGCTGAGCAGTTTGCGAGGGGAAATCGATCAGCTCGACCTGGACATCGTCACGCTGCTCAATCGGCGGGCCGAGATCGCGACCCAGATTGGCCAGCTCAAGCATAAACAGGGGCTCGAGGTCTGGTCCGCCGCCCGCGAGGATGAAGTGATCGCCCGGGCCGTCTCGGCGAGTCACGGCCCCCTCCCCAACGAGACTCTGCGACTGATCTTCCGCGAATTGATGAGCGGATCGAGGTCGCTCCAACGGAACCTCCGGGTGGCCTGCCTTGGCCCCAAGTACAGCTATAGCTATCTTGCGGCCGTCGCCAAGTTTGGCGAAGCCGTGGACCATGTTCCGGTGGGCTCGATCGCCGCGGTCTTCGAGGAAGTGAACCGGAGGCACGTCCAGTTCGGGATCGTCCCGCTGGAGAACTCGACCGACGGACGGATCGCCGACACGCTGGACATGTTCATCAAGCTGCCCAACCTCAAGATCCGGGCAGAGGTTCGCCTGCGTATCCACCATTATCTGCTGGGGCGCTGCGAGTGGAGCCAGGTCCGACGGGTGTACAGCAAGTCCCAGGCGCTGTCGCAATGCCGCAACTGGCTGGGGAAGAACCTGCCCCAGTCGGCCAAGGTGGAGGTCGTGTCCACCGCCGCGGCGGCCGAGCTGGCCCAGCGCGAGGAGTTCGCCGCGGCGGTCGCCAGCCGGGCCGCCGCCTCGGCCTACCGGCTGAACGTCCTGGCGGAGAACATCGAGGATCAGGTCCATAACGTGACGCGGTTCGCCGTCATCGCGGAGGTCGCCGAGCAGCCGACCGGCAAGGACAAGACGACCCTGATGCTCCGGCTCCACAATCAAGTCGGCTCGCTCAACCGGATCCTGGCTCCCTTCGAGAAGTTCGGCGTGAATCTGACCTGGATCGAATCCTTCCCCGTCCCGGGCGCCCCCAAAGATACGAATCCCGCCTACCTCTTCTTCCTGGACATTGAGGGGCACGTCAACGACCTCCCCGTCCAGAAGGCCCTGGAGGCCATCCGCAAGAAGTGCGACCGGCTCGATATCCTGGGCTCGTACCCGCGGAGCGAGTGCGTCGAGTCGTGAGCCGTTCGATCGTTATCGATTCGCGGCCGGATCCGCCCGAGGCATCTCCCCCATCCCTCCCCGAGGGGGCTCCTTCAGCCGCAGCTCGGCCGCGCGGGCTTCCAGCGGAACCGCCTTCGACAGATCGCCCCGGAGCCGATAGGCGCGGGCCAGGCTGTAGACGGAATCGATCGAGGTGGGCGAGCGGCGGACCGCGTGCTCGAGGATCTCCGCGGCCTCGTCAAGCCGGTGTTGACCGAGGTAGAGCCGCCCCAGGTCGAGCAGCGTCTCGGGGTGGTCGGGTTCAGCCGCCAGGGCACGCCTCCAGGCCCGTTCGGCACCATCGAGGTCCCCCTCACGCTCGATCGCGAGGCCCAGCAGCTCGAGCAGGCCGGCGTCCTCGCCGCGTTGGAGGGATTCCTCGAGGAGTTGAATCGCCTCGTCCGTCCTCCGATCCCCCAGGAGCTGCCGGGCGCGCTCGCAGGTTTCGAGGCGCGGCCTCTCTGTCGCGGGAGACGAGCAGAATGCCCCCGAACGGGACATGGCCCAGCAGGCAATTAAGGCAAGGCCGCACAGTCCCGCCATCGCGGCGAGTCGCAAGGCCAGAGCGGCCCGGCGGGGAAGTTCCCGAATTCCCGTCATGGTCTTCATCGACGTCAATTTCCGGACGGCCGACTCAGCGGAGCCGGACCGAGGTCGTCCCGCTACGTTCGACGACCCTGCCGACGACCGCGGCGGCCTGAGTTTCGCGACGGCGAAGCGCCTCGACGAGTCGATCGACCGATCGCTGATCGACGGCGATCAAGAGGCCGCCGGACGTCTGCGGATCGTAGACGAGCTCGACCCCCAGCGGATCCGCCTCGGCGGCGACCTCCATCTTATCGCGGAGGAACTCCCGGTTCGTCCGGCTCGCCCGGGTGTGGAACTTCGGGATCGCGAGCTCCGCAACCCCCTCGATCGCCGGCAGGGTGCCCGCATCGAGCTCGATCGTCACCCCGGATCCGTCGGCCATCTCGGAGGCATGGCCGGCGAGGCCGTAACCCGTCACGTCGGTGAGTGCGTGGGCGCCGCCCGCCTCGCGGAGGGCATCGCGGCCGACGGCGTTGAGCTCGATCATCGAGGCGACGGCTCGCTCCAGGACGCCCGCCGGGCAGGACTCTCGCTTGGCGGCCGTGGTGATGAAGCCGGTCCCGAGCGGCTTGGTCAGGACGAGCACGTCGCCGGGCCGGGCTCCGGCGTTGGTGAGCAGGTCGGCCGGATCGATCAGGCCGGTGACGCTCAGCCCGAACTTCACCTCCTTGTCCCGGAGCGTGTGACCGCCCAGGGTCGTCGCCCCGGCAAGGGCCACGCGATCGGCCGCGCCGCGGAGGACCTGTGCGAGGATCTCCAGCGGGAGCTCGTCGTCAGGGAAGCCGGCGATGTTCAGCACCGTGACCGGCCGGCCGTTCATCGCATAGACATCCGAGAGCGCATTGGCCGCCGCGATCTGGCCGAAGACGAACGGGTCATCCACCACGGGCGGGAAGAAGTCCACGGTCTGGACCATCGCCAGGTTGTCCGAAAGGCGGTAGACGCCCGCATCGTCCATGGTCTCGGTCGCGACCAGGACGTTGGGGTCCCTGAACGTCGCAGGCAGACCTTTCAGCAACTGCGCGATCCCCAGCGGGGGGATCTTGCCGGCACAACCGGCACAGTTGGCATAGTCGATAAACCGCTTCTGCGTCCCGGGGTTCACGATCTCTGCCCTGGCCTTTCCAGGAGGGCGAGGCGGATCAATCACCCAGGGCCTTGCCGACCGCGGCGACGATCGCGTCCTCGTCGGGGAACTTGCCCGTCTCCAGCTTCGAGTAGAGGCGTTTCCCGCCCACGGTCAGTTCGAAGCACCCGCCCTTGGACGGGATCAGCGAGTATCGGCCGATCTGCCGCTTGTACCGCGGCAACAGCTTGGCCGTTAGACTGACGGCCTGGGGCTCGTAGTTTCAAAGCGCGCAGTATTCCAGGGTCACGTCCATCATCGACTCCCGAGATCGAGGATGCGAGGCGGCAAGATGCGCACCTCGCTGTTCCCACCATTGTAAGGGATCCGTCAACCGCGAGTCTGTGGGGGACCGGCGGAATGTCCCTTCCCCATCGGCACGGGACGGGGCGCCATCGTCGCGGCGGACGAGGGCGTGCCGTGCATGGTCTCGGTCAACGTCTGCTCCAGCGCGAAATTCTCTTCCGGATCGGGCGATTGCCAGTCCACGCTCATCAGCTCGGCCCACCGGTTCAGTTCCGGGACCGACTGGAAGAAGAGCTTCAGGCTGACCGTGATGGGCATCGCCAGGATCAGTCCGATCAGGCCCCACAGGAAGCCCCAGAAGAGGCAGGCGATCAGGACCGTCGTGCCGTTGAGGTCGAGCGAGCGTCCGAGGACCATTGGAGTGACGACATATCCTTCCACGCCGACCGCCGCCAGGTACATCGCCGCCACGATCAGGGCATCGCCGATCGACCCCGTCTGGCCCATCGCCACCACGGCCGGGAGGGTGCCCCCCAGGAGCTGGCCGATGTAAGGGACGAAGTTCGTGGCCGCCGCGAAGAGCCCCAGCGCCAGGGCGTAGTGGATGTTCATCAGCCAGAGTCCCCCGGCGATGACCAGCCCGAGCCCCAGGTTGATGATCGTCCTGGCCACGAGATAGGCGCGGATCTTCCGAGTGACCTGGCCGAGCATCCGGCTGGTGCCCTCGGCCTCGCCGACGGTCCGCGAGGCGAACCGGATGACCTTGTGGGTCAGCATCGGCCCTTCCACCAGCATGAAGATCACGAGCACGAGCACGATGAACCCTTCCACGGCCCAGAACGAGAGGTCGGAGAATCCGTAGCTCATCTTCTCGATCAGGATCGCGCTGTTGGTGTCGCCCAGCCGATCGATCGTCCCCGGGTCGGGAAGGAGCCCGCGGAGGTAGGGCTGCGCCCGGACGATCTCGTTGATCCGTCGGCTGAGCTGTCCCGACAGACGCTCGACCTCGGCGGGGATCGTCTGTGTCCCCCGGATCAGGCTCTCCGCCGTCAAGCTGGCGACGTACAGACCGCCCGCCACCAGCAAGAGCACGAGCGTCAGGGCCCCGAAGGAACCGAAGGGGAACCACCGCCGGCAGAAGGAAGCCAGTGGCGAGAACATGCAGGCGAGCACCAGCGCCAGGGCGATGGGGATCAGGATGATTCGCATGAGGTAGAGCGCCGCAATCATCGCCAGGACGGCCAGCACCACCTGCGAGGACGCGGCATATCTCCCCGGTCGCTCCAAGGCTGTCCCTCCTCTCGCAGGTTCGGGTGCGAGGCATGTTGTCGGATGCCGAAGACGTGGTCCGCTGCCACTTCATCATCCCGCCGGCCTGTCGTCGTGGCAAGCCTCCGGATGTCCGTCGTACGCGGCGGCATCCAGTCGCTCGGGCGTCACGAATCGTCGGATCAGGGTACGGAGGGTCGCCTCGGCGGCCTCGGGGATCGCCGGGGGCCAGCCGTCGACGTCATCTTCTCCGATCGAATCCAGTCCATACCAGTTCAGGCGGACCGGCCAGGCGGCGAGCTCGGCCGAGCGGTTGAACCGCTCCTGGACCCGGAGCGCCCAGACGACGCCCCAGCGATCGCGGAACCATCGCCAGGTCCGATCGAATCGGCCCCACACGACGAGGCGCCTCGAGCCCGCCCATCCCGCGAGCCCCAACGCAAGGGCCACCAACCAGGTGACGCCCAGCCACACCTGATGACGCGTCGCTGCCGACCAGCCAGGGTCGGTCAGTCCCAGGTACTCAAGCATCAAACCCAGGCCCAGCGCCGCCGCCGCCGGACCGTACCGCGTCGGGAGGTAGTTCGTCACGCCAACCCACGCGAGGAGGCCGTAGAAGATCGTCCACGGCGAGAGGAGCCGAAACTCCGCCGCGCCCGGCCCGCGACGAATCCGACCGACCCCTTCCAGCCACGGGATCAGGAAGACCACCACCAGGAGGACCATCAGGATCGCCCAGGCCCCCCCACCCGGGTTCCTCGCCCCCAGGACCGAGACCAGGCCCGCGAGCACGGCCAGGGTCATGAGGTACGCAAGCCGCCCCGTCCACGGCCCTTCCCCCCGAGGCCCCTCCGCGATCGCCGCGACCTGGACCGTCAGCGCCAGCCCGATCGCGACCGCCCCCCAGACGAGCGCCCCCCGCAGGGCCGTCCCCGCCGAAGCTCGCCACGCCCGATGCCAGGTTGCAACGCCCGTCGCCAGCGCGAGCGACAGGAAGCAAGGAGACGCAGCCGAGCCGGTCGCAACCAGCAAGACTGATACGATCAACAAGGCCCCCACGATCAGAGTCGCCCAGGGCCCATTTTGGGGGAGCATCGCTGGCCTTTCGGCTGGATAATACAGGGGCTTTAGATCGAGTTTGAGTTCTCGCCCGGCGAGCGCGACAGAGTCACTATAAGCCTCGGAATCGACATCTTGGCCGGTGTCTTGCTGAGAGGACAGAGATGATCACAGCGGTGGTCGGCGCGGTCGTCTTCCTGGTCACGTCATCTGGCTCCATCCCCTGCGGGCACGACAAGGTCCGCCGGGAGTGCTCGGCGTGCGGCGTGGAGAATCCGGAGGTGCAGCGGCAAATCGACCGGCTGCAAGCGTCGGGGTGGATCGGCCGGAAGAAGGCGGCCCGGGCGCTTCGGAAGTATGACTGGAAGAGCCATCCGGAGGCGGCCGACGCCCTCGCCGCGGCCGTCCTGCACGACGACTGCCTGCTCGTTCGAAAGGAGGCGGCGGAGTCGTTGGCGAAGATGAAGCCGTGCCTGCCGAGCGTCCACGAGGCCGTCGACCGGGCGGCGAAGTGCGATAAGAGCATGCTGACTCGTCACTGGGCGAAGAAGGCGCTAAAGACTCTGGGCAAGACCTGCGTCGAGACCTGCTCCGTCTGCGGCGAGGGCTCGATGGCGCCGCCTGGCATCACCGGCGAGATCATCGTGCCGGACGGACCCGTCATGGAGTCGGGCCCGCCGATCGAGTCGGGCGTCGAGGCCCTGCCGCCGGCCATCGACGAGGCCCCCGCGGCGGGCTCTTCGAGCGTGCCTCCACTTCCCTCTCCGTTTCGTCGCGAGAGCGGCCGGCCGGTCTATCCGGCCCCGGCACCGATGCTGGAGGGGCCCGTCCTGGAAGGGCCGGGGACGATGCTCCTCCCGGGGCCTCGGCCGGCTCCCGTCGGCCGACTGGCGAGCCCTGACGCCTACGCCCCGGGCCGCCCATCGCGGCCATATCCCACGCCGATGCTGATGGGCCGGCCCAACCTTGCCGGGACCTTGCTGGGCCTGGACGTCTCCGGCGGCGAGTGAAACGATCGCCCCCGGGCGGTTGTCCGTCGGGATCAGATCTCCGTCACGATTGCCTCCGCGTCCTTGGCGTCCTCGACGACCGGCCGCTTGCCGGTCAGGGCGACGACCAGGAGAGTCGCGGCGATGAGGGCGAATGCCCCGATCGCCGGCAGCAAATACTCGACGTCCTCGCCCACCTTCCTGGACATGTCGAGCATCGCGCCCAGCTTCTCGAAGACGACCAGCAGGGCGATGATGATGCCGGCGAGCGAGCCCCCCGCGATGAGCCCCGTGGACATCATGGTGCCGGGGCTCATGTCGGATTCCTCGGCGTTGAACCTGCGGGCCTTATCCACGACCAGGCGGATCAGACCGCCGACGAAGATCGGTAGCGTGGTGGAGAGCGGCAGGTAGACGCCCACGGCGAAGGCCAGCGCGGAGACCCCCGCGAGCTGCATCACGATCGCGAGGACCGCCCCCAGGATCACGAGCCCCCAGGGGAGGTCGCCCTTCATGATCCCGTCGATGATCGTCGCGAAGAGCCGAGGCTGCGGGGGGTTGAATTTCTTCAGGTCGGCGCCGGTCGTCGAATAGTTGAGCCGGCCGCCGATGCCCGGGTCCTTCAGGTACTTCGCCTGCCCGGACTCATCAACCAAATACTTGCCCGGCAGGACGCCCGGCTCCGGATTGACAACCCACCAGATCTTGTACGTCTGGCCGTCGGGGCCGACCTCCGAGTCCTTCAGGTCGGCCACCTTCGCCTTGATCGAGGGCAGGTCGGCCGCCCGGTCGGTGACCGTCGAGTAGGCGTCATTGAGCCAGAGCAGGATGCCCCCCATGACGACGGCCGAGACGAGCGCCCCGGCGAGGATCGCGACCTGCTGCTTCCACGGGGTCGCGCCGACAAGATAACCGGTCTTCAGGTCCTGCGAGGTCGTGCCGCCGTTCGAGGACGCGATGCAGACCACCCCCGCGATCGAGAGCGCGGCCAGGCGGTATTCCGGCCCCACCCAGCCGAGCAGGACGAAGATGAGGCAGGTCAACAGGAGCGTGGCGATGGTCATTCCCGAGATCGGGTTCGACGACGAGCCGATCACGCCCGTAATTCGGGAGCTCACCGTGACGAAGAGGAAGCCGAACAGGACGATCATCGCGCCGCCGAGGATCCGACCATACAGGGTTGTGGGGATCAGGTTCGACGCGGCCACCGCCGCCACCAGGGCGAGGCAGCCGAGGAGGACGAGCGGCATCGGGATGTCCCTGTCGGTCCTCGGCGCGGCGGCCTCGCCGTCGATGCCGTCCCCCGCCTTCCGGCCCGCGCCGATCGACCCGAAGCTGGCGATCACCGAAGAGACGATCAAGGGCAGGGCGTTGAGCATGCTGAGGATGCCCCCCGCGGCCACGGCGCCGGCCCCGATGTAGCGCACGTACTGGCCCGAGATCTGGCCGGCGCTCAGGTCGTGGATCGGTTTCTGGCCGGGGAGAAGCACGCCCGGTACGCCGTCGCCGAAATAGGCAATCATGGGGGTTAGCATCAGGGCCGTGAGGAACCCGCCGCCGACCATGACCGCGGCGATCCGCGGGCCGATGATGTAGCCGACGCCCAGGAGCACGGGATCCGGCTCCAGCGCCACGATCGCCTTGGTGTAGCCCTTGATCCCGGTGATCGCCCTGTCCCACTCGCTCGACCAGAGCTTCAGCCCCTTCATGAAGATCTGGTAGACGAAGCCGACCCCGAAGCCGAGGAAGACCGTCCGCGCGTGAGACCCGCCGTGCTCGCCGACGATCAGGACCTTGGCGCAGGCGGTCCCCTCCGGATAGGGCAGGGTCTTGTGCTGGTTGACGATGAACGCCTTGCGGAGCGGGATCATCATGAGGATGCCGAGCAGGCCGCCGAGCACCGAGACGAGCATCACGCGGGTCCACTCGAGCTCATAGCCCAGGAGCATCAGGGCGGGCATCGCCGCGCCGACGCCGAACGCGATGGATTCGCCCGCGGAGCCGGCCGTCTGGACGATGTTGTTCTCGAGGATCGTGGTCGGCCGCGTCCCGAACGCCCGCGAGAGGCCGCGGAAGATGGTGATCGCCAGCACGGCGACGGGGATCGACGCCGAGACGGTCATCCCCACCTTCAGGAAGAGGTAGAGCGAGGAGGCACCGAAGACGACCCCCAGCAGGGAGCCGAGGACCACGGCCTTGAGCGACAGCTCGGTGATCTCCGCGCCGGCCGGGACATAGGGCCGGAACGCCGTATCCTTGGGATCGCCATCGGCGGTTGGCAGGTTCGAAGCGGCCATGTTGCGGGAGCTCTCCATCGAGGGGCGGGTGCCTGGCCATGGAAATCGTGCGGGCCGGCCGGCCCGGGACGGAGCGGAGAGGCCCGTCCCGGACGGCCGCGAGGCGGTCGAAGTACCTTAATCCCCACGCCGCCGCGCGCAAAGCCCCCGCCGTCGCGACGCCCGGCGGATCAGGAGGTCACCGCCTGCAACCGGGAGGAGAGGATCGGCCGCGTCTTCACCTCGGAGAGGCGATTGACGATGTCCCGGAGGACGTCGATCATGCACTGCCCCGCGTCGATGTCGTAGACCAGCTCCCGCGGATAGAAGCTGAGCGTCTTGTAGGTGTCCTCGTAGTAGGTGTTGAGCCGCCTCTTGATCACCTCATCGCTCATGTCGTCGAGGCGATTCTCCCGCAGCGCGCGAGCCTTGAGACGCTCCATCGCGAGCTTCGTATCCTGGATCTTGAGGTGGAAGATCTGGACGACGTCGATCACGCTCTCCAGCATCTCGGCCTGAGAGTAGCATCGCGGCAGGCCGTCCAGGATCAGCGTGTGCTGGTCCTCGATGAGCAACTCCTGCAGCTCCAGGATGTGGAGATGCTGCTTGAAGATCCGCACGGTCAACTCGTCGGGGACCATATTCCCCTGTGAGGTATACTGTTCGATCTCCCGACCGAGCCGCCCGTACTTCGGGATCTTCCGGAAGATGTCCCCCATGGAGATGTGCACCAGCAAGGGGAGCTGACCCAGGACCGCTCCCTGAGTCCCCTTGCCGCTGCCGGGCATGCCGAACAGGAGATAGGCACGATACTGCGTCGCTTTTTCGTCCCGGCAGTCGGGCTTCTCGGACAGTCCGTTCATGAGGTCACCTGCGACACTCGGAGAGGGGACATGAAAGGTACGTCATCATTGTCCCCTACCCCCCCCGCCCGGAGCAAGGCTTTGCAAGAAACTCGACTGTTGCTGATCCGCCACGCAGAGACGTCCGCCCCGCAGGTCTTCCACGGCGCCGAGTCCGACATCGGCCTCAGCGACCGGGGACGGGACCAGGCCCGCAGGCTCGGGGAGCACCTCAAGGGCCAGGACCTCCGCGCCGTCTACGGCTCGGCCATGGCCCGGGCCGTCGCCACCGCCACGCCCGTCGCGGCGGCCTGCCGCCTCGACCCGATCGTCATCCCCGAGCTCCACGAGCGGAAGATCGGCCCCCTCTCCGGCCTTGCCCGCGAGGAAGGTTGGGAGGTCTACGCCGAGACGAAGGCCCGCTGGATCGCCGGCGACCTGGACGCGACCCACGAGGGGGGCGAGTCCTTCGCGGCCATCGCCACGCGGGTCGTGCCGATCATCGAGCGGATCCGCGACCGGCACCAGGGCGAGGCCGTCGCGGTCATCGCCCACGGGATCGTGATCCGCGTCCTGCTCCTGAGCCTCCTGCACGACCGCTCCCCGGCCGACTTCGATTCGATCGCCATCGACTTCGCCTCGATCAACGACCTCCGATGGGACGGGAATCACTGGACGGCCCGCCGCCTCAACGAGGTCGTCGCGCCGTCGCCCGATCGGCCGGTGGCCTGATCGATACGCCCCGCCCCAGGACCGCCCGGATATTAAATTCCGAAATTGAAAATAAAATCTGGCGATGCTGTTCCTTAGGCCGTAGCATGATGTCGAGTCGTAAGGCCGCTTGTGAAACTCGACCTCGGAGGAACATCATGATCAGGAACCTTGCGGCGGCGGCTCTGCTGCTGGCCGCGGCGGGTCGCGAGGCGACGGCGGGGGGCGAGCCGAGCTTCGAATCCGCGAAGCACTGGCTCCCCCCCATGAGGAACGTCTGGACGGTGGTCGGGTTGCCGAACCATCCCATGCGATTCGACGTGATCTACAACGGGACGATCGTAGCCGATCCGCATCCGCTGCGCGAGATCAACGGCAGGCGGATCAAGACCTACCTCGATCCCTTCACCGGCAAGGGGGTCCAGCTCACGATCACGGCGGCGCCGGACGGCAACCTTCCGCCCCGCGTCGATCATCCGTACCAACTCAGCAGCCGTCCCGACGGTGGCGTGGGCATGCAGGCCTGGGACGACTCGCACGCGGCCCCGGTGCTTCAAACTCGGTGGCCGATGATGTTCTTCACGGGCAACTCCGGGGTCGTCGTCCGTCAGGACGTGTTTGCCCACGTGCCCGGCGGCGGTCCCATCCGATCCGGAAAGGAACCGATCTACCTCTGGATCCGGTTCGTCATCGAGCACGTCGATCCCCTGGAGGCCGCTTCGCAGGCCACCATGATGGTCCATCTTGGCGCGTCGAACATGATCGATCGCAGCATGTGGCAGCAGGACAACTTGACCGTCCATCCCGAGCGTTCCACCTACCCGCGGGCCCTGACGCGGGATGCGTACGCGAAGGGGAGCCTGTCGCATTGCCGCCTGGTGGAGCCCGACGGCCTGATCCGGCTGGTCGCGATGACGACCTCGGGTTCGGCTATGCTGTCGGAGCGCTCGTCCGGCAGCCGCGACTACTTCCTCAACGTCACGCAGCCGGCCGTGAAGGGAAATCACGTGGACCTCTTGCTGCCGATGATCCCCGGCGATCCGGCCGAGACGCGCGCCGAGGCCGATCTCGGCTACGACGGCGCGCTCGCCCAGTCCGATGCCTTCTGGAGTCGACGCCCGGCCACGGCCGCGGTCGTCGACACGCCCGAACCCCAGGTCAATCGCGCCGTGCGGCGGATGGTCGAGCTGTTCCGCGTCGTCTCCGACATGAACCCAGAGAACGGCGATCGGTCCTTGCTGACCGGTTCGTGGAATTACGACACGCTCTGGCCCACGCCCGTCTGCATGGGAATCCACATGCTGAGCGACCTGCTGGGCTGGCACGAGTTCACGGCAGAGAACCTGGAGATCTTCCGGACCTACCAGGGCAGGACGAAGCCACCGGGGGCATCCTATCAACTGCATCCCGGATACCTCGCCGCGCCCAAGCAGCTCAACTCCGTCGATTGGCTGACCGATCACGGATCAATCCTCCACTCTGTCGCCCTGCACGCCTTGCTGACGGACGACGAGGCGTTCATTGCCCGCTGGACCGAGCCGGTGCTGAAGGCCTGCGCCTTCCTGAAGGAGGCGCGAGCCCAGACGAATCACGATGGTGTGAAGGGCGTGCTGCCGCCTGCCGTGGGCACCGACACGGAGGTATCCGGTCAGTCGGCGTGGAACGTCGCCTGGAACTACAAGGGGCTGGAGACGGCGGTCCGATTCCTGCGACGGATTCACCATCCGGCGGCCGAGGAGTACGCCCGCGAGGCGGACGGGGCAAAGGACGCGTTCCTGAGGGCCTTCCGCGAGGCCGCCGCGAAGTCGAAGACCTGGACCGACTCGGGCGGGCGGTCGCGGGTGGTCGTCCCGTATGGTGTCTCCGGCCCGAACCTGCTCTCGCATCCGTTCTACCTCGATGGCGGGCCGCTCGTGCTCACCTATGCGGGACTGATGGAGCCCGACGACCCGCTCATGCAGGACTTGCTCGCCTTCTTCCGCGAAGGCCCGTTCGTCAAGCTCTACGACCCCCGCGGGCACATGCACCAGCGGCCGGTGCTGACGCGCGAGATCTCCAGTTGTGAACCGTGCTACAGCTTCAATATCCTGGTCTCCTGGAAAGCCGGCGACCGAGACCGCTTCCTCGAAGGGATGTACGCGCTGCTGGCGGGGAGCATGTCCCAGCAGACCTTCAGCGGCTTCGAGCATCGCCACGGCATCTCCAGCATCCCCTCGCCGGGAGCCCTGATGTTCCACGCGATGCGGCTCGCCGTCCTGGATGACGCGCTCGAGCCCGACACCGTCCATTTGCTCCGGCTCACGCCGCTGGCCTGGGTGACCCGTGAGCGTCGGACACGGTTCGAGAACATGCCCACCGAGTACGGCCCCGTCGACCTCTCCTTCGGGCTCTCTCCCGACGGCGAGGCCCTGGAGGTCGCCTTCACTCCCCGGTGGCGGCACAGGCCGGCGAAGGTCGTCCTCCACGTCCCACCCTCCCCGGGCGTGAAGCGGGTGATCGTCAATGGGACTGCCCATCCGGCAGGAGACCCGGTGCAGCTCAAGCCCTGATTCGGGCCCGGGCCATCCGAGACCTCGCATGGCCTCCGCGAGTCGATTCCGGAGGCTTGCGAGGGGCTCGCGGCGCGATCGATCAGAGCACGCCGAACTCGTCGTACACGTCGCGGAGCGTTCGGCCCTTCAAGAGCTCGCGGCGGGTGGCGTTCTCCCTGCCAACCTTGTCGGCGGCCAGCCGCAGGACCTCGTCCTCGAGCTCCCGAGGTATGACGACGATCCCGTCGTAGTCGGCGAAGACGAGCTCGCGAGGCCGGACCAGCACGCCACCGCAACGGATAGGCACGTCATAGGCCATGACCTTGCCTCGGCCCTTGCTGTCGAGCGGGCGGATGCCGGCTGCGAAGACGGGGAATCGCATCGCCATGATTCTCCGGCAGTCGCGAACCATGCTGTCGCAGACGCAGCCGACGGACCCGTTCCGCTTCGCCAGCGTGCTCATCAGCTCGCCCCAGGGGGCGTTGGTGAAGCCCGGGTCGCTGGAGTGGACGGCCACGTCGCCCACCCCCAGCGAGTCCATCACCTCGATCTCGCGGTCGTAGGGGTCGCTCTCGGGGACGTAGTCGACCTCCATCCAACGGAACGTCCGCGCCCGGCCGACGATCTGGCAATCGTCGGGGTCGAGCGGGCGAAGTCGCTGGTGCATGGCCCGATCTCGACGGCCCAGATCGTCGAGGATGTCGCAGACGGCCGGGACGTACAGATGCTCGCGGATCCAGGCCAGCCGGCCGGCTTCGTCGACGGGACAGGGGGGGACGTCTTGCACGTTCAGGCCTCCTCGGACGCGCCCGCGTAGGCGATCGCGTCGACTTCGTATTTCACCAGGTCACCCAGACACCCGATCAAGGTCGTCCGGGCGGGAAACGGTGCGGAGAAGAACTCGCGGTAGATCCGATTATGGGCCTCCCAGTCGTCCTTGCTGGAGAGGTAACAGCGCACCTGGACGACCCGCGAGTAGTCGAGCCCCGCGGCCTCCAGGACGCGGCCGAGGTTCTCATATGTGCGGCGTGCCTCGTTCTCGAACGTGTCGGGGATCAGGCGGCCGTTCTCGTCAGCCGAGGCCAGCCCGGAGACGAACACGAAGCCCCCCGCGCGAATCCCGGTGGAGAACGGCAGAGAGCTGGCAATCACTCCGGGGCCTCGAATCGGTTCGATGTCATCACGCTTCATGATGGATCTCAGACAGGGTCGAGCCGTTCAGGGAAGGGGCGGTGGACGTCCCGCCCGGTGCGAGCGGCCGCCTCCGCGGCCAGGGTGGCTTCCAGGGCCCGCAGGCCGTCGTCGATCGTCGAGACCTCGGCGCCCCCTCGCTCGATCGCCGCGGCGAAGGTGTCGTACTGACGATCCCATTCCGGGGCCAGAGGCGGAAGCGATAGGATGCCGCGGTCGCCCGCGACCTCCCACCAACCTTCACCGGAGGCCACATTCAGCTCCAACCGACCGCGCGGGCCCTCGAGGGAGAGGGAGGACGGTGGCGACTCGGAAAGCAACCAACCGACCTCGACCTCCAGCGTCGAACCGTCCCCGAGGCTGAAGGCGACGTTCCAGTGGTTCGGGCCCGGGAAGTCCGGCTCGGTTTTCTCAACATCGGCCCGGACGCTCGTCCATGGCGAGGGATTCCAGATCGAGGCGTAGTCGATGACGTGCGACCCCTCGTGGGTCATCGCGGAGCTGCTCGCGAGGAATCCCTTGATCCGGTCCAGGTGGGCGATGTCGTCGCGATCGAGCCGCTCGTCGAAGATCGCGACGCGCGTCCTCGACGGCGTCCCGATCGCGCGGGCCAGGCGAGCGACCTCGCCGACCCAGTCGCCGTAGCGGAGCACGAATCCGACCTGATACACGCCCCCGAATTTCGCGACCGCCTCGGCCACGCGGCACCCATCGGCGAACGTCGATGCCAGAGGCTTCTCATCCAAGACGGGCAGCCCACGGCGGAGGCACTCGACGGCCACGGATGGGCTCACCTCCGGGGGGAGCGCCAGCACGACGGCGTCGAGCGACCGGCCGTCGAGCAGCTCCCGCCAGTCGGCGAAGCTCGGCACACCTCCCGCGACCTCTGCCAGTCGCGCCGCATGGTCGGGACGGACGTCGCAGACCGCGTCCGGCCTGAAGTCCGGGCGACGCACCAGGGCAGGCACATGCCCCGACTCCGCGACCGCCCCGCAGCCAATCAGACCGATCCGGATCATGAGGGAGCCCCCCGGGGTTCGACGATCGCAGGGTCGGCCGTGGCCTTTCGCGTGTCCGCGTCCGGCGCCACCGCCAGGGCATGGCTACGCATCCAGAAGGTGTAATACGCGAATCCGGCGACGGACGCCGCGGCGGCCCAGCCGACGAACTCCGCCCACCTCAGCATGACGGCCGTGAAGAAGGACCAGGTGATCGTAAAGCAGAACGCGATCCCGCAGCCGGCCGCGAGCAGGTCCCAGCGCAGCTCTCGGCGGCGACGTCCGGAGTCGGCCAGCCCATCGGCCTCCAGGCCATCGCGGACGGGCCCCCAGAACCCATGCGGCCGGATCCTCAGGTAGAACCGACGGAGCGTCTCGCGGGATTCGGCCGGCGTCGCCAGCGACACGAGCGTGCTGCCGACGAAGCCCATCATCAGGAGCAGCAACGTCGGCTGCCAGACGGGCCTCTCCCTCCAGCCCAGCCCGAACCAGATGAACGCCGAGAGTGGCACCGACAACAGAATCCCGAAAATCTCCCCCCACACGTTCAGCCGCCACCAGAACCAACGGAGCCACGCCAGTGGCAGGGCGGGCGTGATCATCGCCGCGTTGATGTAGAAGACCCAGGCGCCGATGTCGCGGATCGAGAAGGCCAGGAAGCTCGCCAGGACCATCATCGCGACCATGACCAGCCGCGCGACCAGGATATGCTCATTCTTTGCGGCGGTGGGCCTGAAATGGCGGCGATAGAGGTCGTTGACGACGAACGACGAGCCCCACTGGAGCATGGTGCCGACCGTCGCCATGTAGCCCGCCAGCACCGCCGCGATGATCAGGCCGCCGAAACCCGGCAGCTTTCCGGCGTGGCGAATCACCAGGTGAGACCATACGCCCGTCGAAGGGGCGGTCGTGCCGTCGGGGAATCTCAGCATCGCATGGGCGCCCGGGTCGGCCGCGGGATAGGTCGCGATCGCCAGGATTCCCAGTGGCAACAGCGGGATCATCCGGATGACCAAGCTGAGGATCGAGTTGAGCATCTGTCCGAGCACCGCATGCCGCTCGTCCCTCGCCGCCAGGCAGCGCTGGGCGGTCCAGCCCTCGCCGGCGCAGGGGCTCCCGGCCAGGAAGAGGCCCAGCACCATGAGCATCGCCAGGCTCGCCGGGTCAACGTACGTGTTGGCCCCCGACGATGGCGGGTAGATCTGCCAGAAGTCGAGGCCGCGGCTCGCCGTCGCCCTGGCGAGCATCGGTGCGTAGCCCCCCTGCTCCTCCACGCCGAGATACCAGAGGACCAGCGCCGCGCAGAAGAAGATGCCGAACTGGAGAAGGTCGATGTAGGCCGCTCCGAGCAGCCCGCCCAGGACCGTGTAGGAGAGCGTCACAGTCCCGAACACGACGACGATGGTCGTCGGCGACCAGCCTATGAGCGGGGCGAGCAGTTGCGCCAGGATCGCCGTACCATAGCCCAGGAAGACAGTCGCCCACGCGAGGCACGCGTAAACGCCATAGAAGCCCCGGAAAGCCGCCGCCCCTCGGCCCGAATAGCGCAGCTCGATCAGCTCTCCCGTAGTGACGACGCCGCTCCGACGCCACATCTTCGCCCAGAAGACCCCCACCAGGGGCATCCAGATGGGCCAGGCGATCCACGCGATCTGGTTCAGGTACATGAATCCGCCGACATAGAAGAGCCAGACCCAGCCGCCGCCGGAGTCGGAATAGCTCGCCACGTTGGCAAAGCCGATCACCCACCAGGGGAGGCTGCGCTCGCCGATCAAGAAGCCGTCGGTGGACCTCGTGGCGGTCCTGGAGAAGAACCAGCCCAGCCCGATCATCGCCGCCGAGTAGAGTGCGACAACGAGCCAGTCCACCATGCCCAACGTCAATCCGGAGATCGCGGCGATCGGGAACGTCGATGCCTCCGTCACGCCGGCCCCCCCTTCCTCGCCGCGGGGCCCGGGCGAGCCAGCCCCAGCAGCGTCAGGGCATCGCGGTGGATGATCCGTTCGATCTCCTCGGCGGGGAGTCGGAACCGGTCGATCCGGATCTGACCCAGACCCCGGAGGCCGGCCACGGTCTCGGCGACCGTCGTCACCGGGAAGTCGGTCCCGAACAGGATTTTCTCCCAGACGTTGTATTCATGCACGAGCATCAGACTATGGAACAGTTGCCAGGGGCGGTAGAACAGGGCGCTGATGTCGGCGAAGAGGTTGGGGTGCTTGCGGATCACGGCGACCGTCTCCCCCTCGTAGGGGTGCCCCAGATGGGCCAGGATGATCTTGACGTCCGGATGCCTGATCGCGACGGCGTCTAGGTGACGAGGGAGCGTGCAGTCGATCGGGGCGCCCGAGACGAACGTGGTGCCGGAGTGTAGGAGCACGGGCAGGCGATGCGCGGCGGCGTACTTCCAGAGCGGCTCGAGCCGATCATCCTGAGGATAGAAGCCCGCGTACATGGGCAGGAGTTTGATCCCCCTGAGGCCCAGGCGCTCGAATCCGTCGCGCATCTCGGCTTCCCAGCCGTGCTGGGTCGGATCGAGTGACATGAAACCGATCATCCGGTCCGGGTCTCTCGCGACGTAGTCCGCGACGTCCTGGTCGTCGATCCAGACCCCAGTCAACCTGGCCTTACCGCCGAAGACGAGGGCGACGAAGTCCTCACCTCCCGTCCCGTCGCGATATGCCTCGTATTCCGTAACCAGGTTCACCGGCGAGAGTCGCATCCTCCGGGCATCGGCCTGGAACGACGGCGAGAAACAATCGGCACGCGGCCAGCAGTGGGCATGGACGTCGATGATCACGGTGTTCCTCCCGGCAATGGCTGACCCTCGCCCCCTGCAACGCCCGGAGCGTCCGGCCAGCAATCGGCCACGAGCTCCCGGAGGCAATCGACGACGATTTTCAGGATCGCGCGGCCTTTGGCCGGAGTGGCGAGAGTCGCCTTCCCGAAGACGCCGGAACTCGTGAAGCGGTCGAACGGGCGGGGCCGCGAGGCGAGCGGGCCGGAGAGCATGTCCCCGCGAAGATACCGCGAGCCGGATTCCTCGCCGTCATCCACGGCCGCCGGCATGTCGACGAGATCGGGACGGAGGGCCAGCACGAGGCTGGTCTCGAATTCGCAGGCATGCCCCACCGCCGGGGGGCCCCCCTCCACGAGCGGACGCAGCCGGTCGGCAGCGAGCCGGAACCATGTCGCCAGCACCACGTCGATGCCCTCCAGATCCCGGCCCGCTCGCTCGGCGATCACGCCGCCGATCGCCTGGTTCTCCCCGTGAGCGTTCAGCAACAGGAACCGCCGGAACCCATGCCGCGTGGCCGATCCCAGCACCTCCATCGCGACCGCGAGGAACGTCTCGTGCGCCAGCGAGAGGGTCCCTGCGAACCCCATGTGGTGGTCGCTGCAACCGAACGGAGGCGCGGGAAGGATCAGGAGATCTCCATCGCACGCGGCGTCCAGACGGTTCGCCAGCGCATCGGCGATCAGCCGGTCGGTGTCGACCGGGAGATGAGGCCCGTGCTGCTCGATCGCGCCGAGCGCAAGAATGCAGGGCGTCTGGCGCGAAACCTCGGCGAGCCGCCTGGAGCTCAGATCGGCCCACCTCATGTGCCGGCCTCCAGGGGCAGATAGCCAATGAACCCGACGATCCGCCAGCGGTCGCCGTCGCGATGGAGCCGGAAGATCGACTGCAGGCTGATCGAGAGCTCGCCGCCTCCCTCTAGAGGAGACTCGGCCCGGAATCGCTTCCAGACCAGCAGGCGATCGCCGCGGAACTCGAACCGGTCGAGCGTGGTCATCGCATAGAGCAGCCCCAGGTGGTCGCCGTCGACCAGCGGAGTCCGGAGGAACTCACCCGCCATCCTCAGCCAGTCCCGACGGTAAGCATCCAGGGTCGGATAGGTGAGCGTCCAGGCGGCCGGATCCGTCGAGCCGTTGGCCGAGATGCCCTCGAATCGCTCGTCCCAGAAATCTCCGGCCACGAGGCTCCAGTCCTCGGACACGAACGCCTCGTTGTCGCGCGCGACGAGCATCTCCCAGATCGTCGCCCGCTCGGGTTCGAGGGCCTCGTCGAAGGGGTTGAAGCGTCTCGAGCTCAGGGCCTTGACGGTCGGAGGATTCGCTCCGCATTTCTCCATAGCACGGCCTCCAGGTCTTGGGGGGCGAGGCCGGCCTCGATCGTATTGTCGAGCCGCTCGGCCAGCATCTCCCAGCAGCCAGGGTCGAAGTCGGACCCAAACGTGATCTTGTCGCTCCCCGCGGTCGCCACCAGGTGGACGAGGTCGCCGGGCCTCGATCCGCAGAAGCAGCCGTACAGATTGGGGATGTCGCGGATCAATCGGGCCGCCGGGTCGACATAATCGGCCAGGCCGGCATGGCCCAGGAAGACCGTTGCCGCGGGCACCCAGCGGGCGAGGTCGGCGACCTGATAGGTCGTCGAATACGGCGGCGTCCCGTCGTGGAAGAGCACCGGAGTCGAGGTCCTTGCGGCCACCTCCAGGATCGCCGTCATCGTCTCCTCGAGCATGCTCGACGCGAACGCCTGGAGCCACGGATGGAACTTGATCCCGCGGAACTCGGGCTGCTGCAGGCAGCGCTCCAGCTCGTTGACGGCCGCCGGCCCTTCCTTCGGATCGACGGTGACGAACGGGATAAGCCGATCCGGATAGCGCCGGCTCCGCTCCAGCAGCAGGTCATTGTGACGGGGGCAGTCGCCGTAGAACCCCATCATCGTGTAGACGCACGCACGCTCCACGCCCAGCCGATCCATCGCGGCGATCATCCGGGAGACGTCCGGGATCGGCTTGTGGAGCCAGCGGTCGTCGAGATGCGTGTGGAAGTCGAGGATTCTCACGGCGCTGCCCTCCCGATCCCGAAGACGCGGGCTGCGTTGTCGTGCACGATTGCGCGACGGACGGTCGGATCGAGCTCGAGCCGGTCGAGCGTCCTGAGGACGACCGCGTAGCGATTCCTCGGCTCGGCCCCGCCGAAGAGCACGCGCTCGGCCCCGTGCGTCTCGACGACCTGCTTGATGGCCGCCCCCCATATCATCGAGGTCTCGATCAGGAGGTTGCTCGCGTTCCGGACGGCCATCGGCATCTCGAACCACATGTCGGCGAAGCCGCCGAAGCCGGCGATGAAGGTCGCCTCCGGGAACGAGCGGGCCACCTCGGCCAGGGCCAGGATGTCGGCATAAACATACGTGCCTGTCCGCATCATGACCGGCCAGCCATACTCCACGGCCCGCTCGATCACGGGCCTCGCCACCGGCTCGTCCGGGAAGAAGCCCTGCCGCGCGGGGTCGAGGAAGAGGCCGACGGCGCCCAGGTCGCGAGAGCGGGCCAGCTCATCGAGCGCGTCCGGGCCCCACCAGGGATTGACGGTGGCCAGGCCGCGGATGCGAGGGCCGGCCTTCAGGACCAGGTCATTCCCCGCGCGGTGGTCCACCACCAGGCCCGCGCCCATCGGCCGGGTGATCGCGACGTCGACCCCGGCCGCGTCCATCCGTCGGAGCAGCTCGGCCGGCCCGAGCCGGAGGTACGTCTCCTCTCCGAGCATCGCGTGCGAATCAATCATCCCGGATACCCTCCGCGGGGACGACGCCGAAGCCCAGCCCGACCGGAGCTTCCACGCCGCCGTCGCGCCATCGGATGGGGGGAGACGTCGCCGAACGGTCGTAGAAGAGGGCGGCCATCAGGTCGCAGGCGTGCGTCTCGGTCGGGAACGCACTCAGGCTGGAGGCCAGGCAGATCATCGCCGCCTGGCCCAGATCGGTCTCCAGGTTCGACCCGATAGCGCAGCACTTGCCGACCTCCTGCGCGCGACGGCTCATCGCCAGCGAGTGGGTGAACCCCCCGTTCTTGCCCGGATAAATCGAGAGCACGTCGAAGGCGTCCTGATCGATGGCCTGTTCCAGGTGGCCGGGCGTGAAGACGGCCTCGTCCACGAGGATCGGCACCGGGGTTCGGCGGCGGACCTCGGCAAGCATGCCGATGCGATCGCGGGGAGTGGGCTGCTCGACCAGGGCGAGGTTGAAGGGGAGGAGGGCCTCGATCGCCCGGACCGCGGCGTCGGCCGTCGGGTAGGCGCCATTGGCATCGATGGTGAAGACCGGATCCGGTCCCAGCTCGTCGCGGACGGCCCGTAGCCGGGCGACGTCATCGAGGCCGGGCACGCCGGTCTTGAACTTGAGCGTCCGAACTCCCCGGGCGTGGAACTCGCGGGCCAGGCGCAGGGTCTCCTCGGGAGGATAGACGCCGATGCTGACGCGGCTGGGGATCCAGGGACGAGGCTCGCGATCGGCGATCAGGCTCGCCACGGAGAGTCCTCGCTTGCGGGCCGAGAGGTCCCACAGCGCGACGTCGATCGCCGCCTTGGCGAAGGAGTTGGCGTTGAGGACGGCGTCCATGAGGGCGAGCGCCTCTGCCGGGTCCTCGAACGCCGGGCCGACGAGCTTCGGCGCCAGGAGGTTCTCGATGATCCAGCGGGCCGTCTCGGCGGTCTCGCCGCTCCAGATCGGCGCGGTCGTGGCCTCTCCGAAGCCCTTGGCGCCGTCGACATCGGTCACGACGACCGTGGCATAGTGCGAGGCCTCGTGGCGGCCGAGCGACGAGATGATCGCCCCGTCGGACCGGACGGGATGATCGACGATGCGGGCCTCGATGGATCGGATGCGGATACTCATTGAGGTGTTCCCCCGTGCCTGGCAGGGCGCTCTTCATCGTCGCCCGTCGGGCGATCCGCCGCGGATGGGACGGCGAAGAGCTTCTCGCGGACGTAGGACGCCATGCCGAGAGCCGTGGACGACTCGCCCAACTCGGCCAGCCGGACGTCAACTCCGCGAACCAGCTCCGGCAGGGCATAGCTCGGCAACCTGTCTCGGAGCGGGTCGAGGATCGCCTCGCCGGCCTCGACGAACCGGCCGCCGAGGATGATCCGCTCCGGATTGAGCAGGCTGACCACATTGCCGAGGCCCCGGGCTAGCCGGTCGGCCGCCTCGGCCAGGACGCTGCGAGCCTTCGGGTCGCCGCCCCGGGCGGCGACGATCATCTCGGTGAATCGTCGATCGACGTCGCGAGGCGGGGCCCCGGGCGATTCGCCTCGCCAGAGCGCCGTCAACCTCGAGGGCGCCAGATGGGCTTCCAGGCAGCCCCTCCCGCCGCAGCCGCAGAGCGGCCCGTCGTCGGAGACTCGCGTGTGCCCGAGCTCACCCGCCGAGCCGTCGCGCCCGGCCAGGAGCCGGCCGCTCTCCACGATGCCGCCGCCGATCCCTTCCAGGAGCGTCGCGAAGACCGCGTTCCGCACACCGCGGCCGGCGCCGAAGGTGACCTCACCAAGGGCCTGCCAGCCGTCTTCGCGGTCGATGAAGACGCGCAGCCCGGTGGCCCGTGCCAGCCCCTCGACCACGGGCACGTTGTTCCACCCCGGGAGGGCGACGGCGCGCACCGAGCGCCCGGCGGCGACGTCGACCGTCCCCGGGTCGGCCGCGCCGACCGCCGCCACACGGAGGCCCGCCGCGCCGGCCGCGGCCACGGCCTGTCGCGCCGCCGCGGTCAGTCGCCGAAGCCGGTCGTCCGGATCCCGGAAGGAATTGTCCCACCGCCGCCGCCACCGGACGTCGCCCGCCAGGTCGCCCACGGCCGCCTCGATCGACCGCTGGTCGTGGCGGACGCTCGCGACCGCCAGGCTGCGCAGATCAATCTCGAGCAAGGTCTGAGGCCGTCCCCGGCCGTTCCCCTCCGCCGGGGCCACGACACCCTCGCGCACCAGGCCCTCGCGGATGAGCTCGCCGCAGAGGCCCGACAGTCGCGAGAGCGGAATGCCGGTGGCCTGATGCAGAGCCACCCGAGAGGACGCCCCGTCGCGATAGAGCGAGGCGCACACCAGTTGCCGATTGTACAGAGGCTTCGTCACCCTCCGACCGGTAGGGAACCAGATGCCCCCCGCATCCACCTCCGCCGACTTCCGCCCCATCGGACCAACCTCCGCACTCGTGTCGACACGGCGGCCCCACCCCGAGGCCGTCCGTCCCTGCGAATGTAGCGTCGCGGTGCCGGCCGGCCTAGCGGTCGAAGCGGCAAGCCCCTGGGCGGCAGGTTGGACTCGACGAATTATTTCCATTGCTGAAATTTAACAGGCCGGCCACGTCGTGTCAACCCCTCGACCACGGCCTCAAAGGCGGCCGCCCACCCCCCGGTCGGCCCGAAGTCGCCCTCCCGCGGCAGCCCGAAACGAGGATTCTCCAACTTGACCATTGACATTACTTCCAAAAATGGAATATAAACTCGGGTGCCGTCCCGACTCGGGTCCTCTCCACGCGACGACCTCTCCTTCGCCGGTGGACACGATCTCCCCGCCGCGTCCTGGCGGACCGCTCGCGGCATCTCCGCAGGTCAACCATCTTTGTACGATCGCCCCCTTTCTTCGCGAGGATGAGTCATGAAACGTCGTTCATGTCTCCGACACCCGTCCGGATTCACGCTCATCGAGCTGCTGGTGGTGATCGCGATCATCGCCGTGCTGATCGCCCTGCTGCTCCCCGCGGTCCAATCGGCTCGCGAAGCGGCTCGCCGCGCCCAATGCGTCAACAACCTCAAGCAGATCGGCCTGGGCCTGGCCAACTACGAGTCCGCGATGTCGGGCTATCCGCCGTCGAAGATCTGGCCGGGGGCGGCGATCGGCAGCAACGGCAAGATCAATGGGGTCCTGAACACAACCGGCTTCGCGATGCTACTGCCGTTCATCGAGCAGACGGCGCTGGCCAACGCCTACAACTACAGCCAGCCCTCGAACAATTCGATCTCCAGCGGCAATACCAGGCTGATGGGCAACGCGATCGTGAACACCACCGTCGTGGGGACCCTCGTGCCGCTCTTCGCCTGTCCCTCGGACATCCCACCGGAGGTCGTGAACCTCAGCGACTACTCCTGGTACGTCAACAATGCCCGACGTAGCAATTACGTCTTCTGTGTCGGCCTCTGGATGGAGTACTACAACCCCGACGCCTGGGGGGGCAGCCTGCCCGGATTCGTCCAGAGCACCCGCTCGATGTTCCTCGCCGACACCAGCACGCGGATCCCCGAGGTGACGGATGGACTTTCTAACACGGTGATGATCGGCGAGTCGCCCCAGATCCACATGCTCAATCTCTTCGGCCCTTTCTGGGGCTCGGGCGTGCTCACGTCCACCGAAGGGGCGGCCTACCCGTTGCCGCCGGTCGCGGGCCAGATCGCGGCCCAGGTCGGCCTCGGCCCCGAGTGGCGCGACTACACGACCATGCTCCCCAACGCACCGCCGAATACGTACCAGTGCGGCGGGAAGTGTCCCGACAAGCTGCTCTATGCCTACACCATGGGCAGCAAGCATGCCGGAGGCCTGAACATGCTCTTCGGCGACGGCAGCGTCCGGTTCATCAAGAACACCATCAGCGGCGCGACCTGGTGGGCGATCCACTCGATCAAGAGCGGCGAGATCATCAGCTCCGATTCCTTCTGACCCGGCACAACCCGACCGATAGCCAGGGCAACTGGGTCGGCCACGGCCGGCCCACCTTGATCCGGAGGATTGACGTGAGAGTCCTGCGATTCACACGCGCCGCCCTGTCGTTCATCCTGGTCGCGGGATGTGGCAGCGGCGATGAGACAGAATCCTATACCTTGACACGCGTCACGGGGACGGTGACCCTCGACGGCAAGCCGCTCGATGGGGCAAAGGTCATCTTCACTCCCCAGGGCAACCGTCCGGACACCCCGGGCTCGGACATGACGGGGAGGGAAGGAACTTACACGATCATGTACCGCGGCAGGGCCGGCGTGGCGAAGGGGAAATACTCGGTCCTGGTCGCCAAGACGATCCAGGACGGAACCGACGGGGCAGCACCCGACGCACCCGGGGAGTTCTCCGAGTCCGCGGCCCTGGCGGCGATGAAGAAGCAGGCCGACCTCACCGCCGACTCGGTCAAGCGCGTCGCCCGCAAGACCCGCCCGGTCTCCGTCTCTCAGACGTTCGATCGCGAAGTCGGCGACAGGGCCACGGTCCTCGACTTCGACCTCAAGAAGCCTTGACCTGAGTGCTCCCGACGGTCCAATCCCCGAGACCCTCCAAGAGTGCGACCCCGTCGCAGGCGGACACCACACGGATGTCAAAGCCAGTCTGATCATCTTGTCCGTCGTGATTCGGATCCTGGTCGAGGGTGTGGCGGTCGGCGACGACCTGAAGCCGTCGTCGTTCCCGATCATGGGGTGGGACTACGCCGACGACGAACCGACGCCTCGATCGATACCTGAGTGCGGCATCAACTGCGTCGCCTTCGTGCCGGAGACCGCGCTCGACATCTGCCAACGGCTGTCACTCGAGGCGATCGTGCATGATCCGGCGATCACCCCCGCCCGGTGGGATCAACCTTTCCGGAGCGCGGACTCGATCGCCGCCCTGACTGCACTGGTGAAACGCGTGAACGGACATCCCGCGGTCATGGGCTATCACCTCAAGGACGAGCCCGGACCGGACCAATTCGCGGAGCTGGGCAAGGCCGTGGCGGAAGTCCGCAAGCTCGCGCCGGGAAAGTGGCCCTACATCAATCTCACGCCCGGGATGGGAGAAGGATACGACGGATTCCTGGACGACTTCGTGAAGCAATGCCACCCCACGATCCTGTGCGAAGACAATTACCCGCTCGGCCAGGACGGTCGCTACTCTTATGTCTACTGGGCGAATCTCGCCCAGGTTCGCATCGCGGCACTTCGTCACCGACTCCCTTTCTGGACCAACACGCTCAGCGTCGCACGCATGACCTATGCCGAGCCCACGCCGGCCTCGTTGCGCCTTCAGGTCCTCGGAGCGCTGGTCTACGGGGATCGCGGGATCTGCTACTCCAAGTTCATCAGCCGAGAGCTTCCCATCCTCGAGGCCCCGATCTTGGCGACTGGCGAGGCGGCCCGCTCGACGCGTTCCTCGAGAAGACTCCGACCTGGGATTTCATGCGGAAGATGCCTTCGTTGTCTATCCCGGTCCTGATGGTCGGATCGATTCACTCCGCTGGGAGGTCTTTGCCGAGAGCCTCCAGGATTACGCTCTCCTGCATTCCGCCGGAATTCGACCCGACGATCCCTTGCTGGCCCCGATCAAGGATTACGCCGAATTCCCGAAGTCCGTGGGCTGGATCGAGAATGCCCGCAAGGCCGTGCTCGCCCGTGCCGCTACATCACGAACCCGCAGACGCACTTCAATCGATTTCGTCGGGGACGCCGCCGTCGTCCTCCCCGCCGGAGCCGGGACCGCCGCCGCCGTTCTTGAGGGCCTCCCAGTCTTCCCACGAGTAGAGGACCTCGCGGGCGGAGCCGCTCTTGTATTCGCCGACGATGCCGTCCTCCGCCATGTAGTCGATCAGCCGGGCGGCGCGGCCGTAGCCGATGCCGAGCGCCCGCTGGAGCAACGACGTCGAGCCGCGGCCCTCGCGGATGACGATCTCGATGGCCGGCTCGTACATCTCGTCCCGCTCCTTGAGTCCGCCCCCCTTGTCCTTACCCCCGAGGCCGCCGCTGACCTGGAGCTGGATCAGCTCGCGGCTGAACTCCTGCGGGAATTGCTCCAGGTACTGGCAGATCCGCGCGACCTCGGCGTCCGAGACGTACGTCCCCTGCGAGCGGACGATGTGCGAGGTCCCCGGGACGAGGAAGAGCATGTCGCCGTTGCCGAGCAGCCGCTCCGCGCCGATCTCGTCCAGGATCACCCGCGAGTCGTTCCGGCTGGTCACCTGGAAGCCGATCCGGGCGGGCATGTTCGCCTTGATCAGGCCGGTGATCACGTCCACCGTCGGCCGCTGGGTCGCCAGGATCAGGTGGATGCCCGCCGCCCGCGCCTTCTGGGCCAGGCGGACGATGTGCTGCTCCACTTCCTTGGCCGCGGTCATCATCAGGTCGGCCATCTCGTCGGCCACGATCACGACGTAAGGCATGTGCGTCGGGATCCGCTTCTGCTCCGCCTCGTCCTCCGGCCGCAGCCGGGCGTAAATCTCCTCGGCCCCGAGCTTGTTGTAGGCCTGGACGTTCCTCACCCCCGCGCGGGCGAGATAGGTGTAACGCTCGTCCATCTTCTCGCAGGCCCAGGCGAGGATCGATTCCGCCTTCTTCATGTCCGTGACGACGGGGTGCATCAGGTGGGGGATCTTCTTGAAGAGCGAGAGCTCGACCATCTTGGGGTCGACGAGGATCATCTTCACTTCTTCAGGCGTGCGGGTCATGAGGATCGAGATGATCATCGCGTTGAGGCAGACCGACTTGCCCGTACCGGTCCGGCCGGCGATCAGCAGGTGGGGCATGTCGGCCATGTCGAAGGCCATCGGCACGCCCTTCACGTCCTTGCCCAGGAAGAGGGGGATCCGGGCCTGACGGCTCTTCTCCTGGACCCCCTCGATCACCTCGCGGAGCCGGACCATGCCGCGGCGCTCGTTGGGGACCTCGATTCCGACCGTCGACTTGCCGGGGATCGGTGCCACGATCCGGACACTCGGCACGGCCAGGGCGATCGCCAGGTCGTCCGCGAGGCTCATGACCCGAGAGACCCGCAGGCCCTTCTCCATCTCGATCTCGAACTGGGTGATCACCGGCCCGGTGTCGATCTGGACCACGCGGCAGATGTAGCCGAAATCCAGCAGCGTCCGCTCCAGCGTCATCGCCCGCTGCTGGATGTGCAACTCGTTGTCGTGAACCTGGACCGGCGAGGCCGGCTCGAGGAGCTCCAGCGGCGGCGCCACATACCCCGCCGAGGGATCCGCCAGAGGGACCGGGATGGAAGGCGCCCCGTACCTCGCCGCCGCCGCCATGGCGGGCGCGGTCCGGGCCGCGACCACCGCGGCGGGCCGCGGCGCCTCCAGCCCCGGCACGGCCGCCAGCGCGGGCCGCGGCGCCGAGGGGAGCGAGTGGACCACCCGCTCACCGCCCGCCGCGGGGAGCAGGTACTCCGCCGGCGCCGGCCGACGCCGGCCGAATCGCTCGCGAGCCCAGGCGGAGACCTCGCGCAGCGGCCAGGTAAACATAACCTCATGGCAGAGGGCCACCCCAGTGATCCCGGCGGCGAGCATCAGGAGGAGCATCCCGTAAGGGCCGAAATGCGCGAACAGGAACGTGGCCACCAGCGCGCCCGCATAACCGCCCGCCCCGACCGGGGGACTGGGCCGCAGGCCCGGTGCGAACTTGTGGATCATCCCGGCGGCCACCAGTAGGAAGAGGCTGAACCCCAGCGCCGGGCTCGCCCGGTCGACGACCTTCCGCCTCGTCATCACCAGGACGTTGAGCGCGACCAGCCCCAGCAGGAGGAGCCAGCACGACCATCCGAGCACGCTGAACAGGACGTGCGCCAGCCACGCCCCGGCCGGTCCACACGGGTTGGAAAGATGGGGCGCGACGTTGGGCGGATCCGCCCCCGAGCCCGGCGCGTCGGCGGGGTCGTAGCCCCCCAGGCTGAGGGCCAGGAAGAGATTCAGGAGCAGGAAGGCCAGGTCCGGCGCCGAGCGGATCAGACGCTGTCGAACGGGCATGTCACCTCCCGAGGCGCGGGCGCAAGCAGCACCCGAGGCGCGCCGCGGCCCCCTTCTACGGAAGGCCCGGCCGCGACGGCCGCCGCTCTTTGATCGGCCGGAGCCGACCGCCGCCTTGCGACGGGCTGACTCCGTTCACCCACCCGCCCGGGCGGGCCTGCTCATTCTGAGGACTGGGTAAGATCCACCGTGCCGCCGTCCACGTCCATGTCCTCGGTCGCCTCGTTGGTCTGCAGGCGGCCGGACATGTCCAGGTAGATCTTGTCCTGCATGATCTCCTGGATCACCATGCTCATCTTGTCCATGCCCCGGCCGTCCACCAGCGCCCGCGCGCCCTGATTGAGGGCGATCATCCGCTTCTGGATCAGGGTCGAGAGCTTGAACCGCCCCCCGACCTTGTTCACGATCTCTTCTTCCTTCAGTTCGTCGATCATGCTTCATTCCCCCTTCCGCAACCGGCCAGGACCAGGACGCCCGCCAGCTCGTCAACGCATCGATCCAGATCATCATTCACAACGTGCACATCATACGATTCCGACAGTTCCAGCTCGCGCCGGGCATTGGCCAGCCGGCGGAGGATGGTCGGCTCGTCGTCGGTACCCCGGTCTCGCAGCCGGCGTTCCAGCTCATCAAGGCTCGGGACCTGGACGAAGACGAGCAGGGCGCTCGGGACCTTCGCCCGGACCTGCATGCCCCCCTGGACGTCAATCACCAGGATGACGCATGTCCCCTCCCCCAGGGCCCGGCGGACGGGCGCCGCGGGGGTCCCGTAGGAGAAGCCGTGCACCTCCGCGGATTCCAGCAGGTCGTCGCGCCCCGCCTCGAACGCCTCGGGCGACAGGAACGTGTAGTCGCGGCCGTGCACCTCGCCGGCCCTCGGCTCCCGGGTCGTGGCCGAAACGGAGACCGCCAGCCTCAGGTCCGGCCGCCCCAGCAGGCGACGGACCAGCGTGCTCTTCCCCGAGCCCGAGGCCCCGGAAAGAACCACCAGCCGGCCCGGCAGCGATGACCAGTCCACCACGTCCCCCACGATCACCCCTCGCGTGCCTCGCACGCGCTATTCCACGTTCTGGATCAGCTCCCGGATCCGCTCCAGGATCCCCTTGATTTCGAAGACGTGACGGCTGATCTCCACGTCGCTCGCCTTGGAGCCGATCGTGTTCGCCTCGCGGCCCATCTCCTGGACCACGAATTCGAGCTTCCGCCCCGCGCTCTCCCTCTCACCGAGGATCTCCTGGAACTGTGCCAGGTGGGCGCGGAGCCGGACGATCTCCTCGGAGATGTCGCTCCGATCGGCGAGGATCGCGACCTCGCGGATCAGGTCCCTGGCGTCGATGCTCACGCCGTGGTCGCGAACCAGGCCGCCGATCCGCTCCGTCAACCGTCCCTGATAGGCCTGGACGACCAGCGGGGCCCGGTCGGCGATCCGTCCGAGCAGCCCTTCGGCGGAGCGTGCCATCGCGGTGAGCTCGGCCGCCATCGCGTCCCCTTCTCTCGCCCGGGCCCCTTCCAGCTTGTCGAGGGCTTCGCCGACCACGCGGGCGATTGCCGGCCAGTCTTGCTGGGGGTCGCAGGCCGGCCCTCGGCTCTCTTCCACCACGCCCGGCAGGGCGAGGAGGTCGCCCAGCGGGACCTCGACTCCGGGGGCTCCCTTCCCCTGGGCAACTCCGGCGATCCCCCGAAGCTGCTCGCGGTAGCTCGCCAGGGCGACGAGGTTGAGGCGGTAATCCTCCGCCCGCCGCGGCCGGTCCACGCGGAGCGAGAGCTGGACCGCACCACGACGGATCCGCTGCCGGACCAGGTGCTCGAGGTCCGCCTCGAGCGCCGAGTAGGGCTCGCTGATCCGGGTCGAGAGCTTGAGGTGGCGATTGTTGACCGTCCGCACCTCCACCTCGATGGACCACGCCTGGTCCTGGTGCCGCGCGTCGCCGAAGCCCGTCATGCTGAGCAACAAGGTGGTCCTCGCCGGGTGAGTCATGCGGCGACCGCCCGACCACCTGGGCCGGGCACATCGACGGTCGTCGATCCGCTTCGAGTCAGTTCGAATCGCTCGGTCCGACGACCGGCTCAACGGGGCGCGGGCTTCTCCGCCGGCGGGCTCGACTCGCCGGGCGTCGCCGGGAAGTTCGCGTCCGAGGGGATAGCCGCCGCAGGGCCGCCCGCCGCAGGGGCCTCGGCCGGGGCCGCGCCGGAGGTCCCGGTCGCGTCCGCGGCCTTGCCGGCGCCGGCCTTCGATCCGGCGTCTCGGGACGCGGCAGCAGCCGCGGGCTCGAACGTCACCGCGGTCCTGCGGTTCGTGAGGACGACGAGGATCATCGCCATCAGGATCCAGATGGCCGCGGTGACCACGGTGATCCTTGTGAACGTGTCTCCGGCCTTGGTGCCGAAGGCGCTGGAGCCGCCGACGCCGCCGAAGGCGCCGGCGAGGCCGCCCCCCTTGCCCCGCTGGATCAGGATGAGGCAGACCAGGAAGATCGAGGCGACGATGATGAACGTGTTGAAGATGGCCGTCAGGACGCCCACGTGTTGAGTCCTCTCGCTATCGCTTGCAGGGGTTTCGGAGACAAGCCACGGCCCCGGGCTCGCCCGGTGTCCGCTCCGGGTCGAATCGGTCTTCGCCGGGCTAGACTGGGGTGACGTCCGCCCGGCGGGATGATGGATAAAAAGCGGAACCCCGGGGGCCCGCCGCGACGAGCCTCCGGGATGCCGTGGTCGATACCCGGATCAAATCGTCACGCCTTGCCGCCGGCGGTCACTTCCTGCCCCGCCTTGATGATCGCCAGGAAGTCGCTGGCCTTCAGGCTCGCGCCGCCAACGAGCGCGCCGTCGATGTCCGGACAGCCGAGCAACTGGAGGGCGTTGTCCGCCTTCACGCTCCCCCCGTACTGGACAACGACCCGGGCCGCCGTCGCCTCGCCGAAGACCTTCGTCAGCCAGTCGCGGATGAACGCGTGCGCCGCCTGGGCCTGCTCCGGCGTGGCGGTCAGCCCGGTGCCGATCGCCCAGACGGGCTCGTAGGCCAGGACGATGCCCGCCATCTGTTCCGGCGCCAGGCCGGCCAGCGAGCCCGAGAGCTGCTCCAGGAGCACCGCCTCGGTCCGCTCGCCCAGCCGCTCCTCCTTCGTCTCGCCGATGCAGACGATCGGGATCAGCTTGGCCTCGAGCGCGGCCTTGACCTTCCTGTTGACGATGTCCGAGGTCTCGCCCATGCCGTGCCGGCGCTCGCTGTGGCCGAGGATCACGTGCGTGCAGCCGACGTCCACCAGCATGGAGCCGGAGACCTCGCCGGTGAACGCCCCGGAGTTCTCCCAGTACATGTCCTGGGCGGACAGGCCGATCGGCGAACCCTCGAGCACGCCGTCCACCTGGCTCAGGAAGACGAACGGCGGGGCGACCGCCACGTGGACATCGGTCGCGGTCCCGAGGCCCGTCTTCACCCCCTCCGCCAGGGCCACGGCGGCCTCGGCGGTGGTCGGGTTCAGCTTCCAGTTTCCCGCGATCAACAGCGTGCGCATCAGACCGATACTCCTTCGCAGACGTCGATGGACTTGCCCATCAGCTCGGCGAGCTGGCGAAGGTCTTCCATCAGGCGGGCGTACTGCTCAGGCAGGAGCGCCTGGGGGCCGTCCGACAGGGCCTTCTCGGGGCAGGAATGGACCTCGATGTGGACCCCGTCGCTGCCGGCGGCGACCGCCGCACGGGCCATCGCCGGGATCAGGTCCGGCTTGCCCGTGGCGTGGCTCGGATCCGCGATGATCGGCAGGTGGGAGAGCCCCTGGGCGACCGGCACGGCCGAGAGGTCCATCGTGTTGCGGGTCGAATCCTCGAAGGTCCGGATCCCGCGCTCGCAGAGGATCACCTCGCGATTCCCCTCGGCGAGGATGTACTCGGCCGACATCAGGAGGTCCTTCACGGTCGCACTCATCCCCCGCTTCAGGAGCACGGGGGTGCGGGTCCGGCCCACCTCCTTGAGGAGGTCGAAGTTCTGCATGTTCCGCGCGCCGACCTGGAAGAGATCGGTGTACCGCTCGACCAGGTCCACCTGGCGCGGGTCCATGACCTCGGTGATCACGGGCATCCCGTAGGTGTCGCCGGCCGCGCGGAGGATCCGCAGCCCCTCCTCGCCCAGGCCCTGGAAGCTGTATGGGCTGGTCCTCGGCTTGAACGCGCCGCCCCGGAGGATGTTCGCCCCGGCCGCCTTGACGCCGGCGGCGATCTCCATCAGGATCGCCTCGCTCTCGATCGCACACGGGCCGGCGATCATGGCGAGATGGCCGCCGCCGATCCGCACGCCCTTCACCTCGATGACCGTGTCCTCCGCGTGGAACTCGCGGCTGGCGAGCTTGAACGGCTTGAGGATCGGCACGACCTGCTCCACGCCGGGGATCGCCTGCAGGGGCTGGACCTGCAGCTTCTCCTCGTCGCCGATCACGCCGATGATCGTCCGAGCCACCCCCTGGCTCAGATGCGGCGTCAGGCCGAGGGCCTCGATACGTTCCAGGACATGCTGCACCACGTCGGGCGTCGGATGCGGCTTGAGCACAATGATCATCGCGGTTCTCGTCGTCCCCCTCGCTCGCCGCCGGGCACCACGTTGTGATCGGCCTCGGAGCGGGGAGCTACGGCAGAGGTCTGGCTGGTTGGTGAGAACTTCCCAGTCTAATCGATCTCGCTTCGATCGTGAAGCGTCTTCAACCTCAAAAACCCATCCATCCGGATTATCCGCCCCGAGACGCCGCCCCATCGACGGCCGGTCCGCCGGGCCGAAATTGGCTTCGATCGCGCGCCGGCGTAACCACCCTTCTTGACATAAATGCTTGCCACATTGTGATTTAAACTCAAAAAAGCGATTGGCTTTGATGGTCGATTTCGTGCAGAATGGGTTCTCGTCTTCCTCTCTCTTTCTCTCGATCCTGGCGATCGGCTCGCGCCGACCGATGCAGGCATCATCCCTCGCTCGTTTCTCCCCAAGAGTCATTCGCCGCGCGCACTCTCTCTGAGATCCTCTGAGAGATATAATCCCGAAAATTCGCCGCCGAGTTTCATCCTTCTCGGAATTTTCTCGAAGTTCGGTCATGCCGACCCGAGATCACGCCCGGCCCCCGGTCGAGCTGGAGCACTCGTGGGACGAGTTGCACGGGATGTGGCCGGCGGTCCTCGTTCAACAATTGCATCCCATCCTCCCGGCAGGCTACGCGGCTGCCCCGCGTGTGCATCTCGGGGCCGGCTTTGAAATCGACGTCTCCGCTTGCCCTGCAGCAGTCACGCCCGGAGGGCCTCGACGATACCCCCGATCGCAAACCCGGCACCGAGTACGGCCAGGGCGGTCAGGCGGTCGCGAGTGTCCAGGTTCACCAGGGATTCCTGATTGAAGACGACCAGCAGGATCGGGATCGCCAGGAAGGATCCGACCAGGGCGCCTCGAAAGAACGTGGCAAGGTCCCAGCCGCGGGCCTGCTCGAGTCGTCGGACCGCAAGGCCCGCCGCGAGCCCCAGCATCAGGCTGAGTGCGGCCCCGATCAGGTGCGCGACCAGAGTCGTGGCCTGCGAACGGAAGGCGACCGGGCCGAGCGGCCTGAAGTCCCCCAGCGCGATCTGCCGCGCCAGGAAGCCGGAGGCCGGGACGGTGACGACCGCCGTCGCGTAGTGGAAGCCCTCGAGCCGCCGCCCTTCGATCATACCCGTGTAGAGGAACCAGAGCAGGATCCCGACGAGCGGCCCGAACGCCCCCAGGTACATCGGGCCCAGCCCTCTCGTCGTCGCCAGCCCGACCGCCGCCAGGGCCACGATCACCATCACCCGCCCCAGGCCGCCGCGCTGCTCGCGTCGGCGCTTTCGCGACGATTTGCCCACGTCTGCCTCCCTCGTTCCGAGGCACCTCGAACCGACGTACATTACAAATGTCGTACAAGGAGTGTCAACCGTCGCTGTTGCCGGGTGCCGCCGGGACCGACATCATCGAGGGGGGCGCGTTGGATTCTCCCCGGACCGCGAGTTGTCGTTGGTGCGAATCCGTCGGCGAGAGCCCGCCGCCCCCTGATTTCGAAGGGAGACTCCATGACGCGTCCATCATTGGCACCTCAGTTCGCGCTCCGAGCAGGTCTGATCCTGGGGATGACCTCACTCTTGATGGCGGCCCTGTCGGGATCGTCCGCGCAACCTCCCGTGGCGGGAGCTCCAACCTTCGCCCGGCCGGTAAGCGTCGGCGCCGAGGGTCGCCGGTTCCTCGATCAGAACGGAAAGGTTTACCTGCTCCGCGCCATGTCCTCCTGGGCCATGGCCCAGAACTGTACCGATGCCGAAATCAGGAAGGCACTGGAGGGGCTGAAGGCACTCGGCTTCAACGCGGTGATGGTCTCGCCGTTCGGCGTCCACATGAACGAGAGCTTCGGCGATCGATATCGAAATCGGGCCGGACAGCGCTTCTTTGAGGGCGCACCAATGGCGTCCCCGCTCGGTCCGGCGTGGTCGTCGATGGACCGGATCATGGCCGAATCCACCCGGCTCGAGATGACCGTGGTCTTCTCCTTTTTCTTGAGCTGGGGAGACACCGGCACCGTGCCGGATCTGGTCAGGGCCGGGCCGGACAATGCCCGCGAGTTCGGCAAGGCCGTGGCGACCCGCTACGCCGACTATCCCAACATCATCTGGCACGTGATGGGCGATTTCCGCTGGTCTTACCCCGATGCCCCGGCGAGGGAGGTCGACGCCCTTTTCCGCGGCCTCAAGGAGGCGGAAGGGGCGCCACGGCGGCTGGTCCTGGCCGAACCGAAAACGGATCGACCTCGTTCGATCAGTTCATTGCGCAGGAGGGCGAGAAGGGCTATCGTTGGTTCCGGCAGGACGCCGACACGGTGTATCAGTACTGCAGCAACTCGGTCGATCAGTTCGACGCCGTCTACAACCGGGCCGGCGCCACGCCCTATCCGGTCGTGGACATCGAGCCCCCTTACGTCAACGCGCCCCACTACAAGGGCCAGCAGGACCAGGAGCTCCGTGAGCGGAACTACGCGACCTTCCTCCGCGGCGGCGCCGGGATCAACATCGGCCACGAGAAGTGGTGGCCGTTCGGCGTCACCGGGCTGTTCGACGGCGGCCCGGGCTGGCTCGATATCCTCGGCCAGCCTCCCCAGCAATGTGCCCGCCACGCCTGGACGCTTTTCGACGCCTTCGTCCGCGACACCACCTGGAAGCCCGACGACGGGAAGTTCCTGAAGACCGGCCTCGGCACGGGCGACGACAGGGCCGCGTCGGGCTGCTCCTCCTCCGCGGCGATCGTCTATTTCCCGACCCGCCGCGAAGTGACCGTCGATACCACGACGATCGTCCGCGGGGAGAAGATCCGGCTCCGCTGGTACGATCCGACGAAGGGGAGCTACACGGTCATCTCAGATTCCGAGCCGAGGAATCCCAGCCGCTTGATCCCCTACCCGCCCGGCGATCACGAGGACGGCTTCGGTGACTGGGTTCTGGTGGTGGAGGGGATCTGACTCGCCCACTCGACCGCGCACGATATCCGGACCTTGCGAGGCAAGCTGTTGCGCCAGACGGACTTTGCTCCCAGGCCGCGGCGGCCCATGGTGTTCCCCCACGGCCACCCGGAAGCTCGGCGTGGCGGCGAGGCGTATCGAGAGCCGCCGTCCCGATGGGGGACGGTCTCCTCGGTGACGGTCAAGGAAAAACCAGGTCGGTGTAAGGAAAGGCGATTTCGGCCTGACTTATTTTTGGAGCCGCGACGCCCCCAGTACACGGTGGCCGGGCCATCGACGCTGGCCTGGGCCGGAATCGGAGCGGTCGGGTTGCAGGGCGACGACCGGCTCGGAGCCAGAGCCAATGCCTGATTCTGAGCCAGCTCCATAGCGAGATTCCTGGGATGCCTCACCACCCGAAGGAGACGATCGATGCGAGTGGCGACGAAGTGGATTGTAGCCCTGGGCAGTGTACTCCTGTCGATCGCCCCCGCCACCCACGGCGAAATGATCGTCGGCAATCTCGGGCAGGAGTCCATCAATTTCGATGTGATTTACAACGATAACATTCGCCTGGCCGCCCGATTCGACCTGGACGACGCGTTCCAATCCCACACACTCACGTCCGTGGTGCTGAATTTGTCGGCCCTTGCCGACGCCGGTCCCATCCTGGCCGGCCTGGAGTTGTACGACGATTCCGGCGGCGGACCTGGCAGCCTTGTGGCCGATCTCGGCACCGCGTCCGTGCCCAATGACTACCCAACCTTCTCCCACAATACGTTCACAGCGGGCGCGTCTCCGGTCCTCTCGCCAGGGCATTCCTACTGGCTGGTGCTTCGCTGGATCGATGCCGCTAATGGCCATTTACTTTCCTGGAACGAGACGGCGGGCGGCGAGGACCCAGGCGGCCTCCCCGGCGCGTCGATCCCCGGGGACAATGCGATGCTCCTGAGCGACGACGGCGGGGCTTCGTGGAAGGACATCAGCCCTCCTCTCCCCAGTTCGTTCCAGTTCCAGCTCAACGGCGAGCCGATCAGCACCGCCGTGCCCGAGCCGTCGTCGCTGGCCCTGGTCGTGCTCGGCGGAGGATGCCTGGGTGGCGTGTTCCTACGACGCAAGGGCCTGAATTGACCAATCGCTTCAACCGTAATTGATTAGCGACCCCTTGCCTCCGTGGTCGCGAATTCCTTAGATTGCCGCCATGACGGAATCCGACCTCGCCAAGCTGGGACGCGACGAGCTGGTGGCCCTGATCCTCAAGCAGGCCGCGCTGCTTGAGCAGCAGGCCGCCGCGATCGCGGCGCTGCAGGCCAAGGTCGAGGAGCTGACGCGTCAGGGCAGGCGGCAGGCGGCGCCCTTCTCCAAAGGGGTGCGCGCCAGGGACCCGAAGCGCCCCGGCCGCAAGCCCGGGCAGGGGATGTTCAAGCATCGCGAGGCACCGACGCCGGAGCAGCTCTCCGAGCCCCCCATCGATGTCCCCGTCGAGCGGCCGGCATGCCCGGCCTGCGGCGGCGAGCTGGCCTTCGATCATGTCGAGGAGGCCTCGATCACCGACCTCCCCGAGGCCATCAGGCCTCGGGTCCGGCTCTTCCGCGTCGCCGTCCATCGCTGCAAGGGCTGCGGGGCCACGGCCCGCGGCCGGCATCCCGATCTGGCCTCCGATCAGCGTGGGGCCACGGCCCATCGGCTGGGACCGCGGCTGCTGGCCGCCGCTCATCACGCGCACTATCGCCTGGGCGTCCCGGTCCGCAAGCTGCCGGAGCTGCTCCGGACCCTGACCGGGGCGGCCTTCACGCAGGGGGCGATCACCCTCGATGCCCTCAAGAAGGCCGCCGGGGCTATCGGGGCGAGGTACGCCGGGCTCTGCGACTCGGTCCGCCACTCGGCCTGGTGCCACACCGACGACACCGGCTGGCGCCAGGGCGGCTCGTCGCGGTGGCTGATGGCCTTCGTGACCGACACCGCGACGGTCTACCAGGTCCGCGAGCGGCACCGCAACGAGGAGGTCCGCGAGCGGCTCCCGGCCGACTACGCCGGCACGATGATCACCGACCGCGGCACGACCTACGACGCGGCCGAGCTCTCCGCGATCAGGCGGCAGGTCTGCCTGGCCCACGTGCTGCGGTCGATCTCCGAGGTGACCGAGGCGAAGGCGGGCCGGACGAGGTGGTTCGGGTCGGAGTTGAAGGCGTTGCTGAGGCGGGCGCTTGGGCTGTGGCACGAGCGGCGGGCCGGGCCGCCGATCGAGGGATACGCCGAGCGGGTGCGGCGGACGAAGTTCGACATCACCTGGCACCTGAGGGATCGGCGGCTGGCCGACCGCGACAATCAGCGGCTGCTCGACGGCCTGGGCCGGTGCAACGACGCGGGGTCGCTGGTGCGGTTCCTGGACGACCCGTCGATCGAGCCGACGAACAACCGGGCCGAGCGGGCGCTGCGGCCGGCGGTGATCGCGCGGAAGGTGTCGCACTGCACGAAGACCGCGCGAGGCACCGCCGCCTTCGAGGCCTGGACGAGCGTCCTGGCGACCCTGTCGCGGACCCTCGCGGGGCCGGAGCTGCTCGACGCCGTCGTCCAGCTCATCCATCCCGCCGCCCCCCGGCTCGCCTGAGCCCTCCCGGGTCGCTAATCAATTACCTTCAACCTCATCCCTCCACCGTTGACGGGAATGCGGCGGGGATCCAAACTCCACCTTCACTCCGCTGAGATGCCGTGGATTTGAGCCCGCGCGTCCCGAGCGGTGCGAATCCTTGGAGGTGTCCATCCGCGATGCAAGGGCTTCATCAAAAGAACCCGACGCGACGGAGTCGATCGGGGCTGGCCGTTTTCTTCATCGGTCTGCTCTCGGCCTCGGCGTGCCGGTGAGGGCGAGGACGTACGGCCTGGGTGTCGGGCAAGATCCATCCGTTCCGTCCAGGAGGGCGTCGAAGCTCATCCCGTCCCTGACGAAGGTCCCCATACCCCGAAATGACCCTCCATCGAAGGAGCCACGACTGCGACCACACTGTCGGCGAAGCGGCGCGAGACTTCCTGCCCAGTCCGGACGCCCGTCCCACCAACGAATGTGATACCCATCCAGGAATTGGATGCTGGAAAACGCCGCCGTCACGGAGTACGATGGCTGTCGTCGCACTCCCGCACCTGCACTCACGTGCGAGGACTTCTCCAACCAAGCGGCCGACAGCCGGCCTCGGTGATCCGACGCTTGATCTTGCCCTGGATTCAGCGTTCGGGACGTCCCTCGCATCGAGCCCCGGAAGACGGCGTCCCCTACGAAGAGACGGTGGTCGTTGCGGAATCCGATCGATGCAAGAAGAGGTTACGAAGCCCTCCCGAGCCGACGAAACCCCCGCATCTCTGCTCCATCGGCTTCGGGAAGATCCCGGCAATCCGGAGGCCTGGCAGGCCATCGTCACTCTCTACGGGCCGAGGATCTACAACTGGAGCCGGCGATGGGGCTTGCAGGAGGCGGATGCGCGCGATGCCACGCAGGATGTGCTCCTTCGCCTCTTCGAACGCATGGATCGGTTCCGTTACGACCCGTCCCGGAGCTTCCGCGCTTACCTCAAGACCACGACGTACTACGCCTGGTGTGACCTCGTCAGGGGGCGAGGCATTCCGCACGCCGTCGCCGAGCACTTCACCTCCATCGCTGCGCTGGATTCCATCGAGGCGCGGGATGACCTGATCCATCGCCTGGAAGAAGCCCACGAGCGTCATCTGCTATCCCTGGCCATGGATCGCGTCTCGAGACGGGTCGGTGCGCAGACGTTCGAGGCGTTCCGGCTCCTGGCCGTCGATGGGGTCTCCGGCTCCCAGGCGGCGCTGCAATTGGGCCTCACCGTGTCCTCGGTATTCGTGGCCAAGTGCCGTGTTCAGAAGATGCTGCGCGACGAGATCCGCGTCCTGGATCCCGATTGATCGTCATGAACCGATGCCCCTCCGCGCAATCCCTGGCCGCCTGGGTGAACGGCGAGCTCATTGACACGGAGCTGGCCGAGGTCGAGGCACACGTCGAGAGCTGCGCGGCTTGTTGGGAGCGGCTCGACCACGTCCTGGCGGACCTCGAACCGATCGATCCGCTGCTGGATCGACTCCGCACCTCGCAGACCGACGAGATCCGGGGAGAGCTCGCGTTCCTCGCGGAGCTGGGAGAACGACCTCCGGCGATCGCGGCGACTTCGGCGGCGAATCCGCCCCGAGACGGAGCCCGGCAGGATGAGGCCCGGCCCTCTGGTCCGGGAGAACGCTACGAGGTCATCCGCCTGGAGAACCGGGGCGGACTCGGCGAGCTTTACCTGGCGCGCGACCGCGAGGTCCCTCGTGAGGTCGTCCTCAAGCAGATCCGGGAGGAGGCCGCCAACCAGGCGGCCCTGAGGGCCCGATTCCTCCGGGAGGCGGAGATAACGGGCGGGCTCGAGCATCCGGGGATCGTGCCCGTCTACGGGCGGGGGACGGACGCGCGCGGCCGGCCCTACTACGCGATGCGCCTGATCCGAGGCACGAGTCTCGAGCAGGCGATCCGGGATTTCCATCAGGGTGCCGGGGAGGACGACCCCGCGGCCCGGAACCTGGCCTTCCGCTCGCTGCTGAGGAAGCTCATCGACGCCTGCAACACGCTGGCATACGCACACAGCCGCGGGGTCGTCCATCGGGACGTGAAGCCGGGCAACATCATGCTGGGGCCGTTCGGAGAGACCCTGGTGGTTGACTGGGGCCTCGCCAAGTCCCCGGATGATCGCCCCGGCCCGCCGCGACCGCACGGGGAGTCACGACCGGACGAGATGGCCCCGCAGACCGAGCCCGAGCTGACCAGGGCGGACGACCGAATCGGCACGCCCGCCTTCATGAGCCCGGAGCAGGCATGGGGCAGACACGGAGAGGTCGGACCGGCGAGCGACACGTATAGCCTGGGCGCCACCCTCTACGCAATCCTGACCGGCCGATCGCCGGTGCGAGGGAGCGACTCTGCCGAGGTCCTCGAGAAGGCGAGCCGGGGCGACTTCCCGCGCCCCCGGGCCGTCCGGTACGACATGGATCCTCGCCTCGAGGCGATCTGCCTGAAGGCGATGTCGCTCCGGCCCGCCGACCGGTATCCCTCGCCCGCTGGCCTGGCCGCGGACATGGAGAAGTGGCTCGCCGGGGAGCCGGTCTCGGCCTATCCCGATCCCCGGATCGATCGTGCCCTTCGCTGGGCGCGACGGCACCGTGTGATTGTCGCCTCGGCCACATCCGCGATGCCCCTCGCGATCCTCGCCGCGAGCCTGGTCTGGGGGCAGATCCGTGTCGATTCCTCCACGGCACGGGCCCTCGTCGCGGCGCTCGAGACGGCCGACACGCGGAACGTCCCCCAGATCGCGGGCCAGTTGCAACGCTACCGCCGATGGGCGGAGCAGCCCTTGCTCGCGATGTATCGCGACCGGCCGGAGGGCTCCGACGCCAGGCTGCACGCCGCGCTCGCGCTCCGCCCTATCGATGCCGATCGCCGCGCCTTCCTCCGCCGCCGGCTCCTGAGCCCGCGGACGGGCCCCGATCAACTCATCATCATCCGGGAGACCCTGGGAGGCGATGAGGATCGCCCGTCATGGCTGCCCGAACTCTGGGGGCTCGTCTCGGAGGCGGACCCGAACCTGACGGACGAGCCTCTGCGGGCCGCGGCGGTCCTCTCGCTCCTCTCCCCCGAGGACGGGCGGTGGCAGGCGCTCGCCCCTCGCGTGGCGGAGGGGCTGACTCGCCAGAACCCCCTCCTGATCGGAGCGTGGGGGAGGGCTTTCGAGCCGATTGCGGGCGTACTGAAGGTGCCCCTTCGGACGATCCTCGGCGATCGCGACAGGGTCGAGGCTCGGGCGCTCGCCTTCAGCATCCTGCTCGATTATGCGAACCGGCCGTCGAACGCGGACCGCGCCGTCGACCTCGCCGAGATCCTGCCGGACGCCGAGCCGGGGCCGTTCGACGACATCATCTCGCAAGTCGGCTCGCTGCCAGCCGAGGAGCGGGACGCGGCGATCGCGGCGCTGGAGCGGCACGTCGAGGGGCCCGTCGATCCCGGAGAAGTCCCGTCCCACCGGGCCTGCCAGGTCGTCATCTCGCTCCTCCGGCTGGGCCATCCTCGGTGGGCCTGGCGGTTTCTGGGCGAGCCCGCGAACCATGGCGGGAGGGCGGAATGGATCCACGCCTGGCGAGGGCTGGGAGTGGCCCCGCGGGCGATCTGCGAGCGGTTGCCCGTCGAGTCGAACGTCTTCGCCCGGCGTGCCCTGATCCTCGGCCTCGGCGAAGGCCCGTCCGAGGACACGGCCGCCGCGGGACTCGACGCCATCGCGGGCACTCTGGTCGATTGGTATCGCAACGACCCGGACCCCGGCATCCATGGCGCCGTCGATTGGCTGCTCCGCCGGCGCCGGGGACGGGGACGGGCCCCGGAGCTCGACGCCATCGACCAGGAGCTGGCGGGCGAGAGGATCTCAAGGGACCGTCGTTGGTACGTGGACCATCACGGGTCGACGTTCGTCATCCTCCGCGGCCCGGTCGAATTCCGGATGGGATCCCCGACCGACGAGCCCGGCAGGCTCCCGAACGAGACGCCGCTCCGCCGGCGGATCGATCGCACCTTCGCCATCGCGGCCGACGAGGTCACGGTCGGCCAGTACCGCCGGTTCCTGGGCGAGGACCCGCGCACGCCCGATATCCTGAATATCCCGGCGGTCCGGGCTGCGCTCCCCTCGGACGACCGGCCGATGACCGCCATCGAATGGTATGAGGCCGCCCGGTATTGCAACTGGCTGAGCCGGGCCGAGGGCATCCCGAAGGAAGAGTGGTTTTATCCCGATCCTGCTCAGCCCGACATGACCCTCCGCGCGGCAAACCTCGCGCGGACGGGATACCGGATGGCCACGAATGCCGAATGGGAGTTTGCCTGCCGCGCGGGGGCGGCCTCGAGCCGGCCGTTCGGGGCCGACGAGCGATGGCTGGACGGTTATGTCTGGCACCGGAAGAACTCCGGCGGCCTGCTCCAGCCGATCGGCCGGCTGAAGCCGAATGACTTCGGCCTCTTCGACATGCTCGGGAATGCCGTCGAATGGACGACCACGCCGTTCGTGACCGAGGCGACCGGAGCCGTCGAGCCTATTCCTGATCGCTTCGCCGACGCGGCCGTGACGGACAACCTGCCGCTGGAGGTCCGCGGCGGCTCGCTGCACTACGCCGTCGAGGGGCTCCGGTCCGCCCACAGCTTCCCCTATCGCCCCTCCGTCCGCGACCTCCAGGTGGGCTTCCGGGTCGCCCGAACTCTGCCATAGCCGCGACGACGCGAGGATGTGGATGAGAGGATCGACTCCCGTATCGTGGGAACGAAGAACGGCCACATTCCCGCGGGAATGCTGTGGATCTTTTCAATCACCACCGGTACAACTGTCTTGCCGCCTCTCTCGAAGACAGGTGTCCATGGCCTCTTCGAAAGCCCGTAGGAACGCGAGGCCACGATGAGCGATCGCGACCGTCACGATCGTCGGCGATCGGGCTTTACGCTGATCGAGCTCCTGACCGTCATCGCGATCCTCGGGGTGCTCCTGGCCCTGTTGCTGCCGGCCGTCCAGCGCGCGAGAGAGGCTGCCCGTCGCATCCAGTGCGCCAGCAACCTGAAGCAGATCGCCCTCGCGACTCACGGATACGCGGGCGTCTGGGGCGCCCTGCCGATCGGGATGCCTCTCCAGTTCGATGTCGGGATCTCCTCGGTCAGGACGAACCACAGCCTGTTCATCGCGATGCTCCCCCAGCTCGAGCAGTCGCCGGTCTTCTCGGCGTTGAATTTCGACGTGAACATTCGCGACGTCGTGAATCGGACGGTGATGACGCATTCGCTCTCGGTCCTCTGGTGCCCGAGCGATCCCTCCATCGTCAAATCGACGCTCCTTTCCGAGGGGATGACGGCTCGCGTCTCGCTCAGCAGCTACGCCGGAAACTCCGGGATCTGGCAGCTCTGGGGTATGCAGGACCCGGTGCCCCAGACGCGGATGAACGGCCTCTTCCAGATGGTCGGCTCGATCTGCCCCGCTCAGGTCACCGACGGATTCTCGAACACGTTCCTGATCGGAGAGCGCGACCACGGGTTGCTCGACCCCACGTGGGCATCCTGGTGGCACTGGTGGACGACCGGCAACTACGGCGACACCCTCTTCTGCGCGGCCTGGCCGATGAACCCGGGTCCCAGGGCGGCCGACGGCTACGCCCGGCGGTACGACGTGAGAGACTCCGCGTACATCGCGGGGGCCTCAAGCCGGCACCCGGGGGGCTGCCACTTCGCCTTCGCCGACGGCTCGGTCCGGTTCCTCAGGGAGACGATCGACACCTGGCCGTATGACCCGGCCACGGGCCTCCCCCTCGGCCTGGATCCTGGCAAGGACGAACCCTTCCAGCTCCCCGCAGACATTCGCCCCGGAGTCTACCAGGCCCTGGCGACGCGATCCGGCGGCGAGATCCTCTCCGCCGAATCCTACTGAGCGACCGGCCCGGAGCGCTCGGGATCGCGGATACCGCAGGCCTCAACTTGAGCCGCACATCCTTCCCTCGCACCGCGCCCCGTCGCGGATCAGGTCGATCCTTGCGGCGATTGCCCGATTTTTTCTCGCCTCGTGTAAGGTTCTCGCCCACGGCCCTGAATAGTTGCTGGACCCAGCGCGGCCGGTACGACGACATCGAGCAGAGAGTGACGAGGTCGAGAGGTCTGTCTGCACGCGGAAGACGAGACGAGGCTCATACCTCGCCTCTCTGCCCGTCCATCATCCCCGGGACAGGTTTCTGCTCGATCCTCCTCTCCGCCCCTGGGCCTCCATCAACGACAGGTCGCTCCCCTCGACCATCACCGTACGCTTCTCGACGATTGGAGGTACGCTCATGACCAGGTACGGAATTGCACTCCTTGCCCTCTGGGTCACGTTCGGCAGCGGCTCGCCCGTTCGGGCGGGCCTAATTCCGGGTATGTCGTTGAATGGGAATCTCAAGGTCTCCTATCCGCCCAAGAGCCAGGCCTTCAACAACTCCACCGCGATCCTCTCGCCCGACGCCCCGGAATTCAGCGGAACCGACCCTGTCAATGCGAGCCAGACGGTCTATGCCGACTTCACCGAGACCACGCTCACCATCTCCTTCGTATCGAGCCAACTCGGCGGTATTGCCATTCTCGCGCCGAATGACAACTGGCTGTTTACATTCACGTCCCTCCCGGTCGCCGGGGGTGCCTCGATCATCGGGCTGGAGAGGCAGGCGAACGAGTCTGGACATATCGCGATTACTCGTAGCGCCGTGTCGTCAGATTCGATCACGATCGGCGTCGGTAACTACTACATCCCCAGGGGGGAAGACACCGCGTCGGTGACCTTCAATATCGAGTTCTCCCCGGCCGCGGTCCCCGAGCCCTCCAGCCTCGTCGGCAGCGGCACGGCGTCGGCCCTGGCCGCACTCGGCCTGGCCTGGAGGAGGCGGCGCCCCCGTTGAATCGCGAGCGAGTTCGATGGGGGGGGCGTGGTCTCGCCTCGGCGGTCCAGCGCCCTCACGATGTTCCCCCGAGCCGGTCGGGAGGACGAGCGCTCGCTTCAAGCCCTGCGGGGCATGGATGCCTCATGATGCCGCGACCATCTCCCTCCCTCCCGCCGCGGCCCCGCGATGTTCTATTCGATTCGGGACATTCACCGTAGCGAGGTTCTTCCATGTCGAAGCGTCACCTGATCGCATTGATTGCCCTTTGCGGCGCCCTGGCTGCGCCGGCCAAGGCGGAGTCCGTCCTCGGGATCAACTCCGTCGCGTACGGCGGCGGGATCTACTCCATCGACGTCGATACCGGGATCGCCACCCTCGTCGAGAGCACGTCCTCCGCCGCACTCGGCTCCAGCGCCAACTCCGGCAACAGCCTGGCCCGAGGCGACAACGGGGTCCTGTATTATACGTCCTTTGGGTTGACCTCGAATGACACACTCTTCGCGTCCGAGGGTGGTATCCCGGTCGCCGCGGGGGGGCTCGTCGGGAACGTCGCCTTCGGTACCTATGGTGATGGAGCGTACTGGTACATCGCCAATAACAGCCCCTTCATCCACCAGGTTGGCTTCGAGAGCTCGGGCACGTCGATTGTCACCGACACCGCGTTCGCCATGAGCGGGGATGTAAAGCCTTATGCACTCGGCGACATCGCCTTCTCGGGCAGCACGATCTACGGCGCCGGAGTGACCGACAATGGACAGGAGCTTTTCGGCATCGACCTGACGACCTTCGCGGTCACCACGATCGCCTCGCTCCCGGTTAACCTTCAACTGGCTTTCGCTGGGTCCACGCTGATCGGCCTGAACACCACGACCGGCGACATTTACGACGTCAACCTTTCAACCGGAGCCCTGACTTACAGGTCCACCGTATCGTCCGCCGCGGGGGGAGAGCTTCGTATCAACGACCTCGCCAGCGCCGGAAGCAACCCCTCCGTCATCCCCGAGCCCGCGGCGTTGACGAGCGGCTCGCTCGGCGGGCTCTTGATTGCGGCCGGAGCCTGGTGCCGACGCCGGAGGAGCTGAACGGCCGAGTCGAGCGATGTAGGCACAGCCGTCAAGGCGAGACGTCGGAGCCGCCTCCGCTCGCCTCCAGGTGATATTCGATCTTCCGGTCGGCCTCGACGATCTTGCCCGACGCTTTCAGCACCTCGATCAGGGCATCTTGCTCCTCCGGCGTCATCGTCGGCAGCAGGGCCTTCAAGTGGTTGCGGAGTGTGGTTAGCGTCCGCGGCGGAGTCTTCAGGGGGGCGAGCTTGAGGACGGCGGCCTGGAAGAGACTCTCGGCCCGGCCGGGGCCGGGGCCGCCGTGGTCGATCGCGGCCGAGGTCTCGCTCTGATTCTCATCCTCGTCTTCATTCTTGCTCTCGATCGCAGGGGGCAAGGCTTCGGATCCTCGGCGGGCCGGGCAGCGGAACCGCCCGCGCTGGTTGAGAACCACCCGCAGCTTCTCCTTGAGCGACAGGCTGCCCAGCAGATAGTTCAGCGACTGGCAGCACGCCACGCAGTTCCCCTCGGCATTGCTGCCCCCGTTGGAGCTGGCCACGAGGTGCTCGACGGTCGCCTCCGACCGGTTCAAGGGCTGGTCACAGAAGAAACAGCGGTTTCCCTGGGCGAACAGGAGGCGTTCCAGGATCGACATCTTCATCGGCTTCCCCGCCGGCCGGCTCGTCGTAAACGTCCGCGGCTTTCGATTCCAATCCAGGCCCGCGACGGAATCAAGCCCGGCCGAACGCCAAGGATCTGCACGCCTCCGCGCCTCCATTTCGACCCTCGGTCCGGACTTTACAAGTGGCCGGATCTGGGGGACAATCATGGTTTACTGATTGGCGAATCGGTCGGAGGGCCCGCGAGGGCCAGAGGGGGACGCGCTGTGCATGAGGAGGCGATTCGCAAGGCCGATGTGCTGATCGCGGCGCTCGGATACATCCGCAAGTTTCACGGCCGGTTTACGGTCATCAAGCTCGGCGGCTCGGTGATGGAAGATCCCGAGTCCTTGCGCGCCCTCCTGGTGGACGTCGTCTTCATGCAGACCGTGGGCATGCGCCCCGTGGTCGTCCACGGCGGCGGCAAGGCGATCACCGCGGCGATGGAGAAGGCCGGCATCGTCCCGCGATGGGTCAAAGGGCGGCGGTACACCGACGACGCCACGCTCGAGATCGTCGCGCGGGTGCTCGCCGAGGACATCAACACCGACATCGAGCGGCACATCAGCAAGTTCGGCGGCCGCGCCTCGGGCCTCCACCACAGGACCCATCAATGTCTCTACGGGCGGAGGCTGATGCTCGAGGAGGCCGACGGCACGAAGCTGGACCTCGGCCGCGTCGGCGAGGTCACCGAGGTAGACATCGAGCCGATCGAGAACCTCTGCCTGGCCGGCGTCGTCCCGCTCCTGCCGTCGCTCGCGGAGGATGAGGACGACGAGACGCAGCTCCTGAACGTGAACGCCGACACGGCGGCCGCCGCCGTGGCCCAGGCGCTGAAGGCCGAGAAGCTCGTCTTCCTGACCGACACGCCGGGGATTCTCCGCGATCGCAACGAACCTTCGAGCCTGATCTCGGCTCTGACTCCGGCGGAGTGCCGCGAGCTGATCGCCGAGGGGGTCATCGACAAGGGCATGATCCCCAAGGTGGAAGCCTGCCTGACCTCCCTGGAGGCCGGGGTCCTCAAGACCCACATCATCGACGGCCGAGTCCGCCACTCGCTCCTCCTGGAGATCTTCACCGACAGCGGGGTCGGCACCGAGATCGAGAACGAGAACGCCGACACGATCGACAAGCGCACGCCCGCGGGCCGCAAGCCCGTCCTGGTCCGGTGAGGCCCCCACGACCCCGCCCGATCCAAACCTGATGAGATCCATCCGCGGGCCCGCCCCCGCTTCCCGCACCTTCCGCTGCCGGAGTTTCCTGCGTTGCCAGACGTCCATATCGCCCCGCAAGGTTCCGCGGAGACCATCGAGGAGTTCTCGCGGTACGTCATCCCCAACTACCGCCGCTACCCGGTCTGCCTGGTCAGGGGCGAGGGATCCTGGGTCTGGGACGCCGAGGGGAGGCGCTATCTCGACTTCTTCCCCGGCTGGGGCTGCAACCTCCTGGGCCACTGTCCGCCACGCGTCGTCGAGGCGGTCCGCGATCAGGTCGGCCAGCTCATCCACGTGCCGAACACCTGGTACATGGAGGCGCAGGGTGCCTTCGCGAAGGCCCTCTCGGAGCGGTCCTTCGGCGGACAGAGCTTCTTCTGCAACAGCGGCGCGGAGGCCAACGAGGCGGCCATCAAGCTCGCCCGCGTCTGGGGGCATTCGAAGGGCCGGTTCAAGCTGATCACGGCGGAGGGGGGCTTCCACGGGCGGACCTTCGCGGCCCTGACCGCGACGGCCCAGCCCAAGTATCAGGAGCCCTTCCAGCCCCTCGTGCCGGGCTTCAGCTACGTCCCCTACGACGACCTGGGCGCCGTCGCCAGGGCGGCCGACGGCCAGACCGCGGCGGTCCTCGTGGAGCCGATCCAGGGCGAGGGCGGGGTGATCGTCCCCGACGAGAATTACCTCCCCGGCCTGCGCAAGCTCTGCGACGAGAAGGGCATGCTCCTGATCCTGGACGAGGTCCAGACGGGCATGGGCCGCACCGGCCGCTGGTTCGCCTACCAGCACTTCGGCATCGAGCCCGACATCCTCACGTGCGCCAAGGCCCTGGCCGGCGGGATCGCCGCGGGCGTGATGATGGCGAAGCCGGAGATCGCGCAGGTGCTCCAGCCCGGCCTGCACGCGTCCACCTTCGGCGGAAATCCGATCGCCTGCCGGGCCGGGCTCGCCACGATCGAGACGATCGAGGAGGAGGGGCTCCTCGGGCGTGGGCTCGCCATCGGCGGACGCTTCCGAGCCCGCTTCGAGTCGCTCCGCGCGGAGCTGCCGGACCGGATCAGGGCGATCCGCGTCCGGGGCGTGATGATCGGCCTGGACCTCACGTTCGACGCGACCGGGGTCGTCTCGACGTGCCTCGAGCGAGGGCTGCTGATCAACGCCACCCACGGCCACATCGTCCGACTCCTGCCGGCCCTCAACCTGACCGACGACCAGATCGATGAGGGCTGCGACATCCTCGCGGATGTCCTCCGGGAGGTGGCCCGATGAGCCAGCACGCCAAGGCGACGCCCGGGCCGACCGACCCGGCGGCGAAGGCCGGATCGGGCGCGAATGCGAAGCGAAAGAATGGGTTCGCGGCCGGCACGCGGCATGTCGGGGCACCGGCCGGGGAGGCCGCAGCGGCGGGGCCGCCACGCCACTTCGTCTCCCTCTTCGACATCAACCCGGACGAGGCCGCGAGCCTGATCGACCGGACCGTGAAGCTCAAGGCCGGCTCTCACGGCCCCCCGCGGATGCCCCTGATGCAGGGCCGCACGCTAGGGCTCCTCTTCGAAAAGCCCTCGCTCCGGACCCGCGTCAGCTTCGAGACCGCCATGGCGAGGCTCGGCGGCTCGTCGATCTTCCTCCGGGGCAAGGATGTGGGCCTGGGCGTCCGCGAGAGCGTCGCGGACTTCGCCCGGGTCATCAGCCAGTACGTCGACTTCCTGGCGATCCGTACCTTCTCCCAGTCGATCATCGAGGAGCTGGCGCGGCACGCCTCGGTCCCGGTGATCAACGCCCTGTCGGACTACTCGCACCCCTGCCAGGCGATGGCCGACATGGTCACCATCCTGGAGGAGCGGGGCGACCTGGCCGGCAAGAAGGTCGTCTTCGTCGGCGACGGCAACAACGTCGCCCGCTCGCTCGCCCTGGCCTCCGCCCTCCTCGGGGCGGACTTCGTCCTCACGGCGCCGAAGGGCTACGAGTTCCCCGCCGACTTCGTCGCGCGGTTCGCGGCGAAGTTCCCGGACTATCCGCTGGTCGTCGAGCGCAAGCCCGCGAAGGCCGTGAAGGGCGCGGACGTCGTCTATTCCGACGTCTGGGCGAGCATGGGCCAGGAGCAGGAGGCCGACGAGCGTCGCGAGGTCTTTGCTCCATACCAGGTGAACGAGGCCCTCTTCGCGAAGGCCCAGCCCGACGCGATCTTCCTCCATTGCCTGCCGGCGCACCGCGGCGAGGAGGTCACCTCCGCGGTCCTCGACGACCCGCGGAGCAGGGTGATCCCCCAGGCGGCCAACCGGATGCACTTCCAGATGGCCCTCCTGCTCTGGCTCCTCGAGCAGCGCGGCAAGTGACCCCACGAGAGCGAGGTTGATTCTGATGTCCACGCGAGTCGACGGCCGCGCGGCGGCGGACCTCCGGCCGGTGACCATCGAGCGGGGCTTCGTCGCCAACAGCACCGGCAGCGCCCTCATCCGGGCGGGCGCGACCGCGGTGCTCGTCACGGCGCAGGTCTCGGAATCGGTCCCGCCGTTCCTCGAAGGCAAGGGGGTCGGCTGGCTGACGGCCGAGTACGCGATGTTGCCCGGCAGCACGCCGGGTCGGAAGCGTCGCGGCGCCGACGGCCGGGCGACGGAGATCCAGCGGCTCATCGGCCGCAGCCTCCGCGCGATCGTGGATACCCGGGCACTCGGCCCATTCACCATCCACGTGGACGCCGACGTGATCAACGCCGACGGCGGCACGCGGACCGCGGCCATCACCGGCGCCTTCGTCGCCGTGGCCGACGCCGTCCGCCGCCAGTTCGGCGACCGCGCCCGCGAGATCCTCAAGGACAGCATCGCCGCCGTCAGCGCGGGGATCATCGACGGCGTCCCCATGCTCGACCTGAACTATCCGGAGGACTCCCGCGCCGAGGTGGACATGAACGTCGTCCGCCTGGGCCAGGGGGGACTCGTCGAGGTCCAGGGGACCGGCGAGGGGGGCGTCTTCTCCCGGGCCGAATTGCAGTCGCTCCTGGACCTGGCCGAATCCGGCATCGACCGCCTGGGCCAGCTCCAGCGTGAGGCCCTGGGCGCGGACTGGCCCTTCTAAATGCGCACCGAACGCCCGGGCCCGGCGAAGCTCCCTGACCGACCTGCAAGTCAGCCCGGGGGCCGGATTCCCGGCGAACGCTCCCGCGAGCCCGACGCTCGCCCGCGAAGTTCGACTCCCATCAGCACCGCGGGATATGTCTCCCGGTGCGGGTCGTTCCTTGCCGCGCCCGAATCGATGCGCTACGATGGGCGTTAACGCCCGTTGGGGTCGAGATGCTGGACCGGGGACGAGAGGAGCGAGGCCGTGGATCAGACTGGATGCGATCGGCGAACCAAGTGTCGAAGCGGCTGGGCGACCGGCCTCGCCCTGGTGGGCCTGCTGGCGACGACGGCCGCGCGGGCCGAAGACGCGGCGCCGCCGCCGGGATTCGCGTCGGTCTTCAACGGCCGCGACCTGACCGGCTGGAAGGTGCCGGAAGGGGACAACGGGCACTGGAAGGTGGTCGACGGCGCGATCGACTACGACGCGCAGAGCGAGGCATCCGGCGAGAAGAGCCTCTGGCTGGACAGGGAGCTCGTCGACTTCGAGCTCCGGCTGGACTGGCGGATCAAGGAGGCCCCTTACATCAACAAGAACATCCCCTACATCCTGCCCGACGGCACCCATGCGAAGGATATCCACGGCAAGGAGATGAAGCTGGCGCTGCCGGACGCGGACTCGGGCGTCTACCTGCGCGGGTCCGGCCGGCATCAGGTCAACATCTGGTGCTGGCCGATCGGCTCCGGGGAGATGTACGGGCTCAGGACCGACCCGAGCACCGCGCCGGCGCTGCGGGCCGCCGTGACGCCGCGGCACCAGGCGGACCGGCCCATCGGCGAGTGGAATCGGTTCGAGATCCGGGTGAAGGGGAACACGGTCACGACCGTGCTCAATGGGGTCCTCGTGGTGCCGACGGTCGCCATCCCGGACCTGCCGGCCCGCGGCCGGCTGGCGCTCCAGCACCACGGCGGGAAGCGGAACGGGGAATGGTCAGGTCCCCCGAGCCTGCTACAATACAAGAACATCTTCATCAAGGAACTCGACAAGGATTGAGGCCGCCCGGCGGCGCCGGGCCCCGCGGGCGACGAACGCCCGGCGGCCCGGCTCGTGCCGACAGCGGCACCTCGCGATGACGCGTCCCGACTCGACATGCGAACATGGTGCGGAAGCACAGGAGCCTCCCATGGCCGATGTCCTCGCTGGAAAGGTCGCCGTGATCACCGGTGGTGCCACCGGGATCGGCAAGGCCGTGGCCACCCGCCTGGCGGCCGGGGGAGCGAAGGTCGTGATGGCGGGCCGCGACCACATCCGCGGCAAGACGTCCGCCGCCGACCTGGCGAAGCAGGGTTACGACGTGAAGTTCCTCCGCACGGACGTGAGGATCGAGAACGCCATCGGCACGCTCTTCGAGGAGGCCATCGACATCTACGGCGGGCTCGATCTCCTCTTCAACAACGCCGGCATCGAGGGCGTCCTCGGCCCGATCTCGGCCAGCGACGAGGAGATCATCGACGACGTCCTGGCGGTCAACGTGAAGGGGGTCTTCCTTTGCATGAAAGAGGTCCTCCCCATATTCTGCCGCCAGGGGGGAGGGATCATCGTCAATACCTCCTCGTTCGTGGGGACGGTCCTCCCCTTCCCCGACGCCGTCCTCCTCGGCGCGACCCAGGCGGGCGTGATCAGCATGACCCAGTCGGTCGCCACCGGCTACGCCGGGGAGAACATCAAGGTCTTCGCCGTCTGCCCCTGGCTCACCGACACGCCCATGATGGATCGCCTGGCGCATCACGAGGAGGAGGCGAAGAACAGGCTGGCCAACATGAACCCGAGCGGCCTCGCCACCCGGCCTGAGGACGTCGCCGCGGTCGTGCTCGCCATGTTCTCTGGCGACCCGTCCTTCGAATCGGGGGATGCGGTCCTCGTGGACCACGGCGGTGCCACCCAGAAGATCCGGCCGATGTCGATCTGAGGGCGGCGAGGCGACATCACCGGCGCAGCCTGCCCGCCGACGGCGTTCCGGATGGCGGCAAGCACGCTCCGTGCGCCGTGCCAGCGAGACGACCCGTGGTCACTCGTAGCGTTGGGCGCCCTAACGCGGCATGGCCCGATCGCCGCGGGCGATGTCACGAGCCTTGAGAGCCCCGCGGGGGTGGGACAGCACCATCCGGTCGACCTGCTCCCCCGCGTCGGTCCACGAGCGGTAAGTCAGGCGATGATCCACGTCGTCGATCTCGATCGTCTGGTACGTCGAGGTCCCCGTGAATCCGACCTCGATGTAGTCGCGAGGCGGCTGGTCGACGAACTTGTCGCCGGCGACCGAGACGACATACACGGTCCCCTCCCCGTCCGAGGTGACCCGACGGTTCGCGCGCATCGGGTAGGTCCTGAGGTAGGCGTGGTCGTGCCCCTGGAGGACCAGGTCGACATGGTGACGATCGAGGATCGGGACCAGGTGTTCGCGCAGCGACGGCGAATCGCGCCACGGGTGGGAGGGATAGATCGGGTGGTGGAACATGACGATCTTCCAGTCGGCCCGGGTCCGCCCTAGGGCGTCGTCGAGCCACCGCGACTGGCGCTCGGCCGAGCCGCGGTCGGAGACGGCGAGCGTGCTGTCGAGGACGGCGACGAAGGCGCTCCCGGACTCGAAATGGTACGCTAGGCCCGGATCCATCCCCGCCGGACCGTTGCGGGGCAGCGCGAAATTGGCCCGGTAGAGGCGAGGGCCGCAGTCCAGGTACTCGTGATTCCCGGCGCAGGGCATGACCGGGATGCGTTCGAACAGGTCGCGGGAGCGGAGGAAGAAGTGGTCCCAGTTCGTCCGCTCGTTGCCCCGGTCCACGAGGTCTCCCGCCAGCAGGACGAACTCGATCCCCGGGTGCCGGCGATGCGCGGTCATGAGCCGCTTGCCCCAGTCCTCCAGCCCCGTCTGGGCATCCCCCATGTAGAGGAACTCGAGCCGCCCGGGGCGGGCCCTGGCGGTCTTGGCGGCCCGCCATGGCCCCCATCCCTTCGTCGAGCCGTTGCCGAGCGAATAGAGGTAGACGGTGTCCTCCTCCAGCCCCGGGACCGAGACCACGTGGCGGCGGATAACCGGATCATTGAGCACACTCGGCGATTCGAGGAGGCTCGACGATCCTTCCACGACCCGGGCTTCCGAAAGGTCCGGGTCGCGGTCCTCGTCGGGCTCGGCCGACTCGAACCGCGCGGGGACCAGCCGCAGGACCGACCGCGCCGCGTCGGGGGCCGTCCTCCAGCTCCAGACCAGCTCATGCGCGGGATCGGCCCCATAGGCGATCGTGACCTGGTCCGGGGCCGAGGACGACGGCACGTGCGTCTTCCAGACCCGGCCGGTCGCCAGCAGGGTCGAATGCCGACGGTCGTGGGCCGGTTGCAGGAGGACGGCCTTCTCGAGGCCCGGCGAGATCGTCTCCACGGGCCGGACGAGATCCGAGGTCGAGCTGACGCCGGGGGCAGCCTCGACCACCCTCCAGTCGTTCCCGGGCCCGCCCGCGAGCACCACCGCCTCGGGAGACATCGATCCCGGGCCGTTCGCGTCCTGGATCAGCGCGACGTAGTGGGCGGAGGCCCTCCGATCCAGCCCGTTCACCCCCAGCCCGATCCAGCCTGCCGGGAACGCCTTTCGGTAGACAGCCCAGCGATCACCGGCAATTCGGAGCGCGTCCGAGGTCGCCATGAATCCACGATCATGCACCCAGAACGGGACCGAGGCCGCCGGGGACGCCACCGAGACGACCACGGGCCGATCCACGCGGAAGCGGAGATAGCCCCGCCCCAGGACATCCCGCTCGTCACGACGGAGCATCGGCACGATCGAGGCCTCGCGAGCGGCTATCTCCGTGAGCCGCGACTCGGACAACTCGGCGCTGAGCCGCTTGCCGATCCCTTGCAGGGTGCGCGCGACGTCGGGCAACTCCTCCACCGGGACATCCGCCCGGCAACCGGCGAACAATCCCGCGAGCAGGATGCAGACCCGGCCCGACCTGCGCATCCATACACTCATAACCAGCAGCCCTGAGCTTCCGTCATCCTTGACCGACTCAAAGCCCTAGATACTCGATTACCTGGTGTTTGGTAATGCCGGATTCCACAAAGCTGGCCGGGCCCCGGGCCCGGCGGGCCGGTATGCCGACGCCCAGACTCTGTCTCGAAGCCGGGGCGTTTCCGTGATGTTCCAGCACGGCCTCTTGGGTTCCGAAAGCCTGGCCAGGTTTTGACGGGATGAGGGGGAAGCAAAGGAGATCGACGCCGCAGTTTGCGGAAGCTCGACCATTGGGGGAATTTGAGGTGCTACCGATCTCAATTTCCCTGGAGCAGTCGGTTGGCGACGAACGACATTGTCGACATCGGCATCGTCCTTCTCAAGTCTGTCTTATCCGTGTTTATCGGTGTATACCCGTGGCTAAAATCCCGATTCATCCGCGGCGGGATCACCGCGGCTTTCAGAAATGCTCGCGGAGCATCGCCAGGCTCTTGGGGACGGCGGTCTGGGCGTCCTCGTTGCCCTCGAATTCCAGGGAGATCCAGCCGTTGTAGTGATGGGCCTTGAGGATCCCCGCGATCTTCGCGTAGTCGAGGTCGAGGGCGTACCAGCGACCGCCGCCGTAGTAGGTCTTGGCCTGGACGAGGGCGATCGGCACGGCGCTCGAGGCCATTTTCTCGATCTGCTCGAGGCCGTTTTCCAGGAAGTTGCCCGTATCGACGGTCATCTGGAGCCACGGGGATCTGATCTGCTCGACGATCCTCAGCACGCCGGCGGCCGTCCGGCCGAGTCCCCAGTGGTTCTCCAGGCCGAGGACCACCCCGCGGGCCTCGGCGCGGGGAAGCAGCTTCTCGATGCACGAGATCGCCCAGCCGAAGGCCTCGTCCTCGGTGTGCCCCTCGAGCGGGGGCTCGATCCCCTTCTTCGCCATGAAGTCGTCGAACGACTTGACCGTCCCCCAGCGCCCGGTGTTGATCCGCATCGTGGGGATGCCCAGGTCGGAGGCGAGGTCGAGCTGGTAGAGCGTCTTCTGGACGTTCGTGCTCCGGAGATCGGCGTCGGGATGGACGAATCCCTGGTGCGTCGAGAAGCCCATCAGGGCCAGCCCCAGCGAATGCGCCTTCTTCTTGAGCCCGTTCACGAAGGCCGGCGATTCGTCCTCCATCTGGACGTGGAGGAGCTCGACGCCGTCGAAGCCCATGCTCGCGGCCTTCTCCAGGCACGCCGCCATCCCCAGCCGCTCGCCCCGAAACTGCCAGAACGAGTAGGTCGACACGCCGATCGAATTCCCTCGCTTCCGGCCGACCGCGTGGTCCGCGGCCGCGGCGGCCGCCTCCATGCTCGCCGTCGGCCCGATTCCCCCCATCGCCGCCAGTTCCAGGAATCCACGCCGGGTCATCGACATCATCACGCCTCCTCAATGGATGGGGATCAAGGTCCTCAAGGCTATTTCGAAGGCCATGAAAGGGCAAGCGAGCAATTCGCCAGGAACGGTCGTCGGCAAGTCCGCGCGACCGGATTCGACCGGTAGCCTCGAGTCGTCAGGGGCGCGGTGAAATGCCCGCGGTGCAAAGGATCATCCCCGGTAGTCGCAGCCCTCAGACAACCTGCTGCATCTCCCCGGTCCGCGAACTGTCGTAACCCGGCAGCTCGCCAACGGAGCGGCGATAGGAGGGGGAGCGGACGACGGAGACCAGCGCCTCGATGCGCGGATCGCCCTTGAGGCGCTCCGGGTAGCAGAGGTCGTAGGATTCCGTCCGGACGCTGAGGAAGTCCAGGCCGGCCTCCTCGCTCACCAGGCGAAGACAGACGCCCAGGTCGGCCCAGCCGTTGCGGATGGCCGCGGCCACGCCGCGATGATCGGATGCCACGGGGGTGGGCAAGCGGCGATTGCCCAGGAGCTCGTCCAGACACGCCCGGGCGCCGGAGCCGTCCTCCCGTCCCACCCATCGCAGCTTCGAGCCGACGGCCTTGCGGACCGAGCGGAGGCCCAGGGACGGCGAGGCCGAGATCCCTTCGTCCCATTCAGTCACCCGCAGGAGCCGATAGCCCGCGCCGAGCTGCTCGCGGACGGCCCGCGCGTTCCCGTCGGCGTCGTCCGAGCGAGCCAGGTGGATCCCCGCGACGTGGATCAGGCCCTCGCCGAGCCGCGCCAGAGCCAACTTGCTGGACCGGGGCACGGCGATCAGGCGGATGCCGAAAACGGCCATCAGCTCCGTCGCCAGCAGGCCGACGGCCGGGTCGCAGCAGGCCATGACGAGCGTCCGGTCCGGGTCGAATCGCCCCGAGTGATCGAACCCGCCGCCCCGGCAGACGCCGTCATGCGAGATCACCCCGATGTCCGTGGCCTCGACCGGAAACGCGAGCGACCGCTCACCCATCCGGGCACACCAGAACCGGGACGGCTGTCGCCGCGGTTCCCAGGCCCAGGCCACCGCCGACGGCCCGGGCGTGGGCAGCCGGAAGAGATCCTCCACGCGGCAGCCGAAGGCGCCCGCCAGCGCCAGGGCGGCCGCGGCCGAGGGGACAAGCCGATCCGTCTCGATCGCGCTGACGCCCGCGCGGGACAACCCGGACCGGCGCGCGACGTCCTCCTGCGACCAGCCCCGGCCCAGCCGCATCGCCCGCAACGAGTTCTCGATGTGAGGTCCGACCGGCATCGCCGTCCGCCCGCAACAGGACACGAACCAGGGCCCCCGCGCCCGCTACGGTAGCAGCGCCCGCTCCCCGGCGGCAAGACCCTCGATCGACACGATCCTGTCACTGGATGACAGGATTGAATCGGGAACCAAGGTTCTGTTAAGATCCGACCCCAGGAGAAGGCGCCAGGTCTGCCAGCGGCCGCGACGACGGCCGGGCATGGGAGAGCTCCATGGAACTTCGCCGTCGAGATCGATCCGAGCGGGGATTCACCCTGATCGAGCTGCTGGTGGTCATCGCGATCATCGCCGTCCTGATTGCGCTCCTCCTCCCGGCCGTGCAGTCGGCCCGCGAGGCCGCCCGGCGCGCCCAGTGCGTCAACAACCTGAAGCAGATCGGGATCGGACTTCATAACTACATGTCGACGATCGGCCGGTTCCCGCCTGGGCGGATCAACACCCACATCGCGGGCCGGGGGAACTGCTGGGGGACTTACGCCCAGGTGATCCCCTACATGGAGCAGGCCCAGGTCTACAACGCCTTCAACTTCAGCCTCGCCCCGGACTCCGACCCGGCCAACACGACGGGGGGCGGGATCTTCATCAGCTCGTTCCTCTGCCCGACCGACGGCGACCTCACCCAGGCCCAGGCCGGGTATGGGATGCACAATTTCCTGGTGAGCGTCGGGACCACCTGCAGCGTCGTCCAGGCGCCCGCCGCCCCGCTGACGGGCATGCCGGACGGGGTCTTCTACGAGAACTCGAACGTCGGACCGCAGTCGATCACCGACGGCCTCTCGTCGACGATCTGCGTGAGCGAGACGCTCCGCTCCAATCCTGCCCTGGGGAGCAAGGTCCTGCTCAACGGCTTCGTCATCACCGGCAACAACGCGACGAGCGGCCCGCCGATCACGGACGACGCCTCGTATGCGACCCTGTGCCTGACGAGCACCCCGCCGGGCTTCCAGGTGACGCGCGGCAGCAAGTGGTTCTACGGGGCGCCAGGGCACAGCATGTACAACCACCGACGGGTGCCCAACGACGCGAATTTCGACTGCCGCGGCGGCCTGCCCCACAGCGTCCGATCGGACCCGCTCTGGAGCCAGCTCTCGCTCAACATCACGGCGCGGAGCCTGCACCCGGGCGGCGTCAATTCTCTCTTCTGTGACGGCAGCGTCCACTTCGTCAAGAACTCCGTGAACCTGGCCACCTGGATGGCCCTGGGGACGCGGTCCGGCGGCGAGGTGATCAGTGCCGACAGCCTCTGATCGCCGGCGAGGCCGATTCATGAACGTCTCGAGGCGTCTCCGTCGCGGCACCGCGCGGACCTGGTATCTCGCGGCCGCGGCGGCGGCCCTGCCCGTCTTGACCGGCTGCGGCGGAGGGAGCCGCCCCACGGTCCCGGTGGCGGGCAAGGTCGTCCATAAGGACGGTAAGCCGCTCACCGCCGGGTTCGTCTTCCTGATCCCAGCCGAGAGCGGCGGCATCGAGGCGTCCGGCCAGATCCAGGCGGACGGGACGTTCCGGCCGGAATCCCTGGGCCTCGACGGCGCCGCGCCGGGCGACTACAAGGTCAAGCTGGCGGCCGAGCCTCCGGCGACCACCAAAACGGCCCGCAAGAAGGCCGCCGCCGCGCCGACGATCGCCGCCAAGTATCTCGACGAGAACTCCTCCGGCCTGTCGGCCACGGTGCCGGCCGCCGGAGGCGCGGTCACGATCGAGATCGATTGATCCAAGTCAGGGACCTGGCACTCACGGGACGCTCCGGGTACGATCTCCGGGCACGTCTCACGCCGTGCAGTCGGAACCGGAGGGCCTTCCGTCCATGGCCGAGATCGTCCTGATCAATCCGCGATTCGAGGTCTCCTACTGGGGCCTGGAGCACGCCCTGCCGATCCTCGGCAAGCGGGCCAACATGCCGGTCGCGAGCCTCCCCCTGCTCGCGGCGCTGACGCCCCCGGAGCACTCGGTCACGCTCCTCGACGAGGGGATCGAGCCCATCGACCTGGATCGCTGCGCCCGCGCCGACATCGTCGGCCTGACGGGCATGGTCGTCCAGCGAGCCCGGATGCAGCACCTCCTCTCCGAACTCAAGCGGCGGGGCGCGTTCATCGTGGTGGGCGGCCCCTGGGCGACCGTCAAGGAGGAAGACTTCGAGGGCAAGGCCGACGTGATCTTCGTCGGCGAGGCCGACGCAACCTGGCCGCTCTTCCTCCGCGAATGGGCCGCGGGGAATCACCGCGCCCGCTACGAGCAGGCCGAGCGGACCGACATGACGACCGTGCCGACGCCGCGGTTCGACCTCCTGTCGATGAAGCACTACCTCTTCGGGAACATCCAGATCTCCCGCGGCTGCCCCTTCCAGTGCGAGTTCTGCGACATCATCGTCACCTTCGGCCGCAAGCCCCGGCTGAAGACGTCGGTGCAGGTGCTCGCGGAGCTGGATGCGCTGCGGGCCCAGGGCGTCCGCGGGGTGTTCATCGTCGACGACAACCTGATCGGCAACAAGCGGGCGATCCGGCCGGTGCTGGAGGCGATCGTCGCCTGGCAGGAGAGGCGCGGCTATCCCCTGACCCTGTTCACGGAGGCCTCGCTGGACCTGGCCGAGGAACCCGACCTGATGGCCCTGATGGTGGAGGCGAACATCGTCAACGTCTTCGTCGGGATCGAGAGCCCGAACGAGTCGTCCCTCCGCGAGACCAAGAAGTACCAGAACGTGCGGCCGGTCGGCACGCTCGCCGAGCGGATCCGGCGGATCCAGGACGCCGGGATGGAGGTGATGGGGGGGATGATCCTCGGCTTCGACCACGACGACGAGACGGTCTTCGACCTCCAGATCGAGCTGGTCACGGAGGCGCGGATCATCAACGTCATGCTGGGCATGCTGTCGGCGATCCCGAAGACGCCGCTCCACGACCGGATGGCCGCGGAGGGGCGGCTTGACCTCGAGAACGAGGCCGAGTTCGGCACCAACATCGTCCCCTTGCAGCTCGGCCGGGAGCAGCTCCGAGAGGGCTTCATCCGGGTCCTCGACTCGCTCAACGACCCGTCCGCCTATTTCGATCGGATGGAGGCCCTCTACATCGACGGCCGGATGGACTTCAGCCGCGGCGCCAACCGTCACTGGCGGCGCCACCCGCTGAGCCGGCTGCGGGCGAAGGGCCCGCTGCTCGTCCTGGGCCTGGTGATGCTGGCCCGCCTCTGCGGCACCGTCCGCGACCGCGACCTCCGCCGCGAGTATCTCCGCCGGATCGGCCGCCTCGTCCGCGCCAGGCCGGATGCGGGTGTCCTCTGGCTCGCCGTCGTCAAGGCCGCCCTCCAGTACCACGCCCACCAGATGGCGCGGAGCATGTCGGAGGGGCGGACGGCGGTGATCAACACCTACTCGTAGACGGTTGCCGCCGGACCTCCCATCGATCAAGATGCGCCGATCGTCATCGACGAAGGACAGACCACGACCGAAGAGGCGCCGGATCATGCCACGATTGAGATGGGGCTACCTGCTCGGCTTGCTCCTCGGGTGGAGCGGAGCGACCGCCGCGGAACTCCCGGCCGGAAATGCTCCAGACCCCATCCCGTTCGACCATTTCCCGACGCGGCTCCACGCCGTGATCTGGCGAAACTGGGGGCTCGTGCCGGCGGCGAAGCTCGCCGAGGTGCTCGGATGTCGTGAGCAGCAGGCCACGGCACTGGCGACCTCGATGGGGCTGCCGGCCGATCCAGGAATCCCGCCGGTCCCCGTCCGCCGGTTCTACATCACGCTCCTGAGGCGGAACTGGCACCTGCTGCCGTACGAGCAGTTGACGGCGCTCGTGGGGATGTCCGCCGAGGAACTCTCCTTCTCGCTTCGCGAGGATGACTTCCTCTTCGAGAAGCTCGGCAGCCTCAAGCCGCGGTGCGAGCCGGTCCGGTATACGGAACCGGACGCCGCGGCAAGGGCCCGGGCCGAGGAGATCGCCCGGCTCGTCCGCGACCGCTTCGGTGCCGGGCCAGGCAAGGGTGGCGAGCCGCGATTCGGCTTCCTGGAGAGGCTGACGAAGCCCTCGAACGGACCCCGGGGTACGATCGTCCGCAACCCGGCCGAGGGCCCGCGGTATGTCTACTCGTACTGCGCCGTCTACGGCGACTCGCTCGCCGACGGCGCGACCGAGTCCTATCCCGACGGCCTCCTCGCGGCCCTGGCGGACAACGGTGTCAACGGCATCTGGATCCACGTCGTCCTGCGGCAGCTCGCGCCCGGCGGAGCGGCGTTCCCGGAATTCGGGGACGGTTGGGAGCGCCGGCTCGCGAACCTCCGGGGCCTCGTCGCGCGGGCGAAGCGATTCGGGCTCGACGTGTACCTCTACATGAATGAGCCGCGGGCGATGCCGGAATCGTTCTTCGCGAATCGTCCCGAGATGGCCGGCCCGGCGGAGCGCGGCTTCCGCGCCCTCTGCACGAGCGACGGCCGCGTCCTGGGCTGGATGACCGCCGCGCTCGCCCACGTCTTCCGCGAGGTCCCCGGCCTGGGCGGCGTCTTCACGATCACAGGGTCGGAGAACCTGACGAGCTGCGGCTCCCATTTCCAGCAGAAGCAATGCCCGCGGTGCAAGGATCGTCGCTTCGCGGAGATTGCCGGCGAGGTGAACGCCGCGATCGAGCGGGGCGTCCACGCCGGCAATCCGGACGCGAAGGTCATCGCCTGGGACTGGGGCTGGCCGGACTCCGACGCGATCGACCGGCTGCCGGCCGGCGTGATGCACATGTCGGTCAGCGAGTGGTCCCAGCCGTACGAGCGCGGCGGGATCAAGGGGCAGGTCGGCGAATACTCGCTCTCGGTCCCCGGCCCCGGCCCGCGGGCCCTCGCGTACTGGGCCCGCGCGCGATCGCGCGGCCTGAAGACGATGGCCAAGCTCCAGCTCAACAACACCTGGGAACTCTCGTCGGTGCCGTCGCTGCCGGTCCTGGACCTTGTCGCCGAGGACCTCGCGGGGCTATCCCGGGCGAAGGTGGACGGAGCCATGATGAGCTGGACGCTCGGCGGCTACCCGTCGCTCAACCTCAAGGCCGCCCAGCGATTCGCGAGCGATCCGAGTGCCAACCCCGACGGCGTGCTCGACGCCCTGGCCGCCGAACGCTACGGTCCGGAGCATGTCGCCAGGGCCCGCGCCGCGTGGCGCGCCTTCAGCCGGGCCTTCCTGGAATTCCCGTACGACGGGGCCGTCCTCTACCAGGGTCCGCAGCAGTACGGGCCGGCGAACCTCCTGTTTGCCCGGCCGACCGGTTACCGGTCCACGATGGTCGGCTTCCCGTATGACCACCTGGACGGCTGGCGCGGGGCGTATCCGCGCGAGATCCTCGCGGACCAGTTCGGCAAGGTGGCCGAAGGCTGGAAGGAGGGCCTGGCCAGCCTCGAGGCGATCCCCGGCGACCACGCGGCGGAGGACCTGCGGATCGCCCGGGCCGCGGGCCTGCACTTCGCCTCGTCGGCCAACCAGGCCCGGTTCGTGATCGCCCGGGACGCCGGCCGCCGTGATCGGATGGCGGCCATCGCCCGCGACGAGGCCCGACTGGCGCGGGAGTTGTACGACCTGACCCTGGCCGACTCCCGGATCGGCTTCGAGGCCTCGAACCAGTACTACTACACGCCGCTCGACCTCGTCGAGAAGGTCGTCGCCTGCGAGGCCGTCGCCCGCTCGGCCGACGATGAGCTCCGCCCGATCCCGTTGAAGTCGAAGGTCACGCACGTCCAGCCGATGACGGGGATCGTCCTCTGGTCCACGAACGAGGCCGCCAGGACGTCCCCCATCCAGCTCGAGTTCCGCTACTTCGGCTACGACGAGGTCGTCCGCGAGAAGGGGGAATACGACTGGTCCGCCGTCGAGCGATTCCTGGACGGGGTCGCCGGCCGCGGACACCAGGCCGTGCTCCGCTGGCGGGACACTTACGTGGGCAAGCCGTCGGGCGTGCCGCCGTATATCCAGGCGCTCGCGGATTATCGCGGGCGGACGGCGAAGAGCGAAGGGAAGCCGACGGGGTTCCCCGACTGGTCCCATCCCGAGCTCCGCCGGTTCACGCTCGAGTTCTTCGACCGATTCGCCGCGAAGTACGACCGCGACCCGCGGCTGGCCTTCCTGGAGGTCGGCTTCGGCCTCTGGGCCGAGTACCATCTCTACGACGGCCCGATGGTGATGGGCCGGACCTTCCCGTCGCTGGAATACCAGCGCGAGTTCGCCAATCACCTGGGCAAGCGATTCGTCCAGACGCCCTGGATGATCTCGGTGGACGCCGCCGGCGAATGGGCCCCCTACGCGAAGGACAAGGCGCTCCTCGCCCTCCCCTTCGGCGTCTTCGACGACTCGTTCAACCACGCCCGGCATGCGAAGGTCAACGAGCCGAACTGGAACGCCCTCAATCGCGACCGCTGGAAGGTCGCCCCGACCGGCGGCGAGTTCAGCTTCTACGAGCGGAAGGACCAGAACGAGGCCCTGGCGCCGAACGGCCCGCACGGAGAGTCATTCGAACACGAGGCCGCGCGGTTCCACCTGACCTTCATGATCGGCGATGCCCAGCCGAGGCACCAGAAGCCCGACCGCATCCGCGAGGCGAGCATGGCGTGCGGCTACCATTTCCGCGTCACCCGCTTCGAGGCCTCGTCGGCGCGATCGGAGGTGACGATCACGAATTCAGGCGTCGCGCCGATCTACCACGACGCCTTCCCGGCCGTGAACGGCGTGCGCGCACCGGAGTCGCTCAAGGGGCTGCCACCCGGGGAATCGCGGACGTTCCACGTCCCCGCCGGCGGCAGCGCACCGAGCCTGAGCATCGAATCCGATCGCCTGGTCCGCGGCCAGCGGATCGAGTTCGATGCGGAGCTGCCTTCGACCTGAGAATACGCGCTTGAGACTCTGCCATGGTGCGTTGCCCGCGTGGCCGAGGGTCGTGCGATGCCGCAGCGGCGAACCCCTCGGACCCGAGCCGTCCTCCGGTCGATGTTCACGGGGTAGGGCGGACGAGCGACGATAGGAGCCGAGACAGCTCTGAGGAGCTCCCCTCACTCGCGTTGTCCATGGCACGAGTCCAGGTTCCACGCCGAGCCTGCCACGGGGCGGGATGGCACGCTCGCAAATGACCTGCCCCGAGCCGCTCAGGTGGATTCGCCGCCGAGGATTCGGACCTCTTCCTCGAGCATCTTCTGGACCCGGTGCTTGGCGATGAAGACTCGCGCCACCGTCATCTCCAGCTCCTTCGCCGCCTCGGCCCCGGCGAGGCCGTCGATCGCGGTCAGGCGAAAGGCCCGCCAGTTCAGCGGCTTGACCCGCCGCTCCACGCGGCTCATCGCCAGGTCGACCAGCTCGCGGTCGAAGGCGTCTTCCAGCCGGCTCCCGAGGTCCTCGGCCGCGGCCATGGAGTCGAGCAGCTTGCCGAAGCCGTCGCCATCCGCCGCGGATTCGGGGCGGTGGTGACGGGCGAAGTCGCTCCAGGCGTTCCGCGTCACGGTCCGGAGCCAGGCGCGGAAGCTCCTGGCCGGATCATAACGGAACCCCTTGAAGGCGCCGAGGAGCTTGACCAGGACTTCCTGCGCGACATCCTCGGCGACATCCGGACGTGCCCCCCGCTTCAGGCACCAGTCGCGGATCATGGGCCGGTAGCGATGGACGAACTCCTCCCAGGCACGGCCGTCGGCGGGATCGCGACTCAGCCGCATCATCAGGGTCGCCGAAGTGTCGTGGGCCGGATCCTCCACCGACATCGGCTCATCCTCCGGGTCGCGAGAGACGCCCTCCATCGTCTGTCCGAGACCGACAGAGAGCCTGGCCCCCGCCGGCACGGACCCGGGCAGGGCCCGCGGAAGCATCGACTCTATCACGGGCAATTGATTCATGGAAGCCATGGATCGATGTTCCGAACAGGGCCCTGATTCCAGGTCGCGTGCGCCCCCCGAACGTCGGGGATCGTCTCCTCCCGAATCCGCGCCGGCCGGCCTCGACGACCGCGCCAAGCAGGACGGCCGTGGCGATCGGCGAGGCGAGCCGCGGCCCCCCCGCTGCCATTGCCTCGATTCTCGTCCCGATCCCAATCGCCCCGGGCGGCTCCATGCTGGCCTCGGATGGAACCGGCACGAACAACGCCTCGATCGCCGCATCGGTCGCGGTCTGCCTCGCTTCAGTCGACACCGCGACGATGGGGTACTCCTCGGCGGCGGTCAGGACCTGGCCCGATCCCGGGAGGGGCGAGAGGGCCTCGAATGATGGCATTTCGTCGTCCATCACGCCATCTGTGGCGATGGTAAGTTCCTCCTCGGAGAGTCCCTCCCGCGAGAGCAGATCCGCCCGCGTCCGTGCCCAGGCTCTGTCCAGGCCCGCCACCAGCCGTTGCCAGAGATGCACGACCTGTGAGTCTGCCTGCGACGTCCCTCCTTCTTCCGGGGGCCTGACATCTCCGTCGCCTTCCGCCGTGAGCGGAGCCTCACCGTCGGGCGTTCCCTGGCCCGGATATCCCGGGCCGGATGCGGGCCCGATACTCGCCAGCAACGAAACCCCGCGTGATGTCTCACGGGCAGAAAATTCACCGGGGAGCGCTGTCACCGTCAGGAGCGAGGCAACCAGGCTCGAGGTCGAGCCATTCACACCAAGGAGCTCGGAGACCTGCTGGAAGATCCCGGTCGTTGCCGACTCGAGCACCACTCTCGTGTTCGTGTCCGACCCGCCGTCGGGCCCATCGAGATCGGACGCATTGCCCCCGACCGCCCGCACTTGGAATGCCAGTTGCGTCGCCGACTCGCGGCCGGCTGAGCTCGCGTAGAAGCTCAGCACGCCTCCGGAGACACCGCCGAAGCTCAGCCCCGTCGGCGACGGCGCGAACGCGCTGGTCAGCGTTTGCGACAGGCTCAGGCCCCCCACTCCCCCCAGCAGCAGCGCCATCCGACCGTCGACCCGGTTCGCCACCACCAGGCCGGTGAACCCGTTACCCAGGAAATCCCCCGCGAAGCCGATCGCCGGGCCAAGGCCGCCGGTGCCCACCGTCCGCGTCGAGCCGGATGCGTCGATCAAGGTGATCGTGTTCGAGCCGGTGTCCAGCGTTGCAAGCCCCGTCCCCGCCCCGTCGAAATTCCCCAGGAAGAGCCCGCCCGGCGCCTGGCCAACCGCGTACGTCTTCACGGCCGAGCTCTGGTCGTTGAAGTACCCGTTGCCCACGCCCGGGAAGACCTGTACGTTGTTCGCCTGCCGATTCGCCACCGCCAGGTCCGCCACCCCGTCGCCGTTCAGATCCCCCACCGCAACCGCCGCGGGACCGGCGTCCGTCTTGATCCGCGGGCCCGCCGTCAGCGTCCAGCTCGAGCCCGTCCCGCTCCCCAGCAGGATGGACACATCGTTCGAGCCCGCATTGGCCACGACCAGGTCCTTGACCGCGTCGCCGTTGATATCCTTCACCTCGAGCGCCGAGGGATTCGTCCCGGCGAAGAACCCGTGCCCGCCATTGAGCGCCTGCCCGAACTGCCCACCGCCCAGCCCAGGATAGACCAGGATGTTGTTGCTGCCGCTGTTGGCCACGATCAGGTCGGAGATGCGATCCCCGGTGACGTCCGCGAGCTTTACGGCCCCCGGCGCGAGCAGGCCCGCGGACCGGTCACCGAGGATGGACACCGTGGAGTCGGAATACTGGATGCTAACGCGGTCGAGCTCCTGGTCGGCGTAGACGAAATCGGGCTTGCCGTCGCCGTCCAGGTCCGCCGCCGCCAGGGCGACCGCCTGATCGGCCTTGCGGTACGGTCGGAACGCCCCACTTGCCTGTCCTTCGAGGATCAGGACGTCGCCGTAGGCGTTGCCGATGAGCAAATCGGTCACTCCGTCGCCGGTGGCATCCGCCAGGGTCAGGCCATCGGCCGAAGGCCCGGCATCATACGCGACCGGAGCCAGGAACCCCCCTCGACCGTCGCCCAGATAGAGGCTCACTCCCAGGTCGGAAAGCACCGCAAGGTCCGAGACTCCGTCGGCATTGAAATCCCCCGCCCGGACGACCAGGGCGGGGCTGTCTGTCTGGATAACAAAGGGGTTGGCGAGTCGACCGTCCCCCAAGCTCGCGAGGACCCCAAGGGTGTTGGTGCCGGGATTCACGGTGACCAGCCCGGCCGGTCCGCCGGGAGCCAGCCGGATCGTCGCGAGACCAGCCGTCGCGTCCGCGCCCGTAACCCCGACCGCGGCGGAGGCATCGACCACGGAGAGGCCGTTTCCGGCGCGATAGGGCCTGGGAGCCTCGAAGCGGCCCTCGCCGAGGTTCCGGTAGACGACGAGTCCCGATGAGCCGTTCGTGACCACGAGGTCGAGCCGGCCGTCACCGTCAAGGTCCGCCGCGCGAACGTCGGAGGCTCCGGCACCGCTGTTCAAGCTGGCCACGAGCAAGAAAGGGCTGAGGCCGGGGCCGACGAGCGCTGCCATGTTTTGGTAGACGAGTATCGTTCCGCCGGCTGCGTTTCGGACGACCAGGTCCTCGAGGCCCCGGCCGCCCAGATCCGCGGCGAGCACCTGCATCGGCCCCCGCCCGGACGGGAGCGACGCGACCCGCGCGAGACTCCCGTCGCGCCACACGTAGAGCGAGATCGCATCGTCCTGGAGGTCCGCCGCCGCCACGATGGGGCCCTGGTTGGTCCGGGGGATCCAGGCCAGATCCCGCGCGGGATAGCCCGCGTTCGCGAGGACCGGCGACTGGAAGCCGCCGGGCTGACCGGGAATCCCGCGGCGGAGGATGATCTCGCCCGCCCCGTCCACCACGAGCAGGTCCATGGAGCCGTCCCCGTCCACGTCCACTTGCAGGGGACTCGCGGCGGGAGGATCGACGTCTCGACTCGGCCGGGAGGCAATTCCAGCATCCTCGCCGAGCAGGACCGTGACCGGCCGGACGAGGTCCGCTCCGACTGCGATGTCGAGCCGGCCGTCGCCGTCGAAGTCGCCCATCGCAATCTCGGCGGCATCCTGGACCGCGGTCTCGGCGGCCACGAGAAACGTCCCGTCTCCCTTCCCCTTGAGAACGCTCAGTCGGTCGCCCGAGCTCGAGAGGCCGATGACGTCCAGCCTGCCGTCCCCGTCGAGATCCCGGACGTTCTCGCCGCCCTGGATTTGGATGCCGGGGAGCCGCCCGCCGAGGTGGAAAGTCCCGTCTCCATCGCTGAGCCAGACCGCCGTCTCGCCCGACTTCGAATCGGAGATCAGCAGGTCCGATCGCCCGTCCCCGTTCAGGTCGCCGGACGCGATCGGCCCAGGGTCGAGTCGGCTCAGGATTGTCGCCAGGCGGAACGTCCCATCCCCCTGCCCGAGGAGGACCAGCGCGAAGTACGGAGCCGGATTGACCCCGTCGAGGACGTTCTTATCGCCATGGACCGTCACCAGGTCCGTGATGCCGTCGCCGTTGAAGTCGCCAGTGGTGACCCAACCGCCGGACATCATGGAAGAGTACGCGCGATCCATGCGGAACGTGCCGTCCCCTTTTCCGAGGAGGATCGTGACGCCGGACAGAAATGTCGCCACGGCGACGTCCGGGACGCCATCCCCGTTGAAGTCCGCGGCGGTGAGCTCGCTGAATGACCCCACCGGATAAGTGCCCGCCTCCCGGAACGTCCCGTCGCCATTGCCCAGGAAGATCACCAACGAGTCGCTCATCACAGCCAGGTCGAGCCGGCCGTCGTTGTTGAAATCGCGGGCGACCAGGGCGTGCGGACTCTGGCCAGCCGGCATCGAAGCTCCCTCCCGGAACGTCCCGTCCCCCCGACCCACGAGGATGGAGATCCGGGCGCGGCTCCCGGATATCACGGCCAGGTCGAGCCGGCCGTCCCCCGTGAAGTCTCCCGACGTCATCGCGGTGGCCTCGGCGGAGCTGGTCATTGGCCCCTGGAAGCCATCGTCGCCATTTCCGAGAAGCACCGAAACGTCATTCGAATCCGAGTTCGCGACGCTCAGGTCGAGCCGACCGTCCCCGTTGAAATCCTCCGCGACGAGCGATCGGCCCGTCCCGGCGGCCGTGCTCACGGCATCCCGGAAGGTCCCGTCGCCTCGCCCCGGAAAGACCACCACGGAGCTCGAATCCGTGAGTGCGCAGGCGAGGTCCAGGAGACCATCGCCGTCGAAGTCGCCCGCCGTCATCCCAATCGGATCCTCGGGATTGACCAGGCTCTCGGTCCGGACGACCACCGGCGCGCGAAAGGTCCCGTCGCCCGCTCTCAGGATAAGCTGAACGTACCCGGCTCGGCCGGCGATCCCCACGTCTTGATGGCCGTCGGCGTTGAAGTCGCCGACCACGAAACTCGAGACATCGATGGGGCCCGGCACGGTCCACGGCGGCGAGAACGCGCCATCACCCCGGTTGATCAACACGGTGATGGTGTTGTTGCTGTCCGCCACCAGATCCGTCATGCCGTCCTCATTCATGTCCGAAACCGCGAGTCGAGAGCCACTCACCGGAAGAATAAGAGGGTCGGCGAAGGTCCCGTCTCCTCTCCCGAACCGGACCTGCAGGAACCACCCGCTGATCGTCGCCAGGTCGAGCACGCCATCGCCGTTCAGGTCCGCGGCGACGATCGCCTTCGGGTCAAAAGGATACTCGCGGATATCCTCCACCTGGAAAGTGGTATCGCCTCGATTGAGGAGAATCTCCACACCCGAAAACAACCAGGCGCTGTACGTGACGGCCAGATCGATCGTCCCATCGCCGTCGAAGTCACCCGCCGCGATTCCGGTCGCACTCGCGGGGACTGCGACGTCCCGCGCCGGCTGGAACGTCCCGTCGCCGTTGCCGATCAGGATCGAGACGGTCGCATCGCCATTTGCCGTCGCGAGGTCGGGCCTGCCGTCCCCGTTGAAATCCGCGGAGAGGATTTGTCCTGGAGCCGAGCCGACGGACACCGTCTGATTCGGGGGCTGCGACGCGGTGAGCGTCGCCCGAACCGTCACGTCCTGCGCACCGGCCGCCCAGCTCGCCCGGAGCAGATAGGTCCCCGGCTCGACGTAGGTCGTCAGCGACGCGGTCGAGCCCGTCCCCAGGGCCCCCGACGAAGTCATCAGGACCGATCCATCGGCGCCGAGCAGTGAAAGGGAGGCCGCTCCTCCGGTCCCCTCCATCGCCGTGGCCAGGTTCCTTCCGCCAGGCACGTGGATCCGGTACGTGGCCACGGCCGGCGAGGGCTGGCCCGAGTCGGCCTGAAGCGATAGGACGGCGCCGGCTGAATCCGCGGGGACGCCATAGCCCTCGATCGCAACGCCCCGGACCGTGAGCTCCGAGCCGACGACGAGCGTGCCCGGACCGTCCGGGGTCGCATCCTGAATCGTGACCAGGGGTGTCGACTCATACCCCGGCTGGGTGGTCCCGTCCAGGATGACACGGCCGGCGAGGACCGGAAGCGGTGCGGCGGCCCTGATCGTGATTGGTCCCCCTGTGCCGATCTCGAATCGAATCGTGTTCTCCTCGCCGGGGCGTGCGTTGGCCTCGATGATCGCCTGGCGAAGCGTGCCCGGCCCGGCATCGTCCGCGCTGGTGACGGCGAACGTCGAGAGGGCGATTCGATCCTCGAGCCACTCGAGTCGAAGAGGCGTGCGTCTGCGCCTGCGTCCAGCAAGAAGGACGACTCTCTCGCGCCGAGCACGCCGTGATTGAGCCGTCCGCGGCCCCACGAAACTCATGGGTGTCTCCAGGTCAGGACGGGATGCATCGTCAGAGCGGAGCGAATCTTCAACGTCTCAACGATTGACGGAACCGGCCATGGTCCGGCCGCGGTGGAGCGGCTGAAGTGCCGGATCGGAAAGGAGTGCGGCCCGCTCGGCGGCGGGCACGCCTTGCAGGGACCTGTCCAGGTGATCGAGGGCCCGAACGCGATACTGGCGATAAAGCCGGACGGCCCGCTCTCCCTCGCGGCCGACGGCCGCGGCGGCCAGCTCGGTCGCCTGGGCATAGATCCGCGCGGCGTTGAATCGCGCCTGGCGGCGGACTTCGATGGAGTCCTCTCCTTCCCCAAGAGTCGGAGCTCCCGCCAGGCGGACGGCGTCCTCGGCGTCGGCCACCGCGGCCTTCCAGTCGCCCAGACGGACCCGCGCCAGGCCCCGACCGGCGTGGGCGTCGGCCTGACCCGCGACGAGCTTCAGGGACGTCTCGAAGTCCTCGAGCGCCAGCCGCGGCGCGTCCGCCATGTGGTACGCCCATCCGCGCTGATTGAGGAGCCGCGACCGCGGCGCCGGCGCCAGATCCGACCTGAGCTCGACGGCCCGCGTGCAGTCGGAGATCGCGCCGGGGAAGTCGCGCCGGGCGAACCGAGCCAGGCCGCGAATTTCCAGGATGTCGAGCGTGGGCTGCTCGCGGGCGAGGTACGCGTCGCACGAGGCGAGGACCGCGTCGTAACGCCTCAGGGCCAAGAGCGACGAGATCCGGAGGTTGTGGGCCTCCGGATGGGACGGGGCCAGCTCGACGGCGGCCTCCGCGGCCGCGAGCGACTCCGAGGGCCGCCCCGAGGCGAAGAGGAGGCGAGCCCGCTCGACCTGGTCTTCGGCCAGGCCGGCACGATCGCCGCGGCCGAGGCGTATGGAATCTTCCAGGTCCTTCAGCGCCTCGGCCCGCTGGCCGGGCGAGGCATCACGTCGCCCGGAGTGCAGTCGGGCGCGGGTGCGGTGGAGCGCCAGCCGAGTGGTGGAATCCGGCGCCCGCTCGATCGCCATCGAGAAGTCGCGGGACGACTCGTCGAGCTTCCCCTGCGCCCGGTGCAACTGGGCGAGCGTCGTGTAGGCCTGGTACGGCCCCGGCCTCAGGCGGATGGCGGCCTTGAGGTCGGCCGCCGAGGCGTCGAGCTTCCCCGCCTGGAGCCGCATCCCGCCCCGATTGACCAGCAGGACATAGCGGCTGTCGTCGCTTGAGATCCGCGAGTCGGCCTGGCGGTAGTCCTTCTCGGCCTCGTCGAATAGGGCCGTCGCCCGCCTGCGCGATCCGCGGGCCTCGGACGAGCGATCGGCGGCCTGGCCGAGCAACTGGTTCCCCTGCTCGCCGTGGATCAGGGCCCGGAGGAGATAGAGGCCCACCAGGTCCGGGTGGCTCTTGAGCCCGCGGTCGATGCTCCCCAGCGCCTCCCCCAGCCGACGAGGCTGCGCGGCGAAGTGGCAGACAGCCAGGAGCAGGTGCGAGGCCGTCAGGTCGGCGTCGAGGCTGACCGCCTTCTCCAGGGCGTCCACGGCCTCATCCCAGCGCCGCGCGACCAGCCGCTCGCGTCCGATCAGGAAGTGATCCAGGGCGGTGACGGGGGGGCGTTGCGCGGCCAGTTCCTGCTCGCGGCGGCTCCCTTCCCGGTCGCCGAGCCCCGCCAGGCAATCGGCGCGGCGGAGGTGGTAGGCGGCCGTCGGCTCCGGATGCAGGGCCGCCGCGCGATCCAGAACCTTCAGCCCCTCGGCCGGCGGCAGGCCCTGGCTCAGGGCCAGCAACAGGTCGTAGCAGCCCCCCCGAACGGACGCCCTCTCCGCATCCGAGAGCGCATCCGGCAAGGGCGCCGCCAGGTCCCAGGCCGCGTCGCCGGCCTTGGGATCGCGGGCGTAGAGGACCAGGGCCCGGCGGACCGGCTCGAGCAGATTCGACCGCGCCCCCGCGGAGTTGAGCGTGTATTCGCCGGCGTTGAGCTGGGCCCGCGCGCGGAGCTGGCGAAACTCGTCGTACCGGCGACGATCGCCCGCATCGGCCTCGCGCCGGACCTGTCTCTGCCGCTCCTGGTCCTGCTTCCTCTCGACATCGCCAAGGGAGCGCGCGACGTCGTCCTTCAGGCCCGGGACGAGTCGGCCGGCGTCTCCGCCGAGCTCGCCGATGAACGCCGAGAGTTCGGACTGGAGGCGCCCGAGATCATCCGGAGAGGTCGCTTCCCGGGCCGCATCCCTGAGGTGGCTTCCCCGGTCCGTCAGCGACACCTTGCGATCCATCTCCCGCAGGTGCTCGGCGACCCGCTGCTCGCGGCGAATGACGCCCCAGCTCCCGAGGCCCACCGCCGAGGTGAGGCCCACGAGGAACAGAGCGGCGACGGCCGGGCGGCGGCGGGCCCACTTGGCAAGGCGCAGGGGCACGGACGTCCGTCGAGCGCGGATCGGCTCGCCTCGGACGTACCGGCCAAGGTCCTCCCCGAGCAGCTTCGCCGAGTCGTATCGCCGTGATGCGTCCTTCTCCAGGCATTTCAGGCAGATCGTCTCCAGGTCGCGGGGGACCTTCGGGACGAGCCGGGACGGCGGGATGACCTCATCCTCGACGACCTGACGGACCGTCTCGATGGCCGTCTCGCCCTTGAACGGAGGCCGGCCCGTGAGCATCTCGTAGAGGATGGCCCCGAGGGCATAGACGTCGACCGCGGGCCCCACATCCTTCGTGTGTCCTCGGGCCTGTTCCGGCGCCATGTACGAGGGGGAGCCCATGATCGCGCCGCTCTCGGTCTGATTGCTGTCCGATTCCAGGCGCTTGGCCAGTCCGAAATCCGTGACCCTGGGGACACCGTCAAGATCGAAGAGGATATTGCTGGGCTTCAGGTCGCGGTGGACGATCCCCGCCTCGTGGGCGACCCGCACGGCATCGGCCAGGGTCATCATCAACTCGGCGGTCCCGAGGCCGGGCCGGGGCGTGCCCCCCAGGCGGTCGTCCAGGCTTCCTCCGGAGAGTAGCTCCAGCGAGACGAACGGCAGGCCGTCCGCTTCCCCGATGTCGTGGATCTGGACGATATGCCGATGGCGAAGCTGGGCCACGGCCTCCGCCTCGATCCGAAAGCGGGCGAAGTGCTCGGGACGGGCCTGGCCGCCCCCCCGGATCATCTTGATGGCGACGTCGCGGTTGAGGCCCACCTGGCGTGCCAAGTAGACCACGCCCATCCCCCCTTCGCCCAGCTTATTCCGCAGCTCGTAGCCCGGTAGCCTCGGCCACCGCGGTTCGCCGCAGCCGGCCGGTCCGAGGACCGGGCCCGGGCCCGGGCCCGGGCCCGGGCTCGTCGCATCCTCCTGGGTCTCCCCCGCCTGCGGCTCGGTCGCTTCGAGATCCGCCTCGCTGGTCGGCCTACCGCCGTCGAAGGAACCGGTCGCGATCGAGTCGTCGGCGACTCTCTCGGTCGTCCGACCGGCGAGACTCCATCGTCGCCCGCTGGTCAGCCTTTCAAGGCTCTCCTGGCACGCCTCGCAGGCCTCCACGTGCGCCTCGATCGCTTCCTGGCGGGCCCTCCCGAGCCGGCCCTCGATCATCTCCCGGAGCTCGTCGCCCCTTGGGCAGCTCGCCTTCTGCATGGATGTACAACTCGATAATGGAGATATGCCGAGACCAATCCATCGAGGTGAACACCCTATATACCCGATCTCCCGGGCAGAAATTACACGAGGCTTGTGAGAAAATAGGTATCTTCCGGGAAGGACCCGACCGGAAACCAGGGGGATCCGCAGGCCGACAATCCCCTCTCAACGGATCTGAGGGTCGGAACGCCGTCCCCAGAAATCCCCACGAACACCGATCAGGCCGGATGGCCGGCTGTGTCCGTGGCATCACGCCCGGTGCTCGGGGTCGAATCGTCGACCTCCGGGCTCTCGGCATGACTCTGGATGTACGCGCGAAGATACTGGAGGAAGGTCGGCAGGCCGGCCGCTTCCCAGGCCGCCTCGATCGCTTCCTTCAGCCTCTGATTCTCCGCCTGGAGGTCGCGGAAGGCTTGCACGTCGGCCGCGCCAACATCGAGCCCGGCGACCTGGTCGTGGGTATTCACCGAGAGCAGGAAGCCGGCCTCGTTGGGCCAGGGCTGGATCTGCAGCTTCATGTGTGGATAGCGTGCATTCCCCAGCCGCAAGGCGTAAACGTTCGTGCTCCCGTCGGCCGCCCGGCCCGCCCGCTCGAACGGCGGCCTCGACAGGGTCGACTCCGTGAACGAGCCCTCCGGCCAGGCCAGCCGTCGCCGGATCAATTCCGGCAGGTTCCCCGACGGATAGGCGATCCCCAGGTAGATCTCGACCGAGCGGCGCAAACTGTCGATCCGCAGCTCACCCAGGCCGCCGGCCCCGGGGACGGACGCGGTCGGTTCCATGGCAGTATTCCTCCGGAATGGGGGGAGTCAGAGCGGACGCGGGGAGGGCCTCCCATCATATCCGCCGGCCCCGCGCGGGGCCAGCCGTGAAATACCGACTCGTGACTCCTTCCACTCCCCCATTACTCATCCAGACACGATCAAATCGTCATCGATTTCGGTCCCGTCCGGACGCTCCTGCTACCGCGATTCATCCCGAATGCGGCCACTGGCCGGACAATTCACTCACGCTTCGGCACACAAACTGCATGACGGATATCAGCCGGATCCGGCTCGGTCCTGGAATTCGGTTTTTCTATTCCTGCATACTTGCGTCGTCTGCCTGATCTCGCTAGTATCATTCGCGAGACAAGCGGATTTCTGATAAAATTAACAGTAGACTCCACCTTTGCGGTCAACCCGCATCGCATCGGCTCGCGAGATCCCGGTCATCGATCGGCTCTCGCCGCGTCCTCCTTCGACAATTCCTCAACCGATCTGGGGTGCGGATTGAAATCGTCCGCATGGGGAGGAGGATGAACCCGGGAGGCGAAATTTCCCCTTTTCCGGTCACGAAACGAGATCCGTCCTCGAATTTTCTCGTGGCCCCCCCGCACTTCGGAGTCTCGAGGCCGTCCCTGTGCTAGGTCTGAAGTAGGCTCGAAAAAAGACGTGATCCCGACTTGACACGCCGCCTCGACCTACTATGATGGATGTACACAATCAAAGGTAGGACTGGAGCGGATTCAATCACACACGCGTTCACGGTCTCGAATCGTGAGTCGAGATTGAGGAGAGGGTGGGATGGAATCAGAAATGATTGTCAACGGTGCGATTATCGACTCCTGGGTCGAGCCATCAGGGATGACGGATGAAGCACCGCGTCTGGTCCTGCAGGTTGCCCCCCGCGGGCGGCCCAGGGATATGGTGATCGTCGAGGCCCAGGCCGATCTCGTCCCCGACCGAGGCTGGCTGGAAGACCTGGGTGAGAATGCTTGCCATGGTAGTCCGGTCATGGCGATCGGGCGCCGCATGCTCAATGGCTTTCTCGCGGCGACCTGCTTGCAACTCGTCCGCTGAGCCTTCGCCAGGGCCCCGCTTCGGTCCCGCAGCACCCGGCTCGAACCCGAGTGCCGCGAGCCCCGTCCTGCCGGCCACATCGACCGGTTCCCGTCCAAGCTTCTTTTCTCCCTCCCATTCGGGCGGTGGTCTCAACCTGATTCTCCGCGAAGGCGACTTCGCGATATACTCCTCTTGCCCCGGGCCGGCCGGAGTCATACCCGGCGTGGGGCGGCGTCGCGGGTAGGGCCGTCTCCTGGCACCGTCAGCCGTTCAGGCGCCCGATTCGGAGAGGAGCTCACAGTCATGGTACACCATGCCGTGCGGTTCGCGGCGGCATCTCGCCTGCGGGCCGAAACGTGCGTCCGGGTGAGGCTTCAGGTCCGGCTCCGGGCTGTCGCAGCCTCCCTCGTCGTGGCTGCATTGGCGAGGCCGCTCCTCGTCATGCCGACGGTCGCCCGTGCGGACGACGGTCGTGCCGGCTCCTCGACGAGCCCGATCCCGAACGCCCCCCTCCTGGAGCGGCGGATCGAGGAGGTCCTGAGGACGCCCGGCTATCGTAACGGGAGATGGGGAATCCTGGTCCTGGACGGTCGGACCGGCAAGAGCGTCTACGAGCGAAATGCCGACGAGATGTTCACCCCGGCCTCGGTGACGAAACTGTTCAGCGCCGCCGCGGCCCTGGCGGAGCTCGGTCCGGACTACCGCTTCCAGACGCCCGTCGTGCGGACCGGAGACGTCGATGCCGCTGGCGTCCTCTCCGGTGACCTCGTCCTGATCGCCCGGGGTGACCCGAATATGGGGGGGCGGATGGGGGCGGACGGGGCCCTGCAGTTCAAGGACGACGACCACATCTATGCGGGGGGGAACCCGCGTGCCGATGTGGTGGCCGCCGATCCGGTCGCGGGCCTCGATCACCTGGCCGGCGAGGTCCGCACCGCGGGCGTGAAGCGGGTCACGGGAGACGTCGTGATCGACGACCGCCTCTTTGAAGCGTCGGAGAACACCGGCAGCGGTCCGCGCCGATTGAGCCCGATCATGATCAACGACAACCTCGTGGACGTGATCGTCCACCCCGGCAAGGCCCCCGGGGATCCGGCTTCCGTGGCGCTGATCCCGGTCACCAGCTACATCGCGGCGGATGCCCAGGTGGAGACGACCGCCGCCGACCAGGGGACGAAGGTGGAGATTCGCCCGGCGGGGCCGCGTCGGCTGATCATTCGGGGTCGAATCGCCGTGGACCATCCCCGTCTGGTCCTCTCCCACGAGGTGGATGACCCCGCCTCCTTCGCCCGCGCCCTGTTCCTCGAGGCCCTCCGCCGGCACGGCGTCAACACCGAGGCCTCACCCCAGGGGACCAACTCCGTCGCGTCGCTGCCCGATTCGGAGGCGCTGCTCAAGCGGCCCAAGGTGGCCGAATACACCTCACCTCCGTTCCGAGAGTCGCTCAAGGTCATCCTCAAGGTCAGCCACAACCTCCACGCCAGCACCTTGCCGATGCTCCTCGCCGCTCGCCACGGCGAGAAGTCGCTGAGCGCGGGACTCCGGAGACAGGGGGAGCGGCTCAAGGAGCTGGGGCTCGACCTGGACACGATCTCCTTCGGCGGCGGGGCGGGGGGTTCTCGTGCGGATCTGGTCACCCCCCGATCCACCGCGGCGCTCCTCAAGTCCATGACGGCCCGCAGCGACTTCGCCGACTTCGACGCCGCGCTGCCGATCCTCGGCCGAGACGGGACCCTCGCCCGGGCCGTCCCTCCCGACAGCCCCGCGCGGGGGCATGCCCATGCCAAGACCGGCACCTACTGGGTGGAGGACGAACTCACCGGCAAGGCCGTGCTGACCAGCAAGGCCCTTGCCGGCTACATGGAAACCGCCTCCGGGCGGCCCCTGATCCTGGCCCTCTTCCTCAATAACGTCAAGCTGGACGCCCCCCGCCCCGGCCGCGCCGTGTCCGACGCCACCGCCGAGGCCGGCCGACTGCTGGGCAAGCTCTGCGAGGTCCTCTATACGAGCGACACCCCGGCCGAGGATCCTCCCTCGAAACCCCCGGCCGCCTCCCCGGAGAAACCCGCCGGCGGGGCGCGATGAGCGTTCGTGGGACGCACGCAGCGTTGCGGTTCAGGGGGTCACGACGCTGGCGACGCTCGTCGGCGCCGGCTCGACGCGAGGCGAGCCCCCCGCCCTGAGGGTGAAGTGGGCCAGTTCCGGCGGGCAGCCGATGCGGATCGGGTGCTTGGCACCAATCCCGCGGCTCACGTACAGCAAGGTGCGGCCGATCCTATAGAACCCCTGCTCGAAACGGCGACTGTAGAGGCTCGGCATGAGGACGGGGCCGAAGCCGGGGATGACCACCTGGCCGCCGTGATTGTGGCCGCTGAGGACCAGGTCCCAGCCCTGCCTCGCGGCCCGATAGACCATGTCCGGAGTGTGGCTCAGGAGGAGGCGGAAGTCGGCGGGTTGTCGAGAGAGCTCGGACTCCGAAACGTACGGTCCCCACGGGGCGCACGTGCCGCCGATCGCCACGGTCTTGCCCAGGAGCTGCGCCACGGCGACGTCGCCATCCAGGACGAGATAGCCCGACGCGCGGACCGCCGCGGCGATCGTCTCGGTGTGGTGATTGTGGTCGTGATTGCCGAGGATGGCGTACCGGCCGAACGGGGCCGTCAGCTTCGAGAGCAAGGGCGCAATCCATTCGACGCAGGCCGGATCGTCGATCAGGTCGCCCGTGACCAGGACCAGGTCGGCGGGCTCCGCGGCGGCGGCGGTGAAGACCGCTTCGAAGAAGCGCCGGTCATAGGCCGGCGAGAAATGCAGATCGGTCAGGTGCAGGATCGACAGGCCGTCGAGCTCCGGGGGGAGAGCCGGCACGCGGGCCGTCCAGCGGTGGACCACCAGGTCGAGGGCCTCATTCCCCGGGACCGAGAGCAACCAGTGATGCGGGCCATCGCCGATGAAGCGACCTCGCCCGCCGTCGGCGGCCAGGTCGACGACCATGTCGGCCCGCTCGATGCCTTCCGGTTGCCGTCGATTCCAGCGGGCCCAGGTCGCCAGGGGAAGCCCCACGAACGCGACCAGGCAGCACACCCCCGCCACGGCCTGCAACCACCAGGGCCATGCACCGACCGGTACGAGCCACCATCGCCGGAGGAGATCGAGCCCGACGAGCCCGACGAGCCCCCCCGAAAGGAGCGCGACGTGCTCCATCCGCCCGGTCTTCCAGCCCATCCCGAACACGATGTTGATTGCCAGCACCAGCAAGGTGAGCCCGCCGATCACCGTCCCGATGCAGATCGCCAGCCAGCCGAGCATCAAGCCTCCCCCCGCCCATAGCCTGTCCCCGGGGCCCCAAGTTTGAACCAGACGCCGACACGACGTCAACCGTATACAACGGGGGTGTGGTCCAGAGGGCACACCGTCGGCGCCGGCGCCAACCTCCGGTTGCAGGCGAGAAACGCAAGTTGATACATTCGTGTTCCTCGATACCCCGGGCGACTTGCCCATTTGTTCACTCGGAAAGAGACGAACGTGCCGGCCGACGTTGAGACCCTGCCTTTCCTGTCCTCGCTCCGCTGGAACGCCGACGGCCTGATTCCAGCCATCGTCCGGGATGCCCGGTCGGGAGAGGTCCTGATGATGGCCTGGATGAACGAGGAGTCGGTGCGGAAGACGTTCGAGCTCGGCGTCACGCATTTCTACTCTCGATCGCGGAAGTCCCTCTGGCGGAAAGGGGAAACATCCGGCCACGTCCAGGCCGTAGAGTCGATCCGAGTGGACTGCGACGCGGACGTGCTTTTGGTCTCCGTCCGGCAGGTCGGCGGGGCCTGCCACGAGGGCTATCGGACCTGCTTCTTCCGGCGCGTCAACGAGCACGGGGAGTTGGAGAACACCGAGGAGCCGGTCTTCGACTCCCGGAACGTCTATGGCGAGGGGACAGACTCCCCGCCGGACCGGCGGACGACGCCTCGGGACGTCTCTTCCCCGGCCTGACACCCCCGAGGGATCCCATCAGGCCCTCGAACGAACCACTCCGATGACGGTCACGGCCGGCCCCAGACGGGCCGCCGGACGATTCCCATGACGACATTCATCCAACGAGGAAACCCCGATGCGTAAGCCGCGACTCATGACCCCCGGACCGGCGATGGTCCCCGAGGATGTGCTCCTGGAGCTGGCCCGGCCGGTGATCCATCACCGCTCGGCCGAGGCCAAGGACGTGATCGTCGAGGTGTCTGAGGGCCTCAAGGAGGTCTTCCAGACGAAGAACGACGTCATGATCCTGACGTCCTCCGGCACCGGCGCCATGGAGGCGGCCGCCGTGAACACGGTGCCGCCGGGGGCCAAGGCCCTGGTCATCAACGCGGGCTACTTCGCCGCCCGGTGGGCGAATATCTGCAAGGCGTTCGGCATCAACGCCGTGACCCTGGACGTCGAATGGGGCCAGGCGGTCGATCCGGACGCGGTCGCGAACGCCCTCCGCGAGAACCCGGATACCGTGGCCGTGATGGGGACGCTCAGCGAGACCTCCACCGGCACCGGCCACCCGATCGAGGCCATCGGTCGCGTGGTGGCGGATAGCCCCGCCGTCTTCATCGTGGACGGCATCTCGGGCGTCGGCGCGATGGAGTGCCGGACCGACGAGTGGGGGATCGACGTGCTCTGCGCCGGGTCTCAGAAGGCGCTCATGCTCCCGCCGGGCCTGGCATTCGTGTCGGTCAGCCCGAAGGCCTGGGAGAAGATCGACTCCTTCAGCTCGCACAGCTTCTACTTCAACCTCAAGGCCGCGAAGAAGAAGGCGAAGGAGTTCGACACGCCGTACACGCCGGCCCACACCCTGATCCTGGCCCTCCGCACGGCCCTCCGGCGGATCCGGGCCGAGGGCATGGACGCGATCTGGGAGCGGCACCGAAGGATGAGCGAGGCCTGCCAGGCCGGGGTCGTCGCGCTCGGGCTGGACCTGTTCAGCAGCCGGCCGGCCGAGGGCCTGACGGCCTTCCGCGTCCCGGCCGGGCTCAAGGACTCGGACATCCGCAACAAGCTGGCGGAGCGGTTCGGGATCATGACCGTCGGCGGCCAGGACAAGCTCAAGGGCAAGATCGTCCGGATCGGCCACATGGGCTACACCGACGAGATGGACGTGATCACCACGCTGGCCGCCCTCGAGCTGGTCCTCGCCGAGCTCGGCCGCGACGTCGAGCCCGGCCGCGCCGTCACCGCCGCCCAGCAGGTCCTGATCGGGCAGCGAGCCGCCGCCGGCGTGAGCTGAGCCCCGCATCGTCGTGATCGGCGGATGAACAACCCTGCGGGATCGAACCGGAACAGGGACAGATAGAGGGAGCCTCGAACGTGACGCATCGCGTGCTGGTGACGGACAAGCTGGCGGAGGAAGGGCTCGCCATCCTCAAGGCCGAGCCCGGGGTGGAGGTCGTCGTCGATACCAAGCTCGCCAAGGACCCCGCGGCCCTGAAGCGGGCGCTCCACGAGGCCGACGGGATCGCGATCCGGTCCGGCACCACGCTCACGGCCGACGTCCTCGACGGCCAGCCTCGTCTCAAGGCCATCGTCCGGGCGGGCGTGGGCGTGGACAACATCGACGTCCCCGCCGCCACCAGGCAGGGCATCGTGGTCATGAACACGCCCGGCGGGAACACGATCTCCACCGCCGAGCACACCATGGCCCTGATGCTCTCGCTGGCGCGCAACGTGCCCCGCGCCAACGACAGCCTGAAGTCGGGCAAATGGGACCGCAACACCTTCACCGGCACGCAGCTCGAGGGCAAGACGCTCGGCGTCGTCGGCCTCGGCCGCGTGGGCCTGGCCGTCGCCCATCGGGCCCAGGGCTTCGGCATGACCGTCGTCGGCTACGACCCGCTCCTCTCCGCCGAGAAGGCGCTGGAGCACGGGATCGAGAGCCTGCAACTCGACGAGATCTGGCCCCGCTGCGACTTCATCAGCGTCCACACCCCGCTCACGCCGGAGACGCGGAACATCATCGACGCCAAGGCCCTGGCCGCGATGAAGCCCACCGCGCGGATCATCAACTGCGCCCGCGGCGGCCTGATCGACGAGTCGGCCCTCGTCGCGGCCCTCGACGCCGGCAAGGTCGCCGGCGCCGCGATCGACGTCTTCGACCCGGAGCCGCCGCCCTCGGACCTGCCGGTCATCAAGCACCCGAAGATCGTGGTCACGCCTCACCTGGGCGCCTCCACGGAGGAGGCCCAGGTCTCGGTGGCGGTGGAAGCCGCGCAGCTCCTCTGCAACTTCCTCAAGCGCGGGCAGGTCCGATTCGCCGTCAACATGCCGGCCCTGGACCGCGCGGAGCTCCAGGAGGTGAAGCTCTACCTGGATCTCGCCTGGCGGCTGGGCATGCTCCACGCCCAGATGGACCGCGGCGCCATCAAGAACGCCCGGCTCATCTATCGTGGTGAAGTCGCGGCCCGAAATACCAGGCTGATCACCGCCAGCTTCGCCGCCGGCCTGATGGAAGCCGCGCTCGACGAGCCGGTCAACCTGGTCAACGCGATGTCGCTGGCCCGGGCGCGCGGGATCGAGATCGAGGAGCGGTCGGCCGAGGCCCCCGGCGACTTCGGCACGATGGTCCAGTCCGAGGTCACCACCGAGCGGAAGACCTACGTCGCCGCCGGCACCCTCTTCGGCAAGCAGTTCATCCGGCTGGTCCGGCTGGGCTCTTACCTGCTGGACGCCCACATGGACGGCACGCTCCTGGTCTTCACGCACCTGGACAAGCCGGGCCTGATCGGCTTCATCGGCCGGACCATGGGCGACCACGGCGTGAACATCGCCCAGATGAATGTCGGCCGCGAGGCCCCCGGCGGCGAGGCCATCGGCGTCGTCAACCTGGACAGCGTGCCGCCGCCCGAGGCCCTCACCGCGCTCGGCGAAAACGCCAACGTCCTCAGCTCCAGCGTCATCAAGTTGCCGGAACGAGGGGTGCTCCCCTCGTGGCTCCAGATCTGATCGCGACAACAACGCCTCCGAGGACACGCCGCCCATGGACCTGAGGAAACTTGACCCCACCAGGCATGCCCTGACCCTCTACGACGAGTTCAAGGAATTCGCCTTCAAGGGAAACGTGATCGATCTCGCCATCGGCGTGATCATCGGCGGCGCGTTCTCGAACATCATCAAATCCCTTGTCGATTATGTGCTCATGCCGATCCTCGGCGTGCTCCATCCCGGAGAGCGGCACTACGAGCACTGGGAACTGGTCGTCAGGGGCCAGCAGATCCGCTACGGGCGGTTCCTGGGCGACCTCGTCAACTTCCTCGTCGTCTCGGGGGTCCTCTTCTTCTTCACCGTCAAGTTCCTGGGCTGGATCCTGAAGGAGAAGAAGGTCGAAGAGGCCGCGCCCCCCCCGCCGACGAAGGATCAGGCGCTCCTGATGGAGATCCGCGACCTGCTCAAGCAGCAAGTCGATGAGTCGGCGGCGTCCTGACTTGCAACGCCCCGACTCCGCTCAGTGAACGCCCAGGTCCGTGACCCGCGTGACCGAGACGCGACGGACCTCGGCCATCTGCTCCAGGGCGCGGATGGCCACGTCCTCGAGGTCCCGCCGAGGAAGTCGGATCATGAGCGTGAAGCTGGACCGCTCGCCTCCGCGGTCGAGGACATATTCCGTGTCCACGACGCGGGCCCCGAGCGAGATCAGCGCCCGCTCGATCCGCGACCGCCCCGGGCTGCCGCCGCCATCGGCCTCGACGACGATCCGCAGGTAGATGTCCTTCTTGAGCCGCTCCTCGATCCTCCGCAAGATCACCAGCGCGAAGAGCGAGCCTCCCGAGGTGAGCAGGGCCAGTGCGTACATCCCCGCCCCGCAGGACATGCCGACCGCCGCGACGAGCCAGAGGCTGGCCGCCGTGGTCAGCCCCTTGGTCCGGATCCCGTCGTGGAGGATGGCCCCGCCGCCGAGGAAGCCGATGCCGACCACGATGTTCGCCGCGATCCGGCCGACGTCGGCGTGGATCAGGCTGCTGGCCTGATAGTGCTGGAAGAAGACGAACTGGGTGGAGACGATCATGATCGCCGACGACGCCAGCGAGACGAGCAGGTGAGTCCGCAGCCCGGCCGCCTGCTCGCGGAACTCCCGCTCGAGCCCGATCAGGCCCCCCAGCAGGATCGACATCGCAAGGCGAGCGGCCAGCTCGACGTGGCTGATGGGCATGCTTGAAAGGCTCGACGAGATGGGTCGCCCGTCGTCGGGCGAGGCGACGGGCCGGATCGCTCGGGGCACGAACGACCCGGCCCATCCACGGAACTCGAGGGACGTCGATCAGTCCAACGAGACGGTGACGGTCTTGTGCTCGAGGTAGTTGTCCAGGGCCTTCTCGCCGAGCTCGCGGCCGATGCCGCTGGTCTTGAAGCCGCCGAAGGGGGCCGCCGCGTCGAAGACGTCGTAGCAGTTGACCCAGACGGTCCCCGCGCGGATGCGCTCCGCGATGGCATGCGCCCGGGCGATGTCGCGGGTCCAGACGGCCGCGGCCAGGCCGTAGTCGGTCGAGTTGGCCCGATGCAGGACCTCGTCGACGTCCTTGAACTTCAGCACCTGCATCACGGGCCCGAAGATCTCATCGGTGGCGATGGCCATGTCGTCCTTCACGTCGGCGAAGACCGTGGGCCTGATGAAGTATCCCTTGGTGCCGAACCGCTCGCCGCCGGCCACGCAGCGGGCCCCCTGCTCCTTCCCCTTGTCGATGTAATGGAGGATCTTCTTGAACTGGGCCTCGTCGATCTGCGGCCCCTGCTCCGTCTTGGTGTCGAACGGATCGCCGAGCGTCCTCCGGCTGGCCTTGTCGGCGAGCCGCTCGACCATCTCGTCATAGATCTTGTCCTGGACCAGGAGCCGGCTGCCTGCGCAGCAGCACTGCCCCTGGTTGAGGAAAAGGCCGAGCATCGCGCCGTCGACGGCGGCGTCCAGGTCGGCGTCCGCGAAGACGATGTTGGGGCTCTTGCCGCCCAGCTCGAGCGTCACCCGCTTCATCGAGTCGGCCGCGTTCTTCATGATCAGCTTGCCGGTGCTGCTCTCGCCCGTGAAGGCGATCTTGTCGACGCCCTTGTGCGCGACGAGCGGCGCGCCGGCGGTCTCGCCGAAGCCCGGCACGATGTTAATCACCCCCGCGGGGAATCCGGCCTCCATGGCGAGCTCGCCCATCCGGAGCGCCGTCAGCGGCGTCTGTTCCGCCGGCTTGAGGACGATCGTGCAGCCGGCGGCCAGCGCCGGGCCCCACTTCCAGGCGACCATCAGCATGGGGAAGTTCCAGGGGATGATCTGGCCGACCACCCCCACGGGCTCCTTCCGCGAGTAGCAGAAGTAATTGCCGCGGATCGGGATCGTCTGGCCGTGGATCTTGTCCGCCCAGCCGGCGTAGTAGCGGAGGCAGTCGACGACCAGCGGCAGGTCGCCGTGGCGGCTCTCGGCGATCGGCTTGCCGTTGTCCAGGGTCTCGAGCTCGGACAGCTCGTCGATGTGCGTCTCGATCAGGTCCGCGAGCTTGCCGATCAGCCGGCCGCGATCGCGGGCGTCCATCTTCCGCCAGGGGCCCTCGTCGAAGGCCTTCCGCGCCGCCTTGACCGCGAGGTCGATGTCGGCCGCATCGCCCTCGGAGACCTCGGCGATGAGCTCCTCGGTGGCCGGGTTGACCGTGGCGAACGTCTTGCCGCTCTTGCTGTCGCGGAACTTGCCGTCGATCAAGAGCTTCGTCTGGAACGAATGCGCCGCCTTCTTCCTCGGCTTCGTCACGGTGGCCATGGGCACGGTCCTTTCGCTCGCGGAGGCAGGTCGCGGAGAGGTCGCACGGTTCCCGCCCGACGGACGGGCCACGACAGGGGTGATACCTGGCATCTTACGAGCCCGCTCCGGCCTGTTCAAGCCGTGGGACGGCGAGACCTCAAGCGATCCAGTTCTCGATCCGAAGTCCGGAAACGGCCTCGAAATCACGATCGGAGGTGAGGAGGGTCGCGTTCAACGACAGGGCGAGGCTGGCTAGGATCAGGTCAACCTGCGACAAGATGCGTCCCTTGGCGCGAAGTTCATGGAAGAGGGCGGCATAGATTCCAGGCAGGTCGTCGGTCAATGGCCAGACACGAATGATCTCAGAGAGAGCGTTTCACCACTCCAAGCCCCTCTCTCGGCGGACGTAGGATTTCGACTGCTCATCGGCCTCTCTCAAGATTTCCTGGACCTGCTCCCACTCTCCCGGCTCATACTCGGCAGGTCCCATCGCATCGAATTCCCGAATCCAGGACTCTACGCTCTGAGCCCTGTCGCGGTCAGCATCCTCGACCACGACCTCATGGCCATCGGTCCAATCCACCGGGATCGGATCCATGGGTACAAAAACCCCGTCTTGCACTCTGGCACGCACCATCCCCTCTTCCTCCTCCCGGGTCAGGACTGCGTCACGTTCATGATCGCCCGGGTTCTCGCACCAGTTCATTCTACCCGACACCCGGGCAGGACTCGTCCTTCCTTCCCGAGCGATTCACCACTTATCAATCGGCCCCGACGGCACCGGGATGTGGGCCTCGAAATGCCCCGGCAAGCTCCCGGTCGGACCGGCCTCGCGGATCATCGCCACGGTCTCGTCGAAGTGAGCACTGCTCGAAAGATTGATCAGGCGCAGATAAAATGCCTTGGGCATTCGGGTGAAATGATAATACCACTTGAGGATCTTGCGGAACTGGAGGCAGGCGTAGAACTCGCCGCGGCGGGCGAGCAGGGCGTGGAAGTGCTCGGCCATGAAATCCACCCGCTCCTCGAACGACGGCACGGGGCCGGGGGAGCCGGTCCGCGACCAGCTCTCGAGCTGGCGGAAGAAGAAGGGATTGGCGAGGGCCCCGCGGCCGATCGAGATCGCCGCGCAGCCGGTCTCCTCGAACATGGCCGCCGCGTCGGCGATCGTCCGGACGTCGCCGTTGGCGATGATCGGCATCGACTCCACCGCCTCGACCACGGCGCGAAGGCCGTCGCGATTGACCTTGCCGCCGAAGCCCTGCTGCCGGGTCCGGCCGTGGACGATCACCGCCGCGGCTCCGACCTGCTCGAACTGGCGGGCCAGCGATGGCGCGGTGATCGACTGGTCGTCCCAGCCGAGCCGCATCTTGACGGTCACCGGGATCGACACGGCGCGGACCATCGCGGCGACGAGGTCGGTCGCCCGATCGGCCTCGCACATCAGGGCGGAACCGCCGCCGCTGCGGACGACCTTCCGCACGGGGCAGCCCATGTTGATGTCCACGGCCGTGGCCCCCTGCCCTTCCACCCAGCGGGCGGCCCGCTCCATCTCGGAGGTGACATGGCCGTAGAGCTGGATGGCGAGCGGCCGATCCTCGTCGCAGGTCTCGGCCAGCTCGAGCGCCCGGCGAGTCTTCTCGAGGAGCGACCGGGCGTTCACCAGGTCGGTCGTCGCCAGCCCCAGTCCGCCGAGCCCACGCACGGCCAGCCGGAAGGCCAGGCTCGTGTAGCCGGCCATCGGGGCCAGGCAGAAGCGGGACGGGATCCGCGTGCCGCCGATCTCGAACGCCCCGCTCACCCCGGCGGGAACAGCGGGATACAATGACTCCTCGCGGTCTGTTTGCGGCAAGAGGCTCTCCTTCAACCGGTTGCGAAGCGGGCATGACATTCTACGAAACCGGGCCAATCGACTCGACCTCGATTCCCGTCGAGGCCGAGTACCGGGTGCTGACAACCCAGGCCGGCCGCGAACTCCTGGAAATGGTCCCCGGCCCTCAGCCCACCCCGGCCGAGATCGCGCGGCTCCGCAAGCTTGCCCCGGCGGACATGGTCGCCGCGGCCCTGAGGATCGCCGCGGCCCGAGCGAAGGCCATCGGCAAGTTCCCGGCCGCGGACCGGCTCTGGCTCGACGCGGTTGGCCTGGAACAGGCCACGTCGCAGGCCGTCGCCCGTCACAAGGCCCGGCGCTTCGAGGGCCAGCTTGCCGTGGACCTGTGCGCGGGCCTCGGCGGGGACACGATCGCCCTCGCCGAGCGCGGCCGCGTCCTGGCCGTCGACCTGTCCCAGGACCGCTGCCGTCGGCTCGCCTGGAATGCGATCGCCCTCGAGCGATCGGACCGGATCCTCGTCTGCCGATCGAGGGCCGAGTCCTTCCCCATCCCCGCTGCGTCCTGGGTCCACGTCGATCCCGACCGCCGCGCGGGGACGGGTCGCGCGCGAGCCGTGGCGGATTACGTCCCTTCCGTCGACTTCCTCCGCCGCCTGGTGGCGTCGACGCCCGCCGGAGCGATCAAGCTGGGCCCGGCCAGCGACTTCGCCGCGGCCTTCCCCGAGCGCGGCGTCGAGATCGAGCTGATCAGCCTGGACGGCGAGTGCAAGGAGGCGACCGTCTGGTACGGTGCCGCCGCGACCTGCCGCCGACGCGCGACCCGGCTCCCCGAGGGTGCCACCTGGACGGATCGAGACGCGGACGCACGGGCAACGGTCCCGGTCGGGCCGATCGGATCGCACGTCTTTGATCCGGACCCTGCGATCCTGCGTTCAGGGCTCCTTGATGGATTCGCCGCGGCCCGCGGGTTGAGGCGGATCGCCGCGGACGTCGACTACCTGACGAGCGACCGGCTCGTGGAGAGTCCGTTCCTCGCCGCATTCGAGGTCCGAAGCGTCCTCCCATTCGATATCAAGCAATTGAGGCGGGCGATCGCGACCGAGGGCCTGGGCCCGCTCGAGATCAAGGTGCGCGGCCTCAAGGTCACGCCCGAGGATCTGCGGTCTCGCCTTCGCCCCCCGGGCCCGACGCCCGCGACCGTCATCCTGTCCGGCGGAGCCGGCAAGGCGCTGGCGATCCTCGCCCGCCGGCTCGCGCGAGGATCGATCGGAATCTCTCGATGTTGACGGATCGACTCGCCTGCGCTACGATCGCGAATCTGTCCGCGAAAGGACGAGACATCATGGACGAGGTTTCCGTTGTCGGGGCCGGCGGCATCGGCTGCGCGGTGGCCCATGCGCTCCTTGGAGCTGGCGAAAATCCGACGATCGTCGAATCCGACCCCGCCAAGGTCGCCGCGGGGCGCAGGGATCATCTTCGCGTGCGGGGGCATCCACCCCGGCCCGCACGATTCGTCGACTTCCGCGACTGGCATCCCCGGGCCGGCTCGACGATCCTGCTCTGCACCAAGTGCTACGACAACGCCGAGGTCCTCGCGCGGCTCCCGAAGCACGCCGTCCTGATCCCGATCCAGAACGGCTTCGATCCCACCTTGGCGGGGCTCGGCCACGGATTCGAGGGGATCGCCTCGTTCGTGTCCGAGTGCGAGCCGGGGCGTCCGTCGGTCCGGATCACCCGGCGCGGCGACCTGCACATCGGCCGGCGGTGTGTGGACGGCCCCTTATCGCCGCGGCCGGCGATCCTCGATCTTCTGAAGCGCAGCACCCTCTTCCGGTCGATCGAGGTCGACGAGATCGAGCCATTCAAGTACGCCAAGCTCATGTACAATGCCGCGATCGCGCCGGTCGCGGCGGCGGCGGGCGTCGACAACGGGCAGATCCTCTCCAACCCTGCGGCGCGGCGACCCTTCTTCAACCTGCTCGACGAGAACTGGCGAATCCTCACCGCCGCGCGCATCCGACTGGGCCGTGTCGGCCCCCTGGAGCCGGCGACGGTGGCGCGGATCCTCCGCCATCGCTGGCTGGCGACCGCGCTGGCCCCGTTCTTCGAGCGTTCGCTCCGGGGGACCTATTGCTCGATGGCCGGCGACATCGGCCGCGGGCCGACCGAGATCGACAACTACAACGGCCACCTCGTTCGCCTGGCCCGCCGGGCGGGGATGCCGTGCCCCCTCAACGAGGCGGCGATCAGGCTGGTCGAGGCGGTATCGGCGCGTCGGTGGGAGCGTTCGACCGAGGTCTGGAGACTGCTCACGGCCGCCTGATGGCACGAGTCATCAGGGTGCGGAGGAAGGTCCGACCTCTTCGGGCGTCGGGGCCGACGCCAGGGCGTTGCCGTCGCCGTCATGGCCGTTGCCCCGGCCGTCGCCCGCGGGCTCGTTCGGCGCCGGGCGGGACCGGAAGCGGTCGGTGACGTGCGCCAGCCATTTCGGGTCGGGGAGGCCGTAAGGACGGAACTTCTCGAGCTTGTTCTCCTCCTCGCTGAAGAAGAGGGCGCGGTTGGGGCCGATCTTGCCGGCGGCCGGCGAATCGATGAGCGAGCTGCTGTCGTTAGCGCTCATCTGGAAGAGGACGCGGAGCTCGAACTCGCGGAGGCCGGTGCGATCGAAGGTCCGGTTCAGGTTGTTCACGCTGTCGCACCAGACGATCGTATGCACGCCGACCGCCGGGCCGTCCTTGAGGATCGTGCCGAAGGACTTCGACGGCGAGGCCGGCTTGTCCTCGCCGAAGCTCGAAGAGAATCCGTAATCGTCGTCCCCCTTGCGGAGGTCGCGGAACCGCTGGATGTCGTAGATGAAGAAATAGATCGGGGCCAGGCCCTCTGCGTCCGCGTCGCGACGGCGCTCGACCTCCGCGGCGACGTCGGCCATCACCGCGGGGAGCTCGCGGGCCGTGACGTTCTTGACCGCGTGTGGCAGGAGCTGCTCGAGCTTGCCGAGGCGGCCGGAGAGGGAGGAATCGACGGGGCTGCCGTCGAGCAGGTACATGCGGAGGCCGTCCCTGCGTCGGGGCGGGTGCTGGGCGGCGATGCTGATCGCGGCCATCAGGAACATGGCGAGGGCCGCCTCGTCCGCCTGGCCGACGATCAGGAGGTTGCTCCCGCTCTGGGGCCGGAAGACGACGGAGGTCGGGTCCTTGATGGCGATGGCGTCTCCCAGCCAGGCCGATTCGAAGCGCGGGGGTTCCGGCCAGGCGTCGGCCTCGATGAGCGGGTTGAGGAGCGGGTTCCGGCTGGCGATCGCCGGCAGGTTGCCCTCGAAGACGATGGGCGTGGCGGGAGGGCGATGGCGCGCCCTGGCGAGCTCCTGGATCTGCTCCAGGTAGCCCTCGCGCTGGTCGTCGGAGAGCCAGACGACCTGGAACAGGTTGTTGCCCTCGATCAGGCCGTTGGCGTCGTTGTAGATGGCCTCGCCGGGGCGGGTGAGCAGGCGGGCCGCGGTGTTGTCCTCGGAGAGGATCAGGTGAGCATCGGCCTCGCTGCACTGGAGGGCCACCCGGACGGCCATCTGGCCGAGCGTGGCGCGGGCCAGCGAGTAGGCGCCCCCGAGCGTCTGCGAGCCGAGGATCACGTGCATGCCGAAGGCCCGGCCCTGGCGGACCAGGCGGTCGAGCAGCAGCGAGACCTCCTGCGAGATCTTGTCGTCCTCGACGAAGAACTCCTGGAACTCGTCGACGATGAACAGGATCCGCGGCATCGGCGAGCCCGGCCGCGCATCCCGATAGCCGCGGAGATCCTGCACGCCCGCGTCGCGGTAGAGATCGCCGCGCCGCTTCAGCTCGAGGTCCAGCCGCTGGAGGACGCTCAGGCCGAACTCGCGCTCGGACTCCACGGCGATGACCTTCGCGTGGGGGAGCTCGAGTGCCGCGTAGACCTTGAACTCGACGCCCTTCTTGAAGTCGATCAGGTAGAGCTCCAGGTCATCCGGGCTGTACCGCAGGGCGCCGTTGGTGATCAGGGCGTGGAGCAGGGTGGACTTGCCGGAGCCCGTCTTGCCGGCGATCAGGGCGTGCTGGCTGGTCCCCTTACCCAGGGCCATCGACTGCAGCTTGGTGGCCCCCGCGCGGCCAAGCGGCACGTCCACGCCGCCGCGGCTGTCCGAGGTCCAGTAGGCGTCCGGAGGCGGGGCGATGAAATCGAACGGGACCTCGACCCGGTTGGCGTCGCGTGCCTTCTCGCCGACGACGTGGAGGATCTGGGAGAACGTGCCGGGGTCCGGCGGGGCGTCGAGCTGGAGGGGGAAGCGGCCGAAGTCGGGATCACGCCAGCTCAGCCGGCCGTCCTTCCAGTTCACGTTGACGCAGTTGGCCTCGAGCTCCTTGAGGTTGCAGCCGGTCGGGACCTGCGCCCTCGGATCCATGAGGATGAGGGCATAGACGCCGCAGCGGGCGCCGGTGCTGACGATGCTGCCGAGCCGGCGGGCGGCGGACTCGTTGAAGCTGGCGGGGAAATTGGCCGCGACCAGGACCCGGAACGGTTCCGCGACCTCGCCGGCGAAGGCGTTGTACTCCTCGATGGTCTCGAATTCATTGCGCAGGTACTTCTGGATCACGTTCTCCATGTGCTGCTGGAGGTCCGTGAGCCGCTGCTCGATGTGCGGCGTCTCGGTCCAGATGCGGCTGGTGACCAGCAGCTCGTGATAGTCCGCCAGGTGCATGAACGCCGCGAAGTTCTCGCCCAGCCCAACGGGGTCGAAGATCGTGAATCGGACCTTGCCCGGCGGGACCGACGTGAGGAACCGGAGCATCAGGGCCTGGAGCAGCTTGATGGACTCTTCCTTGCCGGCGTCGCCGGACTTGATCAGGACCGAGGACCTGATGGGGAACGGGATCAGGGCCGGGAGATCCAGCCGCGTGGGCCCGGCGTCCTTGAGGCGAGGATCGGTGGGGACCCCCTTCGGGAAGTCGGACAGGTCGATCGCGAACCGGCCGAACGGGAGCGCGGGGGGCACCTCCTTGGGGGGGACCCATGACTCCACGGGGATGTTCTTCCAGTCCATGAACCGCCGGGCGGATTCGTCGTTCACCTCGGCCGCGAGGTCGCCGGCATGCGCGAGCCCCTCGGTCCAGTCGCGGACGAGCCTGGCCCAGGCCTGGTCGTAGTCTCGGGTGGTCTCCGCCCTGGCCTGGTCGTGGGTATCCTTCAGGTGGGCCGCGTCCGACTCGTACGCCTCGTCGAGGGCCCTGAGGCGCGGCGGATAGTGCTCGTCGGCCGCCTTCAGGTCGGCGTCGCGCTTCGCGGCGGAGGCATCAATCCGGGCCGGGAACGCGGTATCGGCGTTCGCCCTGTCCTGCTGGTGCTTCGCCTCGGCCTCCTGGATCCGCTGGCCGGCATCGGCCCTGGCCTTCTTGACGTCCCGTTCGCGGGTCTCTTCCGCCTCGCGGAGCCTTCGCTCGTAGTCGCCCTTCACCCATTCCTTCGTCTGGTCGAGGAGCCGTTCCGAGTCCTCGATGGCCTGCTTGAGCGGGAAGTAGTGCCGCGCCAGGCGGCGACGACCCACCTTGAATAGCCCGAGGTAAGAGCCGACCCCGGTCAGGAGGGCGGCGGCGACGCCGGCGATCGCGCCCGCCGTCCATCCCGCGTCCAGGCCGAGCGCCACGCCCAGGGCCGCGACGATGCCCAGCAGCAGGAAGGGCCAGAAGAAATTCTGGGGTCGCAGGAAGCTGGCCAGCGCCATCTTCTCGACCGCGGTGAGCTCCTCGTCGGCGCTCCTGATGGCGTCCTGGAGGGTCATCAGCTTGGTCTTCTCGCCGGGGTCGGTGGCGTTGATGTCGGCGGGGGGCGTGGGGGGCGTTTCGGTCGCCGGGGCGGCGTCCGCCGACGCCTGCGGCCCCGGCCCGGCGAGCTTGCGGTAGCGGTCCAGGATCGTGAGCGCCGGCCCCTGGATGGACTCGAAGTCGGCCCGCGACTGGGCGAGGGATTCCTCGTCGGCCTTGCGGGTCTTCTTGGCCCCGTCGCGGGCCGCCTCGTACATGGCCAGGGCCTGCCAGCCGGTCTCCTCCATGGCCTTCTTGGCGCGGGCCCGTTCGGACTTGAGACGGCCGTCGATCGTCGAGAGGGCCTGGTCGTACTCCGCCTGGATCGCCTGCGACTCGCGCTCCGCGGCCTTGAGGATTCCCTGGCGGACCTTGTGATACTGCGACTCGAGCTCGGCTCGCTCGGCCTTGTAGCGGGAGGTCCGAGCCTGCGACGCGGCGAGGTGCTCCTGCTCCTCACGCTCTCGCCGGCGGCGGAAGACCAGCTCGGTCTCCGCCTCCGACTTCGCCCTGGCGGCCACCAGGGCCTCCAGTCCCTTGAGGGCGTCGATCTCTTTGCGGACGAGGGGTGACTCGGGCATGGTCGCGTGGCCCCGGTCTCGGGTTCGGGCTGGGAAGGTGCCGGCGGTTCAGTCGTTCTCCTGGCACTGACGGCGAATCTTGCCGAGCGCCTCGGAGAGCTTGTCCATGCCGACGATCGTGCTGCGGACGAGATGCTCGACCGGGTCGAGGTGGTTCTTCTCGAAGTCGCGGGCGACCTGGTCGGCCCACGACTCCTTCGTGATATCCCACTTCTCGCGGAGATCCTTGAGGGCGTGCTGGAGGCGGGCCGAGTGGGCGCTCATGATCGGTCTCCGGGGTCGGACGATGCGGCTGCGTCCTCAGGAGTTAACGTCGCATCGGCGTCCGGGCGTACGTCGGCCGGGCCGGATTCCGTCGTCCCCGACGACCGCGCGGAGCTGGGGGACGCGGTCGCGGCACCGCCGAGGTCGTCCAGGCGGGGCGCCGACGGTGCCTGCGTGGCCAGGTACGCCTCGAGCGAGAGGACCATCCGCTCGAGCGTGGCCAGAGAGCGGTCGCAGCCGCCGGTGAGGTGGTCGGCCAGGGGGGTGGCGTGCGAGACGTACTCGGCGGCCGCGTGATGGAAGAACGGGATCAGCTTCTTGACGATCTCCACCTTCTCCTCGGCCACCCGGAGCCGCCGCTGGGCCTCGCGCAGGTTCTCCTTCTGCTCCGTGTCGGAGATGGCGTCGCTCCCCTGCTGGGAGAGCTTGCGGCGATGCAGCTCGGTCCGGGCCTCCATCATCGCCTCGTGCCGCCGCTTGACCTGCATCTGCCAGTAGCCGAGCTGATCCCGCTCGAGCCAGTCGCGCATCCGCTTCAGCTCCATGTCCACCCCGCCGAGGGCGTTCCGCGCCTCCTCGACGAAGTTGATCAGCGAGATGCGGAAGTCCTTGAGCGCCTGGACGGACAGGACCTTGGCGGCGTCGGCCATGACAGACTCCTCGGGCGATTCCCGGGAGGGCGAGGCTCCGGCCGAGCCCTCCCGGTCACGGAACCACTAGCGCTGCTGGAGATACTCGTCGGCCCGATCCGCCTTGCGGAGCAGGAACGGGATGTGCTGATTGGTCGTGTCGACGAATCGCTTCATCACCTGCATCGTCTGCTCGAACTCCTCCACGAACTTGTCGTGCTCGCGGTCGCGCCAGCTCTGGCCGAGGCCCGAGACCTGGCCGTGGAGGACGCCGAGCTGGTTCATCAGGTCGTTGTTGAACTGCTTCAGACGCGCGGCGAACCGGCGGATTTCGTCCGGGTTCACGATGGCCTGTGCCATGCCACACCCCTTCTTCACGAGACGAGGAAGACCCGCAAGGATCCGGGCCGTCCAGATCGCGTCCCTGCCCCGGATGCGACGCCTCTTCCGACGGCCCGGCTGCATTGATTTGACAACTCTTATGGTATACGTGGAGAATCCGGGTGTAAAGCAGGCGAGCCGAGCAGCCACGGGGTTCGTGGCGTGCGTTCCTCGCGGCCTCGTCGGCTCGAACCTCCCCTCGAGCCCGGAAACCGAACATGCAGACGCTCTACCTCCTCCGACACGGGATCGCCGTGCCGCACGGCACGCCCGGGATCGACGACGATGACCGGCCGCTGACCACCAAGGGTGAGCACCGATCCCGGCAGGTCGGTGCCGGCTTCGCGGCCTACGGCCCAACGATCGACCGCATCGTCTCCAGCCCCTTGCCGCGGGCGATCCGGACCGCGGAGGTGGTCGCGGAGGAGCTCGGGCTCGCGGGATGCGTGGAGACCGCGGACGCGCTCGCCGCGGGCCGGTCGCCGCAGGAGATCCGCGACTGGCTCCGCGGGCGATCCGAGGAGCATCTGATGCTGGTGGGCCACAACCCGGCGCTCAGCGAGCTCGTCGGCCTCCTGATCGTCGGCGAGCCGCACCGATTCTCCTTCGAGCTCAAGAAAGCGGCCATGGCGGCCCTCTTCCGCGGCCCGGACCCGTCTTCACGCTACGAGCTGCTCTGGACCGCGCCGCCGCGGATCCTCCGCCGCCTCGGACACTAGCGCCCGAGGAGTGCGTCGATCGCGGCGGGTTCCAGCTTCACGGCCGGGCGAATCGCATCGCCGGACGCATATGTGTAAAGGCTCCGAAGCATCTGCCTCGCGGCCGGATCCGACCCCGTCAGCGCGTGCAGGTCGATCGTGCAGAGGAGCAGCCGGCCCGGGCCGACTCGGGCCTCGACCAGATTGCCCAGCCGGTGGTTGCGCGCGAAGTTGTCGATCACCCCGACGATCGGCCGGACCTCGCTCGGCAGACCGTCCAGGATCAGGCTCCGGCTGTGCCCCAGCAGGTCGTACCACTGCCAGTTGGTGTGCATCTCGGTCGGGAAGAGCGCGAGCGCCGGATGGGCCGGGTCGCAGAGGATCCCCATCGTGTTGGGCACCTGATCGGGGAACCAGATGGGGCTCCAGAAGACCGGCAGGAAGCGGCCGGGGAGGGCGTGTTTCGCGTCCAGATCGCGTGGGAACAGGAGGACGGTCCGCCCCGCGGCCAGGTTCGACCTCGTCGCGTCGTCCCAGGCCCGGCTGACGACCAGGCCCGCGGGTGGAGTCGGTTCGGCCGCCGCCGGGTAGACCCAGACGTCCCATCGGTTCGCGAACTCCGTCCCCTCGAGGGCCAGCCCGAGCGTCAGCTTGCAGGGTGCGGGAGCCTCCTCGAACGGCACGCGGAAGTCGCCGAGCTTCGTCAGGGTGCCCGTCGCCACGACGTCCCGGGCCGGCAGCGCGCCGGTCCCGATCTTACGGCCCTTCGAGTCGGTCAGCGTCCAGACCGGGCGCACGTTCCGAAGGTCGGCCGGTCCGAAGTGAGCCAGCTCGGCCGCCGCCACCAGCGTCTCGTCGGCGTTGAAGACGCGTTTGGGTATCCGAACCAGCGGGACCGTCGGGCCGCAGTAATGTCGGTGCGTCTCCGGCTCGACGAACCCCTTGGAATTCCAGAACGGGTCGAGCGGGCCGACGAGGGCCGTCCCCTGGCCGGGGTAGTCGTGCAGGTCCAGCAGCGAGAAGCCGGCGTAGCCGGGCGTCCGGAGCAGGACCTCGATCTCCTCCTTGTAGAGCAGGACCGCGTGCAGGCCCGTGGCCCGGACGAAGGCCGGGGCCAGGTCGAGCATCCTCCTCGCCCTCAGGTCATCCCGGACCCGCTCGAAGTTCCTCGCCGCGAGGACGCCGTCGTACCTCGGGATCTCGTCGAAGCTCGGGTAGAAGGTCCACTGGCCGATCTCGTGCCCCAGCAGCGGGCGGTCCTGGCGGGCGACTTCCGCACCAAAGTCGCGATCGGTCCCGGGCCCGTGGATCCCCCTGGGGAGATCCTCCGTGAACTGCCGGTTGGCCGTCTTCTGGCCGCACGACGCCGAGGAGTAGAGGTGGCGCGGATCCTCGCGCTTCAGGTCATCGATCCATTTCGACAGGATCCGGTCGTCCCCCCCGTACTCGTTGCCGAGCGTCATCAGGCAGAACGAGGGGTGCTGGCCGTAGGTTCGCACCATCCGGAGCATTTCGGCCCGAACGAAGGCGTCTCGCGCGGGGTCCTTGCCGGCGTCGACGTTCGCTTGCGGGGCCTCGGCCTGAATGAAAATCCCCTCCAGGTCAGCCGCGGCAAACGCCGCCTCGGGCGGACACCAGGAGTGGAATCGCATGAAGTTCAGGCCATACGATTTGATGATCCGGAAGATCCGCCGCCACTCGCCCGGCGACGTCGGCGGATAGCCGGTCTTGGGGAAGATCCCGCATTCGAGCGTGCCGCGCAGGAAGACAGCCCGGCCATTGAGCGTGAACCTGGTGCCGGACGTCTCGAAGGACCGCAGGCCGAACCGGACGGCCTTCTCATCCAGGAAGGTCTTGTCGTCGAGACCGGCGGAGACCGAGGCCCCCGCCAGCAGGAGGGACGGCGAGAACTCATCCCAGGCCCGGGCCCCCGCGCCCAGGGTCAGCGTCCTCTCGACCACGGCCGAGCCGTCCACCGGGACCTCGGCCTCGGCGGTCGCCATCGGTTCCTCGCCGGGGGCGTTCCGGATGGAAAGCGCGAGCTTCGCCGTCAGCAGCTTGCCCGTGCTGTTGGCGATGCGCGCCCGGACCCTCGCCGTCCGGGCCGGAAGGTCCGGAAAGACCTGAAGATCCTCGATGGAAACGGCATCGACGGCCCGCAGCATGAGCCCGCCGACGAGGCCGTTCCAGTTCGTCTGCGTCCCCTCGTAGCGGACCGAGACGAACGAGCCGAGGTCGAATTTCGGCGTGTTGTCGGATCGGATCGTCAGCCGCTTCGTGCCGGGCGAGCCGAGCGGACCAAGGTCGTGGACGTGAGGAGCGACCAGGCTGTCCTGGGTGCCGGGGACCGCCTGTCCGTCGACCCACACCTTGGTCTCACCATGGGCCCGCTCGAGCACCAGCGAGACCCGCTTCCCCTTCCACGAGCCGGGGATGATCACCGTGTACTGGAACCACGCCGGGCCCTCGTACGGATAAAGCCGGTAGAGCCCGCCGAGCGTGGGCCTGGCGGCGTTGGGCTCGCCCAGACGGGCCTGATCCGTCGACCCCGGGAGCGTCATCCGCCCCCCCAGCTCGCGATCGAACCAGCGCTCCGTCTCTCCCACGCGTCTGGGGTCGAGCTGGACTCGCCACTCCCCGGCGATCGATCGGGTCTCGTCGGAGTAGCCCTGCGATCGGGCAAGGCCCAGGATGCCGAGCGACAAAAAAACGAGGAGGAAGGCTCTCATCGGCGTGGTTCCGAGTTTACGGGCACGGAGCGATCAGACGGGCCGCCGACCGGCGGATTCACTCGCCGCGGGCCGTCCAGCGAATGCTCCGGACGAGGATCTCCTGATAGCTGGGGCAGGCCCAGGCCTTCGCATCATGCCCGGCCTGGAAGTAGACGATCCGGCTCTTGCCATGCTCGTTGGTCCAGGCGAACGGGCCCGTGTCCTTGGGGTGATGGGACGTCAGCAGGACGTGGACCTTCGGCGACACGTAGAACTCGCCGTAGGACTCGTCGTGGATGACGAAATCGCTCAGCCCTTTCGTGATCGGGTGGTCCTTGTCCGCGATCCGGATTGGCAGCTCCTCGTCGTGCGAGTAGGTGGACGGGCCGTACGACTTGCCGTCGATCTCCGTCTTCGCGCCCAACCAACGGCCCCCCTGGATATCCCGATAGGCGGCCCAGTCGGGGTTGCTGGCGAGGTTATGGTGCAGCATGACGACGCCGATCCCCCGGTCCAGCAGGGCGAGGAAAGCCTGCTGCTGCTCGGGCGTGATCGCGTGGTTCATGTCGTAGCAGACGATGGCGTCGTAGTCCTTCTCGAGCCCCGGCTTGAGGAGGCCCGCCGACTGAGGTAGCGGGGCCTTCGTGTAGGTCACCCCGGGGAGTGAATCCCACATGGCGAAGAACTCCTTCTCCTGGAATTCATGGCCGCCGAACGTCAGCAGGACCCGCAAGGGCTTCTTCCCGGCCGAGTGGTCCTGAGCGTGAGCGAACGCCGCCAGGGCGAGGGCGAGCGAGACGGCCAGCGAGGCGAAGGTCTTCATCGAGGGTCTCCACGCGAAAGGTAGTCGGAACGGGCAGGCGGTTCAGCTCAGATCGTCCAGGGCGAGCGCATCGGGCGATGCAGCCGCGAGGCGGCCTCCGGATCCCCGACGATCTCCTCCTTCTTCGGATCCCAGGTCACGGCCCGGTCCAGCCGCACCGCGATGTCGCACAGGTGGCTGAGGATGTCGCTCCGGACCGCATCGACGAGCGGGCTGACCGGGTTGGATCGCTTCTTCACGGCCTCGATGAAGTTCTCGTAGTGATTGGTGCTGACCATGAGCTTGCACGAGGTCGATCCCGGCTTCGTCGCCATCAGCGACTTCGGCTCGGCGTCCCAGTCCTGACGAGAGACGCGCACCCAGCCTTTCTCGCCCACGAACCGGGTCGAATCCATGCCGGGGCGGAACGTCAGCGTCACGCCTCCCGCGAAGCGGAAGGTCATGTCCCAGTCGTAGACCGTGTCATAAAGGCCGGTCTCCGGGACCTTGCCGGTCCCCTCCACGGTCCAGGGCCCGGCCAGATCCGCGTCGCAGCCCCAGACGAGGAGATCGAGCGGATGGGCCCCCCAACCGCCCAGGTAGCCGATCGATTGATCGTAGATCCAGTAGGTCCCCTGCGGCTTGCAGCGATCGACCGTGTAGGGCTTCTCCGGCGCCGGGCCGAGCCAGGACTCGTAATCGAAGCCGTCGGGGATAGCGGTCGGCTGGGTCGAGCCCCCGGTCCCGCCGTTGGGCGCCAGGACTTCCAGGGATTTGATCGGGCCTATGAGGCCGCTACGGACGATCTCGCAGGCCAGGCGGCAGTGCTCCAGGCTGCGCTGCATCGTGCCGTACTGGAAGACGCGGTTGTGCTCCTGGAAGACCTTCCGGCAGGCGAGGTCCTGCTCGACGGAGAGGCCCAGCGGCTTCTCGACGTAGCAGTCCTTGCCGGCCCTGGCCGCCATGACGGCGATCGGGACGTGCCAGTGATCGGGCGTGGCCACGATCACGGCGTCAATGTCGTCGCGGGCGAGGATCTCGCGAAAGTCGGCGTAGGCTTTCCCCTTGCAGGCCTGGGCCCGGCTCTCGCGACGGTCTCGGAAGGGATCGGCGACCGCCAGGCTCTGGGCGTCCTTGACATGCTGGAAATGGTGGAAAAGCCAGCCTCCCTGGCCTCCCACGCCGACATGGCCGAGGCCGACGCGCTCGCTCGCCGGGGCCTTCCCTCCTCCGCCCAGGGCGTTGCCGGTGATCACGAGGGGGAAGGCTACCGCCGAGGCCGAGCCACTCAGGAACCCACGGCGCGTGATGCCGCCTGTCATTGATTCGCTCCCGATCGGGGTGTTGCTTCGTCGCACGACGATTTTCGGAGGGTTACGCGCTAGCATCGCGCGCCCCGGGCGAAGACTCAACCGTCCGCCGACCCGCTGCGATCCGGGCGCATTCGTCGTATCATGAGGGGGTGCGACTCGGCCCGAGTGGGCGAGGAAGCTGGATTCCGTCGTGGTTCGTGGGCATGTCCTTCCTGTGCGATTCGCGCCCGAGCGGGGCGAGAAAGGGTCCGACCGATGAACGCCGGTCCGAGAGGTCTAGCCGCGAACGAGGTCCTCAACCTCTGGTCGAGGCTGATCCCCCGCGTCGTCGATTACGGCTTCGGCGTCGAATATGCTCGTCTCGAGCGTCCCCGCGTCGGCATCTTCGACGGGCTGAAGCTGACCCTCGATCCCGACGTGGACCTGGAGATGCAGTGCTTCCTGCTGCTCCACCTCTTCGGCCATTCGGTGCAGTGGGTCGCCCCGAGCTATCGGCCGGAGATCGTCGGCGTGCCGGACGAGCCGCTCGACGATTACCTCGCCGCCCTGGAAGCCTACGAGCGGAACGCCGCCCGGTTCGGGCTCACGTTGCTCCACGAGGCGGGGATCACCCACCTCGACGCCTGGTTCGCCGACTTCGCGGAGACCGACTGGAGATACGTCGAGCGGTTCTATCGCGAGGGCGCCATCCCGCCCTGGGAATCGTGCGTTGTTCGCGGCGCGGGACCGGTGGAGCCGCTGGCGATCCCGCGGCTGGAACCGCGGCCGGTGGAGACGCGGTTCGCGTTCTGACGTCGAGGACATTCCGCCCGCTCAGCTCGTCCCGGCGATCGCCGCGAGGTTCTGATGGATCGGGCTGACCTCGGCGTGGGCGCGGGCGGCGTCCTGGAAGACGGCCTGGCAGCGGACGACCGGCTCGCCGGGCTTCGGCTTGACGCGGCGGTAGGTGCCGTCCTCGCGGAGCTCGCGGGCCTTGACGTTGTCGGCGAGCACGACGGCGAGGATGCCGTCGATGATCCGGGTGCGGAGGGCCGGATCCTCGATCGGGAACATCAGCTCCACGCGGCGGCGGAAGTTTCGCGGCATCCAGTCCGCCGACGACAGGAAGACCTCGGGCAGGCCGTCGTTGAGGAAGTAGGCGATCCGGGAGTGCTCCAGGAACTTGTCCAGGATGCTGATGACGCGGATGTTCTCCGAGACCTTCGGCACCCCGGGACGCAGGCAGCAGATGCCGCGGATGATCAGGTCAATCTTCACGCCGGCCCGCGAGGCCTCGTACAGGGCCTCGATGATCTTCGGGTCCACCAGCGAGTTCATCTTGGCGACGATCCGCGCGGGGTGCCCGGCGCGGGCGTGGGCCGTCTCACGCTCGATCAGTGAGGTCAGGCGAGGGGCCAGGTGGAAGGGGGCGACGATCAGCTTCTTCCACGGGCCGCCCTGCGAGTAGCCGGTGAGGAGGTTGAACAGGGCGCTGGCGTCCTCGCCGAACTCCGGGCGGCAGGTGAAGTAGCTGAGATCGGTGTAGAGCCGGCCGGTCGTCGGGTTGTAATTGCCGGTGCCGAGGTGGACGTAGCGGCGGATGCCGTCGTGTTCGCGGCGGACCACCAGGGCGGCCTTGCAGTGGGTCTTGAGCCCGACGATGCCGTAGACGACGTGGACGCCGGCCTTCTGGAGCATCCGGGCCTTATCGATGTTGTTCTCCTCGTCGAGCCGGGCCTGGAGCTCGACGAGCGCCGTGACCTGCTTGCCGTTCTCCGCGGCCCGCGCCAGGGCGTTGATGATCGGGTTGGAGTCGGCCGTCCGATAAAGCGTCATCTTGATGGCCAGGACCTGCGGGTCTTCCGAGGCCTGCTCGATGAACTGGACGACCGTGCCGAACGACTCGTAGGGGTGATGCACCAGGATGTCGGATTCCCGGATGGTGGAGAACACGCTCTTGCGGGTGGCCATGCAGGCGGGCATCAGCGGTTCGAAGGGGGGCTCCTTCAGCTCACGGAACCCCTCGATCCTGTAGAGCCCGGCCAGCGCGGTGAGGTCGACGGGGCCGGGGACCTTGTAGACATCCCGCTCTTCTAGCTCCAGGGCCGAGGCCGAGAGGAGCTGGGCGAGGAAGCCGTCGTCGGCCCGTTCCGAGATCTCGAGCCGGACGGGGGCGCCCCATTTCCGCTGGCGGAGGGTCTCCTCGATCGTCGACAGGAGGCTGCTCTTGACCTCGTTCTCCTGGATCGAAAGGTCGCTGTTCCGCGTGGCCCGGAAGGCCACCTGCTCGATGACCCGATAGCCGCCGAAGAGGGCGTCGAGCCGCGGGCCGATGACGTCTTCCAGGAGCACGAACCGGCGCTGGCCGTCCCCCTCGTCGGGGAGCGGCACGAGCCGGCCGATCACCGAGGGGACCTGGAGCACGGCGTAGAGTACGCGGTTGTGATGGCTGATGGACTCGATCCGCATCAGCAGGTTGAGGCTCTTGTTGTGGACGTGCGGGAACGGGTGGGCCGGGTCGATCGCCAGCGGGGTCAGGACCGGGTAGACCTGGCTGTCGAAGTACGCGTCGAGGAAGCTCGTCTGGCCGGCCGTCAGCTCGTCCGGCGAGCAGATGCGGATGCCGAGGTCGCGGAGCTTGGGATGGATATCCTGGAGCCAGGTGTCGTAGAGCCGGCCGACGAAGTCGTGCGCCCGGCGGGCGATCTCCAGCAACTGGGCGAGCGGCCCCATGCCGTCGGGGAGCAGGTCCTGGGGCTCCAGGTTCTCGAAGAGCTGCGCCTGGAGGCCGGCGACGCGGACCTCGAAGAACTCGTCCAGGTTGGAGGAGCAGATCGCCACGAACTTGACGCGATCCAGGAGCGGATTGGAAGGATCTCGCGCCTCTTCGAGGACCCGCTCGTTGAAGTCCAGCCAGCTCAGCTCGCGGTTGAGGAAGAGGCTGGGATCCAGGGTGAGGGGAGGCGACGCGGACTTCGTCGGCCCATTCGGAAGCGAGTGCATGACTGCCACGGCTGAAATCCCGGACGGTCGGCCTCGGCCCCCGGAGAGCGCCGGGGGCCTGGCTCATCTGGTAAAAAGGGGCAGGAGTTGAGGGGGGCGTCGTCTCGGGTGGGCTCAGGTCGCGATGAGCTGGCGGAGCGTCCTCAGGTTTCGCGCGTCGAGCTCCTCGCCCTCCTCAATCCCCTTGGGCGTCTCCAGAATCATCGGCAGATGACGGAACCGAGGGTCGTTCACCAGCCGTCGGAACGGCTCCAGGCCGATCCGTCCGGCTCCGATCCCGGCATGCCTGTCCACCCGGCTGCCGCAATCTCGACAACTGTCGTTCACATGCCAGACGCGCAACCGGTGCAGGCCCACGGCACCGTCCAGTTGCTGGATCGTCTCATCGTACCCTCCCCCCCCATCCAGGGAATAGCCCGCCGCAAAAATGTGGCAGGTATCGCCGCAGATCCCCAGGGCCGCGGAGTGCGTCACGCGGTCGAGGATTCCGCGCAGGTGCTCGAAGCGATGGCCCAGGCAGGTCCCCTGCCCGGCCGTCGTCTCCAGGTCGATCGTCACGCGCCGGCCTTCCGTCCGCCCGAGGATCCGGTCCAGGGCCGCCGCGACCCGATCCATCCCCGCCTCCTCGCCGGAGTCCATGTGGGCACCCGGATGGACGACCAGGTCCTGGATCCCGAGCGTGGCGCATCGCTCCACCTCGACCACCATCGCGTCGATCGACTTCTCCCAGAGTGCGTCGTCGGGGCTGGCGAGGTTGATCAGGTAGGACGCATGCGAGACCAGGTCAACGATCCCGGTCTCGTCGACGGCCGATCGGAACCGGGCGACGTGGTCGTCGGTGAGGGCCGGGGCTCGCCACTGGTTGTTGTTCTTGGTGAAGAGCTGGACGGCATTGAAGCCGATGGCGTGGGCCGAGTGGACCGCCCGCTCATAGCCCCCCGCGATCGACATGTGGGCCCCGAACCTGGGCGGGACGGCGGGGGAGACGGGCTGCGTCTTGCGAGGTCGGGGCATGATCGAAAGGACTCCTGATCGTCGCGACGTGGCCTGTGAAGGATCCGCGCAGCCCGCCACTTGCACGGCGGGAGCGGCCGATCCTAGAATTGGACTGTCCGCTCGAAGATCCTGGGTCGGCGCCGGGAGGGAGACGATGATTTGGCTGATCTGGGCTGGGCTCCTGCCCCTCTGCCTGGCCGCGGCGTACTTCCTCCTCCAGCGGCCGATCCGGCTGTTCGTGGAGGATCTCCACGTCGACCAGGCGCGGGACGCCTTCCGTCGCCAGCGTGAACGGCTCGAGGCCCGCTTCGTGACCGCGCTGGGCCGCAACGACCCGGCCGAGGGTGTCCGCTGGGGAGACGCGACCTGGCACGACGAGATCGTCTGGGCCCGCGACCGGCAGACTCGCCGATTCCTCGCCCTGGTCTGTGTCCACTTCGAACCCGCCCCCTACGAACTGCTCGCGGCCGAGCGGCATGCGACGGCCGTCTTCGAATACGCCCGCGGTCGCTGGATCGCGGACGGCAAGCGACTCGACGAGATCCGCCCGGACGAGGCCGTCGGCCGCAACCGCCGCTACGAACCGGTGGCCATCATCTCGCCGAATGTGCGGCGGGTCTCCTGACCCGTCGCGACGCCTCGATCGCCCTCGCCGGCGGCTCATTCGTGGGTCTTGGACTGGAGGCCCAGCCGCAGTTCGATGTACTTCTCCAGCGAGAAGTGATCGGAACGGCAGAGCTCCAGCAGCGGTCGTTCCTGCCTCTCCACCTCCGCGCAGGCGTCCGCGAGCGCGGCGGCCACGGCATGGGGGATGATGCAGACCCCGTGCTTGTCGGCGTGGATCAGGTCGTCGGGGGCGACGGTGACGCCCCCCAGGACCACGGGCTTGCCGAACTCCACGAGCCGGACGTAGGCGTGGCTGACGCATGGATTCAGGCCGAAGAGCGCGAAGCCCAGCGCCCGGACCTCATCCAGGTCGCGGGGGCAGCCGCTGGTGATGTGGCCGACGCAGCCGAGTCGCTGGTGGATGGTCGCCGTCACCTCGCCGAACTGGGCGCCCAGGCCCGGGGGGTCGTCGATGTCCTCCGCGATGGCGATCTTCGGGCCGGGCGCGGACGCAACGTACCGCAGGTAATCCGCCAGCAGGTCCGCGCCGGATTCGTCACCGGCCGAGGGGGGGGCGGCCGTCGTCTTGCTCGTCACCGCGTAGCCGACAATGGGCCCGATCTCCGGCAGCAGACTGCGGATCGTGTGCGGGAGGAAGCCCGCGTCGCGAGGGCGGACATTGAAGAGCTCGATGGCGTTGGAGATCGTCGGCGTGTTGTAGCTCCGGAGCCTTCGGAGCTGGATGGCGTCGAGGCGGTTCCTGGACATCGGACGCAGACCCGTCGATTCGCCGGCCGCGGCCCGAGCGAGAGGAGGCCCCGCGGCCGGTGGGCTCTCCCCGGGTTCAGACTACACGAATCCCGCGCCCCGGGCCACCAGCCTGCGTTCCCGGTTGACAACTCGGCGCGACGAAAAACCGCGGAGTCGAGGCCCTGCCGTTGCGGGCTTCGCTCAGCGGGCGCTGATTACCGAACCTCGCGGGGGGCTGGGGTCAGGCCGCCTTCGCCTTCCGCGAGCGGCGCATCCACCTTCGGCCCGCCAGGCAGCCCACGATGGAGATGAGGCCGAGGGAGACCGAGGCCGGCTCGGGGACCGCGGCCGTGCCGGTCATCTCCACGATCAGGCCCGTCGGGTTGTTGCTGTCGATGGGCTTGTTGTTGACCTTGAACTCCAGGGTGTTGGTCCCGGCCTGGAATCCGGTCGTGATGCTGAAGGACTGCATCGACTGGTAGGCAAATTCGCCGATGGTCGCGATGCCGGTGGAGACTCCATTCAGCCAGATCTCGCCCGGATTGTCGGTCGACCACTTGCCGGTGATCCTGGCCGTGGAGGCGTCGAGGCCCGTGAGGTCGAACGTGGTCTCGTAGGCGGAATCGCCGCTGCCGGTGCTTCCGGGAATCGTCGTCCGATCGCTGACGGGTCCGATCCACTGGGCGGACGTCGTGTTGGGGACCCAGGGCCCGCTGACGAGCGGGTACTTGGTGTGGTCCGCCACGAAGGTGTTCGGGCCATAGCCGGATCCCGAGGGGGCCGTGGTCAAAGCGTAGTGCGAGTCCTGGGCTCCATTGATCTGCAGGCCCCCGGAGCCATTCATGCCGCTTGATCAGGGCGATGACGTGCCGGCGCCCGACGCGGGCGCCGGCGGCAGATGAGTTCAGACCCGGGACGGGAGAGAGCGCGGTTCGCGGAGTCGGCGTGGGACCCTTTAGGCGGCGGGCCCAGGGCCCGGCCTCCTGGCCGTCCCGGGCGCGGTTCGGCATCATGCGGGTCGGCGTGGCGGGGGCGTTGGGCGCCCTCGGAACGACCGGGCAAGCGATCGCTTCCGAGCCGACTGATCCGTGTTCTGGCTCGAACAGCCCGCTCTTAACCTTGTGGCGTAGCCCGGATTTCAATTCCTGCCACTAGTGGTCAAAAAGCAACAAACACAGAAAGGGCCGCGGAGCGAAGGCCCACATCGTCGGGGACCTCGCTCCGCGGCCCATGGAGGCCGATCCGGCGTCGGATGGCGGCGATCAGGACTGACGTCGGATAAGGCGGCGGAGCCACTTCCTGCCGGCCAGGCCGCCGACGATGGCGATCAGGCCGAGGGACGCGGAGGCCGGCTCGGGGACCGCGGCCGTGCCGGAGAGCTGGGCGATGATGCCGGTCGGGTTGTTGCTGTTGATCGGGATGTTGTAGACGACGAACTGGAGCGTGTTGATGCCGGCGATGAAGCCGCTGGTGATGTCCAGGCTGTGGAGGCTCTTGAAGACGGTCTCGTAGTTCTGCCCGATCCCGGTGTCCACGCCGTTGAGATAGATCTCGACCGAGTTGTCGGACGAGTACTGGCCCGTGATGTGGGCCGTGGTGAAGTCGAAGCCCGTCAGGTCGAAGGTCGTCTCGTACGTGTAGTAGCCGCTGCCGTTATTGGCCCCGCTGCCGGGGATGGTCGTCTGATCGGCGACGGGGCCGATCCACTTGGCGTTGCTGAGGTTGCCGACCCAAGGGCCGCCGGAGAGCGGGTACTTGGTCGTGTCCGCCACGAAGGTGTTCGGGCCGAAGGTCCCCGGGTAAGAGGTCAGGGTGTAGTGCGTGTCCTGAGCCCCATCCGCGAGCACATTGCCGGAGCCGTCCACGCCCGTCGAATAGAGCGTCGTGATCTGGTCCGCCCGGGCCATCCCGGCGGACAGGACGAGGAGAGCGGCGGCCAGATAATACCGACCAACAAGAGCTTTCAGCATCGTTTTCGCCTTTTTTTAATCAGGGTGTCGGGGAGCCGAGCGATCGAATCGTGATTGCGTTTCGGGTGAGCAGGGTCTCGCGGTGGTGATCCCGCCCGGAGGGGGCGGGACATGCGTGGCCGGGGCGCACCGCCTCCGTCAACGCGGTCCGGTTGGGTGCGCGGCCTGGCTTTTCAGGACTGCTTCGCGTGCGAAGCCCCGGGACCCGGGTCCTTCGCGACGACGGTCGACGGAGGGAGGTCGCGATCGACCTGACCCCGGTCCGTCCGGAGATCGGTGTGTTCGCCGCTCGATTCGCCCGGCGTCCTGATCTGGCTGCCGAGCCAACCCTCGCGGCTCACGACGGTCATAGTACGCCGCGAAATTTGGCCCCCGGACGCATGATGTGAAAACTCCCCGGGCCGCCGCCCCCACCGTTCGCGGCCGTCAACGCGAGTCGCTCGGCTCGCATCGCGCGTCGATCCGGATCATCGCGCCAGGAGGTCCCATCCGGCATCGACGCGGGAAAACTCTCTCATGGGTCACCGCGACCTTGCCGACCGGTATGGGCAAGCTTCGGCGGCTCGATCACGCCCACCCCCCGGAACCGCGACCCGTCGGCCCGTGTCCGGTACGCGGGACTCCTTGACGGTCCTCCGCCGGCCGGGGTATCGTGAGCCACTCTGTGGGCCGTTCCAAATAACGATCCCTGTGGACCTTGTGGCCGAAAGCCGGGCGACTGGAAGACCATGCTGCTGAAACGGACGCACACGTGTGGGGAGTTGACGAGGGAGCACGTCGGGGGGGCCGTCGTCCTCAACGGCTGGGTGGACGCCTGGCGTGACTTCGGCGGGCTCGTCTTCATCGACCTGCGCGACCGCTACGGCGTCACGCAGGTCGTCTTCGAGCCCGACGCCGGCGCGGAGCTCCAGTCCAGGGCCCGCGACCTCCGCAACGAGTATGTCATCGGCATCCAGGGGACCGTCGCCCCGCGGCTGCCGGGCAAGGAGAACCCGAAGCTGAAGACCGGCGCCATCGAGGTCCGCGCCACCGACTTCGTGCTCTACAACGCCACCCCGACGCCCCCGTTCGAGATCGGCGGCCCGGAGCCCAACGAGGAGCTCCGGCTCAAGTACCGCTTCCTGGACCTCCGTCGGCCGAGCATCCAGCGCGTCTTCCTGCTCCGCCACGAGCTCACCCAGCTCATGCGGAACACCATGGCCGATCAGGGCTTCCTGGACGTCGAGACCCCCATCCTGGGCCGCAGCACGCCCGAAGGGGCGCGGGATTTCCTGGTCCCCAGCCGCGTGCACGCCTCGCACTTCTACGCCCTGCCGCAATCGCCCCAGCTCTACAAGCAGTTGCTGATGGTCTCCGGCTTCGACCGTTACTTCCAGATCGCGCGCTGCTTCCGCGACGAGGACCTGCGGGCCAACCGCCAGCCGGAGTTCACCCAGCTCGACGTCGAGATGTCGTTCGTCGAGGACCACGACGTGATGTCCACGATGGAGGTGCTCATCGCCGCCATCGCGGAGCGGTTCAGCGACCAGAAACTGACCCTCCCCCTGCCCCGCCTCGAGTACCACGACGTGATGGAGCGGTTCGGGAGCGACCGGCCCGACCTCCGCTACGGCCTGGAGCTGAAGGACCTGGCGGATCTCGCCGCCGGGACCGAGTTCAAGGTCCTCAAGCAGGCTGTCGAGCTCGGCCTTCGGGTCCGCGGCTTCTGCGCGCCGGGGGGCGCGGAGAAGTACAGTCGCAAGGACCTGGACGGCCTCACCGAGTACGCCGGGACCTTCGGGGCCAAGGGCCTGGTCTGGCTCAAGGTCGAGGCGGAACAGCTCGCCGGCCCGACCGCGAAGTTCTTCCCGGCCGCCGTCCAGGCGAGCCTCCGCGAGCGGTTCGAGGCGAAGCCCGGCGACCTGATCCTGATCGTCGCCGACAGCCAGGCGGTCACCAGCCAGGCCCTCTCCAACCTGCGGGCTCGGCTGGCCTCCGAGCTCAAGCTCTACGACCCGTCGTCATTCCACTACTCCTGGATCATCCACTTCCCGCTGCTGGCCTGGGACGCGGAGGAGAACCGCTACGCCGCGGAGCACCACCCGTTCACGATGCCGATGTTCGAGGACCTCGCCCTGCTCGACTCCGACCCGGCGAAGGTTCGCGCCCAGGCTTACGACCTCGTGATCAACGGCGAGGAGGCCGGCGGCGGCACGATCCGCTGCCACGACCCGGTCATCCAGTCGAAGATCTTCGCGCTCCTCGGGCTGACGCCGGAGCAGGCCGAGGAGAAATTCGGCTTCCTGCTCAGCGCGCTCCGCAACGGCGCGCCGCCGCACGGCGGCATCGCCCTGGGCGTGGATCGGCTGGTGATGCTCTACGCGGGGATCTCCAACATCCGCGACTGCATCGCCTTCCCCAAGACCGCCCGCGGGACCGACCTCATGACCGGCGCCCCGGGGACCGTCGAGCCGAAGCAGCTCAAGGAGCTGCACATCCGGACGTCCTGAGCCCCTCCCCTCGCCAGCCGGTTGTTTCTCCCCTGCCGCGGATCTTTAATGAGGTGAGCCCCGGGCGTCGTCGGCGTCGGTATCCGCCCGACGACGCACCGGGAGAGAACCCATCGGATCGCGGAAGGGAGATACGGACATGCAGCCGGGCGCATCGACCAGTCGCAGGCATTTCGTCGGAGGGCTCGCCGCCTCGGCGATCGCGGTGCCGACCATCATCCCCGCCAGCGTCCTGGGGAGGGAGGGCAAGTCGGCGCCCGGCGATCGGATCACCGTGGCCTTCATCGGCTGCGGGAAGATGGCCAACGACTACCATCTGCCCGAGCTGCTGAAGATGCCGGACGTCCAGGCCGTGGCCGTTTGCGAGGTCGATTCGAAGCGTCGCGAGCACGCGAAGAATCGGGTCGAGGCGGCCTACGGCGGGAAGACCGAGTTCAAGGGCTGTGCTTCGTACGGCGACTTCCGCGAGATCATCGGCCGCAAGGACATCGACGCCGTCTGCATCGCCACGCCCGAGCACTGGCACGCGATCCCGGCCATCGAGGCGATGAAGGCCGGCAAGGACGTCTACTGCGAGAAGCCGTTGACCCTGACGCTCGCCGAGGGGAAGCGGTGCATCGACGCGGCGCGGAAGTACGATCGCGTCTTCCAGACCGGGAGCCAGCAGCGCTCCAACGTCTTCGGCGACTTCCGCCAGGCCGCGGAGATCATCCGGAGCGGCCGGCTCGGCCAGATCGTGGCCGTCACGGTGGGCGTGGGGGGGCCGAGCCGCCCCTGCAACCTGCCGGAGGAGCCGATGGAGCCGGGGCTGGACTGGGACCTCTGGCTCGGCCCCGCTCCCAAGCGTCCCTACAATGCGATCCTCAGCCCGCGGGGCGTCCACAAGCATTTCCCCGACTGGCGGCAGTATTGCGAGTACGCGGGCGGAGCCCACGCCGACATGGGCGCCCACCACTACGACATCGCCCAGTGGTGCCTGGGCATGGACCAGTCCGACCCGGTGGAGATCATCCCGCCGCTCGATCCTCACGCGGGTCACGGCGTGACCTACCGCTACGCCAACGGCGTGACCATCATCCACGGCGGCCCCAGCGGGTGCACGTTCACCGGCACCAACGGCACGCTCCGGATCGACCGCGGGCATCTCAGCAGCGACCCCGAGAAGATCGTCAAGGCGCCGCTCAAGGCCGACGAGGTCCACCTCGAGAAGTCGCCCGGCCATCATCGCAACTGGCTGGACTGCATCCGCTCGCGGAAGCGTCCCCTCGCCGACGTCGAGATCGGCGCCCGGTCGGTGGCGATCACCATCCTGGGCAACCTCGCCTACTGGAACGGCCGGACCCTCCGCTGGGATCCCAAGAAATGGGAGTTCGTCGGCGACCCCGAGGCCAACCGCTGGCTCGACCGGGAACGCCGCGATCCGTGGCAACTGCCCACAATCTGACGCCCCGTCCCGCCCGGCGCGATTTCGTCTGCTATCCTTGGGACGGTGTGCTCGCGACGGGCATGCCCGGACGGCGCACCGAGACTCGCCGACGGGCCACAAGGAACTAGAGCCCTGCCACCTCGCATGGATCGCCCCGCAACCCGGAACGATCCATGCGCAAACCTCGCGGACATCGGCGTCGTACCCCGTTCGTGCCCTCGATCGAGCTCGAGCCGCGATGCCTCCTGTCGCTATCCGTCTCCTGCCTGGGGACGGTCGGCGCCGACCTTGTTGGCCCCTCGGTCTCCGTCGGTTTCGACGGGATCCAGGACATCGACCTCCGCCTTTCGGGGCTTTCCGGATCATCCCCCATCGCCTCCATCCGGGTCCAGGACGGCGCCGGCCTGCGCTGGGAGTATGACTCATCCGGCACGCCCCAGGGGGGGGCGCATGCCGAGTTCTTCGCCGCGACGGATGACCCCACGCGAGGCGACCTGTACATCAGCCCGGTCGTCAATGCGTATCAGGGGGGCGGAGCGACCGGGCCGCCGCGGACGATCGCAAATGGCGATCTTCTCGCGCTGACCGTGGAGTATGCGGACGGGACGATCGGGTCGGCGCAGGCCTGCGCCGTGTCGGGCCTGGCAAGTCCCCTGGCCGTCGTGGGTTCCTCGTCGCCGGTCGCGACGATCGTGACGACCCCGGACCCGACCGCGGTGACGGTCTCGTGGTCGAACTTCGCCAACAACGGTCAGGACGGTTCGTCGTGGCAGCCGGGCGCGGTCCATCTCCTGGCGGGGAATCTGCAAGGGCGGAAGATCGCCACCGCGACCCTCAGCGACATCGCCGGCTCCGCCTGGATGAGCACGAACCAGGACCACATGTACCTGTCCGTCGCCCAGGCCGCCGACGATCGGACGGCGGACCTCTACTTCGTCCCGACCCGGGATGAGACCGTCGGCCCGGCGAGCGTCTCCGCCGCGACGGACATGACGCTCCGAATCACGTTCGCGGACGATCCGACGACGCAGTACGTCACCCGCTTCGCCGGGGGGCCGTGGCGAACGGACCTCGTGGCGGCGGGGCTGTCGGGCGGCGGGGCCGAGGCCACGGCCGTCCCCGTCTCGGACGAGGCGACGCTCGCGTCGCGGCTCCTCCACGAGACGGGAGACGACACCATCACGCTGGCACCGAACAGCACGATCATCGTGACCAGGCCGCTGGTGATCGGCCACTCGGTCCGGATTGTCGGCCAGGGGGCCACGCTCCTGTTCAGGCCGTCCTGGTCGGCCGATGTCCCCGGCGCGATCTCCCTCGACCCGAACGCTCGATGGGCCGACGTCTTCCGCATCGATCTCGAGGACTTCCGCATCGCGTTCGATGATTCCGCCGCCGGCACCTGGTACGACCCGGAGGCTGATGACCAGGGATCGCACGCGGTCATCAACCTCATGAACAGCGGCCAGACCACGGTGAGGCTGAGCCTGGACGGCATGTCGATCGAGGGGCCGGCCGCCCGCGATCCGGCCCCCCCGACCGCCGGCACGCTGCCGGTCGGCGCGACCTATGTCGGAGAGCCCACTCCGCACCTGATCTTCGCCCAGCAGGCTTACGGGTGGACTCAGGAAAGCGGCTCGATCGTGGACTCCACATTCCGAGGCGGGACCATCGCCCTGGGCGGCGGCCCCTGGCAGATCACGGGCAACACAGTCCTGGGCGCACCGGCCGGGACGTTCAGCCTGGCTGCGTTCTCGTTCCAGTCGCCGCATGACGTGACGCTCGCGAACAACCGCGTCTCGCAGGATGCGGCGGGTGGCTACCTGGCACGGTTCATCAACGTCCACGGCAGCTCCTACAACGACCTGATTACAGGAAATACCTTCATCGGCGGCCTCCCCGCGACGCCTTACACGTTCTCGACGACGCGGAACGTCTTCACGGACATCAACGCCCCGGAAGTCATCCTCGTGGAGAACTACGGCGTCTATTACGAAGGCACTCCGGCCGGCATCGCGTCTGAAGGGTACGTGCTGACGCTGCGGACCCCATCGACGTCGGTCCCCTTTCGCGGAGACGCGCCGGGGCCGGGGGCCGTGGTCTCGATCCTGAGCACGACCGACGCGGGCGAAGCCGCGAATCCGTACGCCGGGACGTGGTATCGGATCGCCCAGGTCATCTCGACGTCGCCGCCAACCTACCTCATGGAGACTCCGCTTCCCGCCGGGTCGTATGAGATCGCCGTCACGGCGGGTTCGGTGGGAGACGTCTACTCCGGGAACACGATCGACCTCTCGGGGTATCCGTCCCACGGGATCGACCTGGTGGGCAACCAGTTCGGCACGCAGGTCGTCCACAACACGTTCCTCGGCGACGGCGAAGATCCCTCTCGAGGACTCGGGCGTGGGATCGAGATCGCGGCGTACAACTCCGAGGGACAGGGCCAGGGTGATCCCTCGAATCCCTTCCCGCTCCCTTACGGCTGGACGCCCCTGCCGATGCTCGACATCACGGTGGAATCGAACACGATCGTCAACCTTCCCGCCACCCTGATCGTCGCGATCCAGCACGGGAACTTGACGAACACCTCGAGCGGGCGGGTCTACCTCACCGCGACCGTCGAGGACAACACAATCCGCTGGTCGCAGGCCTGGCTCGACCGGTGGAAGGGAGTCTTCCAGTCCATCACCAACGACAACAACAACCTCTCGAACTCCCCCGACGACTCGTGGATTCCGCCTTCCATCACGATCGGCAGCGGCTTCTCCGCGAACTACCGGATCCCGGGGACCGTGGACGGCCCCTCGGGCGAGCCCAACGGGCCGCTCGGGTTCATCGACCCGCATGAGTTGCAGGTCGTTGTTCGCGGCAACTCCGCGACCATCGTCAAGTCGAACGCCGAGGTCGACCCCCTCGCGGCCGCCTCGGGCCAGGTCTTCGCGGCGATCGTCAACGGCGTGGCGGCTCCCTCGAACGCCTACCCTTACAATAAGCCCTCGTACTTTCAATTCGGCAATTCCACCTGGTGCAACGGCGAGTACTTCTACGCCCCATTCAACGCCGCCAACCTGGACATCGCCGCCACGCCGACCAGCGGGGGAGCGACTCCGGGCGGTTCGACCGGTCCGGATAGCGGCAATGGCGGCGATGATGGGGGCGGATCGCCAGGATCCGTCGGCGGCAACATCTCGACGACGACCACGGGATCTCCGACGAGCGGCGACGGGTCAACGACGATCTCCCACGGCACGTCGGCGGCGGTTGGCGGCACGTCGATTTCATCGACCGGCGCCTCCGCCAATTCCGCGTCCCAGCATCAACCGGCTCGGAAGCGGAGGAAGACGGCCACCGCCCGGACGCGGAAGCGGCTCCATTTCAACGCGTCGAGCCAGTCGAGCCGACGGCATGCGATGCTGACGCGACGAAGGGCGATCCTCGCGGCAGTCGCAGAACGCCGATCGGCCGGGCTTATCGCGAGCGTCCCACCGGGCCGCTCGAAGCTCGAATGGAAGAAGGGGCGACAAGTCGGTAGCATGGAAACGAGCCGCAAGACCGCCCCATCTGCGGCCAACCTCTCCGGAGTCGGTTCTTGAGCCTCTCATCGCCCCGGCGCATCGTGCGCGTCCTGATCGCCCGCAAGGGCCTGGTCGCGTTCGCGGCCATGCTGATCGTGACCGTCGCTTACGGCATGCGAGACACTCGCCGAGAATCGTGCCGGTTTTCCGGCCCCTCCATTTCGAATGAGCTGGGATCATCGTCAACGGTCCCCGCCCGGCTGGAGGCCCTGGCGGCGGGCCAGCGAATCCCGGCCGATGCGCCGCCGCCGGGCTGGTCGCAGCTCGTCAGCAAGTCGATCCCGAAGCTGGAGACGGGCGACCTGGACACGGTCTCCGACCAGGCTTACGTCGTCGCCGCTCGGATCCGTCCCGTGATCGCGGCCGAGGTCGCCGGGGAGATCGACGGGAACTCGTCGGCCTATCACCTGGTCCGTGTCGGCATGGGCCTTTGCGCCCCGGCCGTGGCCGAGGGGGAAGACGTCGTCGTCACGTCCTCGAAGGTCGAGGGGACGCGCGGCGAGTGGACGACCAAGGAGCGTATCATCCTGACCGCGATGGCCTACGAGACCTCGAAGGCGACCCTCGTGGCCGCGACGCCCACCTTCGCCCTGATCAGGACGCCCGTGAACTCCCTGGTGGAGGGCAAGCACCGGACGCTCGACTGCTACCACGCCATCCTCGCCGATCGGCGGACGGGCGACGTCCGCGCGATCGTCTGGCAAGATCGTCCCGCCGCCGCGAGAGACACGCCCGGCGCCATTCCCGCACGACTGATGACGACGCCCGCCTTCTCCTGCCCGATGGACGTCCACGCCACGAAGCTGCCGGGCAACATCCCGGTCGCCTGGTCGTTCGCCATCCGCGGCCTACCGCCGGGCCAGGATATTGAGCTCCCAAGGGCGATCCTCGATCTCATACGCCGTGGCGAGGCCGACGAGCGGACCGCAGCCGAGTTCGAGGCGGGCCTGACTTCGGCCACAGATGAAGAGCGAAGCCTAGCTACAGATGAATACCGATAAGCACGGATAAATTGGAGAGAGAATCTTTACGAGGCTACGCTCTGTGGTAACGCGAACGTCGACATGATCGACGACCTGCACCCTCCCGGGACCCTCCCCATCTGGGCTCATCTGTGGCCCATTTCTTCCTCCACGCTCATCAATCTGTGGCTTGATCCACCTCCCTCCACTGTGACAGAGTCTCCACTCGCGCTGCCAAAACGGCAGTAAGCCGGATGTTGCCCGCCGAAGCTGAATCCTTAAATGACTTCCATTTCGTGGCTTACGGCATTTCATCGCCGCGGTACGCCAGTTGCATTTCCTCGCCGCGAACGAATCGTTGGGGAGGGGGCCAGCCAGGCCGCTCCCATATCGTGCCGGGCGAAGCGTCCTCGGCCGACACGTTCGACAACGACGAAGGAGACACAACGTGGCGAAGATCCTGGCGTACGAAGACGAAGCCCGCCAGAAGCTGGCCAGCGGCGTGAGCAAGCTGGCCCGGGCCGTCCGCAGCACCCTCGGGCCCCGGGGGCGGAACGCGGTCATTGACAAGGGTTGGGGGGCGCCGACGGTCACGAAGGACGGCGTCACCGTCGCCGAGGAGATCGAGCTGACCGACCCTTACGAGAACATGGGCGCCCAGCTCGTGAAGGAGGCGGCCTCCAAGACCTCCACGGCCGCGGGCGACGGCACGACGACCGCCACCGTGCTGGCCGAGGCGATCTACAAGGAGGGCCTCAAGGCCCTGGCCGCCGGCGCCGACGCCATGGCCGTGAAGCGGGGCATCGACAAGGCCGTCGCCGCCATCGTTGAGCACGTCAAGGGGCAGGCCAAGACGGTCAACGGCAAGAAGGAGATCACCGAGGTCGCCTCGATCGCCGCCAACAACGACAAGTCGATCGGCGAGAAGCTCGCCGACGCCTTCGAGAAGGTCGGCACCGACGGCGTGATCACGGTCGAGGAAGCCAAGGGCTTCGAGACCACCGTGGACGTGGTCGAGGGCATGCAGTTCGACCGCGGCTACCTCAGCCCGCACTTCGTCACCGATCAGGACCGGATGGAAGTCGTCCTCGAGAACCCCTACATCCTGATCCACGAGGAGAAGGTCAGCAGCCCCACCAAGCTGATCCCGCTGCTCGAGAAGATCGCCAAGGCCAATCAGCCGCTCCTGATCATCGCCGAGGACGTCGAGGGGGAGGCCCTGGCCACCCTGGTCGTCAACAAGCTCCGCGGCATCCTCAAGGTCGCGGCCGTCAAGGCCCCCGGCTACGGCGACCGTCGCAAGGCCATGCTCGAGGACATCGCCGTCCTCACCGGCGGCAAGGCCATCTTCAAGGACCTGGGGATCGACCTCGAGCACATCCAGCTCTCCGACCTCGGCCGGGCCCGCAAGGTGACGATCAGCGGCGAGGAGACGACCGTCGTCGAGGGCAACGGCTCGTCCGAGGCCATCAAGGGCCGCGCCGACCTCATCCGCAAGGAGATCACGACGACCGACAGCGAGTATGACAAGGAGAAGCTCCAGGAGCGCCTCGCCAAGCTCGCCGGCGGCATCGCCCAGATCAACGTCGGCGCCGCGACCGAGACCGAGATGAAGGAGCGGAAGGCCCTCGTCGAGGATGCCCTCCACGCCACCCGCGCCGCGATCGAGGAAGGCGTCGTCCCCGGCGGCGGCACCGCCCTGATCCGCGCCAGCTCCGTCATCGAGGGCCTGAAGCTGACCGGTGACGAGAAGCTCGGCGCCGAGATCGTCGGCCGGGCCATCGAGCAGCCCGCCCGCTACATCGCGGAGAACGCCGGCATCGACGGCGCCGTGGTCGTCGCCCGGATCAAGAAGAGCAAGGACAACCACTTCGGCTACAACGCCGAGGCCGGCGAATGGGGCAACATGCTCGAGGCCGGCATCGTCGACCCGACCAAGGTCACCCGCACCGCCCTCCAGAACGCCGCGTCCGTCTCCGGCCTCCTGCTCACGACCGAGGCCTGCATCGCCGAGCCCCCCAAGAAGAAGGAAGCCGGCGGCCACGCCGGACATGATCATGGCGGTGGCATGGGCGGCATGGGCGGCATGGGTGGCATGGGCGGCATGGGTGGCATGGGGATGATGTAATCCAGTCCCCCCCGAAGCGACCGAACCCAACGAGTAAACTCTCCACAAGGCACTGATACACGAGGATTTCGAGAGATGGCGAAGCTTGCGATCAAGCCCCTGGACGATCGGGTCGTGATTCAGCAGATCGAGGCGGAGGAGAAGACGGCCGGCGGCATCGTGCTGCCGGACACGGCCAAGGAGAAGCCCCAGCGTGGGCGTGTGCTGGCGGTTGGCCCAGGCAAGTTGCTGGACAACGGCGAGCGGGCTCCGATCGGCGTGGTGGAAGGGGACGAGGTCCTCTTCGGCAAGTACTCGGGCAGCGAGATCAAGGTCGACGGCGAGGAGATCAAGATCCTCCGCGAGTCCGACATCCTGGCCAAGATCGTCAAGTGAGGCGGCGCCGCCGTCGGTCCGGAACATTCACCGTTCGAGGAGCAATCGTCCGTGGCTAAGCAACTGCTCTTCTCCGACGCCGCTCGCCGCAAGATGCTCGGCGGCGTCGATATCCTGGCCCAGGCCGTGGGCTCGACGCTCGGCCCCACCGGCCGCAACGTCATCCTGAGCAAGTCGTTCGGCGGCCCGCTGGTGACCAAGGACGGGGTCACCGTCTCCAAGGAGATCGAGCTGCCCGACCCGTTCGAGAACATGGGGGCCAAGCTGGTCAACGTCGTCGCGTCCAAGACGTCCGACGTGGCCGGCGACGGCACCACCACCGCGACGATCCTGGCCCGCGCGATCTATCGCGAAGGGCTCAAGGTCGTCACCTCCGGCGCCAATCCCACGGCCGTCCGCCGCGGGATCGAGAAGGCCGTGGAGGCCGCCGTCGATGAGCTGCACGAGAAGCTCTCCCGGCCGGTGTCCAAGAAGGAGGAGATCGCCCAGGTCGGCGCCATCTCCGCCAACAACGACCCCGAGATCGGCAAGATGCTGGCCGACGCGGTCGAGAAGGTCGGCAAGGACGGCGTGATCACCGTCGAGGAAGGCAAGACCGCCAGCACGGCGCTCGACTTCGTCGAGGGCATGCAGTTCGACAAGGGCTACCTGAGCCCCTACTTCGTGACGTCGCCGACCACGATGGAAGTCCTCTTCGAGGACGCCCTGATCCTCCTCCATGAGAAGAAGATCAGCAGCCTCCGCGAGATGATCCCGCTCCTGGAGAAGGTCGCGCAGTCGGGCAAGCCGCTGCTGATCGTCGCCGAGGACGTGGACGGGGAGGCCCTGGCCACCCTGGTCGTCAACAAGCTCCGCGGCGTGCTCAACATCGCGGCCGTGAAGGCGCCGGGCTTCGGCGACCGCCGCAAGGCGATGCTCGGCGACATGGCCGTGCTGACCGGCGGCACCGTGATCAGCGAGGACCTCGGCCTCAAGCTGGAGAACCTCCAGCTCAGCCAGCTCGGCGAGGCCAAGCAGGTCAAGGTGGACAAGGACAGCACCACGATCATCCAGGGCGCCGGCAAGAAGGCCGACATCACCCGGAGGATCGACCAGCTCCGCCGCCAGATCGAGGAGACCGACAGCGAGTACGACAAGGAGAAGTTCCAGGAGCGGCTCGCCAAGCTCTCCGGCGGCGTGGCCCTGATCAAAGTCGGCGCGCCCACCGAGGCCGACATGAAGCAGACCAAGGCCCGGATCGAGGACGCCCTCCACGCCACCCGCGCGGCGGCCGAGGAAGGCATCGTCCCCGGCGGCGGCACGGCGCTGATCCGGGTCATCCCGGCCGTCGAGACGCTCTACAACGGGCTGACCGGCGACGAGAAGCTCGGCGCGGCGATCGTCCTGCGGGCCCTCGAGGAGCCGGCCCGTCACATCGCGGAGAACTCCGGCCACGACGGCGCGGTGATCGCCGACGAGATCAAGTCCCGTGAAGGCGCGGTCGGCTTCAACGCCGTCACCGACGAGTACGTGGACATGTTCGAGGCCGGCATCATCGACCCGACCAAGGTCACGCGCACCGCGCTCCAGAACGCGGCCTCGATCGCGGCGCTCATGCTGACGACCGAGGCGATGATCACCAACATCAAGGACGACGAGAAGAACGGCGAGGCGCGGGCCGAGGGCTCCGTCCGCTGATCCGATCCGTCGCCCAGTAGGCAGTTTACCCCCGGGGGCGGGCCTTCTCGACGGGGCCCGCCCCCGCCAGTTCCTCTCTCGTGGTCGTCCCCTCCGGACCCGACGCCCCTCGGGTCGTCTGTCCGGGCCGTGCGTCGTATGTTATCCTGGGAATATCAAAGCCCTTGTGGTAGGCCGGCGGACGGCCTCCCGGGAAGAAGGACTGTCCTGCGGGACTGCTGAGACGCCATGCCGATGGCCACGACCAAGCGCGACCTGTATGAAGTGCTCGGTGTCGCCCGAGATGCCTCGCCCGACGACATCAAGAAGGCGTATCGGCAGATGGCACTCAAGTTCCATCCCGACCGCAATCCGGGCGACCAGGAGGCCGAGAAGCGATTTCGCGAGTCGGCGGAGGCCTACGAGGTCCTCTCCGACGCCGGCAAGCGGCAGCGCTACGACCGCTACGGCCACGCCGGGCTCGAAGGCGCGGCCGTGCACGACTTCCGGTCGGCGGACGACATCATGTCGGCCTTCGGCGACATCTTCGGCGGCGGCCTGTTCGGAGACATCTTCGGCGAGCGCCGCCGGGGCCCGCGCCCCGGGCCGGATCTTCTGATGAAGCTGGAGATCGAGCTGGTGGACGCGGCGCGGGGCGTCTCGCGGACCGTCGAGGTCGCTCGCCAGGACTTCTGCGGCGAGTGCAAGGGCTCCGGCGCCAAGCCCGGGACGGTGGCCTCCACCTGCAACTATTGCGCGGGCCGCGGCCAGGTCGTGCAGACCCGCGGCTTCTTCCAGGTCGCCACCACTTGCCCGGCCTGCGGAGGCGACGGCGTCCGGATCACCGACCCGTGCCCGACCTGCCGGGGAGGCGGACGGGTCCCGGCCGCGGTCAAGATGCAGGTCGACGTGCCGCCGGGCGTGGAGAGCGGCATGCGGCTCCAGTATCGGGGCCAGGGCGAGCTTGGCGACGTCGGCGCCCCCCGCGGCAACCTGCAGATCCAGGTGATCGTGAGGAAGCATCCGTTCTTCGAGCGGCGCCGCAACGACCTTCTCTGTCAGGTCCCCATCAGTTATGCCCAGGCTGCGCTCGGGGCCGAGGTGGAGGTCCCCACCCTCGACGGTCCCGACCGGATCCAGGTCCCCCGCGGCACGCAGAGCGGCGAGACCCTACGCCTCCGGGGGCGCGGCATGCCGGACATCAACGGCCGGAATCGCGGCGACGAGCTGGTGGAGGTCGTGGTGGAGACCCCGCGCCACCTGACCCCACGCCAGGAGGAGCTGCTCCGCGAGTTCGCCGAGATCGAGCACGAGCAGGTCAGCCCCCGGCGCAAGAGCTTCCTGGAGAAGATCCGCGATTATTTCACCGAGGAGGCCGAGGCCCCCGAGTCCAGGGATTCCTGAGCCGGCACCAGCAGCCCGGCCCACCCTAGCAGGTGCACCATGACGACCCCCGAGAGCGATCGCGACGACCCCTATGTCCCCAACGGAGCCTCCGGCGGAGACGACGCCCCCGCCGGCGCAGGCCCCCAGGACCAGTCCTCCCTGGCCAAGGAACGTGACGAGCTCAAGGACCAGCTCCTCCGAAGCCGGGCCGAGTTCGCCAACTATCAGAAGCGGGCCAGGCAGCAGGCCGAGGCCGACCGCGAGTACGCCGTCGGCAACCTCGCCCGCGACCTGCTCGACGCGCTCGATAACCTGGAGCGAGCCGCCGAGGCCCTCCGCGCCTCCGGCCAGGGCGGCGTCTCCTCCGGGCTCGAGATGGTCCAGAAGCAGATCCTCGCCACCCTGGCGAAGTACAAGGTGGAGCCGATCGAGGCCCTCGGCCAGCATTTCGACCCCAACTTCCACGAAGCCATCATGCAGCAGCCGTCCCCCGGCGTCCCCGAGGGGACCGTCGTCATGGACCTGAGCAAGGGCTACAAGATCCACGACCGGGTCCTCCGGCCCAGCAAGGTGGCCGTCTCCGTGAAGCCCTGACGATCTTCCGGGGTCGCATCGAGACCGACAGAGAAAGAGAACGAATCATGCCCACCTATGATTACGTCTGCGATGCCTGCGGCCACGAGTTCGAGGCCTTCGAGTCGATCAAGTCGGATCCCCAGTCCGTCTGCCCGACCTGCCACGAGCACAAGCTCCGTCGCAAGATCGGCCCCGGCGCCGCGATCCTCTTCAAGGGCTCGGGCTTCTACCAGACCGACTATCGCAGCGAGTCCTACAAGAAGGCCGCGAAGTCGGACAAGCCGGCCTCCGATTCCTCGTCCGCCTCCTCGTCCAAAGGCGAGGGGGGTGCGTCCGGGACGTCGAGCGCGGCGCCGGCTTCAACGCCCGCCTCGACCTCGACGGGATCCTCCAACGGGAAGTCCTGAGATGATCAAGGGACGCTGCCCGACCTGTTCCAAGTGCTACGAGGTGGCGAGCCTCGACGCCCTGCCGAGCTTCCCCTTCTGCTCGAGCCGCTGCAGGCTCATCGACCTCGGCCGCTGGATCGACGGCTCGTTCGCCATCCCGGGGATGCCGGCCCGTGCCACGGCACCCCCGGCGTCCTCTCCCTCCTGGGCCCAGGACGAGGAAGAGGCGGACGATTGAGCGGAGCGGCACCGGCCGCGGGATCTCACCCGATCCGCCCTCGACGATCCCGCGCCTCGCTTTCAAGAACTTCCCCCCGGATCCCGATATCAGGAACGTGATACGCGTCACGGGGTGAGGTGGAGATTCCCGGTCCAGGCCGCGAGCGTGATCTCGACGGGAGGTCGAGCACGTCGCGTCCCCTGCTCGTGATCGGCGCGGCTCGTCCTCCGACCGAGTCCTCAACCTCCGCCAGATCCATCCCCCCCGACGCAGATCGTCGCCGAGAATCGAGGATCTCCGTGGGGAGGGAGCCCGGCATGGAGAAGTCCGTCTGCATCGTGGGAGGCTGCGGCCACATCGGCCTGCCCCTCGGGATCGTCCTGGCCAGGGCCGGCGCCCGGGTAACTTTGCTGGACAATTCTCCCTCCCGGGTGGCGTGCGTCGCCGCCGGGAACATGCCCTTCTTCGAGCGCGGGGCCGACCGGGAGCTCGGCCGCGTCCTGGCGAGCGGGCGGCTCGACGCGACGACCGATCCCGACGCCGTCGGCCGCGCCGGCGCGGTCATCGTAACGATCGGGACGCCGGTGGACGAGTTCCTCAGCCCGGCCGTCCGCGCGTTCGACCGCGCGATGGAGCCGATCCTGGACCGGATGCACGACGGCCAGCTCCTGATCCTCCGGAGCACGGTATTCCCGGGCGTCACGGAGCGGCTGGAGCGGCGAGCCCGCGAGCGGGGGCTCCGGCTGGACGTCGCCCACTGCCCCGAGCGGATTGCGCAGGGATTCGCCCTCGAGGAGATGGGGGGCCTGCCGCAGATCATCGGCGGCGTCACCCCGACCGCGGCCGGGAGGGCCTCCGCGCTCTTCTCCCTGCTCGGCGTCCGGAGGATCGAGCTGCCGCCGGTCGAGGCGGAGCTCTGCAAGCTCTTCTGCAACAGCTATCGCTACATCAACTTCGCCATCTCGAACCAGTTCTACGTGATCGCGGAGCGGTTCGGGGCCGATTTCGAGCGGGTCAGGCAGGCGATGATCGCCGACTACCCGCGGATGTCCGGCTTCCCCGGCGCGGGGTTCGCCGGGGGCCCTTGCCTGCTCAAGGACACGATGCAGCTCGCCGCGTTCAATCACAACGAATTCGTGCTGGGCCAGGCCGCGATGATGATCAACGAGGGGCTCCCCCGCTTCCTCGTCGATCCTCTCAAGAGGGATTTCGACCTCTCGACGATGACGGCCGCGATCCTCGGCATGGCCTTCAAGGGGAACAACGACGACCCTCGCGACTCGCTCGCCTACAAGCTCCGCAAGGTCCTCACGTTCGAGTGCCGTGAGGTCCTCTGCACCGATCCCTACATCGACGACCCGTCATTCGTGCCGCTCGAGACGGCCCTCGCGGAGGCCGACGTCATCTTCCTGGGCGCCTGCCACGAGGAGTATCGAAACCTCGTGATCCGCAAGCCGACGGTGGACGTCTTCCGGTTCCTCAAGCCGGTCCAGGACGACGTCGACGGCCTGGCCGCCGCCTGACCGGTAAAATCGCCTCCAATCCATGACGCCCGCGACCGGCCCATTCCGGTCCCGGCTCCAGAGGGATTCCCCATGAAGATCCTGGTCACCGGCTCCGCCGGGTTTATCGGCGGCTACCTGGTGGAGGAGCTGCTCGCCAACGGCCACGAGGTCGTCGGCGTGGACAACTTCTCGAAGTACGGCGACATCGAGCAGGCCAGCCTGGACAATCCGAATTACACGCTCGTCCGCGGCGACGCCAAGGACGTCGGCCTGATGAAGGAGCTTCTGGCCGACTGCGACCATCTCGTGGCCGGCGCCGCGATGATCGGCGGGATCAGCTATTTCCACACGTTTGCTTACGACCTCCTTGCGGAAAACGAGCGGATCACGGCGTCCACGTTCGACGCCGCGATCTGGGCCCATGCGCAGCGGAAGCTCCGGAAGATCACGGTGATCTCCTCCTCGATGGTCTTCGAGAACGCGGTGCGGTTCCCGAGCCGGGAGGGGGAGCATCGGGCCTGCCCGCCGCCGGCCTCGACCTACGGATTCCAGAAGCTGGCCGTCGAGTACTTCGCGCAGGGGGCCCGCGAGCAGTACGGCCTGCCGTACACGATCGCCCGGCCGTTCAACTGCGTCGGGATCGGCGAGCGGCGGGCGAAGTGCGACGTGGAGATCCTCTCGGGCAACGTCAAGCTCGCGATGAGCCACGTCGTCCCGGACCTGGTGCAGAAGGTGCTGAAGGGCCAGGATCCGCTCCACATCCTGGGGAGCGGCGAGCAGGTCCGGCACTACACCTACGGCGGCGACCTCGCCCGCGGCATCCGGCTCTGCGTCGAGCATCCGGCCGCGACCAACGAGGACTTCAACCTCTCCACGCCCGTCTCCACCACGGTGATGGAGCTGGCGGAGGTCATCTGGAAGAAGATCCACGGGGGGTGGAAGCCTTTCCGCGTCATCTCCGATGAGCCGTTCCAGTACGACGTCCAGTGCCGGATCCCGACCGTGGACAAGGCCCGCGACCTGCTCGGGTTCTCGGCCGACACCCCGCTCGACGAGATCCTCGACGAGGTCATCCCCTGGGTCGAGAAGCAGCTCGAGGTGGGAGTCCTCTGACCCGAGGGCTCGAGGTCGCTCTGGCGGTATGGCCCAGCCTGTCGCCCAGCCGGGCGAAGCGAGGAGAGGAGAGTCATGACGACCCTGGACGTGACCGCGGATGCCCCCCTGGAGAACCTCGTCGACGCGATCTATCGCAACCGGTTCGGCAAGCAGGACCTGGCCCGCAGGTCGGCCGTCTGGAAGGTCCTCTGCGAGGACTGGTTCGAGGCGTACATCCCCCGGGACGGCCGCGTGCTCGAGGTCGCCGCGGGCTACTGCGAGTTCATCAACAACGTCCGGGCCGCGGAAAAGGTCGCCGTCGACCTGAACCCGGAGACCCGCCACCATGCCGCGCCCGGCGTGGCCGTCCATCGGATCGCCGCGGAGTCCCTCAACGAGGTCGTCCCGGCCTCGCACTTCGACGCGGCGTTCATGAGTAACTTCCTGGAGCACTGCCGGACCCGGGAGCAGGTCCTGGCCGTCTTCTCGGCCGTCCGTCGGTCCCTCAGGCCCGGGGGACGGATCCTGATCCTCGGCCCGAACATCGCCGCCTGTGCCGCCGAGTACTTCGACTATTTCGACCATCACCTCGCGCTGACCGACCGGGCCGTGGCCGAGGCCCTGGAGCTGTCGGGCTTCCACGTCGAGGTCCAGCGGCCCAGGACGCTCCCGTTTTCGTTCCGCAGCAAGCTTCCGAGCGCCCCCTGGCTGGTGCGCCTCTATTTGAAATTCCCGATCGCCTGGCGGTTCTTCGGCGCCCAGTTCTTCCTCGTCGCTCGGCGGGAGGAGCGACCGGAGGACCAGGGATGACACCGGCGACGGAGAAGGGCGAGTCGGCGCCCCGGGCCGGCTGGATCGCCAGGTCACTCCTGCTTGCCGTCTTCGTCCTCGTCACGGCGCCGGAGTGGATCACGTCGGCGAGCCGCGGCGTCGATGGGTCCTGGATCCTGGGATTGAGCATGGCCGAGGTCCGCGGCCTGGTGCACGGGCGGGACATCGCCTTCACGTTCGGCCCGCTCGGCTTCGCGCTCACGCCCACCAGCTACGCGGGCTCCGCCCACCATGCTCTCCCTATCCGGCTGGCGATCTTTGCCATCTGGTGCGGATCGACGGGCCTCCTCCTCTTCCGGGTGCGAGGGCGTGTGGCCCCGCTCGTGTTCCTCCTCGCGGCCTCCTTGAATGGGTTGCCGATTCCTCTCGGGCCCGCATGGTCCCTGGTCGGAATGCTGACCCTCGCCGTGCTGAACCTCCTGATCGTGGCCGAGGTCGACAGGCGTCCCGCCTGGGCCATCCCCGCGGCCATGCTGGCTGGCGCCGCCATGCTCACCAAGTTCAGCGCCGGAGTCTCGTGCTCGGGTGCACTCGGGGTCTGGGCCCTGATTCAGCTTCGACGTGAGCCGTCGCTGCGGACCGTGAAGAGGCTCCTCCTCCTGTCGCTGGCGTATTTCGGCACCATGGCCTCGCTCTTCGTCGCCTACGGCGGGCCGCTGTCCGCCCTGCCGGCCTACCTGAAACTCTCACGCGAGCTGGCCTCGGGGTATTCGGCCCAGATGGTCTCCTCGGACCCCGCCATCAGCCCGTTCGTGCCCGCGTGCCTGGTCGGGCTAACCGTTCTCGCGCTGGCCCTCTCGGCGAGGCGCCGTTGGGCGCTGACGCCGGTCCTCGCGATCATCCTCTTCCCGATGTTCGTCCTCTACAAGGGCTCGATCGTCCGCCTGGACGCGGGGCATCTCCAACTGCACTGGCCGACCATGTTCAGCCTCTTCGGGCTGCTGATCCCGATCGCCGGCCGGTACGAACGGCTGGGGCGTCGCACGACTGTGGCCGTCGCCGCGCTCCTCGCGTGGACGCTCGTGTTCCCCTCTTTCACGACGCGAGACCTGGCGGCCGCTGTTCGTAACAACTGGTACAACCTCTTCCATTTCCGGGCCGTGTCCACGGCGGTCCGGGAGCGGGATGAGGCCCTCAGGATATCGATGTCCCTCCCGGAGCGGGTCCGTGCCCGGATCGGGCGGGAGCCGGTCGACGTCTTTCCCTGTGACATCTCGGTCGTCTGGGCCAATCACCTGAACTGGCGTCCCAGGCCCGTCTTCCAGTCCTACGCGGCCTACACGCCGCTCCTGGATGAGCGGAACGCGGAGCTCTATCGAGACCCGGGTCGAGCACCCCGCTTCATCCTCTATTCCCACTACGCCATCGATCAGGAGGTCCCCAGCCTGGTGGACTCGCGGACCTGGATCGAGATCTACCGATGGTATGACTTCGTCGATGAGGCCGGAGAGTATCTGCTCCTCCAGCGCCGCTCCACACCGCGGTGGACCGGAGGAAGCCGGCTCGCCTCGGCGACTCATTCGATGAAGAAGCGGCTCGAGATTCCCGCGGTCCCGAACGGGCTCAGCTTCCTGAAGGCGGACATCGAGCTCACCGTCTGGGGCCGACTGATGGCCTTCCTGTATCGGGTCGAGCCGCCTCGGGCCCGACTGGAGTTCGGGGACGGGTCGAAGGCCATCGTCCGCACCGTCTGGCGCAACGCCGACGGAGGATTCCTCATCAGCCACGTGCCGCGGCACCTGGCGAGCGTCCGCACGCTGTTCGAGACGGGGGCGGGAGACGAGTGCGTGGCCGTGACCTTCCGCGACGTCTCGGGGTGGAACTTTCGTCCAACCTTCCGAGTGCGCGTGATGCACTCCCCGCCCATCGAGGATCGGATGGAGCCCGAGATCGCCGCGGCACCAGGGGGCGAGGCGATCCGCTGACCGCCTCGCCTCGCTCGGTCGCGGGCTATCGTCAGATGTGCACCGACTCACCCAGGCCCTGCCCCGCCGCTTCCATGATGGACTCGGAGAAGGTCGGGTGCGGGTGCATGATGTGCATGATCTCCTCCTCGGTCGCCTCGAGCTTCTTGGCCACGACCAGCTCGCTGATCATCTCGGTGGCCATGGCGCCGATCAGGTGGGCACCGAGGAGCTCGCCGTACTTGGCGTCGAAGATCAGCTTCACGAAGCCCTCGGTCTCGTCGGCCGCCAGGGCCCGCCCGCTGTACTGGAACGGGAACTTGCCGACGCGGATCTCGTGACCGGCCTCGCGTGCGGCCTTCTCGGTCAGGCCGACGCTACCGACGCCCGGCTCGGTGTAGGTGCAGCCGGGGATGGTCGTGTAGTCGACCGTCCGATTCGAGACGCCGCAGATCTTCTCGATGCAGCAGACCGCCTCGTGGTGGGCGACGTGGGCCAGCCAGGGGGGGCCGATCACGTCGCCGACCGCGTAGATGCTGGGGATGTTGGTGACATATCCCTTCTTGGGGTCGACCTTGATGTGATTCTTGAAGATCTCCACCTTCACATTGTCGGCGAAGAGGCCGTCGATGTTGCCCAGCACGCCGATGGCGACGAGCATGAGGTCGGCGTCGATCGTCTGCTTGCCGGCCGGGGTCTCGACCTCGGCCTTGACGCCGGCGGCCGTCTTCTCCACCTTCGTCGTCTTCGAGCCGGTGAGGATCTTGATGCCCTTGCCCTCGAGGCTCTTGCGGAGGGCCTGGGAGACCTCCTCGTCCTCGCCCGGGACGATCCGGTCGAGCATCTCCACGACGGTGACCTTCGTTCCGATCGTGTTGTAGAAGTAGCCGAACTCCAGGCCGATCGGCCCGGCGCCGATGATCAGGATCGACTTGGGCTGCTTCTCGAGCGACATCGCCTCCTTGGAGGTGATGACGGTCTTGCCGTCGAAGTCCGCGCCGGGGAGCGATCGCGGATGCACGCCCGTGGCGATCACGATCGACTCGGCGGTGACCTTCTCATTGCCGACCTGGACCTCGTGCGGGCCGACGATCTTCGCCACGCCGAACTTCGAGGCGACCTTGTATTTCTTGAACAGCCCCTCGATCCCCTTGTTGAGCTGCCCCGCGACCTGCCGGCTGCGGCCGATCATCTGGGAGAAGTCCCAGGAGCCCTGGCCGGTGAAACCGAGCTTCTTGCCGTGGCCGCTGATCAGCTCCACGAGGTGGGCGTTCGAGAGCAAGGCCTTGGTGGGGATGCAGCCCCAGTTCAGGCAGATGCCGCCGAGCTTGTCACGCTCGACGCAGAGGACCCGCTTCTTGAGCTGAGCGGCGCGGATGGCGCCCGCGTAACCGGCGGGCCCGCCGCCGATCACCAGGATGTCGTAATCGTATGCCATGTTGTCCTACTTGATGTCGATCGGATGCTCATCCACCCGGAGGGCGAGGCTCCTGCCGAGCCGCGTGCGGGGCTCGGCAGGAGCCTCGCCCTCCCGAATGACGTCGGCGGCGAGTGGACTTCCCTGGCGGACGTGCGCGGGGCTCTGCAGGAGCCTCGCCCTCCCGGGAGGGAAGCCGGTTTCGGGCCGCGGTTGTCCGCTCGCCTTACAGCAGCATCATAGCCGGCTCTTCAAGCAGCCGCTTCAGGGTGCGGAGGAAATCGGCCGCCATCGCGCCGTCGACGGCGCGGTGATCGGCGCTCAGGGTCACGGTGAGCACGGTGCCGGGGACGAGCTTGTCCCCCTCCACGACCGGCCGCTTCTCCGCCGCGGCGACGGCGAGGATCGCGACCTCGGGGAGGTTGATGATGGCGTCGAACTGGCGGACTCCGTACATCCCCAGGTTGCTGATCGTGAACGAGGCTCCGGTGAGCTGATCGGTGGAGAGGTTGTTGCCGCGGGCGGCGGCGACCAGGGCCTCGCTCTGGCGGCGGATATCGGCCAGGCCCAGGGTGTCCACGTTCTGGAGGACCGGGACGATCAGGCCGGCGTCGAGCGCGACGGCGAACCCGATGTTCACGGCCCCCTTGCGGACGATGGCGTCCTCCTCGAAGGTCGCGTTCAGGCCCGGGTGCTTCCGCAGGGCCATGGCAACGGCCTTGGTGACGAAGTCGCCGAGCGAGAGCTTGAGCTTCTCCGCCGCCAGGGCCTTGTTGAGCTCCTCGCGGATGGCGACGATCCGGTCCACGCGGATGTCCACCGTGACGTGGATCTCCGGGACGGACTGCTTGGACTGGACCATCCGCTGGGCGATCGTCTTCCGCATCCGGCTGTGGGGGATGCGTTCGTCCGCGGGGGCGGCAGCCCTGGCCCCCGCCGGGGCCGGCGCGGCCGGGGCCTTCGCGGCGGCAGGCGCCGGCGCGGCCTTGCTTCCGCCCGAGGCCGACTTCGCGACGGCGGGCTTGCCGGCGAGGAAATCCTCGACGTCGCGGCGGACGATCCGGCCGGACGGCCCGCTTCCGCGGACCCGGGACAGGTCCACCCGCGAGGCCGCGGCGATCTTCCGGGCCAGCGGGGTGGCCTTCACCCGCCCGGCCTCGCCGTTGGACGCGGCCTCCTCGACATCGTCCTCGGCCTCGTCTTCCTCGGCGGCCTGCTGGCCGTTGCCCGACGGGGCGGACGCGGCCTCGGCCGACTTAGCGGCCTTCTTCTCACCGCCGCCCCCGGCGCCGAGCTTGGCCTCGACGTCCTTCGGATCCTCGCCGGGTTTCGCCAGGACCATGACGCGATCGCCCAGCGCCACCTCGTCGCCGGCCGGCCGGTCGATCCGGACGATCGTCCCGTCCTCATACGACTTCATCTGCATCGTGGCCTTGTCGGTCTCGATGTCGGCCAGGACGTCCCCTTCCTTGATCGTGTCCCCGACCTTGACCAGCCACTGGGCGATGACGCCGGTCTCCATGGTGGGGCTGAGCTTCGGCATCGTCACTTCGATCGGCACGTGTCTTCTCCGTGGAGCGCTGGACGGGCCGGCCATCGCGGCGCGACCCGTTGACCTGGAAGGGAGAGGGGAACTCAGGCCGTGGTGCGTTGACTTCGATCCTCGTTCAGACCTCGCGATAGAGCACGCTGTTGACGGCGTCCACGATCCGGGGGACCGAGGGGAGCATCGACTGCTCCATCGCGCGGTTGTAGGGGATCGGGGCGTCCTTGGACGCGACCCGCAGGATCGGCGCGTCGAGCTCGTCGAAGATGGTCCGGGTGATCCGGTCGGAGATCCCGGCGCCGAGCCCGCAGTACGGCCAGTCCTCCTCGACGATCACCGCCCGGTGCGTCTTGAGGACCGAGGCCAGCAGCGTGTCGATGTCGAGCGGGCGGATCGAGCGGAGGTCGATGACCTCGGCGTCCACCCCGTCCTCGGCGAGCTTCTCCGCGGCCTGCATGGTCACCTTGAGGGATCGCGAGTAGGTGATCAGGGTGACGTCCTTGCCGGGCCGCTTGATCTCGGCCTTGCCGATCGGGACGAGGTGCTCACCTTCGGGGATCTCGCCGCGCTCGTGGTAGAGGACCTCGTGCTCGATGAAGACGACCGGGTCGTCGGAGCGGATCGCGGTCTTGAGCAGGCCCTTGGCATCGGCCGGGGTGGCGGGCATCAGGACGATGAGCCCGGGGATCTGGGCGTACCAGGCCTCGAGCCGGTGCGAATGCGTGGCGGCCAGGCAGCCGGCCATGCCGGAGCTGCCGCGGAAGACGATGGGGACCGCGAACTGGCCGCCGCTCATGTACCGCATGTTGGCCGCGTTGTTGACGATCTGGTCGATCGCCACGAGGCTGAAGCTGAACGTCATGAACTCGATGATCGGCCGCAGGCCCACCATCGCGGCGCCGATGCCCATCCCGGCGAAGCCTTCCTCGGAGATCGGCGTGTCGATCACCCGTCGGGCCCCGAACCGCTTGAGCATCCCCTGGCTGACCTTGTAGGCGCCGTCGTACTGCGCGACCTCCTCGCCCATGAGGAAGACGCGGTCGTCGCGGTCCATCTCCTCGGTCATCGCCTGGTTGAGGGCTTCCCGGTACGAAAACGTCGACATGATCACTCCTGGGGGATGAAGGTCGCCACCGTGATGTCTTCGTAGAGGGCGGAGAGGGGCGGCTGCTCGCTCTGCTCGGCGAACTCGATCGCCTCTTCCACCTCCGCCTTCACGTCCTGGCGCATCTTCTCGATGGCCTCGTCGTCGATCCACCCGCGCTGCTTGAGGATGTTCTCGTAGACGACGATCGGGTCGTTCTTGACGGCGTTATCCAGCTCGTCCCGGTGGCGATACTTGCCCGGGTCGCTGATCGAGTGCCCCTTGTAGCGATAGGTCTGGGCCTCGATGAACGTCGGCCCCTCGCCGGCGCGGGCCCTGGCGGCGGCCTCGCGGGTGGTCTTGGCCATCAGCTCGATGTCGTTGCCGTTGATCGTGAACCCGGGGATGCCGTACGCGGTCGCCCCCCGGAGCCGCAGGTCCAGCACGGCCGTGGAACGCTCCAGCGAGGTCCCCATGGCGTACATGTTGTTCTCGACGACGTAGATGACCGGCAGCTTCCAGAGCGCGGCCATGTTCAGGGCCTCGTGGACCGAGCCCTGGTTGATGGCGCCGTCGCCGAAGTAGCAGATGCAGACCCGGTCCTCGCCGCGGTACTTCATGGCGAAGGCCACGCCGGCCGCCAGGGCGATGTGGCTGCCGACGATGGCGTGGCCGCCCAGGAAGCCCTTCTCCGCGTCGAAGAAGTGCATCGAGCCCCCCTTGCCCTTGGAGCAGCCCGTCGCCTTCCCCAGGAGCTCGGCCATCCCCTCCCGGGCCGACATCCCCCGCGCCAGGGCATGGCCGTGGTCGCGGTAGGCCGTGATGACGTAGTCGTCCTCGCGGAGGACCCCGATCGACCCCACCGCCACCGGCTCCTGGCCGCTATACTGGTGGAAGAAGCCGCCGATCTTGTTCCCCTTCTGATAGAGCATCTCCGCCCGTTCCTCGAACCGGCGGATCAGCAGCATCTGCCGGAGCCAGACCTGGGCCTGGGTCCGGTTGACGATCGGTTTCGCTTCCGTCTGCGCTTGCGCCATGAGAACTCGTCTCCAGGTGGAGGGGGTGCTCGAACGACGGGGCTCGTCGTCGATCCCGGCCGTCTCGGATTCTTGCGATGAGCCTGAGCCGGTCGAGGGAGGACGGGGAGAAGCTCCCTCGACACGATGGGCGGCCGTGGGGGCGGGCCGACTCATGCGATCCTCAGCCCGGAGAGGTCCCGCGATTCCGGAGATCCACCCGCCCCAGGCGTGCCATAGACCGATTGTCTTTGCGATGGGGTATTTTATACCAAAGCCCAGGCCGGCGAACAGGATGCTTTTCAACCGGAATCGAAGCCCACTCACGGCCTCCTCCGTCGAACCGGCCTTCAAAGCCGCCCCAGGGCAAAGATCGAAGCCACGACGACCAGCGTGATCAACGCGTAAATCCAAATAAACAATTGAGTTCCGACGCCCACCAGGGCGTGCCCCGGCTCTCCGAGACGATACCGATGGACGATTGACTCGCAGGCATGGAACCTAGCCTTAAGGAACCAGCCCGCGACACCGCAGTCCCGGCAATGGAATCGGAAGAGCGGCAGGGACACGGCCAGCAGACCGACCGCGGCCACGAAGAGCGGCAGGTTGCGAGTCTCCAGCGCATGCCGAATGAGTAACCCGGCAACCACGCAACCGAGGATTGACAGCAGCGGATCGACCACCAGCCGCTGATGCACGCGGAGATGCTCCGCGGGGATCGTCGCCGGCGCGCGGCGGGGGAAATCCAGGTCGGGGTCGTGCAGCGGAGCTGATCCGGCGTCCACTCTCAAGCGAGGCTCCATTCGGGGAGGCGACGTCGCGGCCTATCCATCCTTCGCCCCCGTCTCGCTCCTATTCTAGGATCGATGCCGACGGAGAAAAGACGCGCCTGCCGACCGTTCCCGACCAGCCTCTCCAGAAATCGGGAATAATCCGCCAGGCTCAAGGCACTACCGGTCGGATTTCTCGAAAGGGGCCGGAGCCATGTCCGACGAGACGGCGGGGGAGATTACACCGGGGCCTTTACCCACCCTCTTCAGCATCGGCAGGGTGGGCGACCGGTCCGATGCGCAGCTCGTGGAACTCTACCTCACCGGCGGCAAGGAGGCCCGAGAGTTTGGTTTCGCGACTCTGGTTGAACGGCACGGGCCGATGGTCCTGCGGCTTTGTCGCCAGATCCTCAACGACCCGGATGACGCCGACGATGCTTTTCAGGCCACGTTCCTGGTCCTGGCCCGCAGCTCCGATGCGGTCCGCAAGCGCGACTCACTGGCGAGTTGGTTGCACGGGGTCGCCCTCCGCGTCTCGCACCGGGCGCGGGCCGACGCCGCCCGCCGACGCTTCCACGAACGGAATCGAGCCCAGCGAGCGACCCGGAATTTGACCAGGATCGACGACAACAAGGTCCCGGAGATCGGAGAGGCGCTCCACCACCACGAGTTGGAGTGCCTGCCCCGGAGATTCCGCGAGCCGGTCGTGCTCTGCCACCTCCAGGGCCTCAGCACGGAGGCCGCGGCCCGGCGGCTGGGCTGCCCCCTGGGCACGATCCTCTCCCGGCTCGCACGGGGACGGGCGCGGCTCCGGCAGGGGTTGAACCGTCGCGGACTGGCCATGTCGGCCGGGCTACTCGCGATTGATGAAACGGCCCGCCCCGCCCTGACCGCCGTGCCTCCAACCCTGGCGCGAGCCGTCATCCGATCGGCGATCGCCACGTCACTCGGGCAGCAGGAGGCCTCTCTCATCCCCGCGAACGTCGCCCTTTGGACCTCGGGAGTTCGCCGCGCCATGATCCAGACCAGCCTGAAGTCGTCCGCCATGACGATGATCGCCGCGGCCCTGCTCACCAACGGAGTCCTGGTCCTGCTCGCTTCCTCGGCAGCATCAGGGCCGCAGACGCCCGCGAATCCCACCCCCGAGCCCGCCGGGGCGCCTGCCCCGAAGAAGCTCGACACCTACCCGGCTCTTCGGGAAAGGTCCGCGGTGCGGAAGGACCTGACGTGGTCCCCCGTCCCGCCCGCCGAGAGTATCCGCGTGCTTGAGATGCTGATCGCGAAAACGAAGGCCAACCGCGACGCCATCCGGACGTGGAAAGGAGCCTACGTTTTCCAGGCCAGCTCGCTTCTGAAAGGAACCAGCATCCCCCCCGCGCTGATGGTCCGGCTCAAATCCGTCCCCGTGCTCTCCGAGTCCGATTTCAAGGTCGACTTCGCGGTCGACACCGCGGCTAAGAGCACCTATCAGGACAAGGAAACCACCCGTTCCCAGTTCCGGGTCGCCAGCTCCGGGGAGCCGATCGAGTTCATGAACGTCGCGATCGGCGACCTCCGCTCGATCGTGACGCCCTCGCAGATCTTGGTCTTCGACGTCAGCGCCCAGGACCGACCCATCACCCCGGTGCCACCTCGCCTCCCGAAGCGCAAACCGCGTTGGGCGACAAAGTTCGCGCCTGAGGAACGGCATCGCGTCGCCGATTCCGACCCCGCCAACGTCTTTACGATCGGCGGGCCCGTCATGGCCTGGGACGAGCTGGAGGACTATGCTTCAGCCCTGAAAGGCCAGCGCGGATCGGGACGAGCTGCGGAAATGGCTCGCCAGTTGACCCTCAGTCAGGCAGAGTCTCCGAGCGGCTCATGGTACTGGGTCCAGGTGCGCGTGGACGGACCGAACGGAGGAAAGAGCGGCTACCTCACGTCCGTCTGGAGTCCGGAGGCGGGCTACAATCCGGTCATCCGGTTCTTCTCATGGGACCGCCCCGACGGTCCGCCCGGGAGCATCACCCAGTGGACCTGGAAGCCGGTTGATGGCGTCTACATACCCGCCTCCTATCGCTTCGCGTCGATCAATCCGGATGGGACGGTGGCGGACCGGAAGACGGCGACGCTCGATCGTTGCGAGCTGAATCACCCGCTCGGAGCCAACCCATTCGACTACGAGGCCCTTGGCCTGGGAGACGGCGACATCGTCCTGGACTCGACCACCCAGCGTTACTACGTTCTCAATCACGGCGAGCTCATGGACCCTTATGGGCCGGCCATCCCTTGATGAGCCCGAGTTCCGGCGCGGACTCCCTCCACCACCGCGCGGTATCATCGGGCATCACGAGGGCCCGCCACCCGTCCCGAGCCGAGCTGATGGCCAAACGACCGTCGCTGGAAGAACGCCTCGCGGAAATCCGCCTCCTTCGCAACCGTGAGCCATCGCCGGAGCTCACCGCGAGCCTGAAGACGGCGATCGCGGACCGCTCCAACCTGATTGCCGCGACGGCCGCGGAGATCGCCGGCGAACGCGGGCTGGCGGAACTGGCCGCGCCCTTGGAAGCGGCCTTCGCCCGATTCCTCGTCGATCCGGTCCGGACCGATAAGCTCTGCCGGGCCAAGCTTGCGATCGTTAAGGCGCTCGACGGCATGGAGCACGACGCGGAGGAGACCTTCCGCAAGTCCGCAACCCACGTCCAACAAGAGCCCGTCTGGGGCGGGACCGAGGACACGGCCGCCCCGCTCCGCGCCGCGGCTCTCCTGGCCCTCACGCGGGTCAACCCGCTGGACCTCATGACGATCCTGGTCGAGGCCCTGGTCGACCCCGAGAAGGAGGTCCGCGGTGCGGCCGCTCAGGCCCTGGGTGCCGTCGGTTCCCAGGCCGCGGCGCTGCTGCTTCGATTGAAGATCCGACTCGGCGACCGCGAGCCCGAAGTGCTCTCCGATTGCCTCTCCGGGATGCTCGCCGCCGACTTGCCCGCGGGCCTCGAGCTCGCCCGCGAACGGCTCCGCTCGAACGACGTCCCCACCGGCGAGGCCGCCGCCATGGCGCTCGCTCGATCGCGGCGGCCCGAGGCGTTCGACGCCCTCCGGGAATGCTGGGAGCGGCCCATCCTCCCCCTGCCCCTCAAGGAAGCCGTGCTCCTCGCCATGGGGATGCTCCGGCTCCCCGCGCCGACCGATTTCCTCCTCCGGGTCGTGGCCGAGGAACCGCCCCAGGTCGCGAGCCTGGCGCTGGCGGCCCTCAAGATTCAGGCCCACGACTCACGCCTGCGAGACCGACTCGCGGAAATCATGGCCGAGCGCAAGTCGCCCGAGCTGACATCCAGGTTCGCGCGCGATTTTCCCGGCTGACTCTCGGACATCTCCTCAATGTCCGTAGACCCTCACGTAATCGACGTACATGTCCGCGATGCCGTTGTAGCGCGAGAGATCCACGGGCCAGCCGCCGCCGGTGGCCAGGTTGATCAGGAAGAAATGCGGGTTCGCCTTGCTCACCGGGAACGTGGGATGGCGACCGACCTCGACGTCGTCGCAGTAGTAGATCGTGTCCGTCTCGGTGATCTTGCAGCCGTAGATGTGGAAGGTCTCGAACCAGGCGGACCTGATTCCGAACTTCCCCATCTTGATCGGATTAAGGAGGCCCTCGAAGGCTTTCTTCTCCATGGCCTTCCCTTCCTCACCCTGGTTCCAGCAATGAGGGGTGACCATGTAGGAGTCGAAGGCGTTGGGGGAGCCGTGGCCCTCGCCGCCGTAGGCTTCCAGGATGTCGAGCTCGTCGACCGGGGCCTTGTCTCCACCCTTGGTCTTGGAGTCGGTCATGTAGTCGGTCATCAGCCAGAAGGCAGGCCAGGTGCCGGTGGCGTTGGGGCCGATCAGGCGAGCCTCGAAGTAGCAGGGGACGCGAGCCTTGATGCCGCTGCCGTCGTTCTTGATCGAGGAGAGCAGGCCCGAGGCGTGGGTGCGGTCGTCGGCCCGGATCCTCAAGTAGTCGTCCACCTGGTGGAACGGGTTCTTCGGGGATTGGAAGTCGGAGAAGACGTGGACGCTGAAGTCCTGGGAGCCGTTGGGGGGCTTGTGGTCGTAGTAGGTGGCCTTCGTGTCGGTCCCGGAGATCGAGAGCTTGCCGCGGAAGTCGTCCGCGAAGATGAGCCGCATCCCCTCCGCCGCCGGCGGCGGTGCCGTCGGAATCCCCTCGCGCCAGGAGATGCCCCCCCTGTTGTAGAGCTGAAGGTAGCAGTTGTCCTTCAGCGAGCCGGCCTCGCCGTGGATCCGCACCGTGATCGGGCCGTGGGGGTATTCATCGGCCGGGAAGAGGAACGAGCCGCCCCCGTCCCCGTCCAACCGGATCGTGGCGACGGCCGAATCGCTCCCCGGCCCGGGGCCCCCCTTCCAGCACCGGGCGGTCAGGTTCGCGAAACCCGGCGCGGACACGACGATCTTCGTGTCCCCCTTCACGTCCGATCCATACCCGGGCGAGATGACCGCAACCTTGCTGCCGAGCGTCTCCGCCTCGCCCCGGTCCGAGTCCGCGCTCAGCGTGTCGAAACGAAGGATTCCCTCGGCGGCCGATGCCTTCTCCCCCGTCTTCGGCTGGCCGACGGTGAACGTGACGCCCGTGATCGGGTAGTCGAGCTTGCCGTCCTTGTCGCCGCCCCACGTCTCGTGCCCCTCGTCGATGGGGACGACGACCTCCCGCCAGCCGCGGAAGTCGAGGATCCCACCCTGCCCGGTGTTCCCGCTGTACTGGTGCGTCTCGCCGTGGGCGTCGGTCACCTGGACGCCGTAGGAGCAACCGGACGAGTCGCCGTGGATCAGGTAGCGGAGTCGATGGATCGGGGCCAGGATCTCGACCTTGTTCGGGATCCCGAGATACTGGAAGCCGCCCGACGCCACGAACTTGTAGCGCAGCTCCAGGCAGGACTTCCCGTCGTGAGGATTCTCCCCGGTCAACCGGACCGAGGCATTCTCATTCGGGATGTTGACGACCCACACCGATCGCGGCGTGCGGGGGTTCTCGAAGTCCTCGACCACGACGGGTATCGAACCCGACTGCGTTTCGGCCCAGGCGGCGAGCATGAAGACCAACATCCGGAGCATGGAAAGCCCTCTCTTTCGAGGACCATTTCAGCACGGCCGGAGTGACGATTCAACGCTCGGCCATGAATCCGGGCCGAGGGGCCGTCGCGCTCGCATCGAGTCAAGCGCGGCGGCCCGCCCGCGTGCCTCAGTACTGGTCGGCGCTGATGACCTCGCCGCCGCTGATCGTGGACAGGGCCTGATAGACGCCGTTCTGCGTCCCGGTGGCGGTCGTCCAGCAGTAGCAGCTCGACGAATCCGGGTTCACCCCCTTCGGGTAGCCGGTGGACTGGTCGAGCGGCCAGCTATTGATCGAGTCCTTGAGGAACCGGACCGACCCATCCGCGAAGGCGAAGTTCGCGCCTCCGGGATGGAAGCTCGAGGCGGACCCGGTATAGGTGTCCGAGTAGCCGTGGTACTTGTCGAAGGCCACGTTCTGGACCTTGTTGAACGGGTTGATCGGGAACATGGTGGAGAAGAGGGTATCGCCGGTGTTCCCGGACGTCCACCAGTTCCAGCTCGTCTGGTCGTCGGGGCTGTACTTCCCGTGGGCATGCTCGCCGAAGAGGAGCGTGTTGCTGGTCCCGTCGGTGACCGAGGCCAGCCGCGCGGGCTTCCGGCTGTAGCCGGAGATCGTGCCCGAAGGCGTGGTCTCCGGGTTGGCGTAGCCGATGTAGAGGACCGTCCCGTTCTGCTGGTTCGCCGCCGTGGTGAACTGGGATTGCGTCAGGTCATACCGCGGCGAGAGGAACCACGTCCCCGTGCAGCCGGCGTAGCTGGTGTAGTACATCTTGAGGGGGACCGCCTCGAGCGCCGCGCCGTCGGCGGCGCTGTACTGGTGGGCCTCGCTGATCGTCCCGTCGCTCGGGCACCAGAGGCTGGAGACGCCGATCCCGGAGATCGTGGTGTTGGCGGCGTCGTACATGTTGAGGTTGAAGTTCACGTTGTTGTAGATGATCCCCTGCTCGAAGAAGCCGGAGATGTTCACGAACACGCTCCCCGACGTGTAGGGGTAGCCGGATCCGTCGTTGCCGCGCTGGCGGATCACCCCCATGGGGAAGGTCTCGTTGGAGCTGACGTAGTTGTGCACGGCGAGGCCGAGCTGCTTGAGATTGTTGGTGCACTGGGCGCGGCGAGCGGCCTCGCGCGCGGACTGGACCGCCGGGAGCAGGAGCGCGATGAGCACGGCGATGATGGCGATGACCACGAGCAATTCGATGAGCGTGAAGCCGGAGCGGGTACGACGGGAATTCATGAGATCGCCTCCGAAAAACCTGGGACGAAGGACTCGACGGTGACGCAAGGGACTTGAACGGGCCCTCCCGGGGCGAGATCAGCGAAGCTTGGCACTCTTCGCGAAGATCTTCTCCTCGGCCTTGCTGGCCTTCTCGATGCGATCCGCGGCCTTGGGGTCGGCGGGTTTGGCCGCCTCGGCCTGCTCCCCGCGGCCGACCTTGTAGGTCTCTTCCTGGCAGCCGCCCGCCGAGCCGCACGCGACGACCATGGCGAGGGCGGATCGCAACCGGATCGATCGATTGCCCGACGTGAACATGGAGCATCCTCCGGCATGCCTGGGACGCGCCGCCGGCGAGGCGCGCACGACGATCGCAGGCCCCCGATGAGGCGGCGTCCTGGCATAAGATTATTTAGACATCGAGATTCAAGAGGCGGACTCCGATCCCGGATCGAGAGGGGACCGGCGCGACATCGGACGACACGCACGCCGCGAAGCGGCGAGTCCACCGAGAGATCGTGCAAGCCTGGGCGATCGGGACGGGAGGGCCTTGGAACGGACGACAATCGCGGGCCGCGAAGAATTCAGGTCATCGCACCGGAAGGGGCGGAGACGACAAGAAAGGAGAGGTCATCGTCACTTCCCGGACCATCGGTGGAATACCAAGTAATGGCGGTGGATCCTTCTTGTCAAGCACGTAGCAAGAATAAGCAATGATCCGCCGTCCAACAAGCGTCGCTTCCGGTCACGTTCTCATTCACTCGATCGAGGGGGTCCCGAGGAGCGACCGGAGCGCCGGGCGGAGTCGGGCGAACGCCCGCGAGCGGTGGCTGAGCTGGTGCTTGACCAGGGGGCTGAGCTCGCCGAAGGTCCTGTGGTACTCGGGGATCAAGAAGAGGGGATCGTAGCCGAATCCGCCGGGCCCGCGGAGCTCGCGGACGATCCGCCCGCGGCAGGCCGCCTCGGCCTCGAGGCGGATCGTCCCGCCGGGGTCGGCCACGGCCAGGGCGCAGCGGAAGGCCGCGCCGCGACGGTCGTCCGGGACGTCGCCCAGGGACTCCAGGAGCTTCCGGTTGTTGGCCGCGTCGTCGCAGGGCTCCCCGGCGAAGCGAGCCGACAGGACACCGGGCCCCCCCTCGAGCGCATCGACGGCCAGGCCCGAGTCGTCCGCGAGGACCCAGAGGCCGAGGGCCGCGGCCGTTTCCGAGGCCTTCTTCCGGGCATTGCCGCCGAACGTGTCCGCGGACTCGTCCACCTCGGGGGCCTGTGGGTAGTCATCGAGCGAGCGGATCTCGAGGCGACCGAGGACGCCCGCGGGCTCCCAGGCCGGCCGGATCAGATCCGCCATCTCCGCGCACTTCTTGCGATTCCGCGAGCCGAGGACGAGGATCAGCGGCGAGGCGTCTGCTTGGCTCATGGGCGTATCGTGGTGTCCGGCGGCGCGGGTGGAGAATGAACGCGGCCGTCTCCCGCCGGGGTCAACCCGCGGGGACGGCCTGTCATTGTCGCCGAGAACGTCCAACGCGGGAAGGGCTCCGCGCCGCCGCGGTAATCGATCAGCCCTCGAGGGACTTCCGGATCTGATCCACGTCGGTCAGGACGCCCGCCGGCACGATCAGCTTGTCCATGCCGCCCGTCGACCGCTTCTCGTTCAGGATCGGGACCGCCAACTTCAATAGCTCGTCGCGGACGTCCACCGCCTGGGGGTCCATCTGCTGCTGGAAGGCGCCGATGAAGACCCGGCTGGACGTCCGGTCATGGTAGACGAAGACGGGCTGACGCAGCTTCTGGATGTCGGGATCCTTCGCCAGCTTGTCGGCGAGCTGCTCCGCGTCATCGTGAGCCGTGGCCAGAGGGCTCTTGTTGAGCGGGTTCTTGAACCACTCGTCCTTGAACGACTTGTCGTTGATGTTGAAGGTCGAGCGGCCGGAGAACTGGGCAACCTGGAGCGTGTAATGGCCGGGGCAGTTGGCCACGCTCCGCGGGCCTCTGTTCATCTTCACCACGAGCTCGTCGTGCTTGTGCTGGTAGAGGTGCTGGGCCGGGACGTAGGGATTTGTCGTCCGGATCGCCGTGCTCAGCCCTTCCCGCCAGGTGTAGAACTTGGGCATGGAATTGAGGCAGTCGGGCTTGATTTTCTTCACCTGATGCAAGAGCGCGACGGAGTCCTTCTCGGTCTTCATGTTGCCGACGAGGACCGCGGCCTCGTCGTAGGTCCGGTACTTCTCCGGCGACTTCACGTTGGCCTGCACGACGGCGGGGTCGGCGGTCGGAGGGATGCCCCGGATGTTGCTCTTGCCGGGGAAATCCTTGGTGCGGAGCACATACGCGGGCAGGTTGTGCCGCATCTTCAGTTCTTTCGCCAACGCCAAGGCCATCCGCTCCGAGTCCGGCCCCCGGAACGTCTTGGCGAGGACCATGAACGGGCCCGCTTCCTTCGTGAGGAGCCAGGGCTCGATCGGGTCGTCCGGGAGCGGGACGGCATGAGCCTTGAGTTCGTCTTCCTTGGCCGGCTCGGGGAGCATCGAGGCGTTGGGGAAGATGTGTCCCTGCGCCACGTCCGCGGCCCGAGGGGCCGGACCGGCGGGACTGCCCGGCTGGGCCCACGCGGGAGTTGCCGCCATCGTGCCGAGGACGGCGAGAGCTGCGATCGGCTTGTTCATGGACGATCCCCTTCCTTGACGGATCATCGACCTCGGGACGGGTTCAACCGCGGCGGACCACCGCGTCCCATCGGGGTCCTCGCCGACGCCGGGCTCCCGGCCGTCCAGTTCCTGAAACGGCCATGGAGACGGCCCGGCAAGGTTCGGGCGGAACTTTAGCAGAACTCCTCGACCTTGCCCAGATCGTTTGCGAGCCGGAGGAAATCCCGCGCCTTCATCGACTTGCATCGATCAGTGGGCGAACAGAAACGGGCCGGCCCGCGATCGACGAGCGTGCTCATCGATCCCGAGCTGGCCCGATATACCCCCGCGATCTCGCTTCGGCCCCGCGGGTGGCCTCATACCGTGGAAGCGCCGCCGAAAATCCTGGCGCCGGCGATCACGGCCACGATGAAGAGGACCGCGAAGATCAGGGCGAAGAACTTGGCGAAGTTGGCGGACACATCGCTCAGCCCGTAGAAGCCCAGGGCCGCGGCGATCATGGCGATGACCGCGAACAGGATAGCCAGGCGCAACATGATCGTTGTCTCCGAATGACAGAGGCCGGAGCGCCCATCAAATCAAACTCTGTATATACAAGACCGGCCGGGCCACGCTGGAAGCTTCGGGGTAGGAATCAAGGGCCCGACCGGCCTGTCCGGGGGAGAAGGGTGGTTGATCGAGAGGCCGAGTCGGGGGAGCCGACCCGGCCGGGCGCTACCGCTCAACTCCAGAAGCGATTCCGGGCCGGCTGATGCTGGTAGCCCACGGTGCCCCCCATGAGCAAGCCGGCCACCAGTCCGACGCCGAAGGCCACCGCGACCCAGCCGACCGGGTTTCGTCCCACGTAGTCGCGAGCCTGGTTGTAACCTTCGCGAGCCTGCTCCGAGATGTCCCCGTAGTGGTCGCGGAGCCGGTGGGACATGTCCTGGGCGTAAGACCCGACCTGCTCCACCGCCTTGGAGACGGTCGATGACCCCTTGCTGGTCAGGTGATCGATGAACTTCTCGATGTTCTCGCGGGTATCGCCCGTCCGCTGCTGGATGCGGCCGACCAGTTGATCGATGTTGCCATTCCCCCAGTGGAGGTCGTCGTCAGTGAGCTGGCCCCACTGCTTCTTGATCTCGCCCTTCAATTGATTCCACTGCCCCTGAAGGCCCTGCACGTTGATCGCCATGGTCTCGTCTCCTCGGCAGGAGGTGCACGCGAGCCGATGGGCTCGGCGCCCCTCATGCGGCGTCCTGGCGCGATCAACACGATTGATCGCGTTCACCAGAGATGAACATGCCTCCGATCATCCGATGCCCCGCCGCGATCCGATTCGCGACTCTCCTGCTCGGGCGGCGGATGCCGGCGGAACGGGATATTGATAAAGCAAGAGCCGTGCCAGAGGGCGAAAATCGAGGGCCGCCCCGAAGATCGATTCCGCGGCGGACTCCCCCCCGCGAGGCGAACGCCGACCGGAACGGATTTCGGATCCTCCGAGATACGTCCGGCCCGGTGTCGCCGGTCCGGATCATCGCGCGGCCGCTTGCGCCATGGTGGGAACGAAGTCCCCGCCCCGGGGTGGATCAGTCCGGGTCGTCGCCTCGGCGTTCGACCTCGGCCCTCGCCTGGTCGTCGACCCAGGACGCCAGGTCTGCGGGATGGATTTCCTCCGTGGGACGCGGCGCCGGGGTGGAGCTGGGGCGGGAGGATCCCAGGAGGGCCCGGATCTGGCTGATCCAGCGGCTGAAGCTGAGGAGGAAGATCACGCCCAGGACGACCAGGGACCAGAAGATGCGTGGCGACATGGACCCGCCGGGGACCGGCGGCGCCACCGGCTCGCCGCCGGCCGCGCCCGGGGGTGCCTCCCAGCCGACCTTGCCGACGAGCAGCGGAGATCCTCGTGCGGTGTCGGCCGCCTCGTATTTCATGATCTTGAGGAAGTAGCCGTTGAAAACGACCGTTTCCGCCACGTTCGCCCCCAGCGGGAACCGGTCGGGGACCTCCTCGGAGACGCAGCAGTACGGCACCTTGCGCTCGTCGGGCGTGACGATCCAGGTCTCGTAGAGCCACCCCGTCCTGCTCAGCTTGCTCTCGTACCGGAGCGTCCGCCGGGCCGTGCCCAGGATGTGGATGGGGACGCCCCGGTAGAGCTCCGGGCGTTCCCAGAGGTGGGTCAACAGGATATCACGTCGAGCCCGCCCGGCGAGATCGGCCGCGGAGACGTCGCGGGCCTTCTCCAGCAGGTAGCTATAGGCCGCGTTGTCGCGGAAGCCCAGCGGCGTGCGGTCGGAGACCGTCTCGAATTCCGGGGCCCTGTCCGCGACCACGGGCTCCGGCCGGCCGCCGGCCCTCGGAGTCGGCTCGTCGGCCTGGGGGCGGGCCTGGACGTATTGCCAGACGGCGACCCAGCCGATGACCATGATGGCGGCCAGGACGAGGAACCGGCTCAGCTCCGCGCCGCGGAAGAACCCGCGGCGGTCGTCGTCCCCCACGCGCTCATCCCCCCTCGTTCGGGTTCAGCTCCACGAAGCTGAGCTTGGGATCCTTCTTCGCCTTCTCGAACGCCGCGGCGAAGGCGTCGATCACCGTCATCAGCTCCGAGTATTTGAGGTTGGGATCGACCCGGATCAGGGTCTGATCGAAGGGGAGGTCCGGATCCTCCAGGTATTTCAGGAGGGCCTGGGTGAGGGCCTCCTTGTTGTCGCTGGGGATCTCCGCGGACTCGACGACGATCTGGGCGAGCCGTCCGCCGTCGCCGGCGCGAAGCGTCGTGGGCAAGGTCCGCAGCGAGACGGGGAGGTCGCTCGAGGCCGGGTTCGTCTCCGCCGCGGCCGGGGCCGCGGCCATGGCCGTCGCCGGCGAGGCCGGCAGCAGGCTCATCACGAACTGCCCCTCCTGCGGCGCGGCGCGGTAGGTGAGCACGAAGAACGTGAGGAGCTGGAACGCCATGTCGAGCATGGGTGCGATCGGCACGTTCGGCTCGTCGACCTTCGGTCTCTTCGCGCGGCGGCTCATCCGGAACGTCCCCCGTGCCCGAGCGGCACCCGCTCAGGTCAGATCAGATCAGCTCAGCTCTTCATGGCCTTCAAGGCAAACTTGCGGAAACCCTGGTTCTGGCAGGCGGTCAGCAGGCTGTTCACGTTCGAGAAGGTGGCGTCCTTGTCGGCCCGGAAGATGATCGTCGACGGCAGCCCCTGGTCGTACTTGATGCCGACGGCCTTGAGATTCAACCGGACGAGGTCCGCCTGGTGCTTGATGGTGGCGATCGCCTCGTTGAGCGTCTGGATCTGGCCGCCGACGAGCAGGTGCCCGTCCCTGTCGATGTTCAGAACGACGCGGTCCTCCGAGACCCGCTGCGAATCCTCCACCGGCCGCGCCGAACCGGCCAGCGGGAGGTGGATTCGCTGGTCGTAGTTGTCCGACGTGAAGTTGATCACGAGCATGAAGAAGGTGATCAACTGGAAGACCACGTCGAGCAACGGCGTCAGGTTGGGCTCGGCGTGGGTCTGATTGTTCGAGACCGATCCGGACATCGCGGCGACTCCAGAGGACCCCTGTCCTGTCCTTACGCATCCCGGCCCATGCGGATCGGATCAGGCCGCCGGCTTGGTGGTCTTGGCCGCGGCGACCAGCGAGCTGATGGTCCGGTCGGCCACCCGGTTCGCCTCCATCGCCATCTGGGCCAGGCGGTTGCGGAAGAAGGCGAAGAAGAAGATCGCCGGCACCGAGAGGGAGATCCCCTCCAGCGTGATGAAGAGCGCGGTGGAGATCCCCTCGGCCACCTTCTCGGGCCTGGGCTGCTCGCCGCCGGCCGATGCGATCGTCTGGAAGCTCATGATCATGCCCCAGACCGTGCCGACCAGGCCGATCATCGGCCCGAGGGTGCCGATGGTCGCCAGGTAACTGATCTTCATCTCGTAGGTCGTGACGATCTCGTCGCTGAGGGCGAGCATCGCGTCCTTGGCCTCTTGCCGGCCGTTGGGGAGGTTGGCGATCCCCGTCCGCACCAGCCTGGCCAGGAACGAGTCGTTGTCCTTGCAGACGTCGTAGGCCTCCTGGAACTTCTTGTCCCGGATGGCCGCCTCGAGCTTCTCCACGAGCGGCGCGGGGACGGCCTCGCTGACGCGAAACTCCATGAAGAGGCGGATCACCAGGGCGGTGAAGTAGACGGACAGGCACAGTAGGAAGAGCCCGATCGGCCCGGAGGCGCGGATTGCCCACTGGAGCATGTTCTCGCGCGCCGGCGGCTTGGTGCCATCCTCCGCGAGCGACGGCGCCGGGGCCGGGGCGGCCGCCCCGTCCTTGGTCGCCTCGGCGGGCGCGGCCTGCTTCGCGGGCTCCTCCGCCTTCGCCGCGGGAGGGGCCTCCTTGGCCGCTTCCTTGGCCGGCTCCTGGGCGGTCGCCGGTGCGTCATGCCAGGCCGCGAGCCACAACCCGACGCACGCGAACGTCAGGAACAGGAACCACGCCCGATCCCTCGCCCCGGCCGGGCGAAGGTCCCAAGACTGCCGCATGGAAGGAAGCTCCCGAGGATTCCGGCCGATCTGAGGGCCATGCCGCCAGGCCGCGGCCAAGCCGCGGCGGTCCATTCTCAAGCCTACGGCGCGTCGTGCCGTCGTGACGACTGCCCCCGCAGGCTCGCGACGATTTTCGCCGGAAGCTCTCCACGAGGCCCGACCCGCGCCCACGATTTCCACTATCTGGAGCGCGAATCGGGCTGTCAACAGGCGCGGGATTCCTCGACTCGCGGGGATTACCGGCCGCCGCTCACTTCCATGCCGGACCGAACGACCGCGCCGGATACCGGATTCCGGCACCTCGCGACGGCCCCACCTTTGACACGCGCCCTCGGGTCCGCGAGATTGGACGGCCCAGGCGCTCCCTTTCACCCCGGGGATTTCTCATCATGCTCCGCCCTCTCGGCCTCACCGTCAGCGTCGCCGTCGCCGCCGCCCTCCTCCCGATCGCCGGGACCGGTTTCGCGCAGGAGGCCCCCACCTATCCTCTCTGGCCGGCCGCGAAGAGCGGCGCCCCGCTGGAAACCGGCGACGCCAACCACGCGGGCGACGTCCCGACGATCACGGTCTACCTCGCCCCCCAGGAGAAGGCCACCGGCGCGGCGATGCTCATCTGCCCGGGAGGTGGTTACGGGTTCCTCGCCACCGACCACGAGGGGAAGCAGGTCGCGGCCTGGCTCAACTCGATCGGGATTGCCGGCGTCGTCCTCAAGTCTCGCCTCGCGCCGAAGTACCACCACCCGGCGCCGCTCGATGATGCCCGCCGGGCCATCCGAACCATCCGCCTGAGGTCGAAGGAATGGGGCCTCGACCCCGGTCGAGTCGGGGTGATCGGATTCTCCGCCGGGGGCCATCTCGCCTCGAGTTTGGCCACGCACTATCGCGAGGCCAATCCGGTCCCCGGTGACGCCATCAACGGCTTCACGGAGCGGCCCGACGTGGCCATCCTCGTCTACCCGGTCATCAACATGAACGCCGACATCACCCACCGCGGCTCGGTGGAGAACCTGCTGGGCAAGAGCCCGAAGCCCGAAGACCTGGACTTGCTCTCGAATGAGACCCAGGTCAACGCCAAGACGCCCCCCACGTTCCTGGCCCACACCCAGGCGGACACCGCGGTCCCCGTCGAGAACAGCCTGGCCTTCGCCATGGCCCTGCGGAAGCACAAGGTCCCCTTCGAGCTCCACGTCTTCGAGAAGGGCCAGCACGGCCTGGGCCTGGGCAAGGGCGCGCCGGAGTTCGGCGTCAAGGGCGAGCCCACCTTCCAGGCCTGGCCGGACCTCTGCGCGGCCTGGCTGAAGTCGCGCGGGTTCCTCGGCAAGTAGGACGTGGCGATGTTCCCCGACCTTCTCTCCAGGATGCCGTCAACGGATCGCTTGCACCCCCGACCGTCGCGCGATTCCGCCGATTGAACCGAAAAGGTCCCGTGCGAAGGAAACCGCCGTATACTGGGACCCGCTGACAATTCCACGGCCGAGGAGGCATCCCATGAGACGCCTGGTGTGGTCCGCCGCGTTGTTCGCGACGGCGGTGTTCGCGGTCCCGATCCGGTTGCATGCCGATCCACCAGGCCGATGGCCTCTCGCCTCGACCGAGGAGGCCTGGGCGCACTTGCCGAAGGCGATCTCCGGGGGCGGCTCGAGGCTGCCGAGCTGGGCGAGGGCGACGGCCCTGGGGCTCCCGCGGACGACGGCCGCGATGCTCGACCTGGACCGGCGTCACCGGACGATGAGCCCGCTGGGAGCGTCGCTCCGGGGCAAGATGCGATGGGTCGCCGCCGATTCCAATCACTGCGGGTATACCCGCGATACGGCCGAGGCCGACCTACGCCGCGCAGGCGTCTCCGAGCCTGAAATCGCCGCGCTGGAGGACGGGCCGAACGGATGGCCCCGGAAGGAGCGTGACGCGCTGCGCTTCGCTCGCCAGATGACGGTCGATGCGTCGCTCGTCACGGATACCCAGGTGGAGCACATCAAGGCGGCCTACGGCGACGAGAAGCTCGCCGCGATGATACTGCTCCTGGCCGCGGCGAACTTCCAGGACCGGCTGATCCTCGGCCTGGGGGTGCCTCCGGACGAAGGGGGGCCGATGCCGCCCGTCGAGGCGACGTTCGAGAAGACGTCGAAGCCGGAAGTCCCGCCCCGCGAGAAGCCGGCCGACCTGAAGGGACCGGACGAGCCGACGACGGTCGATGATCCGTCATGGACGGAGTTCGACTTCGAGGCCCTGAAGAAGGGGCTCGCGGACCAGAAGGCCGCGCCGGGGCGGATCCGCGTGCCGACGTACCAGGAGTATCTCGCGAAGCTGCCGGAGTGGGCCCCGAAACCCAAGGCCCCGGTCCGGATCAAGTGGTCGCTGGTGTGCGGCACCTACCAGCCGGAGCTGGCGGCGGCCTGGAGCGCCTGCACGACGGCCTTCCGCGAGGAGGCGAGGCAGGACCGCGTCTTCGAGGAGAGCCTCTTCTGGATCGTCACCCGGACGATCCATTGTTTCTACTGAATGGGCCACTGCGAAATGCTGCTCGCGGTCGCGGGCCTGGACCAGAAAGCTCTCGAAGATCGGACCCGTCTCCTCGCGTCCAAGGACTGGACATCGCTAACCCCGTCGGATCGTGCCGCATTCTTCTTCGCGAAGAAATTCTCGAAGCAGCCGTGGACGATCGACGATCCGGACCGCGCCCGCCTGCTCGCCCACTTCGGGCGATACCGGACGCTCGACGTCATCTGGTGGGCCAGCCGCTGTCACTACATGACGCGGGTGGCGGATGGCTTCCAGCTTCCCCTCGAGCGTGAGAACGTCTTCGCTCCGCCCCCATCCTCGGAGGCGACGACGAAGAAGCCCTGATCAAGCCGATGGGAATCACGGGCCCTGGGGCTCACGGCCCCGGGGCGGATCGAGGACGCCGACAGGCGAGGCCCCGCGGCGTGGGCTTCCCCCAATTCGAGGAGAGTCGACCAGACGGCCCATCCCGGGGCCGGGGCGATCCCCGGGGTCGGCTCCGCCTCCACCCCGGCCGCTCGCAAGACCCGCATCCGATTCATCGCCGGGACCATCGCGGTCTGAGTCTGAACACCACAAGAAGGCAGGTTACGATTTGAGATGGGGCCCATCCTGGGATGCCCCGCTATCCGTCCGCGCGGAAGCCCCGGGGGACTTCTCCGATCCCCCGGGGACCTCGACATCTCAACTCGGGCGGCTCGCTCCTCCTCCCGCAGGCCGGTTCAGGGATTCGTCAGGTTCGGCGACCACAAGGGACCGGGCCGAATTTCGGGCGTGTGGCCGTCCGGGGGGAACGTCGTCTTCACGGCGGCGTGAAGCTGCTGCGAGAGCGCCTCGACCGTACTCGCGTGCTCCGACTTCTCGGCGAGATTCGTCAGCTCGCGTGGATCGACGTCGTGGTCGTACAACTCGCGGCCCTTGCGCCCCTCGTCCCATTCGGTGTAGCGCCAGCGGGGCGTCCGGATGCTGTAACCGAAGAAGCGGGGGGTTGGGGCCGTGCCTCCGGCGGCTCCCTGGCCCCCAGCCGCGCCTCCCCCGGTGCCCTGGCCTCCGCCCGCGCCTCTTCCGGTGCCCTGGCCTCCGCCCGCGCCTCCGCCGGTGCCCTGGCCCCCGCCCGCGCCTCCGCCGGTGCCCTGGCCCCCGCCCGGTCGCGGGCCGAACCCGGCCCCGCCGCGCGTGACCTGCGTGATCGCCCAGCCGCGGCCCACGGCGTCGGGGTCCTTGAGAATCGGCACGAGGCTCTGGCCCTGAAGGTTGGTGGGACGTTCAACGCCACTCAGCTCGGCGAGGGTCGGATAAAGGTCGACCAGGGAGACCGGGGTCTTGGCCACCCGGCCCTTGGTCGGCAATCCCGGCGCGACAATCAGGAGCGGCACGCGGGCACTCTCCTCGAAGAGGCTCATTTTCTGCCAGAGCCCGTGCTCGCCGACGTGATAGCCGTGGTCGCTGATGAACACGATGATCGTGTTCTCGGACAGCCCGAGTCGGTCCAGCGCGTCGACCACGCGACCGACCTGGGCGTCCATGAAACTGATACTGGCATTGTAGGCCTGACGTGCCTGGCGCCGCTTCGCGTCGTCGAGGACACGGTTATCCCGCCTGGCGACGGGACGAGCGGGGATGGGGATGTCGACCAGGTCCTCCTCCACGCCCTGGATGACGGGCATCGTCGACTCGGGATGGAGGTCGAAGTACGGCTTGGGCGCGACATAGGGCGTATGCGGTCGGAAGAAGCCCACGGCGAGGAAGAACGGACGATCCTTCCTCCTGGCGAAGCGTTCGAGGACCCATTCGGCGTCGTCGGCCATGAGGCCGTCGGTGTGGTCACGGTCCCCCTTCGGCGAGGCGTACCAACTGAGCGACGCCCCGAACTGGCCGGGCGTCACGGAGAAGATCTGCGGTTCTTCCACCAGTCGGTCGACGCCCGCCGGATTGAGCTCCAGCTCCCAGCTCCCCGGGTCATCGTGGCCGTTCGTGCCGACCGACGTCGGCACGTTGTAGTGGTAGAGCTTGCCGATCCGCCCGGCGAAATACCCCGCATTGCGGAACGCCTGGGGCAAGCTTCGATGCGAGGGGATCGTCTGCCGGAAGACCTGCCCGTTGGACAGGATGCCCGTGCTGTTGGGGTAGAGCCCCGTGAGGAACGAATTCCGGCTCGGCCCGCACAGGGGGAACGAGCAGTAGGCGCGGTCGAACCGCACGCCACGGGACGCAAGCTTGTCGAGGTTCGGCGTCTTCGCGAGCGGGTCGCCGTACGTGCCGAGGAGGTTGTTGAGGTCGTCGGAGACGATGAACAGGACGTTCGGCCGCTGCTCCGCGGCGAACAGCGGTCCGGTCGTGAGGCATGTCAGGAAGAGGATGGGCCAGCAACTTCGCATTGAGGGAGACTCCTGGGGCATTCGGCGGGAAATACGACCCCGATCCGGGACAGCCGACGCCGGCCATGCTCGGCCGGCCCTCGCCCCGGATGAGGCAGCCGGAGGCCATCCCACGCGAGCCCGTCAGCTCGCGGGGTCAATGCCACCCGAGGGTGGCATGAGCGGCCGAATTCCGGACCGGGTGTTTCACGAGAAGGCACTCATCGGCCGGGATTCCTCTCGTGGCCGGTGCACATCGAGCGTATTGACAACAAAGGCCGGCGGGGCTGTCCTCCTCTCCTGCCCTTGAAGCGGCTTTCAGTAGGCATCGGAGCTGATGACCTCGCCCCCTGCCCTGGTGCCGAGCGCCCAGTAGGTCCGAAGGTCGATGGTGCTCTTGATGAAGCGGACGCTGCCGTCGGCGAAGGTGAAGTTGGCTCCCGCCGGATGGTTACTGGTCGAGTTGACGAACCCCGAGAGCCCCCACACCGTCACCAAGGGATCGCCCTGGCAAGAATTGAAGGCGTATTGCGTGCTATTGGGCGGCGTGATCGTGTTGAAGAGCGATGTGCCCAGGTAGCCGGCCATCCAGGTCGCTCCGCTGTAGCTGGCCCCCACCGTCGTATCGGTCGTCCTTGCATTGGCCCGGGCATAGGCGGCGCACGCCGCGAGGGCCTGTGAGACCTGCGGGTATTGGGACCTGGCGTCGAGCGAGACCACGGCGGTGACCTCGGGCACCCCTCCCCAGCTCGCGCGGCGAGTGTCGGTGATGGTCGGCCCGGTCCCCACCAGGTGCTCGGAGTAGGCGATGGTATTCGATGTGCCGTCGGTCACGCTCGCCACGTTGTAGACCCGGGAGCCGTGGAGGATCGGGTTGTCGAAGCCGAAGATCCCCGTCGAATCCTGGATCGACACGGTCAGGAAGTGATTCCCGATGGCTTCGACGGTCGTACCCGTGCTGCCCGAGTAGTTGCAGTTGAAGTCCATCCTCAGCTCGGACAGGGTCGTCGGAGAGATGCCGTCCGATGGGCAAATAAACACGTTCAAGGGCGCGTAAAGTACCGTCGAGTTGGTGTAGTAGGCCTGATTCAGCGCCTGGGCCGGAGCGAAGCTGAAATTGACCGCGTTGTAGATCGTCGACTGCTCCAGGTAGCTGAGCACCTGCGCGTGCGCACTCCAAGGGTTGCCCCCGTAGCTGGCACCCGGCGTGGTCTTCGCCCAGGACTGGGCGATGGGGAACGAGCCGATCGCGGAGTGGTAGTTGTGCAGCGCGAGCCCGAGCTGCTTCAGATTATTCACGCAGTGGATCCGCCGTGCGGCCTCGCGCGCCGACTGCACCGCCGGCAGCAAGAGCCCGATCAGGACCGCGATGATGGCGATGACCACCAGGAGCTCGATCAGCGTGAACCCCGCGCGACGGCGGAGAGGTTGGCGGCCCAATTCGATCCGGCCCCCACCGAGGAAACGACGCAATAAGCGCATACGGAGGACTCCTACACATCTTTTGGTTTGCGCATGAGACATCCCATGCGAAATAGAGATATCAACATCACAGAAGCTATACAAGCTTCTCCTCTACGGAGGGCCATTCTTGCCGATGTCGAATTCGCCCGTCAATGCCAATACCCACTTTACCCATAGGATTACAAGGAATTTCTCCGATTGTGATCACATGGCCAGTTACAAGCGGCATGACGACCGCCATATTCAGACGGGCTGAATCAGCGGACGAATCGAGCCGAGATGGAGGCCGGGCGAGGGAAAGCCCTGAGGGTGCCGTGTTCATGCCCCCCGACACCCCGCACTCCTCGTTCTCGACCGCCGGCCCCTTCCTCCGAACCGCCCCAGACAAGGCACAAATTCAGGGCGGATCAGGAATTGCATCAACCAACGCGTTCGATCTCTCGCTCGCCGCGTGACGACCAGGATCACTGGATCCCAAGGACCGTCTCTCTCTGGCCATCGGGCCGGCCCACTCGACCGATTCGGGTTGCCCCGGGCCGTCGGCCCGGAAATGATGAAGGGCGAGGCGAATCGACCCGCCCGAGAGCCCGAGGACCCACCGATGACGCTGCTGCTCGCCCTGGCCTGCTGCACAATGCTCGCCGGCTCCGACGTCGCCGCCGACGATCCGCCCGGGGCAGCGCCAGCGGCTGTCGACCCGGTCAGCGCGCTGGAGAACGCGGTCGTCGATGCTATCGCCAGGGCAGAGCCGTCCGTCGTGGCGATCTCACGCGAGAAGGCGGAGCGGCCGGAGGACCTCGCGATCCGCGGCCGGCCCCGCTCTTTCAATCGGGAGAACCCGACACTCCTCCGGCGGCGGAGCCCGCTCGACCTGGGCCAGGGAGAGCTGATTTCGTTCGACTTCGGGTCGGGCGTCGTGGTCGGGGACAAGGGGCAGATCCTTACCGCCTACCACGTCGTCCGCGGGGCGGGTCGGCTCCTCGTCCGCGCGGCCGGACGGCAACAGTTCGACGCGGAGATCATCGCCGCGGATCCGCGCAGCGACCTGGCGGTCATCGCCCCCATGAACATCCCGGGAATCCCGCCCCCCCAGCTCCAGCCGATTCGACTGGGAGACGCCGCGAAGCTCCGCAAGGGATGCTTCCTGGTCTCCCTGGGGAACTCATTCAACGCGGCCCGCAGGGACGGGAAGCCCTCGGCGAGCGTCGGAATCCTGTCCAACGTCGCGAGGCAGCTCGATCGTGACGTGGATGACCTCTCCAACACGCCGAAGCGATCCAGCTTGCTCAATTCCCCGATGCTGCTCCAGCTCGACAGCAAACTGAACCTGGGCATGAGCGGCGGCGCCGTGGTCAACCTCAAAGGGGAGCTCGTGGGGCTGACAACCATGGCCGCCAGCCCGGCCGGCTTCGACAACATGGCGGGCTACGCGATGCCCATGGACCGCGTGGGCCGTCACGCCGTGGAGATCCTCAAGCAGGGCCGGGAGATCGAATATGGGCTGCTCGGGATCATCCCGCCGCCGAACCTGACCAATCGGGTGGAGCGGGTCTCGCCCAATTCCCCCGCCGGCCAGGGTGACCTCCAGGCGAACGACGAGATCCTCGCCGTGGATGACGAGCCGATCCATGACTTCGACGACCTGATCCTGGCCATCAACGCCCGGGGCCCGGGGGACTCGGTCCGCCTCAAGATCCGCCGCAATGACGCGGAGCTCGTGAAGACGATCGTCCTGGCCAAGTTCCCCATCGATCCGGAGGCCATCGCGACGACCCGCCCGCCCGCCTGGCGAGGCCTCCGGGTCGACTTCCAGAGCACCGTCCTGGTCAACCGGCTCCCGTTCGCCGAACCCCCCGTCACCGGCGTCGTCGTCGCCGAGATCGAAGATGGTTCGCCGGCCTCCCGCGCCGGGCTCAAGAAGCAGCAGGTCATCCGCCTCGTGAACGAGACCCCGGTCACGACCCCCGCTCAGTTCGACCGGGCCGTCGCCAACCTCAAGGGGGATGTCACCCTGGTCACCGAGGCCGGTCCGGTCCGAGTGCCCGAATGATCAGGGCCGGAATCGGTCGGGCAGGCCGGGACGGACCTTGTCGGACCGTGGACCCTCCGTGACAATGGTCGGCGAGGCGTTCCGTCCTCCGAGAGTCCCTGTGCGCGCCCTCGAGCCTCGCCGTTACTCGCGTAAACCCGACGATTGGTGCCGCTGTTTCCATGAAAACCGACGAACTCCGCGAAGCCTATCTCGACTTCTTCGCCTCCAAGGGCTGCGTCCGCCGCCCCAGCGACGTCCTCGTGCCGCGGGACGACCCCACGGTCCTGTTCACGCCGGCCGGGATGAACCAGTTCAAGCGCGAGTTCATGGGCCTGGGCGACCCCTCGTTCAAGAAGGCCACCACCTGCCAGAAGTGCATCCGGACCGGGGACATCGAGAACGTCGGCAAGACCCCCCGGCACATGACCTTCTTCGAGATGCTGGGCAACTTCAGCTTCGGCGACTACTTCAAGCGCGACGCCATCCACTGGGCCTGGGAGTTCCTCACGAAGACGCTGTCCATCCCCCGCGAGCGGCTGACGTTCACCGTCTACCTGGACGACGACGAGGCGTTCGACATCTGGCATAAAGAGGTCGGCGTCCCGGCCGACCGGATCAAGAGGATGGGCGAGGACGACAACTTCTGGCCGGCCGGCGCCCCGACCCACGGACCCAACGGCGTCTGCGGCCCTTGCTCGGAGATCTTCTACCACGGCGACGGCATCGAGGAAGTCGAGATCTGGAACCTGGTCTTCACCCAGTTCAACCGCGTGGGCCCCGGCCAGCTCGAGCCGCTCCCGCAGAAGAACATCGACACCGGCATGGGCCTCGAACGCGCAGCCGCCGCGCTCCAGGGGGTGTCGTCGAACTTCGAGATCGACATCTTCAAGCCGATGGTCGCGACCGCGGCCGATGCCCTCGGGATCGACTACCCCAAGGTCAAGGACTCGCTCGACGGCGTCCGGATCCGCCGGGCCGCCGACCACGCCAGGGCCCTCACGTTCTGCATCCACGAGAACGTCCAGCCGGGCCCTGAGAAGCAGGGCTACGTCATCCGCCGCCTCCTCCGCCGGGCCGTGCTCGACGCCTACCAGATGGGCCAGCGCGAGCCGTTCCTCCACAAGCTCCCGCCCGTGATCGCCGAGGCCATGCACGCCGGCTATCCCGAGCTGAGGGACAGCGTCCCCCGCATCCAGAATGTGATCCGCGAGGAAGAGGAGCGATTCCTCCGCAACCTGGAGAACGGCATCGGCCGCCTGGGCGAGACCTTCCGCCGGACCAAGGCCGCCGGCTCCGACGTGATCTCCGGAGCCGATGCCTTCGACCTCCACTCGACCTACGGCATCCCCGTGGAGGTCACCGAGAGCCTGGCGACCGACCAGAACCTCCGCGTGGACATGGACGGGTTCCGGAAGTCCCAGGATGACTTCGCGAAGATCTCCCGCGGGACCACGGAGGCCGCCGACGTCTTCGCCCTCAGCCCGCTCGACACCCTCAAGGAAGCCTATCACGGCGGCTCGGAGTTTCTCGGCTACGAGACGACCGAGGCCGAGGGGAAGGTCATCGGCATCCTCGAGCAGAATGCCCTGGCGCAATCGGCCCGCGCGACGCCGGGCGGGCCGCCGATCGCCCTGATCCTCGATCGCAGCCCCTTCTACGCCGAGTCCGGCGGCCAGGTCGGCGACACGGGCGTGATCCGGGGCGCCGGGTTCGAGTTTACGGTCGAGGATACGAAGAAGGATCGCGACTTCATCCTCCATGTCGGACGGGTCGCGAAGGGGGAGATCGCCCTCAACGCGACGGCGACGGCGGCCGTGGATGCGGCCCGCCGGCAGGCGATCCGCCGGGCCCACTCGGCGACGCACCTGCTGCACCGGGCGCTCCACGAGCACCTCGGCAAGCACGCCCAGCAGGCCGGCAGCAAGGTGGAGCCGGACCGGCTCCGGTTCGACTTCGGCAATCCGGACGCCGTCGGGGCGGAGCGGCTGGAGAAGATCGAGACCACGGTGAACCGACTGGTCATGACCGGCTCGGCCGTGAACTGGACGCGGATGCCGATCGCCGAGGCGAAGTCCCTGGGCGCCATGGCCCTCTTCGGCGAGAAATACCCGGACGTCGTCCGCGTCGTCCAGATGGGAGACTTCTCGAGAGAGCTCTGCGGCGGCACCCACCTCGACAACGTCGGCCAGGTGGGCCTCTTCAAGATCCTCGGCGAGGAGTCCGTCGCCGCCGGCACCCGCCGGATCACCGCCCTGACCGGCCAGGCGGCCCTCGACTACGTCAACCAGGAGGAGGATGTGCTCGCCCAGGCCGCCGCGGCGCTGCGGGTCCCCCAGGCCCAGGTCGGCGTCCGGATCGCGGCTCTCCTCGAGGAGATCAAGACCCTCAAGAAGCAGGCTTCCCAGCGCAAGGCCGAGCCGTCGGCGGAGAAGGTCTCCGTGGACGAGCTCGTGGCCCAGGCCCGGCCGCTGGGGTCCGCCACGGTCGTCGTCCGCTCCGTCTCCGGCGTGTCCCCCGACGAGATGCGGGTCCTGATCGACGGCCTCCGCCGCAAGGTGAAGGACGGCCTGGCCGTGCTCCTGCTCGCCGAGGCCGAGGGGAAGGTGAACCTCGTCGCCGGGCTGTCGAAGGACCTCGTCGAGAAGGGCCTCCACGCCGGCAACTGGCTGAAGCAGGTCGCTCCGGTCGTCGGCGGCGGGGGGGGCGGCCGCCCGGACCTGGCCCAGGCCGGCGGCAAGGACCCCGCGAAGATCCCCGACGCCATCGAGGCCGCCCTCCGGGCCATCGAGGCGAGCCTGGGCGCGTAGACTACGGCCCCGTGGCACACAGCTCCGCCAGCTTCCTCACGGTCTTGATGTTCCGCATCGTGGAGGCCATCCCGACCGCCTTCTCGATCTTCGGCCACTTGACCAGGGAATCCAGGGTCCTGCCGCGACAGAGCCAGAAGAACTCTCGTCCCAGCACCCGGAACTCATCCTTTTCGGTGCGAAACGCGAGCAGCCGTCCCTCAACCACCGGATCGAGCTCCGTCCTCAGGAACCCGACATGAATGGTCTTCTCGGGATCGTCCATGTCGGCCGCGTCGAATGGTTGAAAGGCAACCGCCGCGGCCATCTGCTCGCAGGTCCGAAGCATCGTGTCGACCGGGAAGCCGAACGCCTCTTGCAGAGCCGACTCAATCCGCCGCTCCAGGCCCGCCGGGTCTTCCCGGGCGGGGGCATCCAGGAGGACATTCCCGCTGGCGATGTAAGTCGTGACCCCGGTATATCCAAGCCCCGCGACGACCTCTCGGAGACGCTCCATCCTCATCTGGCGTTTCCCCAGGTTCACGCCCCGCAGCAGGCCAACATACCGCAACCTCGCCATCGAACCGCCCATGAGAGAGTCTCCCCGGATCAGGATCACCCTTGCCCACGACGTGATCGATTGTACCCCATCGATCCCGGGCGAGAGGACCGATCGTCGCCGTCATTTCATGGGCCCGGCCGGTCGTATCGCCCTTGACGGCGGCGGCCGGCACGTTAGGATGGTACTTTTCCACCGCGACGGCGATGCAAGTGGTTCCGTAACCAAGAGTCAGGCGTACTTCTCCAATGAACTGTTTCCAAGCCAAGACCGGTGAGCTGGCCCGGCAGTGGTTCGTGATCGACGCGTCCAACCAGGTCGTCGGTCGTCTCGCCGCCCAGATCGCCCCCATTTTGATGGGGAAGCACCGGCCCACCTACACCCCCCACATCGACACGGGCGATTACGTCATCGTCACGAACGTGGAAAAGGTCGTCTTCTCCGGCAACAAGTGGACCGAGAAGACCTACCAGCGCTATTCTGGATACCCGGGCGGGCAGCGTGAAGAGGCCGCTTGGAAGCTCCTGAAGCGTCGGCCCGAGCGGATCCTCGAGCTGGCCATCCAGCGGATGATGCCCAAGAACAAGCTCGGCCGCCACATGATGGCCAAGCTGAAGCTTGTGGTCGGGTCCGACCACACCCACCAGGCCCAGCAGCCGATCCCGCTGGAACCCCTGACGGGCCGTCCCGCCTCCACGGGTGCCCTGTTCGCCCCGCCGGTTGCGGAGCCCGGTTCGCGGAAGGCGAAGAAGGCGGAGTCGAAGACCGAGGCTTCGGTCGCTCCCTCCGTCGCGCATGAGCCCGAGCCCCAGCTCGAGGCCCCCGCGGCCGAGCCTCAGCTCGAGGCCCCGGCCTCGGACGAATCCGCGGCCCCCTCTCACGAGGGCTGAACGGCCGATCTCGCGGCCCTCGCCGCGCATCCGCCGCGCGGAACGAATCAAGACACAGGATGATACGACACACCGGCTCCCCCTGAAATTCGAGACCCACGGACCATGGCAGTCGCGACCGAGAAGAAGACCTTCATCTGGGGCACCGGCCGGCGGAAGACGGCGGTCGCCCGGGTTCGCATTTGCGAGGGCACCGGCCAGTTCCAGGTGAACGGCCAGGATGCCAACACCTACTTCCCCCTTGAGGTCCAGCAGACCGACATCCGTGCCCCGCTCAAGGCCACGGAGATGGCGGACCGCGTCGACGTCATCGTCAAGGTCACCGGCAGCAGCAAGCCCAGCCAGTCCGGCGCCGTGATGCAGGGCCTCGCCCGCGCCCTCAAGGAGTTCCGTCCCGACCTGATGGACGCCCTCCGCGACGGCAATTACCTCACCCGCGACGCCCGAATGGTCGAGCGTAAGAAGTACGGCCACAAGAAGGCCCGCAAGAGCTTCCAGTTCTCCAAGCGGTGATCGCTCCGAGATCCTGATCGCCAGCCTGATCGAGGCCGACAAGAGGGGCGGATGGTTCCGCCCCTCTTCGCTTGCGCCTCACACCATGAACTTCCTCCGGAACTGGTCCAGGTTCGACTGCCTGCCAAGGATGACAAGGCTGTCGCCGGCATCGATCACTTCCTCACCGGCGGGCGGGAAGACGACCGTGCCGTCCTTCCCCTTGACGGCGATGACGATGACGCCCGTGAGGCGGCCAATGTCGGAATCCCGGAGCGTCCGGCCGGCGAGTGGGCTGTCGGCCTTGATCGGGATGTCGTCCATCTCGATGTGCAGGCTCGACCGCTGGGTGACGAGTTCCACGAACTCCACGGCCGTGGGGTTGGTGAGCAGCGAGACGATCCGGGTCGCGCCGATCATCGCCGGCATGATCACGTGATTGGCCCCCGCCTGGCGGAGCTTCTTCTGGGTGCTGGGCTGCTCGGCCCGGGCGATGATGTCGATGGCCGGGCAGAGCTGGCGGGCCGTCAGCGTGATGAAGACGTTGGCCGCGTCGTTGGGCATGGTCGTGACGAGCACCGCCGCCCGGCCGACGCCGGCGTCGCGGAGGCTCCCCTCATCGGTGGCGTCGCCGATCAGGTAGGAGAAGCCGCGGGCCTGGATCTCCGCGGCGCGGGCCGGGTCCTGCTCGATCACGACGAACGGCATCTCCGCGCCGACGAGCCCCTCGCAGACCATCGCCCCCACGCGGCCGTAGCCGGCGACGATCGTATGTCCCTTGAGGTTGGCGATGGCCTTCATGATGCGTTGCTGTCCCAGGTACTTCTGGAACTCCCCCTCGGTGAGCAGCGAGATGAAACCGCCGACGGTGTAGCCGACCGCGAACAGGCCCATGGCGATCGTCGCCATGGTATGAAGGCGCAGGATCGTCGAATCGAGCGGATGGACCTCGGTCAGGCCGACGGCCGAGATCGTGATGAACACCTGATAGAAGGCGTCCATGAACGTCCAGCCCATGGCCATGTAGCCGGTGACGCCGTATGACATGACCACAAGGACCATGGAGAAGCCCAGCAGGATTCGCCGCCCCGCCTCGCGCCTCCAGAACGAGGTCGTGGTGCGCGCGGGGATGTCCGCCAGGCGGGGCCTCGGCAGCGACCGGCGGGCCTCGCGGCCGGGCCAGTGCCAGGGCCAGAGCCAGAGCGACGTCACTTGCCGCCAGGCCTTCGCGGCCGGGCCGCCCGCGGGCGCTGTTCCGTCAGGGCTCATTCACACCGCTCTTCCTTTCCCGGGGGCCGCGACGGCGCGATCGGCCGGGCGGCCGCGATCAGAGCCGCAGGTGCTGGGCGATGATGTTCCGCTGGATGTCGTTGGTCCCGGAGAAGAGCACGCCGCCCACGCTGTCGCGGACGTCGCGCTCCAGGCCCTCCTCCACAGTATAGCCGGAGGCCCCGAAGAGGCGGATGGCATCCAGGCTATTCTGGACGAAACACTCCGAGACGTGGAGCTTCGCCATCGACGACGCGATCGATGCGTCCCTGTTCTGCTGCTTCAGCCAGGCGTACCGGTGGACCATCCAGCGGGCCGTCTCCAGGCGGGTCATCATGTCCACGATCCGGTTGCTGACCGACTGGAACTTGCCGATCGACTGGCCGAACTGCTTCCGCGCCCGCGCCCGCTTGATGCAGCGGTCGAGCTGGCGCTGCATCGTGCCGATGACGCTCGCCAGGATCGCCCCCCGCTCCCACTCGAGCGCGGCGTTGAAGATCCGGGATCCGCGCCCCTCTCGGCCGAGCAGGCTCTCGGCGGGGAGCTCGCAGTCCTCGAAGACGAGCTCGCCCATGGGGGCGCTCCGCATCCCGAGCTTGGGGATCTCGCGGACGACCCGGAAGCCGGGCGTCCCGGCCTCGATCAGGAAGCCCGTGATCCCGAGCACGCCCTTGGTCGGATCGGTGGTCGCGAAGATCAGGAAGATGTCGGCGATCGGCCCTCCCGTGATCCAGACCTTGCGGCCGTTCAGGAGCCAGCGATCACCCTTCTTCTCCGCCTTCGTCGTCATGCTGAAGATATCGGAGCCCGCCTCCGGCTCGCTCGCCCCATTGGCGCCGAAGCTCCGGCCGTCGCAGAGCGGGGGCAGATAGCGGGCCTTCTGGGCGTCGGTGCCGAACGTGAGGATCGGCATCGTGATCGTCCAGAGCGAGGCATTGAGCGCGAAGATCAGGCCCGTGTCCACGCACGAGTAGCCCAGGCCCTCCATCGCGGAGACGGCCGTCGGGATGTCCGTCCCCTTGCCGCCATATTCCGTCGGCACCGGCAGGCCAAGGACCCCGAACCGTCCGCAGCGCTCGTACCCTTCGCGCCAGAACTCGCCCCTCTGCTCGCGGGCGATCGTGTCGGGGTCGTTGAGCTCCTCGCGGCCGAAGCGGACGGCATCGTCGTACCAGCGCTGCTGCGATTCGGAGAGACCGAAATCCATCCTACCGACCTCCTTGTCGGGCTCGACTCGCCGGCTCTCTCCGGCCTACTTCCATCCGGACGCCGGGCCGAGGCCCTCAGGACGCCAGGGAGACCCGCCGGCGCTTGCCGCGAGGGGCAACCGCGCCGGCCTCCGCCGGGATCCCCAGATAATGCCGCTCGAACGGGGCCCACGCCGCCAGGAATCGGCCGAGCGTCTCGAAGTACCCGCTGCGAGCGTTCCTCTGAAGGCCGGCCGCGAAGTCGACCAGCCAGCCTGTCAGATGATTGCCGAAGAAGTCCCGCTGGGCAAGACCACAACGCGCCGACTCCTCCGCGGCATGACCGTCGATCGGCCTCAGCACCGACGCCATTCGCCCCCGCTCGATCAGGCATCGCATGAAGCCCATCTCGCACGCGACATGGTCCGCCCGCCGCCTCCCCTCCGACGCGTCGAAATCCTCGAAGTCGCGATAGAGCCCCTTGAGCTCCTCCAACGTCCTCTCGATCCGCTTCTCCGTCATCCCCTTCCGATGATCGAGCGCAAACGGCGAGCACCCGGGCCGAGGCTTCTTCATGCAGATGACCCGCTCATAACTCAGCTTGAGCTGCCCCAGAGGCTGGCAGAGATCGACCATCAGCGCCCGCAGGTCCAGGTCTCGCGCCGGCCCCTCTCCTTCATGCCGCTCGTAGGACCCGCTCATCGCGAGCCCTCGGATCCAGTCCGACGCGGCGATGGCCCGCCTCTGAGCATCCGGCAGGACGAGTTGCCCCCAGGACCCACCGTCGGGATGCGTCAGCGAGACTTCCAGGATCCCATAGATCTTCTCTCTCGCCTCATCCGACGAAGCCACGACGGGACCGACCTCGACGCCTAACATCGCCTTGAACTCCAGCTATAGCTCTTAACTATGCAACCATTCCACAGTTGGACCTTATCCAGATCGAGGAGCGAGTCGACGACCTCGCGACGAGCCGTCACTAATCTCAATCGAGCTCTGCGGGGTTCACGTGAAGATCGACGGCGATCTGGTCGTTTCCGACAAAACAGTTATATCAGAAAATCGAGTCCGAAACAGCCAATTCCGCCGAAATCACCGGACCGATCGGGGAATCCCGGGCCGGGGAACGACATGACGCCGAGGCCCGCCGTGATCGTGGACGATTCGGGTAGAATGGCGGCATAGACCGAACAGGCCCCTGGAGGAGACACTGCGTTGAATTTCGAGCACGGCGGCGTGGGCAAGAGCCCCAGGCCCTTCGAGGTGGAAGCCGTCCGGGCCGACTTCCCGCCCCTTCATCAGGAGGTCCATCCCGGCAAACCGCTCATCTATCTCGACTCGGCGGCCACGAGCCTGAAGCCGTCCCCGGTGGTCGCGGCCCTGGACGCCTACACGGCCGACTATCCGGCGAACGTCCATCGCGGGCTGCACGTCCTCAGCGAACGGGCCACCGAGGCGTTCGAGGACGCCCGAGAGGCGGTCGCGTCCTTTCTCGGCGTCGAGGACTCCGCGCAGGTGATTTTCACGCGGGGAACCACGGAATCGATCAACGCGGTGGCGATGAGCTGGGCCCGCTCGATGCTCGAGCCCGGCGACGCGATCCTCGTCAGCGAGCTGGAGCACCATTCCAACCTCGTCCCCTGGCAGGTGGTGGCGAAGGAGAAGGGCCTGGACCTGCGGTTCGCCGAGCTGACCGACGACGCTCGGCTGGAGATGTCCGCCATCGAGGCGGCGCTGACCGATCGCGTCCGGCTGATCGCGGTCACCGCCATGTCCAACGTGACCGGCACGCTGCCGCCGCTGGCCGACATCATGGACCTGGCTCGCCGCAAGGGGATCCGTGTCCTGATCGACGCGGCCCAGGGCCTGCCCCACGGTGACATCGACGTCCGCAAGCTCGACCCGGACTTCCTGGCCTTCTCCGGGCACAAGATCCTCGGCCCGACCGGCGTGGGCGTCCTCTACGCGAAGCGCGAGCTGCTCGAGGCGATGCCCCCTTTTCTGACGGGCGGATCGATGGTCGTTCGGGTGACTCGAGACTCCTCGGAATGGAACGAAATCCCCTGGAAGTTCGAGGCCGGCACTCCCCCCATCGGCGAGGCCATCGCGCTGGGTGCCGCGCTTCGATACCTGGCGGCCTTCCCGGCGGAGCAGGTCGCGGCCCACGAGCGGGCGCTCCTGGAGCACGCCCACGCGGTCCTCGGCCGGATCCCGGGGCTGCGGATCGTCGGCCCGGAGGACCTCTCGAAGAAGGGGCCGATCGCCAGCTTCACGATGGAGGAGGCCCACCCGCACGACCTCGCCCAGTTGCTCGATCGCCACGGGATCGCGATCCGGGCGGGGCACCACTGCACGATGCCCCTGCACACGCGGCTGAAGATTCCGGCCTCCGCGCGGGCGAGCTTCTCCCTTTACAATACGATGGCGGAGATCGACCGCCTGGGAGAGGCCCTGGAGTCGATCCAGGCCCTCTTCCGCCGGCGCGTCTCACGCCCCGCGACCTCGCCTGCCCGCCTGGCCAGCCCCGCCCAGTGACGCGACCCGACGCGATGATCGACCCGACGGAGTTTTCGATGGACGACGACCCCCTGTACCGCGAGGAGATCCTGGACCACTATTACGGGTCGTCCCACCGCGGCCGGCTCGATGCGCCCCAGCTCTGCTGCGACATGGACAATCCCCTCTGCGGCGACAAGGTCCACATCGAGATGAGCCTCGCCGACGACGGCCGGGTCGACCAGGTCCGCTTCGAGGGTTCCGGCTGCGTCATCAGCCAGGCCGCCACCTCCCTGCTCGCCGACCGCTGCGAGGGCGCCACCCTCGAAGAGGTCCGCGCCATCACCCCCGCCGACGTGGTGAAGCTCCTGGGCGTGCCGCTATCCCCCACCCGCATGAAGTGCGGGCTGCTCGGCTGGAAGGCGATTCAGAAGGCGGTTGAAAACAAGGGGTGAGGGGCGAGGGACGAGGGGCGAGCGAAGAAGGGGCTGGGAAGCGATGTGTGGGAAGAACGCCGGGCGTCGACCTTGACGGCTCCTCTCCCCCGGACGGGCCGGCAACGGTATCCAGGGACCCGCCTGGCAGGTTGAGGGAGTTCCCTACCTGTCGACGATCAACATCACGGATGGGACCTTTGTCGGCGGAACCGGCGGCGGCGGCACGACGGGTTATTCGCTCGAAGCCGCCGGCAACACGACCATCATCGATGGCCACTTTCTCGATCCCAAGCTGATCATTGCAGCCTACGGCGGAGCCGAACGCGGGAACCGGAACGAGCGGAGGATCCGGAACGAACACGGGCACCAGCCCGATTCCCGATCCCGCCCCCGTTCCGGAACCGGGCACGCTCTCGCTCTTCGCCGCCATGGCCCTCGCCGGTTGGGGTTAGCAGCGCCGTCGGCGGGGAATCGGCGACCGGTCGTTCGGCTGAGCAAACTCCCGGTTGCGAGGCGGGCCGCCCGGTGTTCGCCTTGAGACTGGGGGCACCCGAGCTTGCCTCCTCACCGGCCATGCGTCTAACATGGAGCGTTCGCGAAATCCCGACCGGGATCCCGATCCTCGACGAGGGCGATCGAGCCCGGTCGATCCGCTTCGCCCGAGAGCCGGCAAGGAGCCCATGCAGTACAACCCCGCCAATCCGCTCATCGTCCAGGGGGACAAGACGATCCTCCTGGAGGTTGACAATCCGCTGCACGCCGAGGCCCGCGACACGATCGCGCCGTTCGCCGAGCTCGAGAAGAGCCCCGAGCACATCCACACGTACCGACTCTCCCCGCTCTCGCTCTGGAACGCGGCGGCGGCCGGGATGACGGCGGACGAGATGGTCGCCGGGCTGGAGACGTACTCCAAGTTCCCGCTGCCGGCGAACCTCTCGGCCGACCTCAAGGACCTGGTCAGCCGCTACGGTCGGGTCCGGCTCGAGCGTGCCGACGACGGCAAGCTGCGGCTGGTGACCAATGACCAGCCGCTGCTCGAGGAGCTGTCCCGCCAGCGCGGGGTCCGCGACTACCTGGGAGAGCGGATCGACGCCACCACGTTCGCGATCGACGACGCCCACCGCGGGGTGCTCAAGCAGGCCTTGATCGCGGTCGGCTACCCGGCGGAGGACGTCGCGGGCTACACCCCCGGCGCGGCCCTCCCGGTCAACCTGCGGGCCGCGGCCAAGTCCGGCCATCCGTTCCACGTCCGCGACTACCAGCGAGGCGCGGTCGAGGCCTTCCACGCCGGCGGCGACGTGAAAGGGGGCTCGGGCGTCATCGTCCTCCCCTGCGGAGCCGGCAAGACCATCGTCGGCCTGGCGGCGCTGGCGGCGGTCAAGGCGGAGACCCTCGTCCTGACCACGAGCACGACCTCCGTCGAGCAATGGCGGCGCGAGATCCTGGACAAGACCGACCTCACCGAGGACAAGGTCACCCTCTACACGGGCGACTCCAAGGAGATCGGTCCGGTCACCCTGGCCACCTACCAGATCGTCACCTACCGGCCCAAGAAGGACGGCGACTTCCCCCATTTCGGCCTCTTCGGCCAGCGGAACTGGGGGCTGATCATCTACGACGAGGTCCACCTCCTGCCGGCCCCGGTCTTCCGGATCACGGCCGACATCCAGGCGCGGCGGCGGCTCGGCCTGACGGCGACTCTCGTCCGCGAGGACCACCGCGAGGAGGACGTCTTCAGCCTCATCGGCCCCAAGAAGTACGACGTCCCCTGGCGCGTGCTCGAGTCCAAGGGCTGGATCGCGGAGGCCCAGTGCCACGAGATCCGGATGGGCCTGCCTCCGGCCTCGCGGATGGAGTACGCCGTCGCGGAGTGGCGGGACAAGTTCCGGCTGGCGAGCGAGAATCCCGTCAAGGAGGACCTCGTCGAGCTCCTCCTGGATCGCCACGACGGCCCGGAGGACCGCGTCCTGATCATCGGCCAGTATCTCAAGCAGCTCCGGCGGATCGCCGAGCGGTTCCGCCTGCCGCTGATCACGGGGGCGACCTCGAACGCCGAGCGAGAGGACCTTTACGGCCGCTTCCGCACCGGCGCCCTCCGCCGCCTGGTCCTGTCCAAGGTCGGGAATTTCGCCATCGACCTTCCCGACGCCAACGTGATGATCCAGGTCTCCGGCACCTTCGGAAGCCGCCAGGAAGAGGCCCAGCGCCTGGGCCGGATCCTCCGGCCCAAGGAGGGTGAGAAAGGAGCCTGCTTCTACACCCTGGTGACGCGAGATACCCGCGAGATGGATTTCTCCCACCATCGCCAGCTCTTCCTGACCGAGCAGGGTTACAGCTATGAGATCCTCGATGAATCCGACCTAATGCCGGCGAAGCCGTCGGCGTCCGCCGAGAAGGCCGGATGAGCCGCCCGGTGTCTCGCCCGCTCTCCCTCTCGTCCTCATCCCCGGCCGCCTCGCGGCGGCGATCGGAAGGGCCGCCATGAGTCGTGCCTCCTCCCGCGTGCCGGTGAAGCTGCACAGGAACGTGACCCTGATCCGCACCAACGACCCAATCATCGCCGAGGAGCTCATGTCGCGGAAATCGCTGGCGCGGATGGTCCTGTCCCGACTCACCGACACGCTCCTGCTGGTCAAGCCCGACGACGCCGACGACGCCCTCGACGAGCTGCGTCGGATGGGCCACACGCCTCGCGTCGTCCGCTGAGCGTGCCGCGACGGCACTCCACCAACCTTCGCCCCCGGAGCGGAAAAGCGACCCATGGCGTCCCTCCCCGGCCCGAGAACCGAGCCATCCGCGAGCACGTCCGCAACCACCGCCAGCAACCCGTCGGACGCGCCCGCGGAGCCGGCCGACGCCCGGCTCGCTTTCCGAGACGCCCTGGCCCGCTACGAGCCGGCGCGGCTCGCGGCCCTGCTCCGCGGCGCCGGCCTGGAACCCTCGCGGTTCGCGGCCAGCATGGCATCGGACTGGACGGCCAACCTCGATGCGCCAAGGGAGATCGGCAAGGTCCTGGGGCCGATCGATCGCCCGGGGCGAATCGTCCTGTCCCTCATGGCGATGACCGAGACCACGGTCTGGCCCGTCTCGGGGCTCGCCCACGCGCTGCGGTGTCTGGGCGTCGATCCCATGCCGGCCATCCAGTGCCTGCTGGATGTCGGGATCATCGCGATCGACGGCCCGGCGGAGACCGCTTCCGATGCGATCGCGTCCGGCCGGCTGGACCTGGCGCCGCCGCCAGGGCTGATCGTCCGCGTCCACCCCGCGGCCCCCGGGGCCGTGCGGATGACGCTCCCCGACGGGACGCTGCCGGCCGTCGAGAATCCGGCCGTGCAGGTCCGCGAGTCCGACACCCTGGAGCCGGCGATTCGGCTGGGGGCGCTCTGGCAGCGGCTCGGCGCGGAGCCCCTCCGCCAGACCCAGCAGGGCATCCTCTACAAGCGTGACATGGAGCGGCTCGAAAGCGACCCGGTCCTCGCCGACGACATCAGCGATGCCCTCGAGTCGGTCCCGTCGCTCCCCATGTTCTGGCTGGCGCTAGCCCGGCGGGTTGGGCTGGTCCTGGAGGACGCCGGCGACGATCGACTGGTGGCGGCCGGGGCGGAGTTCTGGGCCGAGAACGCGGTCCACCTGCCATCGATGATGGCGACGGGATGGATCGGCCTGAGGACCTGGAACGAGCACGAGCCGGCCGCCGAGTCGCCCTCGAACGGGATTCCCCTCGTCTATCTCCGCCCGGCCATCTTGCTCTGGCTGGCCACGCTGGACGAGGGCCAGTGGGTCGCCCTCGACGACCTGGCCGAGCACCTCCGGACGCTCGCCCCAGCGTGGGACCGGACTTCCTTCGCCGCGACCGCGGGACTGCCCGCCGTCCCGAGGAGCGAGGCGGCACCGAGACGCAAGGGCACCGGCTCGGCGCGTCGAAGCGGCCGCGGGAATCAGGCCCTGCGGACCGTCCTGCTGGGCTCCGGATTCGCCGTGGGCATGGTCCGAGCGGCGGAGGAGATGGGGACCGGACGGACGCTCGTGCAGCTCACGCCCCTGGGGCGGTACGTGCTGACCCTGGGCCCGCCGCCGCCCCCTCGTCCCACGATCGAGCACTTCCTCTTCGTCCAGCCGAACCTGGAGATCATCGCCTACCGGCAGGGCCTGACACCCCGCCTCGTCGGGCGGCTCAGCCAGGTCGCGTGGTGGTCCAGGATCGCCGCGGCACTCGAGCTGAAGCTCACCCAGGAGTCGGTGATCTTCGGCCTCGAGTCGGGCCTGACCGCCCCTCGGATGGTGGAACTGCTGGCCTCGCACAGCCAGCGGGCATTGCCCTCACTCGTGCCGGACGCCATCGGCCGTTGGGCCAGCCATCGCGACCGCGTGACCTTCTACGCCGCCGCGACGCTCATCGAGTTCCCCTCGCGTGAGGAACGCGACAGCGCCGGCCGCTCGTGGGAGGGCGACCGACCCGAGGTCTTCCTGCCGGTCGGGGACCGGTTCCTGCTCGCGGAAGACGCCTCGCGGATCCCGACCGATCGGATCCGGACCGGAGGCATCCGGGACTACCGGCTCCCCCCCGAGCGCTGCGTCTCCGTGGAGGACGACGGCGTCACGCTCTCCCTCGACGCCAGCCGATCCGACTTGCTGGTGGACGCGGAGCTGCGGCGGATCGCCGACGAGCTGCCCGCCTCCCGGACCGCTGGCTCGGGCTCGGTGGCTTCGGCGCTCAACCGCCGGTACGTCGTGAATCCGGCCTCGCTCGCGAGGGCCGCCGCGATGGGCATCACGCCCCCCCAGGTCGCGGACTGGTTCATCAACCGGACCGGCGGGCCGCCATCGCCGGCCATCGGGATGCTGCTCCGGTCCGCCTTCCCCGACCAGGGGCCGGTCGAGCTTCGTGCCCAACGCCTTCTCGTGTTGACCACCCCCACGGCGGCCGTGGCCGATGGCCTGGCGCAGCACCCGGCCACCAGAGGCCTCGTGGGCGAGCGGCTTGGGCCGTGCGCCCTGATCGTCGCCGACGACGACCTGGAACGGCTTCGGGTGGCCGCGGAGGGGCTGGGTATCAGCCTGGATTCGGCCCGGCGCGGCGAAAGCTCCGAGGAGAGTCGCCCTCGGGCCGAATCGTGACGCCGCGATTCAGAGCATCTTCACCTTGATGTTCCGGAACTCGATCCGATAGCCCTCGGACTCGACGCCGATGTAGCCGCGAGGGACGGGGCACGGCTTCATGACGCAGGTCACGGCGCCATTGACCCAGAGCGAGACCTCGCGGCCCTTGCACGAAAGCTCGTAGGTGTTCCACTCGCCGGCCGGCCTGACCCGCTGGCCCTTGATTTCCTTGCTCAGGTCGAAGGGCTTGGTCGAGTAGTTCGCCATCGTCTCGCCGAAGAGGTATCCGCCGGAGGCATCGCCGCACTGGGCCTGATGCCACATCTTGCCGTCGGACGAGGACCGGACGAAGACGCCGGAATTGTAGCCCTTCTTGCCGGGCACCTTCGTGAACCGCCACTCGACGTGGAGGACGTAATCGGTGAGGACCTGATCGAGGCGGAGCCACTCGTGGCCGCCGGCCTCGCAAACCAGGCTCGAAGTCGCCTTGTCATATGACCAGGGCGATTTCTCGGTCAGCTCCGCCGTCCCGGGGATGGGCGCCCGGACCCAGCCGTCGAGATCGGGCCCCGCGCCGGAGAGCATGTCGATCCAGCCCTGGGGATCCTTCTCCAGCAGGCTCTTCTCCGCCGCGGGCTCATCCCCGGCCAGGCAGGGGATGCCGCCGGCGACCGCGACCAGAAGGACGATGGACCGGAGGCTGTACCGGTGGGCGAACATGGGTGGCTCCTCGGTGCATGGGAGGGCGGGTGCCTCCGCGGGCGAGGCCGCCCGCGCGGGCGGAAGGCGTGGAGAGACCTTCGAACGGGCCCGATTCTATGGGCTGGACCCGAGGCCATCAACGGGCTGCCGAACCGAGGGATTCTCAGTTCGAGGGATGCGCGGACGACGCCCGTTCCACCTCGCGCGACGGTCGCCAGCCCGACTTCGAGCCGCCAGCGGATGCCGGCGCCTTGGAAGCGGGGGCGGGCACGTCTTCCGTATTGACCTTCGAGTCCTGGGCCGGCTCCTCGGAGGCGACATGGCCGTCGCGGGAGGAATCGGCGGCAGGGTCGATGTTGATCTCGGCCTGCTGGGGTGCGTCTGCGTCCATGGGCTCGGGCGCGGCCAATTTGGCGATGGGGGCCTTCGCGGCATCGCCGGGGCTCCAGGCCACCCGGGTGGCGGATTGCTTGCCGTCGCCGCCGCGACGGCTCCCCGGGACCTTGATCTTGAGCTGCTCGGGATCGGGGACGCGGTGCTCCTCCTGGCCGTCGGGGGACTGCGCCCGCGCGATGGTGACCGGGGCTCCCTCGCCGTTGGCCGGCGCCCGCGACTTGCCCCCGCGGCTCGCCAGCAGGGCGCCGGAGCGGCTACCGACCGGGGCATAGAGTGCCATCAGGTTGTTGCGGTCGAGGATCGAATAGATCGAGTTCGGCGTGGCGTAGAGGCCGTGGTCGCCGCGCGGCTCCGCGAAATTGCAGACGCCCGCGATGTAGCCGTTGGAGGTGTAGATACCACCGCCGGACCGGCCCTGTTTCGGGGCCCGAGTGCACTCGAGCGCCTCGTAGGCCTGGTGGCCGGAGAGCCCGCGCATCTGGGGGTTGACGATGACCGTCGACCAGGCGGTCGCGTCATTGCCCTCGGAGCAGCCGACCGTGATCATCCCCATGCGGGCCAGCGGCTTCCAGTAGGCCGGGACCACGCGCGAGGCGGGGAGCCTGCGGCCGGGGCGGATCCGGATCAGGCCGACGTCCAGGTCGAAGTCGTAGTCGATCGCCTTGCCCTTCACCCGCTCCACGAAGTGGACCGAGGCGGGCTCCTCGCCGTGGAGCTTGCCGTCGAAGAGGTCCACGTAGATCGGCCGGGGGAAACGGTCGGGCGGCGCCTGCTGTCGCTGGCCTTCCAGCTTGAAGATATGGGCACAGGTCAGGATGATCGACTCTTCCGGCGTGCTCGAGATGATCGTCCCCGAGCCGAAGCCGATCGAGCCCTTGGATTCGACCCGGATCCGGACGACGGTCTCCCACGGCTTCGGGTTCTTGAACGTGGCGGCGCGGTCGGCGACCTCTTCGCTTTCCGTGCGGGCGCGGCGACCCTCGGCCGCGGCGTCCGCGTCTTCGTCCGCCGACGCCTCCTCGCCGTCCTCGTCGTCCCCCTGGGCGTGGGCCCGGGATCCGGCCGGCGGCCGCGCCTTGGTCCGGGCCTCGTTGTAGAGCTTCGCGAGCTGGGCGGCCGGCTGGCTGCCGGAGGACCGGTCGAGCTCGCGGCCGGCGGGATCGACGACGATGAACGTGGGGACGGCCTCCACGCCATATTTCTTCGCCAGGTCGGGGGCCTGGTCGATGTCGACGGACTTGACCGGGTAGCCCTCACTCTTGAGCTGGGCGACGGCCGGGCGCATCTGGCGGCACGGCGGGCACCACTCGGCGTGGAAGTCCAGGAGCACGGGCTCCTTCGCCGGTGAGGCCGAGGCGGTGGCGGCGGCCAGGACGACCAGGAGGGTGGCGAGACTCATGCCGGCAGGACTCCTTTCCCTCGGGACTCTCCGCGAGACGGCGCCGGGGCGCCGCCCCCGTCCAGGAGCAGCTTGGATCCTCGCCAGGAGTCGCCTCCTTCGAGGAGCCGCAGCGGATGGGCTTCAGGTCGCGATCCGCGCCGGGTGGCCTGGTCGTCGCGATGCGCGGGTGCAATGCCCCACGAGACATACCGCGAACGATCCGCGCCGGGCGTGGGAGACGTCGTTGCCGAAAGAAGCCGATGTGAAGCGGGATGTGTGACGAGCTGCCGGGAGTGTCGCCCGGCCCTTCCTTGGGCTACAAGCCTCGCGACCGAGACCCCGCGACCCGTCCTCATGACCGGCCGCGTCCCGCCGGGCCACGCCCCGAAGGTTGCGTGCGAACGGCCCGAGATCGAGCCATCGCCCGCGACCCGGATGCGAGGGGCCGACGGTCCCGCGGTGCTCGCGACGTCCCTGAAGCTCGTCTCCCCCGGACATCTTGTCCGGGGTACACGGGTCCCTGAGGGGATCGCGTCCACCGCGGTGAGCCCCTTTTACTAGGAGTGAACAAGGAGTACCAGGTCAGTTCATCGGCCCACCGGGATTTTCCCTTGAGCTTTTCTCCAAAGATCCCGCGGACGGTCGAATCGCCCCGATGCATGCCCCTCGTCGCTCCGATGCTGCGGCCCGCCCCCTTCCGTGTAAGATGGTGATCGTCCCGTTCGAATTCCCGGTGCGAATCCGCCAAGATGTGAGAGCGACGATGAGCGACGCGGACCTGAGCCGACGGGAGCCGGTGCACTCGCCACCGCGCCGGCGGCGGCGAATCGGCCGATCGACGGCCGCATGGATCTGGATCGCCGGACTCTGCCTGGCGGTGCTCGCGGCCTCCTACCTGATGTTCGTTGAGCCGCCGCCCCCGCGCCGTCTCGTCTTCGCGACGGGTGCGCGGACCGGCGCCTACTACCGGTTCGCCGGGCGGTACGCGGAGGAGCTCCGGCGGCAGGGCCTGGAGGTCGAAATTCGCGAGACCGCCGGGTCCGTCGAGAACCTCTCGCTCCTCTCCGACGAGGGGTCAGACGTCTCGCTGGCCATCCTCCAGAGCGGCCTGGCGGATGCGGCCCAGGCCGAGAAGCTGCTGACGCTGGGGAGCCTCTACCGGGAACCCCTGTGGGTCTTCTATCGCGGCGAGGAGGCCTGCGACCGCCCGGGCCAGCTCGCGGGCCGTCGGATCGGCGTCGGCCCCGAGGGGAGCGGCACCCAGGCCGTCGCGATCCGTTTGCTCGCGGAGAATGGGCTCGTCGACGCGGGGGCGTCGCCCGGGACCACGGGCACCAGGCTCTCCCACCAGAACGCCGCGGACGCCGCCGCGGCCCTGGCGAAGGGAGAGCTCGACGCCGCCTTCTTCGTCTCCGCCTTCGAGGCCGATTACATCCGCCAGCTCCTGGGGACGCCGGGGGTGAAGCTCCTGAGCTTCGCCCAGCAGGAGGCCTATCGCCGGCGGTTCCGGTTCCTCTCCCCGGTGACCCTGCCGGCGGGCGTCGTGGACCTGGGCAGGAACCTCCCCGCGCGGGACGTCTCCCTGCTCGCCCCCACGGCGATGCTGGCCGTCCGCAAGGACTTCAGCCCCGCGCTGGTGCCGGTGCTCCTGACCGTCGCGACCCGGATCCATGGCGGCGGCTCCGTGCTGTCCGAGCCCCAGGAATTCCCCTCGGAGGCCTACTGCGACCTCCCGCTGAGCGAGGATGCTCACCGCTACTACCTCTCGGGCCAGCCCTTCCTCCAACGCCTGCTCCCGTTCTGGCTGGCCTCGCTCGCCGATCGGGCCAAGCTGATGCTGATCCCGCTCGTGATGCTGCTCATGCCCATGCTCCGCGCCGCGCCGCCGCTGATCCGCTGGCGGATCCGGCGGAAGATCTACCGCTGGTATTCGGTCCTCCGAGAGATCGATCAGAAGCTGGCCTCCGGGCTCGGCGGCCTCGATCTCGACCGCGAAATCCAGAGGCTCCGCAACATCGAGCACAAGGTCGTCTGGGTGGACGTCCCCCTCAGCTACATGGAGGAGTTCTACCAGCTCCGGATGCACCTGACGATGATGCAGCAGCGGCTCGACGACCTCCGAGGCCAGCCGCGGGAGACCGAACTGGCTTCCTGATTGCCCTTCCCGACCACCGCAGAGGACCTGCAACATGCTGCTTCGTCGGATCGACGTTGCGAACGGCGGCCATCGCCGCGGCCGGACTCGCCGATGGCTCCCGACGATGGCGATCCTCCTGGGCGTCCTGCCGCACACCGCGGCCCCGGCCCAGGTGGAGCTCTGGCTCACCGACCCGGCCGGGACCGCGCGGTTCGAGAGGCGTCCTCTCGGGGCCGACGCGGCGACGGCCCCCGGCCCGGGGCCGATCATTCAGGTCGACCCGGCCAGGACGTATCAGACCATCGACGGCTTCGGGTACACGCTCACCGGGGGGAGCGCGGGCCTCATGCGGCGGATGTCGCCGACGGCCCGCGCGGCCCTCCTGAAGGAGCTGTTCTCCACCGAGGGCGTGGGGCTCGGCATCAGCTACCTCAGGCTCTCGATCGGGGCCTCGGACCTGAACGACCGGGTCTTCTCCTACGACGACGCCCCCGCGGGAGATGCCGATCCCGAGCTGAAGCGATTCGACCTCGGCCCCGACCGCCTGGACGTGATCCCGACCCTGAAGGAGATCCTCGAGATCGCTCCGGAGATCAAGCTGATGGGCTCGCCGTGGTCCCCGCCGGCCTGGATGAAGTCCAACGGGAAGACCATGGGCGGCAGCCTCAGGCCGGAGTTCCGCGGCGCCTACGCCGCGTATCTCGTGAAGTACATCCTCGCCATGCGGGCGGAGGGGATCCGGATCGACGCGATCACCGTCCAGAACGAGCCGCTCCACCCGGGGAACAACCCCAGCCTGCTGATGAAGGCGGAGGAACAGGCCGCGTTCGTCCGCGACCACCTCGGCCCGGCCTTCCGCAAGTCGGGCATCGACACGAAGATCGTCGTCTACGACCACAATTGCGACAGGCCGGAATACCCTCTCGCGATCCTCGCCGATCCTGAGGCGCGACGATACATCGACGGCTCCGCGTTCCACCTCTACGCCGGCAAGATCGCGGCGATGTCACGCGTCCACGAGGCCCATCCGGACAAGAATCTCTACTTCACGGAACAATGGGTCGGCGGGCCCGGCGACCTCGCCGGAGACCTCGCCTGGCACACCCGCGAATTGACCATCGGCGCGACGCGGAACTGGAGCCGGACCATGCTCCAGTGGAACCTCGCCGCCGACCCCCGCTACCGGCCGCACACGCCCGGCGGCTGCACGCGATGCCTGGGTGCCATCACCATCGACGGCAACACCGTGACCCGAAATCCGGCGTACTACACCGTGGCCCACGCCTCCAAGTTCGTCCGCCCCGGCTCCGTCCGGGTCCACAGCAACGAGCCTCCGGGCCTGCCCAATGTCGCCTTCCGATCTCCGGACGGCCGCCGGATCGTCATCATCCTCAATGACGGCAAATCCACGTCCTCCTTCCAGGTCCATGAGGGGCGACGATCCATCAACACATCCCTCCCTGCCGGCGCCGTCGGAACCTTCGTCGTGCCCTGAGCCGAATCGCAGCATAGACCAAATTGTTTTAAATATATTCATATAAAAAGATTAAAGATAAGGCCGCCGACCCGCTCGTTTCACGGACTCGCACCAGCAACAAACACACATGCATCCACATTGTTAAGAAACGGCGATCGGGCCAACCATGCGACCCTCAAACATCAGTTCCAAAAGGACTTATGAATCATAACAGCCATTCACACGGCTAAATCCAGAAAGCTCTTCCTGAGCGACGCGACCTTCCGGAAATTCCGATCGATTTACTAGAGATCGATCTTGACCAAGTCGATAGGAATGGCAAGTATAACACCTCAACGCTCGTGGACCTCTGCTTTCGGAGTACGAGCGGGGCCGGGACAGGAAAGCCCGGCCAAGAGGTAAACCGGCCAGACGAAGGGGCTGGTGAGGGTCGTCGAGGCACGCCGAGGGGATTGGTTTCATGGCGGATTCAGCCATTAGCGAGAGGGGCATCGAGCGATACGGTCGTTCGGGCGAAGCGTCGGGTCGTTCCGCGAGGGTGGGCTGGAAAGCCGGCCTGTTGTTAACGGCCCTCGTGCTGACGGGGTGTTCCGCGAATGAAGGCCGGGTGGCGGTTTACCCGGTGACGGGCAAGGTCACCGTGGGAGGCGAGGTGCCCGAAGGGGCGCTGGTGGTCCTCAATCCGACCGGCAGCAAGGGGAGCACGGAGCATTCGCCCTCGGGCAAGGTTCGCAAGGACGGCTCCTTCAGCCTGACGACCTACGACGCGGACGACGGCGCCCCCGCGGGCCAGTACGTCGCCACCATCCAGTGGAACAAGGTGCTCAAGAAGGGGAACGACTACGTGACGGGCCCGAACGCCATCTCCGGCGAATACGGGAAGAAGGAAAGCTCCCCCTGGAAGATCACGGTGGAGGCGAAGCCGAACGAGCTGCCGCCCCTGGAAATCAAGCAATAAGCGAACAACGGGGACGATGAACCGTCCGCGAAACATTCCTGTCTAGGAGGATCTCATGATTTCGGTACGCCGCCGGGGTTTCACGCTCATCGAGCTGCTCGTCGTCATTGCCATCATCGCCGTCCTGATCTCGCTGCTCCTGCCGGCGGTCCAGTCGGCCCGAGAGGCCGCTCGCCGGGCGCAGTGCGTCAACAACCTGAAGCAACTCGGCATCGCAGTCCACAACTTCCACGACGTGAACAACCAGCTCCCCTCGAGCACCCGGCCGGCCGGCGCCACCTCGCTCCCCCGGATCGCGGCCCTGACGTTCATGCTCCCCTACCTGGAGCAGAACAACGTCTTCAACGCCTACAACCAGTCGTTTAACTGGAGCGGCCCGGCCAACTCCACGTCCGTGCTCGGCAAGATCAATACGTTGCTTTGCCCCTCCTCGGCCTACCAGGACGTCCTCGACGGCGATCCGAATCCGCCGATGACCTGGGCCGCGAACGTGAACGCCCCGACGGACTACTCGCCAACGATCGGCATCGACCAGCGGCTGGGCGCGACCGGCCTCAATCTGCCAGTGGCGGCCGGCGACACCACCACCGTCGGCGCGTGGACGGGCATGCTCCCGAAGAACATCAAGTCGAAGATCGCGAACGTGACCGACGGCCTCTCGAACACCGTTGCCTTCGCCGAGTCCGCCGGGCGTCCATACGTGATCCGCAGGGGTGGCAGGCAATTCTCCTCCGACCTGCTCAACCACCGTCTCAACGCCGGCGGCTGGGCCCGCCCCGCGAGCGACTTCAGCATCGATGGTTCCAGCGACGACGGCTCGGTGATCCCCGGCCGTTGCCCGCTGAACTGCACCAACGGCGACGACATCGGCGGGCAGACCTTCCCGTATCCCTACTATGGCTCTGAGGGGACGAGCGAGGCCTTCGCCTTCCACCCCGGCGGCGCCAACTTCCTGCTGGGCGACGGCTCGGTCCGCTTCATCAAGCAGTCGATCGCCATCCAGACCTTCGCACAACTGATCACCCGGAGCGCCGGCGAGGTCATCAGCGCCGACCAGTATTGATCCGCCAGGCGGCTTGACGCCGACACAAGACCGGCCGGCATCGGGGCCATCCGCACCTCTCATCGGAGCGTGTCGATGGCCTCGGCCATGCGCGGAGCATGGTAGGATTGGCCCCGGAGATCCGTCGCACGCGGAACCCGGGAGCGGTCGTGATGAACAGAGCCCTGAGGGCGCGACTGGAGGGGACCTTCTGGCTCGCGGCGCTCGTGGCGCACGTCATGGCGGCCGGTTCGTGGTGGTGGCTGAGGGCCGGCGGGTTCCCGGTCGGTCATCCCCGATTCTGGTTCGACCGAGTCGTCCCGATCTTCGGGCTCGGCTGGAGCCTCGCCGGCCTCGTCGCCCTGCATCGGGAACGGAGGGACCTGCTGCTTCGGCTTCTACCGGCCTACCCGGCCGCGTGGGCGGCCGGCGCGATCTCCGCGAGAGCCTCCTTCCCGGTGACCTTTCGCGTGCTCTGGCTGGCGCCGATGCTGATCGCGGCGGCCCTGGGCGTGGCGTTCTCTCTCCTCGCGGCCTCGGCCGAGGGACGGAAGTTGCGGCGGCTCGCGATCCTAAGCGCCCTGGCGTGGGCCCTCGTCGGCGCGGCCATCCCCTGGTCGATCCGACCCGGACCGCCCGGGACGCGTCCGCTCGAGGCGGCAGCCGGGCTCGCCGAGTCCGCCCCGCCGTGGGGCTCCTCGCGGCAGGCGTCCGGCCTGATTCGCGTCGCCCCGGGGACGTCGGTCTACGCCTCGGAGGGCTCCATCCTCGCACAGTTCGGGGCGCTGAAGGTCGAGGTCCAGCCGCTCCTGCGGTTCCTCAGCGTCTCGCCGGATGGTTGCTGGGTTGTCTTCAATCGCGAGAGCGACCGCGAGGGTCCTGAGCCGCGATTCGAGGGCATGAGCGAGAGACCGGACGGCACTCGGGACCTTCGCTACCGATTCCCGGGGCTCGGCTCAGCCCGGCTGGAGGTCGCCGTCGGGCCGGCGGAAGGGCAGGCCCGGATCGACGCGGCGACGACGATCGACCGCCCCGTGGATTCCCACCTGAACTCGTTCTGCGGCGTGGAGGTGCGGGGGCACCGCCGCCTCTTCCTGGAGTTCTCACCCTGTCAGGGCGTCCGGGTCGAGGTCCTCCCCTTCGGCTATCCCTCCGGGCGGCCGCTCCGATTCGCGTTCGTGGACGCGACCCGGCGGTTCGCGGTGGTCGAGGCCTCCAGCGGCGAGAAGGGCCCGTTCCGAACGCTGGCCGAAGGCCGGCTCGAGCCGGGCGATCCTCTCACGATCACGCTCCACGACGAGGATCGGGCCGCAGGCCGGCTGACGCTCCGCGACTGGTCGGCCCAGCTCGACGTGACGCCCTCCCCGACCGCGGGCTGGGGTGCGCCGGCCAACGCGATCGAGTTCAGCCTGCAATCGACGGAGCCCAACTCTCCGGCCTCGATCTTCGTGACGCTGGCGGCGACCTCGGTGGGCCGGGGCTGGGATTGCGTGGGGCACGCGGCGGGGACGTACCGGAACCGCCTGGAGATCGAGCACTGAGTCGTCGTCCCGCGGGGCGATCCGATCCTCAGCGATGGCTCTCCTCCCACCGATCGAGCTCGATCCAGGGCCCGTGGCTCCGGAACCTCGGCGGTGGCAGCGATGCGGCCAGATCGAGCGCCTCGCGGAGGTCGAGATCATCGCGGCGGACGCCGGCGCCGCGGAAGATGTGCAGGCCGCGCTGACGGGCGACGATCTCGCGGCGAGATCGCCCCTCGGGGGCATCCGGCCAGGTCCCCTCGTGCTCCTCGAACACGAAGAAATACGGCAGGATCCGGGTCATGTAGTGCCAGTAGTCCGGGTTGTCAGTCTGGACGACGAACAGGCCGCCGGCCGAGAGGCCGCGATGGACGTCGCTCACGAAGGCCGGCGTGAGCACCCGTTTATGGGCCTGGCGGGGGTCGTGATAGGGCTGGGGATGGTACAGGTGCATCTCGGACGCGGCGCCGTCGCCGACGTAGGTGCGGAGGAACGTCTGCGCGTCCTTGACCGCGAACCGGACGTGGTGCAGCCCGCGCTGGTTGGCCCGACGGGTCGCGTAGCGGATCACCACCGGGAGGACGTCGATCGCGAAGTGGTCCATCTCCGGGCGGGCGATCGCGCTGCCCAGCGTGAACCGGCCGTTGCCGCAGCCGAGGTCCAGGACCAGGGGGGCGGACCGTCCGAAGATCGCGGACCAGTCGAGCGGCCCCGGTGCGGGCAGCCGCTTCACGGCGGTCCGCGCCCAATCAGCTTCCTCAAGGATCCGGCCGGGGATGGGGACGCCCAGTTCCGTCTCGGTGTCGCCGGGCTGCATGGGGGCCTCGCGAGAATTGCCGGGACGCCCTCGCGAGGGCTGTTCCCTTGCCTGCGTCGGGCGGGTAATCTTGGACCCATTCTAACCGATCCAGATCATCCCGTCCCGGGCTCATCGGGACTTCCGGGAATGATCGCCGAGGTCGCGGAGGTTCCGGCGAGATGACGCGGTCGTCCCTGATGACGGACCTGATGGCGGTGATTCAGGACCGCAAGACGAGGACCGAGACGGAGAAGTCGTACGTCGCCGGCCTCCTGCGGGGGGGCGTCCCGAAGATCGGCGCCAAGATCACCGAGGAGGCGGCGGAGGTCGTCGAGGCCGGCGACGAGCCCGGCGAGGAGGGCCGCGTCCACCTGGTCAAGGAGGTCGCGGATCTCGTCTTCCACTCCCTCGTGATGCTCGCCCATCGCGACCTTGGCTGGGACGACGTGGAGGACGAGCTCGCTCGACGCTTCGGCATCAGCGGGATCGACGAGAAGGCCGCCCGGAACAAGCCCGCCCAGTGAACGGAACCGAGAGATCGCCACGCCATGCACCGGGAGAGACTGCGCATGATCGACGCCCCTCGCGACCATGAGGCCCGACCATCCCGACGCCGTCCGCGGCGAGCGCTCGCGATGGCGATCGGCGCGCTCGGCCTGGCCGTCGCCCTGATGCCCCGCGTCGGAGCGGCCCAGCGCGAGGCGGGCGCGCCGCGATGGATCTGGCACGGCAAGGCCCCCGGGGGCGGCTTCCCGGCGGGGTCGATCTATCTCCGCAAGGTCCTCCGCGTGAAGGAGCCCTCGACGCTGGCCGTGGACGTGACCGCGGACAACGCCTTCGCGCTCTACCTCGACGGCAAGCTCGTGGCCGAGGGGAGCGACTGGAAGACGGTCCAGGCCGTGGAGGCGAAGCTCGCGACCGGCACCCACGTCCTGGCGGCGAAGGCCACGAACGAGTCCGAGGGCGCGGCCGGCTTCCTCATCCGCGGCGGCGTCCTGCCCCTGGGCCAGGGGGTGCCGGTCCAGTCCGACTCCTCGTGGAAGTCGACCGACAAGGTCCCCGACGGCGACGACTGGAAGGGGGTCGACTTCGACGACCGGCCGTGGTCGCGGGCCCGAGACCTCGGGGCCCTGGGCATCCCCCCCTGGGGAGAGCCCACCCGCCTGGCAGTCGCCTCGGAGCGATTCCGCGTCCCCGCCGGATTCACCATCAACACCGTCGCACAGCCGACTGTCACGGGCTCCGTGGTCGCCTTCACCTTCGATCCCGAGGGGCTCCCGTGCGTCTCGATCGAGATGGGCCCGATCGCCCGCCTGCACGACGACGACCACGACGGGAAGTACGAGCGCCGGGTGGACATCACCCCAACCATGAAGAACTGCCAGGGTCTCTCATTCATCGGCGATGCCCTGTTTGCCGTCGGGCAGGGGCCGAAGGGAGCCGGGCTCTACCGGCTCACGGACCCCGATCGCGACGGGATCTTCGAGGCGACCGACCTCATCCGCGACACGGCCGGGGGGATGGGCGAGCACGGGCCGCACGCCGTGACCCTGGGCCCCGACGGCCGCCTTTATTACAACAACGGCAATCATGCTCACCTGAAGCCGCCGATCGACGCGTCCAGCCCGGTGAACGTCGCCTACGAGGGCGAGCTGCTGCCGCACTACGACGACCCGCGTGGCCACGCGGCGGGCGTCATGGCCCCGGGCGGCGAGATCTACCGCAGCGACGACATGGGCAGGTCGTGGAAGCGGGTCGTCGCCGGCTTCCGCAACGAATACGACTTCGCCTTCAACGCCGCCGGCGAGATCTTCACCTTCGACAGCGACATGGAGTGGGACGTCGGCCTCCCCTGGTATCGGCCCGTCCGCGTCTGCCATTGCCCCATCGGCGCGGAGTTCGGCTGGCGAAACGGCTCCGGCAAGTGGCCCGCCTCCCACTTCGACAGCCTGCCGGCCATCCTCGACGTCGGCCGCGGATCGCCCACGGGGGTGACCTTCTACCAGGCCGGCCTGCTGCCGGCCGACTACCGCGACCAGTTCCTGATTTGCGACTGGTCCCAGGGTCGGATCCTCGCCGTCAAGCTCGATCGTGAAGGCGCCGGCTACCGGGCCTCGTCCAGCGACCTGGTGACGGGCCAGCCGCTCAATTGCACGGACATCGAGGTCGGACCCGACGGCGCGGTCTACTTCACCACGGGAGGCCGCGGCACCCAGGGGGGCCTCTTCCGCGTCGGCGTCAAGGGCGAGGGCCACAAGGCCGCGACCCTGACAACGGCCTGGGATCAGGCGATCGCCATCGACAGCCCGCTCTCCAGCTTCTCCCGAAAGAAGGTCGAGACCCTGAGGGGCCGCGACCCCTCGAGGTTCGACGCCGAGATCCAGGCGATCGCCCGCGGCGCAGAGGGCAAGCGTCCGCCCGGGGACCGAGTGCGAGCCCTGGACCTGCTCTTCGAGGGGGGACGATCGGCCGACAGGCACCTCCTCACGTCGCTCGCGAGTGATCCGATGCCGGAAGTCCGCGGCCGGGCCATTTCGCTGCTCGACCGCTTCGCGAGCTACCCCGCCGTCCGGGACGAGCTGACCCTCTGCCTCAAGGACCCCGAGGCGGCCGTCCGCCGGCATGCGTGCGAGTCGCTCATGCAGGCCGAGGCGGCGAAGATCCCGGTCCCGGAGCTGATCCCCCTGCTCTCGGATCCAGATCGGCTTGTGCGGTTTGCCGCGAGGACGGCCATCGAGCACGCCGGGCCGGCCGCGCACCGTGAGGAGCTGATCGCCATCGCCGACCCTCGGGCCGCCGTGGAGGCGTTACTCGCCATCGTGCGGACGACGAGCCTCGACCAGGCGGCCCAGGAGGACCTGCTCCGCCGCGAGGTCGCCCTCCTGAAGCGGAACGCCGAGCCGTCGGTGAAGCTCGACGTACTCAGGCTAATCGGCCTGACGTATCTCCAGGGCCCCGGCAAGTTGGAGCTGGCAGGCTCCGGCGAGCTCGCCGACCTGCTGGTGACGATGTTCCGTCCGCGGGAGCAATCGCCGGAGAATCGCGAGCTCGCCCGGCTGCTCGCCTTCCTGGACGATCCCCGAGCGGTCTCGATGATCCTCGATCACCAGGCCGATGTCGCCGACCATGCCACCCAGATCCATGACGCCTACTGCCTCCGGGCGATGAAGCGCGGCTGGACCCCCGAGTCCAGGCGCCGGCTCTGGGCCTGGTACGAGACCGCGTCGCGCTGGGAGGGGGGGTACAGCTTCCTCGGCTATCTCGACGACATGATCCAGGAGCTCGTGGACCGCCTTGAACCGGGCGAGCGAGAGGCCCTGATCGTGGAGGGGGACAGGTATCCTTTCCCGACCCGGGTCCTGATCCGGGAGCTCGAACTCGATCGCGACCCCGCGCGAATCCCAGCCCTCATCGCCCTCGACGGCAAGCTCCGGACCACTCCGGTCCCGGGGAGCCAGGGGAACGACCTGCGGTCCCTGATCCTGGAGAAGCTCGGCCGCAGCAGCCTGCCCGCGGCCCGGGTGGCCCTCCGCGAGACCTACGTCGCCGAGCCGGCTCGTCGGGACTCGATCGTGCGGGCGCTGGTGGGGCATCCGTCGGCGGCCGATCTGCCGATCCTCGCCTCGGCCCTCGCCTCGCGCGACGGCAACACGACCAGCCTTGCTCTGGGCGCCCTGAAGAAGATCAAGGAGAGCCCGCAGGGGCCCGAAGGGCTCGCCCACCTGCTCGGCCTGGCGAAGCGAACCGGCCCCTCGAGCCGCCAGGTGCTCGATGAGCTGGCGTCTCGCTGGACGGGTGTCCCGGCGAAGCCGGACGCCACCCCCTTCGAGGCCGCCCTGTCCGCCTGGGAGGACGTCTACCGCAAGAAGTTCCCCGGCGGCCCGGCTCTCGGCGCCGAGACGGCTGGCGTTCAGTCCTACGACCTGACGAACCTGATCGACAACGTCCTCCAGGCGCCCGTAATGAAGACGGCATCCGCGGATCGGGGCCGGCAGATCATCCTCAAGGCCCGCTGCCTGGACTGCCACAAGCTGGGCGACCAGGGGGCGGGCCTCGGTCCCGACCTGACCACGGTGAGCAGCCGGTTCCGCCCCACCGAGATCCTCGAGTCCATCGTGACCCCTTCCAAGGTGATCTCGGACCAGTACAAGACCGTCACCATCGCCATGGAGGACGGCAAGGTCTACCAGGGGATGCCGGTCGCCTCCGACGCCGCCAACCTCGTCCTGCTCCTCTCCGACGGGGCCAAGGTGACGCTGCCGAAAGCCGAGATCGAGGACCAGAAGGCGTCGACCACCTCGGTCATGCCGGAGGGGCTTCTGAACGTCCTCAGCTACCAGGACATCGCCGACGTACTGGCCCTCTTCAGGTCCATGCCCCAGGTGTCCCCGGCGGAGGCCGCGAAGGCGAAGTGAGCCCGGGATGGCTTCCCCGCGGTCGCCCTCGCCCCTACGATGGAAGGGACGGTCTCGTGGGGCACGGCCCCCGAACGGGTCGGTCCCGGCAGTCTCCCTCGGCGAGGAATCCATGGCGAAGCGCGTTGTCCTGGCGATGAGCGGAGGGGTCGACAGCTCGGTCGCCGCCCTCCTGCTGAAGTCCCAGGGATACGACGTGATCGGCCTGTTCATGAGGACCGGCAGCCACGCCGAGGACGCCGAGCGGCGGGCGAAGACCTGCTGCAGCGTCGCCGACTCGCTCGACGCGCGGGGCGTGGCCGACCGCCTGGACATCCCCTTCTACGCGCTCGACTTCGAGGACGACTTCGGTCGCATCAAGGATTACTTCGCCGACGAGTACCTCGCCGGGCGGACCCCCAATCCCTGCGTGATGTGCAACATCTGGTTGAAGTTCGGCAAGCTCTGGAGCTACGGCAAGCAGGTCGGCGCCGATCACGTCGCGACCGGGCACTACGCGCGGATCGTCCCCGCGGATGACGGCACGCTCCGCGTCGCCCGCGGGATCGACCGCAACAAGGACCAGTCGTACGTCCTCTCCGGACTCCGCCCCGAGGTGCTCCGCCACGTCCTCTTCCCCGTCGGCGACCGCCCGAAGGCCGAGATCCGCGAGCTGGCTCGCAGCCACCACCTCCCGGTGCACGACAAGGCCGAGAGCCAGGAGATCTGCTTCGTGCCGGATGACGACTATCTCCGCCTTGTCCGGCAGATGCGTCCGGGCCTCGACACGTCCGGCCCGATGGTCGACCTGTCCGGCAACCAGGTCGGCACCCATCCCGGCATCGAGGGCTTCACGATCGGCCAGCGGCGCGGGCTCGGGATCACGTTCGGCGAGCCCCGATACGTCGTCCAGATCGAACCGGCCACCAGCACCGTCACCATCGGCCACCGCGCATCCCTGCTTCGGGACGGACTGGAGGCGTCCCGTTTCAACTGGCTGGGGCCAGAGCCGACCGCCGAGACCTCCTGTTTCGCCCAGATCCGCGCCCGTCATGCCGCCGTCCCGGCCAGGGTCACTCCCCTGCCCGATCGTCGAGTACGCATCCACTTCGAATCGCCCCAGTCCGCCGTAAGCCCTGGGCAGGTCGTGACGCTCTACGAGGGAGACCTGGTGCTGGGCGGCGGATGGATCGAGCGGGGAATCTGACCTGACGAGATGCCGCGAGAGACGCCCCACGCTCCGACGACAGGGTGTGCCTTGCCGATTTTTCCGATCGGCACTATTCTTTGATCGGTGGGGCGAATGCAACGGAGCGACAACCCGCCTTCGATCGGCTGGAAACCTCCTCGATCGCATGGAGCCACCGGCCCATGCTCCCCTGCCCTGCCCTGCGTCTCGGTGACATGAGGTCCCGAGTCCCTCCCTCAAGAGAAATCACGAGCATGTCGAGCTTCAGCCTGATCATCCTGGTCTCGTCCGGCGATCAGCAGGTCAAGGACGTCGTTGCGGCCTACGAGGAGGAGCTCGAGGCGCGGTTCGGGGCGGGATGCGTTGAGCTGATCCACGCAGGGCGGGTCGATCCTCGCTCGTCGGCGGAACAGGGATCGGCCGGCGTGACCGTGGAGGCCTCCGGCGGCGAGGTGGAGGCCATGCGGGCGGCGATCCGGGTGGCGACCGGGGATGTCATCATCGTGCTCGATCCTCGCCGCTCCTACTCGCCCCGTGCGATCGTCGACCTGGTCGACGCGCTGAAGGCGTCGGATTCGGTGCTGGCGATCGGTGTCCCGCGCCGGGCTCCTTCGATGACCATGAGCCGGTCGGTCTCGCACCGCCTCTGGACGCTCGGCGGTCAGGCCGCGCTGGGGACCTCGGACGCATTCTCGGGATTGATGGCCGTGCGTCGGGATCACATCGAGGCGACGCCCCGGGCGCCACACCCTGCGCGGGGGTCGCGGGCCGCGCTGGACCTCATCACCTGGCCCTGCCCCGACCATGTCGACGTCCCCATCGAGACCCTCGCCGGCGATCGGCCGGAGTTCCGCACGGCCGGCCTGAATGACCTCCGCCAGTTGAAGCGGGTCGTCGACCAGCGGTTCGGGACCTTCTCCCGGCTCGTCCAGTTTTGCATGGTGGGTGCCTCCGGGATGGTGGTGGACCTCACCCTCTACGCGCTCTTCCAGGCGGGCTTCCGCAGGTCGGGGGCGAGCCTGGATTCCGCCGGCTTCTCGTGGGCGCTGGCCACCGCCCGGACCCTGGCGATCCTGGTGGCCATGGTCTGGAACTTCACGCTCAACCGCCGCCTCACGTTCAATGACTCTCGTGAAGGCTCCATCGCCCGCCAGTTCCTCACCTACGCGATGGGCAATGCGCTCGCGATGCTGGTCAGCCTCACGCTGAGCCTCGTCCTCCCGGCCTACATCCCGTTCTTCGACGACCACAAGCTGGCGGCGGCGGTGGTCGGGATCGTCCTGGCGACGGGCATCAGCTTCTCGATGTCGCGCTGGGTCGTGTTCAACCGCCGGCCGGAGGACTCCGCCCCCGAGGCGGGGGGACCGGTCACCGCCCCGAGAGAACGGGCTCCGATCGAGCCGGCCGGGGTTTCCTGATCGACGGCCAGGGCGGCCACGCGGCCGTGGCAGCAACCAGCGCAATCGCGGGGACGATGGGCGCCCGCATCCGCAGATCGGTCCAGAAGAAGAAATGGACGATCGTCAGCCCGAGGATCGCCGCCGGGGCCGCCACCCGCGGCCAGCTCCAGGTTCCCGGGCACAGAAGCCCGAGGAGCAGGGCTGCCCACAGGAGGACGGTCCAGAGGGCGGTGAGGACGCGGACGCGAGCCGGGTAGACGGCCGTGGCCGGCGCCAGGCTCCAGAACCGGGCGGCCCGATCCAGGCAGGCCCGGGCGAAGGCGGCCGGTCGTTCCTTCGCCAGCCGGAGGGCCGAGTCTCGGAGGAAGCGATCGGCCTCTGGCTCTGTCATGCCGTTCGTGGTTCGATTGACCGAATCCCACCAGTTCCATTGCTCCGCCCCGCTCCAGACCCCATCGCCCTCGGCGTCGAGGACGTCCCGGTAGTACGTCGGATTGTTGGCCAGCGCGAGCGTGTATCCGCCGTGGGTCGTCGTCCAGACCGCCTCTCCCAGGGCCAGCCTGTTCCGGATTGCCCAGGGCACGAGGACCGCGACCAGGAGCGCCATCACGACCAGGCCGCGGGCCGCTCGATCCCGAACCGAACCCGGGCTGGAGGCCATGATCCCGGCCACGGCGACGCCGGCGCCCGGCAAGAGGCTGGGGCGGCAAAGGGCCGAGAGTCCCAGGAAGATTCCTCCCTCGACGAGCCCGCGAGGACCTTGCCTGGCGAAGGACGCGACCGCGGACACGACGAGGAAGGCGCTCAGGGTCTCGGTCATGATGAACCGGGACTGCCAGGCGAGCACGGGATCGCAGGCCGCGATCAACCCCGCGATCAGAGCACGGCGATCGGTCAGGCCCCAGCGGCGAGCCGCCAGCGTCGTCTGCCAGATCGTCGCCGCTCCGAGTGCCAGGTGGAGGGCCGCGATGACGGGAACGGGATTCGGATCGGCGAGGCGGACGATCGGCGCCAGGACCAGGGGATACAGGGGCGGCCGATAGGCCGTGGGGCGGCCCTTCCACGCCAGACCGTCGCCGCGGGCGAGCGAACGCGCCAGCGGGAGGTAGTTGTCGGGATCCTCGAACGCGCCGGCCCCACTCGCCATGGCGGCCCCCCGGATTGCCAGCCCGATCAGGACCGGGCCGAGGACCGTCCATGATCGGGACAACCAGAGTCGCGTCGGAGCGTGCATACGGCGGCCATCATCCTGCTGGACCGGCGATCCGACGGGCGGGCCCGAACCCCGGCGGAAACTCGCGAGTCATTCCCTATAATAGTCCGGACGTCGCATGACGCCACCGGCCTCGATCCCCCAGCCGCCCGGATCTCCCTCGCATGAGCAGCCCGAAAGCCCCCCTCATCCTCCTGATCCATCCGATGAAGGAGGCCGGCCTGCGGATCCTTCGCGAGGCGGGCGAGGTCCGCATGGCCACCGGCAACGACCCGGCGACGATCCGCCGCGAGGTCGCGGGGGCTCGGGCCGTCATCATCCGGACCGGCGGCAAGATCGATGCGGCGGTCCTGGACGCCGCCGGCAAGGAGCTGAAGGTCGTCGGCCGGCACGGCGTGGGATACGATCAGATCGACATCCCGGCCGCCACGGCCCGGGGGATCCAGGTCGTCTACACTCCGGGCGCCAACACGGAGAGCGTGGCCGAGCACGTCTTCGCCCTGTTCATCGGCCTCTCCAAGCACTTCCCCCGCATGACCTCGGAGCTGGCGAAGGGAAATTACCACGCGCGAACGAGCGTGGTCGGTCGCGAGATCGCCGGTCGGTCGCTGGGCATCGTCGGCTTCGGCCGGATCGGCCGGCGGGTGGCCGAGGTCGCCCATCTCGCGTTCGGCATGAAGATCCTCTACAACGACATCATCCCCGCGCCGCACGACGTCGAGGTCCGCACCGGGGCCCATCGGGCGAGCTTCCGCGAGGTCCTGGAGGCTTCGGAATACCTCACGATGCACGTCCCGCTCGACGCGAGCACTCGCGGCATGATCGGCCGCGAGGCCCTGGCGCTGATGCGGCCGGACTCGATCCTCGTGAACACCAGCCGCGGGCCCGTGGTGGACGAATCGGCCGTCGCCGAGGCCCTGGATGCCGGCAAGCTCTGGGGCTACGGGGCCGACGTCTATGCCGTGGAGCCGCCGCCGCCGGGCCATCCCCTGATCGGCCGCCCGGACGTCCTGCTCACGCCCCACAGCGCGGCCCAGACCGAGGAAGGGCTGACGAACATGGCCACGATGGTCGCCCGCGACGTCGTGGCCGTGCTCCGCGGCGTGCCCCCCGAGTCCCCGGTCAACGACCCGTTCGACGTCGAGCACGTCCGGCGATCGCTGGGCCTGCCGCCGCTCTACGCGGGCGATCGTTGAACGCGACAGACTGTCGTCACCTCTCCGGAGTGGCCTGGGCGACCCTCGCGGTACTCCTGGACTTCTCGAGAGCCTTCGTCAGGAAGTCAACAAAGACGTTGGGCTCGTTGTAGCCGCCCATCGCGGACACGACATTGCCCTCGGGCGTGAGCACGACATAGAACGGATTGGTCGCCTCCTGGGCCAGGTCGAGCTGCCGCTCCTGATTCTTCTCGGCGAGATCCTGCCGCTGGGCGGCGGTGATCGAGTCGATCGGGACGCGATCGGTATAGAGCTGGACGGTGACGAAATCCTGGAGCCGCTTCACGACCTCGGGCTTGGGCAGGACGCTCTTCTCCATCAGCCGGCAGTTCGCGCAGTTCACGCCGGTGAAGTCGATCAGGATCGGCCTCTTCTCGGCCGCGGCCCGCTCCTTCGCCTGATCGAAGCTCATGCCCCAGAGCACGCCGTGGAACGACTTCTGCTCGCGCTCGGCCTGGGCCGGATCGGCGGACGTGGCCTTCACCTCGCCGGCCGGAGCCACGCCGGGCCCCGCCAGAAGCTGGGCCGGCCTCGGCTCGAACTCGGACGAGTCGGGGGGCAGGATGCCGACGATCAGGCGGTCCCAGATGAATCCCTGGGGCGGCCGGCCGAAGAGGGCGGGCGTCATGTACAGGGCCAGGCCCAGGAACATCGTCGCGATGACCATGCGGACCGCGCCGATCTTCACGTCCTCGTAGTCGTGATCGGTCCGGAAGAAGCCGAGCAAGTAAAATCCGCAGACGGCCGACAGGACGATCCAGGCCGTGAGGACCACGTGGGCGTCGAAGAACGCGTTCTCGGGCGTGACCCAGGCGATCTCCGCCGTGTTCAGGAACTTGAGCGCGGCACCGATCTCGACGAGCCCGCCGACGACCTTCACCGTGTTCATCCAGTCTCCGCTCCGGGGCATCTTCTGGAGCAGCCCGGGGCTAAGCGCCAGCACGAAGAACGGCAGCGCGAGGACAGTCGCGAACGTGGCCAGGCCGAGGATCGGATAGAGGAAGTCGCCGCCGGCCGCCATCACGAGCAACCCGCCCACCACCGGGAAGGTGCAGGTGAACGAGGTGATCGTGAGCGTGAGGGCCATGAAGATCACGCCGACGAGGCCCCCCCTGCTCTCGCCCTTCGCGGAGGCGTTGAGGAGGAAGCTCGGCAGGCGGATCTCGAAGAGCCCCAGCAGGCTGAGCCCGAAGCCGAGGAAGACGACCGCGACGAAGATGTTGAGCCAGGGATTGTTCGCCATGGTCTGGAGGAACGACGACGAGAAGAGGAACGAGCAGAGCACGCCGACGGCCGTGAAGATGCCGATGATGGCCAGGCAATACGTGATCGCCAGCTCCGTCGTCTTCCCGCCCGAGGTCTTCGATTGCCCCTGCTTGACGAAGAAGTTGACCGTCACCGGGACCATCGGCCAGACGCACGGCATCACCAGGGCGAAGAGGCCGCCCAGTGCGGAGGCCAGCAGGAACGGGATCAGGCCCTCGTTCTTCTTGCGGGCGATCTCGCTGAGCGTCGCGTCCGACTTGACGGCCGCGGGCGCGGCCGCGATGACCGGTGCGGAAGGAGCCGAAGCGGCCGGCGCGGGCGGAGCCGCGGCGGGGGCCGTGGCCGTGGGAGCCGCCGCGGCGACGATGTTCAGCGTCACGTCGGGCAGGGTCCACTGTCCCGACGGGAAGCATGATTTGTCGTTGCAGATCTGGTAGCCGATCTGGCAACGGAGGGTCTTCTTGCCGGGGGCTGCGTCGACGGGGACGGTCAGCGTGGTGCTCCAGGTGACGGCGTCCTCGAAGAACTCGATGATCTTGTTCTCGAAGGCCGGCTCGGGTCGTGCCTGAGGGGCTTGGTCGGGCTTCCAGGTCCCGGAGGGCTTGAGGCCGGCGGGGTCGAAGAAGTCGAACGTCGTGGGGACGGGCCCGTCCGAGGTCTCTCCGTCCTTCGCCACGGCGTAGATGTGCAGCCCCGGCTCGAGCTTCGCCCTAACCTTGTAGGTCACCGTATCGCCGGGATTCGCCTCGACCGGCTCCACCGAGGGCGTCACCGTAACGCCCTTGGGGCGGATACGCGGATTGGTGTCCGGCTTCTTCGGAGCGGGTCCGGCCGAAGTCGCCGGCTTGCTCCCCTCGGCCTGGACCAGAGCCGTCATGGTCGTGGCGAAGATCGCTTCGAGCGGGCCGCGAAACGTCCGGCGAACCTGACCGGGATTGGCCGGCCCCCCGCCGACGATGGTGAGCAAGGCCGGGGGCAGGGTCCAGCGGCCGGGGAAACTGCAATTCTGTGAATTGCAGATCATGTAGCTCGCCTGGAGACGGATCTCCTTCTTGCCGGGACCGGCGTCGGCCGGAACCTCGAGGGGGATGCTCCAGGTGACCTCATCCTCGTAGTAGGAGAAGGCCTTGTTCTCGAAGGCGGGTTCGGCGTGGGACTCCGCCTCCTTCGACGCCTTCCACGATCCGACGACCTTCAGCCCGGCGGGGTCAAAGAGCTCCAGGAGCGTGTTCCGAGGCCCATCGCCGTCCGGCTGTTTTTTCGCATAGGTGTAGATGTGCCAGCCGGGTTTCAGCTTCGCCGTGACCTTGAGCGTGACCGTCTCGCCCGGCTTCGCCTCGGCCGGCTCGACGGACAGGGTGAGGGTCGCGTCCTTCGGCCTCGCCCGCGGGGAGCTGTCCTTCTGCGCGGGCCGGAGGGGCTCGTCCGCCGCCAGGGCCACGGTTGCGGCCAGCAGGAAGCCCATCACGGGCAACAGGCTTGCGACAAGACGAGATCCGGAAACGCGAAAGGGAGGACCGGGACGCATGGGCTGACTCCTCGAGGACTCCACCGCGACCCAACGGTCGGGCCGTGAATACCCAGGAATCATCCTATGGCGTTCAGGTGGGGGCGGCAAGGCGAGCCATCGCCACCCGGCGCAGGGCAGCCGCCCCGTTTCGCCCGGCATGCTCTCGCGGGGTCTCCCCGATCAGAGCGTCTTGGTCCCCGTGATCTTGCTGCCGTCCAGAGTGCTGTTGGTCACGGTCACCGTCGCATTCTGATTGTAGAAGGACGCCCAGCCCTTGGGGCCGTTCCCGCTGATGGTGCTGTTGCTGACCGCGAGGCTGCCGCCGACGGTCGCGAAGGCGGAGCCCTGCGCGACCGCGGTCTGCGTCGCGAAGGTCGACAGGCCGTTGGCCGTCGCCTTCGTGTTCGTCACGGTCGACGCGGTATTGGTGGTGTAGACGCCGGCGCCGAACGCCTGGGACGAGGTCCCGATGGAGCTCGAATTGACCGTATTCTGCGTGATCGTGGAACCGGTAATCGCCAGGGTTCCGCCGGCCGTGTAGATGCCGGAGCCCATGCCGGTCACCGCGTTCCCGGAGGTCAGGTCCACGGCGAAGACGGAGTTCCGCTGGATGACCGATGCGCTGATGTTGGTCGCGGCGTTGAGGGCCACGATGCCGCCGCCGCCGGCCCCACCTGCGCGGCTCACCCGGTTGTCGAGGATCGTGCTGCTCTGGACGTTCAGCGACCCATTCTGGACGAAAACGCCCCCCGCCGCGCCGGTGGCGACGTTGTTGAAGACCCGCACGCCTTGGAGGGTCAGGTTGGCGTTCTGGGCGCCGATACCGGCCCCGATGACGCCACCGCCGTTGGAGACCGTGAGATTCTTCAGGGTGACATTGCCGCCGTCGATCGTGAGGACGCGATCGACCACGGCGCCAATCAGGTTGACGGAGGTGTTCGCCGTCTTCGGCTGGATGGTCAGATCCTGGACCCCGCGAATCTGGATCGCCTGTCGGGTGATGTAGTTGCCCGGCGCCAGAAGGATCGTATTCGCGCCCGGCGTGGCCGCCGCCTGGGCGATGCTCGTGACGAGCTGGCTGACGTTGGAGGCGTTGAAGGTCGCGAGGACGACTCGACCCTCGAGTGCCTCGATTTCCGGGCGGCTCCGCCCCTTGACCACGGATCGGCTCTGGCCCCCCACGGCGCACCTCCTCCTGGCCGGACTCCTCCAGGTGGCGAGCCCGAGCCTATCCTGTTCGCCGAATCCGGGGTTGATGGCGACGTGAAACGGCCCCGGTCAGAAAGGAACTCGGCGGGCGGGAGGATAGCAGGTCGAAGGAACTTGAACAGGCCAATCCGGGAGTTCCGCCCGGTCTGGTGCGGTCATCGGGTGGCCAGTCGCAGCGACTCTCTGAGGCATTCGAGGCTCCGGCGGGCCGTCTCCTCGGCGCCCGGCGAGAAGTCGAAGACCTCCACCGAGACCCAGCGATCATAGCCCGAGTCGACGAGGGCTTTCAGGATCGGCCGGAAGTCGACGTCCCCCATCCCCGGGCCCTGCAGGTTCAGGTCCTGGGCGTGGAAATGGCCCGCATCATGGGCGTACCGGCGGATGAGGGCCGGGACTGACGTTCCATGCTCGCCACTCTGCGCCTTCACGTCCATGTGGAGCTTGAAACGAGGGTGGTTGACCTGCTCCACCAGCTCCATGGCCTGGGCGCAGGTGTTGATGAAATTCGTCTCCGAGGGCGCCAGCGGCTCGAAGCAGAGATCGACGCCGAGATCGCCCACGGCCGGCATGATACGGCGGAACACATCCAGGGCGTATCCCGTCGCCTCGTCGAGGCTCACGCCAGGCAACAAGTCCCTCTGTTTGGGCGAACCCAGGACCATCAGCGAGCCCCCGAGATCGCGGGTCGCCTCCGCGAGCCTGACCAGGTAATCGGCCGTCCTGCGGCGGACGGCCTCGTCCGGGGAGGTCAGGTAGAACCCCTCGGTCCTCGCCAGCAGCCAGTGGAGCCCGATCGTCTCGAGCCCGCTGTCCGCCACGATCGATCGAAGCTCTCGCCGTCGATCCGCCGCAAGCTCGTCAATCCGCGACGCCAGGGTAAACGGGGCAATCTCCAGCCCCTCGTATCCAATCGCCTTGACCGTGCGGCAGACGTCCGCGAAGTCCCAGCCCTCGAAGAGCTCGTTGCAGATCCCCAGGCGAATCATGTCAGGATCCTCTAGTCATCTTCCCGGGTCGCCGACATCCCCGATGCGAGCGACGCGGCCTGGAGCGTGTTCCTCAGCAGCATGGCCACCGTCATCGGGCCGACGCCGCCCGGGACCGGCGTGATCTTCGAGGCGACCCTCGAGACGCCCGAGAAATCGACGTCGCCGCAGAGTGAGCCGTCTGTTCGACGATGGATGCCGACATCGATGACCACGGCTCCCGGCTTGATCCAGTCGGCCGTCACGCACTCCGGTCGGCCCATCGCGACGATCAGGATCTCGGCTTCGCGAGCGATGGCGGCCGCATCCCGGGTCCCGGTGTGGCAGACGGTGACCGTAGCGTCGCCCCCTTCCCCTTTCTGCAAGAGCAAGAGGGCCATCGGCTTGCCCACGAGCTGAGACCTCCCGAGGACCACCGCCCGCGCCCCCCTGGTGGCGATCCTTGCCTCGATCAGGAGCTCGCGGACCCCGAGCGGCGTGCAGGGGACGAATCGGGGGTTCCCCTGGGCGAGCAGGCCCGCATTGGTCGGATGCAGACCATCCACGTCCTTCAGCGGGTCGATCCGCTCGATGACCGAGCGCTCGTCAAATCCTCGCGGCAGCGGAAGCTGCACGAGGATCCCGTGGATCGACGGATCGGCATTGAACCGATCGATCACATCGAACAACTCGCCGCGGCTCGCGGAGGCCGGCAGTCGGACCGTCTCGCCGGTCATCCCCGCGGCCGTGCTTGCATTCTGCTTGTTCTTCACATAGACCTGGCTGGCCGGGTCATCGCCCACGAGGACGACCGCCAGACCGGGGACCACCCCCGTCCGCTCCCTCAGCCGGGCGACATCCCGGGCCACTTCCTGGCGCACGCGATCGGCCAGAGCCTTGCCGTTGATCAGTGCCGCGGTCTCGCTCACGAGTCGACACGCTCCTTGGATGGATTGAGGCTCCGGTCCGGTCCGTCTCTCGCCAACCGGCCGGCCTTGGACGGACAGCTTGGCGTGTCAGGAGGATCAACGCAACGACCCGGGCGCTACATGGTAGCCCCGGGTCGCAGGAAGGACCATATCGGCGGAGTCCGCTCAGTAGGCTCCCCTGCCGACGAGCACAACCAGGACCGTCTGGAAGATGATCCGGATGTCCCCGAGGAGCGTGCGATTGGCGACATACTGACGATCCAGCTCGACCATCTGGGCATAGTCGATATCGCTGCGGCCGCCGACCTGCCACGGCCCCGTCACTCCCGGCATGACCTGGAGCCGGCACGCGTATCCTTCGGGGTCGAGATCGCGGAGCCGATCGCTGTCGCGGAGCTGAAGGGGCCTGGGGCCGACGAGCGTCATCTCGCCACGGATGACGTTGAGAAGCTGAGGCAGCTCGTCCAGGCTCGACCTCCTCAAGAATCGGCCCAGGGGCGTAACCCGGGGGTCGTTCTTCATCTTGAAGAGCACGCCGTTTTCCGACTCGTTGAGCGATTCCAGGTCTTTCAACCGTCGCTCGGCATCCGCCACCATGGTGCGGAACTTCAGGACGTAAAACAGGTTGCCATAACGTCCTCGGCGAAGTTGGCGGAACAGGACCGGTCCCGGAGAATCGAACCGGATCATGAGTGCCACCGCCAGCATGACCGGCGATAGGAGCATCAAACCAACCAACGCACCACTCAGGTCCATGGCACGCTTCATCGTTTCGTAAACGCGATCCATCAAAAGAGTGGGCGAAACATTGCCTTGAATGGCCGCTAACTCCACGTCACGATCCCGGATCGCTCCGACATCCGCGGTCTGGATGTCGCGTCGAGGTTCCCCTGCTGTTGATCCTAATCGGAGGCTCATGGGCTGGTATTCTCCGCGAGGTCCTACCGTAGGCCGTCCGTTCCTTCGGCTCTCTGTGCGTCCTGCAAGGTCTGGTGTCTCAGTTCCGACGGCTGGGAGGGCACTCTGCATTTCTTACTGCGTTGGCTTCAAGTCGCGGACAAGCTAGCACAGAGATCGACCTTTGGTCAACGAAAGGAACCGCCCGTGTTGACTCAGAGATTCATCCTGAACCGAGATTCACGAAGCTCCTGGGGACGTGAGTTCTTTTTTCAACATCCTCGTCTCAATCGTCGAAGGTTGGATGCGAAAACGCAACACTCACAAATACACACACTCACGCACACATCATCCCGCATCAACCCAGCCACCCAGGTGCGATCCCGTCAGCCGGGTCGGTGATGGAGGAGTCTCGGCGGTCGGAGACTTCCCCCTCACGACCTCTTAAGTAATCCATCGCCCGGGAGCCGGCAACCGACTGTTTCTTAGGGATGAATGGGAGGCGTCCCTCGGCCGGGCCGTCGAGGGAGTCCACGGCCCCTGCTCCCTTGGATTCGTCCGACGGTCGCGGCCGAGCCGCACTCAGGCGGCGCTCGAGATCGCACGCGATATCGAGCTGACCGGTCTCGGGATTATCGAGGGACTCGCGCCCTCGGGACCCACCATCGGGTCTGGCAAGCGGAGGAGGTGGGATTCGAACCCACGGTACCCCGGAGGGGTACACCGGTTTTCGAGACCGGCCCTTTCAACCACTCAGGCACCCCTCCCGGGTCGCCAATCAGGTTCGTCCCAGTTTAGATCAAGGACGACGTTCCTGGAAGAACAGACTGAGTATTTCCGCGCATTCGTCCTTGAGGACGCCGCCGAGGATCAGGGCCCTGTGGTTGAGTCGCCGGTCGGTCGCCAGGCGATACAGGCTGTCGAGCGAGCCGGCCTTCGGGTCGGCCGCGCCGTAGACCACCCGGGCGATCCGGGCCTGGACGATGGCCCCCGCGCACATCGGGCACGGCTCCAGGGTCACGTAGAGCGTGCAACCGTCGAGCCTCCACGAACGGAGCGAGCGGCCGGCGAGGGTCATCGCCAGCCGCTCGGCATGGGCGGTCGGGTCGGAGAGCGTCTCGCGGAGGTTGAACGCCTGCGAGAGGATCTCGCCTCCCCGGACGATCAGCGCGCCGACCGGGACCTCCCCCAGGTCGCGTGCCTCCGCGGCGAGCCCGAGGGCGAGCCTCATCATCTGGTGGTCGAATTCCTCCATCTGCAGCCGGCCGCCGTGCGAGATGACTCGATCAGGGCCTGTCGCCCCCCATGTTCAGGGCCAGGAAGAGGAGGGCGGCCACGGCCCCGCCCGCGAAGTCGGCGAGGAGGTAGACGACGAACTTGGTGAGATCGGCCAGCCCCATGATATGCGCCCCGAGGCCGACGGCCGGGTTGAAGGCGCCGCCGGAGACCGGCCCGACCGCGAAGGCGCCGACCAGGACCGTGAAGCCGATGGCCAGGCCGTAGAACGAGTTCCCTTCCGTCCCCTTGGCCGTGGCCGAGTTCAACACGACGTACACCAGGGCGAAGGTGAAGAGGAATTCGGCGAGGAACCAGGCCGGGAGCGGGTAGCTCGTCCCCGCCGCCGCCGGGCCCGGCGCGGGGGTCCCGGACCCCTTGAGATACTGGACGGCCCCGGCGGCGACCGCGGCGGCCGCGAACTGGGCGATCCAGTAGGGGATGGCGTCGGCCCAGGTGCACTTGCCCCGGAGGGTGACTCCCAGCGTCACCGCCGGGTTGTAGTGGCCCCCCGAGAAATGGCCGCCGGCATAGATCATGACCATGAGCGCGGAGCCGATGGCGAGCGGCGCCAGGGCCGCGGCGTCAGGGCTCTTCACGGTCATCCCGACCGTGAAGACGAGGAAGAACGTCCCGATGAATTCCACGACGGCCTTCGCAACAGGCATTGGATCCCCTTTCGAGTTGGATCGTGAGTTGGAGAGGGACTTGTGAACCAGGCCAGTCGCGTGGAGCGGTCCCGGCAGCGGCCCGGCAACAGCCGCCCGCCTCGCCGATCATCCCCAGGAAAGCCAGTTCCGCGAACCGAAATGGTTATAAGCCCCACATGGTGAATTTCCTAGTCTGCCCCGATAAGGATTCCCACCCGGCCTCCCGCGGCGAACCTCGATCGGGCCAGGTGGTCTTCGCTTCGTCGGGAAAACCGGATCGGCCCCGGAGGCAATGGGGAAAAAAAAGAGGGCGTCATCGACGCCCTCGCTCACCAGAGATGGCAGAAGGTTCCAGGCCCGGACGCGTCACTGGAGGACGGTCAGGGCGGATTCCTTCTCGCGAAGTCTGGCCGCTTCCTTGTCCTTCTTCTGGGCCGTGAGCAGGGTCATGCCCATCTTGACCTTGTCGCTGATGGTCTTCTGGGAAAGGCAGGTGTAGAGGCAGAGACGATCGCACTCGACGGTCTGCTTGCGGATCTCACGCGCCTTGGGGCTGTACCAGATCTCCCGGGCCGACGCCTCCTTGATGTTGCCGATCGCCGGGAAGAAGAAGCAGACCTCAATGTCGCCATTGGTTCGGATGAAGAAGTCTCTCATCCCGACACGGCACGGCATGGCCTCGGGCGGGGCCGACTTCTCCCGGAAGTGATCGACCATCAGCGAGATGACCAGGTCCGAGTTGACGATCGGCTCCCCCTTGCGCTTCAGGTCGAGCATCGTGTCGACGACCTTCTGAAGGTCCTCGAGCTCGTCCTCCTCGACCCATAGCTCCTCGTAGGTCTCCGGGGTCCAGCGGTCCATCGGCTGGAAGTTCATGGCCGTGGCGCCGATGTTCTTGGTCCAGTCGACCATCTCGGGCAGGTAGCGGAAGTTCTTCTTGCCGACCGTGGTCTTGATGATGATCGGGAAATCGGCGCCGACCTTTTCCCTCGCCTCGCGGGCATTCTTGATGCCGGAGCTCAGCTTGTCGAAGAGGCCCGGATAGCCGCGGAGGTAGTCGTGGACCTCGGCGGTCGGGGCGTCCACCGAGACGTTCAGGTTCCAGGGATGGGCCTTCGCGAGCTTCTCGGCATTCTTCTCGTTCAGGGCCGACCCGTTGGTGGTGACCCCGGCCAGGATGCCGTTGTCGTGGCAGAATTGCATCAGGTCCAGGAAGCCCTTCTTGATGAAAGGCTCGCCGCCGCTGAAGCTGATCGAGAAGGTGCCGACGAACTCCTTGATGCTCAGGAGCGCCTTCTGCCACTCCTCGATGGACATCTCGTCCTTGTACTTCGGCATCCGCCAGTATTCGCAGTACCGGCACTTCACATTGCAGCGCTCGTTGACGAGGCCGTAGAACGTGACCGGTTTGGTGACATCCCTTCCCCCGTGGAGATACATCTCCTCGGCGAAGTGGTTGTACGTATGCTTGAAGGCCAGCCGGGCGAGCGTGGAGACATTCATGGGGATCGTTTGCTCGTGGCGAGGGTCGATAATTCGTGGGGAACGCGTTCGATCGAGGGCGATTCGGATCGAGGCAATTCACGGCTTACAGGTCCGAATCGCCTAAGGGGATTCGGGGATGGTCGGGTGGTCACGCCCGGATCCGAAGGGATCAGGCATCCGAACCCTGGAACAGCCGGGGAGCCAGGTTGAGAGAGGGATGGACCGGTTGGGCCCGGACCGGAGAGTCATGGGTAGTTGAGCCTGTTCAGGTCGATGACAGCTTATCGGGCTCGCCGGCTCTTTTTCAAGGCCCGGCGACTCCAGTACGCCCGTGAGCAGGGGCCTGTGGCTCCTCCACACCCTCTAATCCACGAAGTTGAGCCATCGTGTCGTTTTTAGGGAACATGCGCCGCCGATTGCTCCGCGGGGCCCCTGCCGTTGGATCGACGCCTCTCGCTCAACCTTCCAGGCGATGGTGAGGGGCGAGCCGGTGCGCTCGCCGCGGCCCCTCTCGACGGGAGAACCGGCCACCATGGATTGCTCCGCTCATAAGTCCTTCGTGCCTCGTGGGATCGGGATAGGCTCTCTTGACCGTCGATGAGGGGCTCGGCATCCTTGAATCGGACCTGACCGGGTCGGACAGGGGAACCGTGGAGGTGCGAGGCATTCCGGCCCTCCCCGATGCACCCACGGCCTCACAGGGAAGCCTCGGTCGTGCCATACAAACCGTAACGGTGCCGGATCATGGTTCGGCGGCAAAGGTTGCGCGGATGGTTGAGGCCCGCGGATCGAGCAAGGACGAAACCGGCGATCAACCGTTCTCCTGGCCCTGGTATGTCCGCGGGCTGGCGGTCGCCTATGTCTTGTCGCTCATGGCAGGTCCAGTCGGCTTCGTCGTGATGGCCGCCGTGTCGGTCTTCCGGATCGCGCGACATGGCCTCGGCGGCGGGGCCGCGTTGACCCTGGCAGTCGCCGTGGCTTGTCCGCTGCTATGCGCGGCTTTCCGGGCATGGTTCAGGAACTGGGGACGGCGACGGTGGCCGGACGCCTGACCGGGTTACGTGACTGCCCGGCGGGGTATCGCCCCATGTCCAGGATCATGGCCTCGCCGGCCGATGAGCGTCGTCAGTGGCCCTCAGGGGAAGCCGATGGAGGTACGACGGATCGTCCCGAACATCCTCCGACGCGTTTCACGACGGCCACCCGTTCGGATCCGAGGGCCTTCGATCGGTGCGGACGCGCGAAATCGGCAACGGCCCGTGAACCTCCGGCCTGGCCGGGGTTATGATCGTCGGCATGAGCACGTCGAACCCGGACGACATGGAGCAACTGCTCGCCCTCGCCGCGGCCGGGGATACGGCGGCGTGGCAGGTCGTGGTGGACCGATACCGCGAGCGGCTGCGGCGGATGATCGCCGTCCGGCTCAACCCCAGGCTGCTGGGGCGGTTCGACCCCTCGGACGTGCTCCAGGAGACCTTCCTGGACGCCTCGATGAGCCTGAAGGGCTACATGGAGCGGCCGAAGCTGCCGTTCCTGCTCTGGCTGCGCTACCTGGCGGCCCACCATCTCGGGCGGATCCACCGCGACCACCTGGGCCGGCAGCGGCGGGACGCGGCCAGGGAGGTGTCGCTCGATCGGCCGGACTGGCAGGCGGTCTCCTCGGAGGCCCTCGCCGGCCAGCTCGTGGACGCCGGCGGCCGGGCGAGCGAGCAGGCGATGCGGCTCGAGCGGAAGCGGCGGCTGATGGAGGCCATCGAGGCCATGGAGCCGCTCGACCGCGAGATCCTCTCGCTCCGCCACTTCGAGCAGATGACCCGCGCGGAATCGGCCCAGACCCTGGGGATCACCGAGGCGGCGGCGGCGAAGCGATACCTCCGCGCCCTCGAGCGGCTCCGCGAGAGCCTGGCCGGCCTGCCGGGCGGACTGGAGGGGCTGTGACGTCGTCCGCCGAGGAGGCCGATTCGAGGGCGGACCTCCTGGACGTCCTCGCGGAGGAGTTCGTCTCGCGGTATCGCCGCGGGGAGCGGCCATCGACGGTCGAATACGAGGAGGAGCATCCGGACCTCGCCTCGAAGATCCGCCTCCTCTTCCCGGCGCTCGTCGAGCTGGAGCAGGCGGGCTCGGCCCCGCCCGCGGCCGCGGTCCGCCCCGCCGTGCCCGGCCGGATCGGCGAGTTCCGGCTGCTCCGCCTGATCGGCGTCGGCGGGATGGGGGTCGTCTACGAGGCATCCCAGGAATCGCTGGGCAGGCGGGTCGCCCTCAAGGTCCTGCCGATCCGGGGCCTCGCCTCGTCGCCGGAACGATTCCTCCGCGAGGCCCGTACCGCGGCCCGGCTCCACCACACGAACATCGTCCCGGTCTTCTCGGTCGGCGAATCGGACGGCGTCCACTATTACGCCATGCAGTTCATCGACGGGCCGAGCCTGGCCCAGATCCTCGACGCCTCGCGAGTCCGCCGCGGGGCCGGCGAGGGCGCCTTCGCCCACACGCGATGGGCCGCGACCGGCCAGGACGGCTCGCCGTCCGACTTCCCCGGCCCCTCCTCGGAGCCGACCCTCGACGGCCTCCACTGGGCCGAGTTGGACGGCCCGCGCAGCCCCCAGGCGTATCGCGACCTGGCGAGGCTGACGGCCCGGGTGGCCTCCGCGCTGGCCTATGCCCACGACCAGGGGGTCCTCCATCGAGACATCAAGCCGTCGAACATCCTGCTCGATGCCCAGGGCACGCCCTGGGTCGTCGACTTCGGCCTGGCGAAGTCCGCCGACGACGAGGACCTGACGCACACCGGCGACCTCGTCGGCACGCTCCGCTACATGGCCCCGGAGCGGTTCCGGGGCCGGGCGGATGCCCGCGCCGACGTGTACTCGCTGGGCGCGACGCTCTACGAGATCCTCTGCCTGCGGCCCGCCTTCCAGGCCGGCGACCGTGTGGCGCTGATCGACGCGATCTGCCGCGGCCGTCCCACCCGCCCGCGGGCCATCGACGCGAGGATCCCGCGCGACCTGGAGACCATCTGCCTGAAGGCGATGGCGAGGGAGCCGGGCGAGCGGTACGCGACGGCCCTGGAATTCGAAGCCGATCTCGAGAGCTTCCTGGCCGACCAGCCGATCCGGGCCCGGCGGGCGACCCTGGCCGACCGGGCGCGGCGATGGTGGCGGCGGGATCCGGCCGAGGCGTCGCTGGCGGCGGCCGTCGCGGTCCTGCTGGTCGCCCTTGCGGCGGGCCTCGTCGCGTTCGCCGCCTGGGCCGAGCGGGCTCGCGAGAATGCGGTGCTTCTCAGCCGGCAGGCGAGCGACGCGGAGGTCGAGCGGACCAGGCAGCTCGCCCGGTCGCTGGCCGACCGGGCGCGGGCCGGCCGCACCAGCCGGCGGCCCGGGCAGCGGTTCGCCAGCCTCGACGCGATCCGCGAGGCCGTCGCGCTGGGACGTCGGACCGGGGAGCCCCCGGAGTTCTTCGACGACCTGCGGAACCAGGCGATCGCCAGCCTGGCCCTCCCCGACATCCGCCTCGGCCCTCCCGCCAACTGGGGCATGCGGCCCCAGACGACCTTCCGGTTCGACGGCGCGATGCAGATCCTCGCCACGTCGGGCCTCGACGGCGCCATCCGCCTGCGCCGCGTCGACGGCAGCCCGATCGCCACCCTGGCCGGATATCCCGGAGAACAGGACCTGCGGCTCGACGAGGCGGGGAAACTCCTCGCCGCCCGATCGTCGTCCGGCGGCCTGCGTGCCTGGGACCTGGCGGGCGGCTCGCCGACGCCGGCTGTCGACCTGCGAGAGGGAGTGGTCGCGCACGACATCCGCCCCGATGGCGGAGAGCTGGCGGTCGCGACCCGGGACGGTGGCATTTCGCTCGTGAGCCCGGTCGGGGGAGACGTCGTCCGTTCCTGGCGAGTGGAGGGCCGCGCCGGTCACGTCGCCTATTCGCCGGACGGACTCTCCCTGGCGATCCCACTATCGGAAGGGATCGCCATCCATGACGCGGCGAGCGGCGGCCGCCGCACCCTCCTGCCGGAGTCGGCGTCGGTCCCGGCGATCGCCTGGCACCCGGGCGGCGAGTATCTCGCCACCCATATGGAGGCGAGGATCGCCGTCTGGGACATCCGCCGGCGGGAGGTGGTCCAGACGTGCAATGCACGCTCGGCCTCGTGGGCGATCGCGTTCACTCGCGACGGCCTGATGCTCGCGAGCGGCGGCTGGGACGGTCTCTGGCGGCTCCACGACCCCGCCGGGGGCCAACTGACGCTCGTCGCCGGCCTCGTCGCCGGCCGTGAGTTCGGCCTCGGGAATCGGCTGGCCATGGGCCCGGCTGGGGCCGAGATGGGGATCGCTGAGGTCATGACGGGGAGCGAATGCCGATCGCTCTTCCGCCTGGGTGGGACTCTGGCCACCCGGGACGCAATCGCGATCCACCCGGACGGGCGGCTGCTCGCGGTCGCGTGGGGGTCCCATGTTGGGCTCTGGGACCTCGCGGACGGGCGGATCGTGGCTGACCTCCCTCGCCCGGCGAGACACCTGGTCTTCTCTCGGAGGGGCGACCTGTTCACTCACGGCCAGGAGGGCCTCTACCGATGGAGGGTGAGGCTCGATCCGGACGGATCACTCCGGGTCGTCGGGCCGGAGAAGCTGACGGAGCTCGTGCCGGGCGGCGACCTTGTCCTGGCGGCCACCAACGACGGCCGGCTGCTGGCGGCGAGCTTTGCCGCGGGGATCGGGGTCATCGAAACGGACCGTCCGGTCCGGGTGACCTGGCTGGGCCCGCAGTCGGACGTGCGGTGCGCGTCGTTCAGCCCGGACGGTCGGCTCGTAGCTGTGGCGAGCTGGCACGGGGGCCGCGGGGTCTGCGTCTACGAGTCCACGACCGGACGCCCCCTGGTGGACTTCCCGGCCGTCGAGAGCACCTCGGCCCGGTTCAGCCCGGACGGTCGATGGCTCGCCGTCACCACCAATGGGCTGGGCAGGCTACGTCGGGTTCCCGACTGGTCGCCGGGGCTCGCCATCGATGGGGTGGTCAACGACTTCAGCAACGATGGCTTGATCGCGACCACCACCATCGAGGGGGCGATCCGCCTGACACGCACCGATTCGGGCCGACAAGTCGCGCGGCTCGAGCCCCCCGACATGCAACGGGTCTACGACCTGGCCTTTTCGCCGGACGGCTCGCGCCTGGTCGTCCGGCACGCGACGGACAACGGACTTTATGTCTGGGACCTGCGGGCAATCCGACGGCAGCTCGCCGAGCTCGGCCTGGACTGGGACGCCCCGCCTCTGCCGTCGGAGACACTCCCACTCGCCCGGCCCATCCGGGTCCTGGAGCCCTCGCCCGGCCTCGCCGGCGGGTGGCCCGTCGAGGAGGCCTGCGCGATCCTGGGGGCTCTGCGCCGGGACGCCTCCGCGGAGGATTTCGAACGGCTCGCGAGGATCGCGCAACGATACAGGGCCTTCGACGTCGCGCTCGGCTGCCTCGACCGCGCGGCCGCCCTCCGTCCCCACCGCGCGGAAACCCACAGCGACCGCGGCCGGATCCTCCTGCGACACCGCCTGGACGCCGCGGCCGCCGCCGCGGCCTACGGCCGGGCCGCGGAGATCGATCCCTCCTGGTGGAGGGCTCGCCTCGGCCGGGCCGAGGCGATGATCGCCGCGAGTCGCGGCGGTGACGTACTGGCCGAGCTGAAGGCCATGTGCGCCGAGCGGCCGTGGGACTTCGCCGCCCGGACGCTGATGTCGGCGGCCCTTGTGGAGGCCGGCCGCCACGCAGAGGCCCTGTCGATGCTGGACTCCATCCTCGCCGCCTATCCTTCGAACCAGCTCGCCAGGCACTGGCGGGCCAGGGCGTTGGAGGCCCTCGGCGACCCGACGCGGGCGCAACTCGACGAGCCGGGGACCAGGTCCCCCCTCGCCGCCAACGACCTCGCCTGGTCCTGGGTCGCCGGGCCCATCGAGCTGCGGAACCCGGAGCTGGCCCTCCCCATGGCGCGACACGCCGTGGCATCCGCCCCGGGCGACGCCGCCTACCGGAACACCCTCGGCCTCACCCTCCACCGCCTGGGCCGCGACGCGGAGGCCGTCGCGGAGCTGCGGGAGAGCCTGCGGCTGGGTCAAGGCGCCGATCTCGCCTTCGACCTCTACCCCCTGGCTCTCGCCCACTGGCGGCTCGGCGACCGGTCGGTCGCCCTGGCGGAATTCCTTCGCGGCCTCGCCTGGCACGCATTCCACCGCTCCGACCTGACCGCCTCCGAGCGTGACGAGCTCTTCGATCTCCTTCTCGAGGCCAGTCTCAGCATGCTGAAGCCCGCCGCTTCGGCCATCGCCGCCGGAAAACCGGTGGCGGGCCAGGCCGTCCGACCACTACCATAGCTGCCGACGACCCCAGTCCCGATCGAGGGCTTGTCGATGCTCGCACCGACTGATCGACCTTCCCCGCACCGTCCTCCCTTTCCTCGGCAAGTCATGCTCGTCGCCCTGATCGCGGCGACGGCCGTTCCCGTCGCCATCGCGGCCGACGTCGATGACGCGGTGAAGCTCTTCCGCAAGGGCGACTACGAGGCGTGCGCCCGGCTCGCGACCCAGGAGATCCGCGAGGGGAATCGCGACGAGGCATGGCCTTCGCTGAAGATCCGCTCCCTGATGGAGACGGGCAAGTACAGCGAGGCCCTGGAGGCCCTGAAGGCCGCGACCCGGCGGGCCCCGGCGAGCCTGGAGCTCTACCTCATGGGTCGAGAGGTCCGCCGGTTCAACGGGCTGGCCGGCGAGGAAGCCCGGGCCATGAAGGACATCGAGGAGCACATCGAGGCCTTCCCGCGGCGCTACGCCACGCCCGAGGGCCAGGTGGCGATCGGCCGGTTCCTCCTGCTCCGCGGCGCCGACCCGAAGAAGGTCCTGGACCAGTGCTACGACGCGGTCCTGAAGCGCGAGCCGGGCTTCGTCGACGCCTACGTGGCCTCGGCCGAGTTGGCGCTCGAGAAGCAGGACCACGCCCTCGCCGCGGAGACACTCCGCAAGGCCCCGGAGGAGGCCGCGCTGGACCCGCGATACCATTATCTGATGGCCCTGGCGTTCGCGGACGACGACCGCGAGGGGGCCGCGAAGGAGGTCGAGGCGGCGCTCAAGCTCAATCCGCGCCACGTCGACTCCCTCCTCCTGAAGGCGGACGCCCTGGTCGACTCCGAGAAGTACGCCGAGGCGGCGAAGGTCCTGGACGCCGTCTCCGCGGTCAATCCGTCGGAGCCGCGGGCCTGGGCCCTCCGGGCGGTGCTCGCCCACCTGCGGAATGACGGGGCCGGGGAGGAGTCGGCGCGGAAATCGGCGCTCGCCCCGTGGCCGGGGAACCCGGAGGTGGACACCCTCATCGGCCGCAAGCTCGCCCAGAAATATCGATTCGCCGAAGCGGCGACCTACCTCCGCAGGGCGACCCTGGCCGATCCGTCCCACATGCCGGCCCGTGTCCAACTCGCCGAGACGCTCCTGCGGCTGGGCGACGAGGAGGAAGGTTGGAAGCTCGCGGGCGAGATTTTCGCCGCCGACGGCTACAACGTGGTCACGTACAACCTGATGACCCTGCACGACCGGCTGGCGAAGTTCCGGACCCTGGAGGATGACGGGCTCGTCGTCCGGATGGATCCCAGGGAGGCGGACCTGTACGGCCCCCGCGTCCTGGCGCTGCTGAAGCGGGCGAAGGCGACGCTCGCGGAGAAATACGGCGTGACGCTCCCGGGGCGGCTGATCATCGAGATCTTCCCCCGGAAGAAGGAATTCGCCGTGCGGACGTTCGGCCTGCCGGGTGCCGACGGGTTCCTCGGCGTCTGCTTCGGCCGGGTCATCACGGCCAACAGCCCTGCCTCACAGGGGGAGTCCCCGTCCAACTGGGAGGCGGTCCTCTGGCACGAGTTGTGCCATTCGATCACGCTCACCAAGACGAGGAACCGGATGCCCCGCTGGCTCAGCGAGGGGATCTCCGTGTACGAGGAAGCCCAGCAGGATCCCGCCTGGAAGACGGCCCTCAACCCCCATTTCCGGGAGATGATCCTGGGAGACGAGCTCACGCCCCTGAGCCAGCTCAGCGCGGCCTTCCTGGCGCCGAAGTCGGCGCAGCACCTTCAGTTCGCCTACTTCGAATCGGCCCTGGCCGTCGAGTTCCTGGTCAAGGCAGCCGGGCTGGACGGGCTCAGGGGGATCCTCGACGACCTGGGCGAGGGGAAGACCCTCAACGAATCGCTGCCGGCGCGGACGCGGATGACGCTAGAGAAGATCGATGGGGACTTCGCGCGCTTCGCCCGCGAGCAGGCCGAGGGCACGGCCCGCGGCCTGACCTGGGAGGACGTGGATCTGCCCGATGGCGTCGGATCGGACGAGGTGGCGGCCTGGCTGAAGTCTCACCCCTCCAGCTACAAGGGCCGCCAGCTCCTGGCCACCCGGCTGATGGCCGAGAAGAAGTGGCCGGAGGCCAAGGCGGTCCTGGTCGACCTGAAGGCGAGATATCCGGAATTCCTCGGCCCCGAGAATCCCTACATGCTGCTGGCGGCCGTGGACAGGCAGACCTCGGACGCCGCCGCCGAGCACGCCGTGCTCGAGGAGCTGGCCGCCCGCGACGCGGACGCCTCGCCGGCCTACCTGCGCCTGATCGAGCTGGACGAGGCCGCCGGCAACTGGGAGGGCGCCGCCCGCGACGCGAACCGGCTGCTGGCGGTCAATCCCCTGATCCCGGCGCCTCACCGGGCCATGGCGAGGGCCGCCGAGCACCTCAACCGCCGGGACGAGGCGATCGCCGCCTGGAAGGCGCTGGCCCTGCTCGACGACACCGACCCGGCCGAGACGCATTTCCGGCTGGCGAGGCTGCTTGGCGAGGCCGGCCGGAAGGACGAGGCTCGCCGCGAGGTCCTGAGGTCGCTCGAGGAGGCCCCGCGGTTCCTCGAGGCCCATCGGCTCCTGCTGGACCTCGTCGGCAACGGCCCGGGTGGGCCGCCAGAGAAGCCCGCCTCGGGGCACATCCACTAATCACCATCGGGAGGCCCGATCATGCCGCGAGCCCGCCGGAAATCTCTCGCCGTCGCCGCCCTCGGGCTGGTCGGCCTCGTCGGCGGGCTCGCCCTGGCCCAGCCCCCCTGGGGTCGCGGCCCCTTCCGCCAGCGGCAGTCCCCCCTCGACGGCATCCCGGCGGACCGTGCCGGCGTCCCCGACTGGAAGGTCGACGAGCGATTCAAGGATGACGTGTTCACCTTCGCCCGCGTCCAGTACAGCTCCCACAGCGGCATGGGCCGTCGCGGCCGAGGCTGGGGAGGCCCGGGCTGGGACACCGACTGGCCCGACAGCGACCTCAATTTCTCCTACCGCCTCCAGCAATTGACCTCGCTCAAGGTCAACCCGAATCCGGTGATCGTGAGGCTGACCGAGGATCGGCTCTTCGACTATCCCTTCATCTACATCATCGAGCCGGGGGGGCTCGTCTTCTCCGACGAGGAGGTCGCCGCGCTCCGCCGCTACCTGCTCAACGGCGGCTTCCTGATGGTGGATGACTTCTGGGGCGAGTACGACTATCAGAACCTCTATCGCGAGCTCAAGCGGGTCTTCCCAGATCGCGAGCCGGAGGAGCTCGACATCTCGCACCCGGTCTTCCAGATGGTCTACCGGCTCAAGGAGCGGCCGCAGGTCCCGAGCATCCACACCTGGCAGTACACGGGCGAGACCTGGGAGGACCACGGCCCCGGCTCGCGCGAGGTCCACTACCGGGGGATCTCCGACGACAAGGGCCGCCTCATGGCCCTGATCTGCCACAACACCGACCTCGGCGACGGCTGGGAGCGCGAGGGGGAGAACGCCGAGTACTTCCACGAGTTCTCGGAGAAGAAGTCGTATCCGATGGGCATCAACATCGTCACCTACGCCATGACCCATTGACCGCAACGCCGCTCGCCGCGACGTCGATCCGAAGCCGAAGGGAGCCATCGTGTCGGGAGCCGTCGAAGCCTACGAGGACGAGAAGCAGGCCGTGGAGAAGCTCCGCGAGGGCCGCACGCGGATCGAGCGCGAGCTCGGGAAGGTGATCATCGGCCAGAAGGAGGCGACCCAGCAACTGCTGATCGCCCTCTTCGCCGGCGGCCACTGCCTGATCACCGGCGCGCCCGGCCTGGCGAAGACGCTGCTCGTCCGGACGCTCGCCCAGGTCTTCCACCTGAAGTTCCAGCGGATCCAGTTCACCCCCGACCTCATGCCCGCGGACATCACCGGCACCGAGATCCTCGAGGAGACGCCCGACGGCCGCCGGATGCAGTTCGTCAAGGGGGCGATCTTCGCCAACGTGATCCTGGCGGACGAGATCAACCGCACGCCTCCCAAGACCCAGGCCGCCCTGCTCGAGGCCATGCAGGAGCACCAGGTCACGGCCGCGGGGGTCCGCTACGCACTCGAGGAGCCGTTCTTCGTCCTGGCCACCCAGAACCCGATCGAGATGGAGGGGACCTATCCCCTGCCCGAGGCCCAGCTCGACCGCTTCCTGTTCAACGTGGTCGTCGACTACTTGCCGGAGGACGACGAGGTGGCCGTCGTCCAGCAGACGACCTCGCGAAGAGCCGAGAAGGTCGAGCCGCTTTTCAGCGGCAGCGACGTGCTCGAGTTCCAGGACGTCGTCCGCAAGGTCCCGGTGGCGGAGGACGTCGTCCGGTATGCCGTCCGGCTGGCCGCGGCGAGCCGGCCGGGATCCGACGCCCCGTCGTTCGTCACCGAGTGGGTGAGCTGGGGCGCCGGCCTCCGCGCCGCCCAGTCGCTGGTCCTGGGGGCCAAGGCCCGGGCGCTGCTCGCCGGCCGGTTCCACGTCTCGCCGGACGACATCCGGGCGCTCGCCCATCCGACGCTCCGGCACCGCGTCCTGCTCGGCTACCGGGCCGAGGCCGACGGCGTCGGCGTGGACTCGGTCATCGACCGGCTGCTCGAGCACGTGAAAGGACCGGCCCGGTCATGAGCCCATCCGAGCGGCCGCGAACCGCGTCGAAGCAGGCCGCCGCCGCGCGGGACGACTCGCGCTCGCTCATCGACCCCAGGGCCCTGCTGCGGATCAAGAGCCTGGAGCTCCGCGCCCGGGCCGCCGTCGAGGGCTTCATCAAGGGGATCCACCGCAGCCCTTTCCACGGCTTCTCGGTCGAATTCAGCGAGTATCGCCAGTACACCCCCGGCGACGACCCCCGCTACCTCGATTGGCGGCTCTATGCCCGCTCCGACCGCTATTTCGTCAAGCGATTCGAGGACGAGACGAACCTGCGCTGTCACCTGGTGCTCGACACGAGCCGGTCCATGGGCTATCGCTCCGGCGAGTTCACCAAGTGCGAATATGCCCGGACCGCGGCGGCCACGATCGCCTATTTCCTGACGCTTCAGCGCGACGCGGTGGGCCTGGTCACGTTCGAGGACCGGATCACGGACTACCTGCCGCCGAGGCATAGGCCGGGCCACTTCCGCCGCCTGCTGGGGATGCTCGATCGCGAGCCGAAGGGCCGAGCGACCGACCTGGCGACGCCGCTCGAGGAGATCGCCGCCACGGTCCGCAAGCGCGGGCTCATCGTCCTGATCTCCGACCTGCTCGCGCCGGCGGAGGCCCTCCGGACGAAGCTCGGCTACCTGAGGTCGCGCGGCCACGAGGTGATCCTCCTGCGGATCCTCGACCCGGCCGAGGTCGCATTCGGGTTCGACACGCCCGCCATGTTCCAGGACGTGGAGACGGATCGCGAGCTCTACGTCGACCCCGCCTCCGCCCGCGCCGGCTACCTGAGGCGGTTCCGGGAGCACGCCGACGCCATCCGCCGCGCCTGCACCGACCTCGGCGTCGAATTCCAGCCGATCTCGACCGATGCCCCGCTCGAGTTGATGCTCTTCGACCTGCTCAAGGCCCGGTTCAGGCGGTCGGCCTCCCCCAACCGGCGGCCCTCGGCGGCGGCCTCGCGAGGAGGCCCGCGATGAGCTTCCTCACGCCGCTCTACCTCCTCGGCGCCCTCGCGATCGCGGCGCCGATCGTGCTCCACCTGATCCGCCGGACGACCCGCGGCGAGACGCCCTTCAGCTCGCTGATGTTCCTCGAGCCGTCGCCCCCCCGCCTGACCCGGCGGAGCCGCCTGGACCAGTGGTTCCTGCTCCTGCTCCGGGCGGCGGCCCTGGCGCTGCTGGCGTTCGCGTTCGCCCGGCCCTTCCTCCGCGAGCCGGCCGCGATGAGCCTGGGCCAGGGGGATCGCCGCATCGCCCTGCTGATCGACACCAGCGCGAGCATGAAGCGGGCGGACCTCTGGTCGAGGGCGAAGGCCGCCGCGGCCGGGGTCATCGACGGCTGCCTCCCCGGCGACCAGCTCGCCGTGATCGCCTTCGACGGCTCGCCGCGGACGCTCCTGGGATTCGACGAGTCGGCGAAGCTCGACCCGACCCGCCGGGGCGTGGTCGCTCGGTCGCTCGTGGGACAGCTTGCGCCGGGGTGGCGGGCGACGAACCTTGGCCGGGCCCTGATCCACGCCGCCGCCGAGATCGAGGACGCGGGCGATGCGAAAGGAGACACCGCCAAGCTGGGCCGGCGGATCGTCCTGGTGAGCGACCTCCAGCAGGGGAGCGATCTCGACGCCCTGGGCAACTTCGAGTGGCCGCGCGAGGTGGAGCTGGAGCTGAAGCCCGTCGCGTCGGACGGCTCCAACGCCGGCCTCAGCCCGATCATCGGCCGGGATCCGGTCGACGCCAAGGAAGGAGAAGCCGGCAACGAGCTGCGGGTTCGCGTCACGAATGACGCCGGATCGAGGAAGGAGAACTTCTCCCTGACCTGGGCCGACGGCAAGGGCCAGCCCGTCCCCGCCTACGTGCCACCGGGCGAGAGCCGCGTCGTCCGGGTGCCAAGGCCCGCCGGCAGCCCCGCGGGACGCGAGCTCAGGCTGGGCGGGGACACCGACGACTTCGACAACACCCTGTTCCTGGCCGGCGAGACGCGGCAGCCGGCCGTCGTCCTCTTCCTGGGCCGCGACAGGCCCGACGATCCCTCGGGACTGCTCTATTACCTGAAACGAGCCTTCGAGGGGACGTCGAGACGTCCCGTCACGGCCGAGGCCCGCCCCCCGGATGCCCCGCTGACAATCCCCCCCGGCCCTTCCATACCCCTGATCGTCGCGGCGGCGGAGACGTCGCCGGAGAATGCCGGCCGCCTCCGTGCCTTCGCGAACGACGGCGGGACCGTGCTGGCCGTGGCCGGTGCGGCGGGGACCGTGCCCACGCTCGCGGCCCTCGCGGACGCGCCGGACCTGGTCGTCGAGGACGCACCGACGAAGGGCGATGCGATGCTGACCGAGATCGCCTTCGATCATCCCCTCTTCGCCCCCTTCTCCTCCCCCCAGTTCAACGACTTCACGAAGATCCGGTTCTGGAAGCACCGCCGGCTCGCCGCGGACGGGCTGAAGGGTGCCCGCATCCTGGCCCGGTTCGAGGGGGGAGATCCGGCGATCGTCGAGCAGGCCGTGGGCAAGGGCCGGCTCGTCATCATGACGAGCGGCTGGACCCCGGCCGACAGCCAGCTCGCGCGGTCGTCCAAGTTCCTGCCGCTCATGGAGGGGCTGCTCTCCGGCCCGAATGTCGATCCAGCCTTCTCGCCCCAGCGGCTCGTCGGCGACCGGATCCCCCTGCCGGAGGGGTCGGGATCCGTCCGCAAGCCGGACGGATCCGCGGCGACGCTCGCGGCCGGAGCCTCGTCGTTCGACGGGACCGACGCCCCCGGCGTGTACGCGATCGAGACGGCCCGGGGGCCGCTCGAGTTCGCCGTGAACGTCGATCCGGCGGAGAGCCGGACGGCCCCGCTGGACGCCGAGACGCTCGAGCGGCTCGGCTGCCGCCTCGCGAAGGATGGCGCCAACGTCGAGCCCGATCGCGAGTCGATGCGCCAGTTGCAGGTCGAGGAGCTCGAGGGCCGGCAGAAACTCTGGCGACCGCTCATCCTGGCCGTCCTGGCCATCCTGATCGTCGAGACCTGGCTCGGGGGCTGGCGCGGCCGGCCCCGGGCGAATCATGCGGAGGACCACGGCTCATGATCCGGGAGTTGAAAGAAGCCCTGGAACGCGTCGCCCGCCGCACCCGCGAGGTCCGGCTCTGGGGAGGGCTCGCCCTCTGCTGGGCCGGCTGGGCCCTGATCGTCCTCTTGATCGTCGCGACTGGATCGCCCTCGTTCGAGGTCCTGGCGGTGCTCGCGGCCGTGACGCTCGCCGCGGGGCTCGCCATCGCGGGGCTCGCCTTGCGGGGCCCGCGGAACCCGATCGACATCGCCAGGCGGATCGAGCAGGCGTATCCGGACCTGGACGCCAAGCTGATCACGGCCGTCGAGGAGGGGCTGAACCGTCCGGGTCCGCTCGGATTCCTGCAGGCGGCCGTCGTCGAACGGGCGGTCGAGCACAACCGTGCGCACGACTGGGGGAGGATGATCCCCGACCGCTGGCTGCTGGCGACGAGGTTCGCGCAGGTCCTCTGCCTCGGCTCGCTGCTGGCGGTCTTCGCCTTCGCCGCGATGAAGGCCCCGTCCCTGGACGGGGGGGCCGACGCGAACCCTCTGAGCTCATCATCCGCGGCGACCGAGATCGAGGTCACCCCCGGCAACGCCGAGATCGAGAAGGGGAGTCCGCTCCTGGTCGTCGCCCGGTTCCCCGCCGCGGTCCCCCCCGAGGCGAAGCTCGTCGTCGAGGGGGGCTCATCGGCCGCCCTGATGACGCGCAGCCTCGAAGATCCGACGTTCGCCGGCCGGGTGGAGTCGGTGGCCGAGGACCTTGCCTATCACGTCGAGTTCGTCGGCGGCAAGAGCCCGACCTACCGCGTCCACGTCTACGAGAACCCGGAGCTGGTCCGGACCGACGCGACGCTCGAGTATCCGGGCTACACGGGAATGCCGCTGAAGGTCGCCGAGGACATCCGCCACGTCACGGCCGTCGAGGGGACGAGGGCGGAGCTCCGCTTCCGCCTCAACAAGGAGGTGACCTCGGCGAAGCTCGTCGACGAGAAGGGGAATGAGATCCCGCTGGCGCCGCCGGCCTCGCCCGGGAGCCCGGTCTACTCGGCATCGGTGACGCTCGACCAGTCGCACCGCTACAAGATCCGGCTGGTGGACGCCGACGGTCGATCGAACAAGCTCGCCGCCGACCTGGCCCTGAACGTCACCCCGAACAAGCCCCCGACCATCGCCATGAGCCAGCCGGGGCACGACGTCCGCGTCTCGCCCGTGGAGGAGCTGAAGCTGAAGGCCCAGGTGACCGACGACTTCGGGGTCATCCGCCGCGGCGTCCGGCTGACGATGGCCGGCAAGGAGCCGGTGGAGATCGTCCTGGGGGACGAATCCCGCCCCGGGCCGAAGAAGACGCAGGTCGAGCACCTGGTCGACTTCGAGGCCCTCAAGACCGCCCCCGACCAGCTCCTCACCTATTCGATCTGGGCCGAGGACATCGGCCCCGACGGCAAACCCCGGCGGACCGAGGGGGACATGTTCTTCGCCGAGGTCCGCCCCTTCGAGGAGATCTTCCGCCAGGGCGAGCAGCCCTCCTCCGCCTCGGCCGAGAATGAGCAGGACGGGCCGCAGGGGGGCGGCAATGCCCAGCAGGCGGAGCAGCTCGCCGAGATGCAGAAGGACGTCATCAACGGCACCTGGAAGATCATCCGCCGCGAGACCGGTTCGAAGTTGTCGAACACGTTCGCCGCCGACACGAAGGTCCTTCGCGAAGCCCAGGAGGCCGTCGTCGAGAAGGCGACGGCCCTCGGCGAGAAGCTCCAGGACGCGGCCTCGAAGGCGGGCCTGGAGAAGGCCCTCCAGTCCATGAAGGAGGCCATCGACCGGCTGAATGAGGCGACCGACAGGTCGGCCGTCGCCCCGCTGCCGCCGGCGCTCGCGGCCGAGCAGCTCGCCTACCAGGCGCTCCTGAAGCTCCGGGCCCGAGAGACCCAGGTCGCCCGCAGCCGATCGCGCCAGCGGAGCCGGGCCTCCGGCGCCCAGGCCATGCAGCGGCAGCTCAACCAGCTCGATCTGTCGAACGAGGAGGACCGCTTCGAGGAGCAGAGTCGCGCTAGGCAGCCCCAGAGCCAGAAGGAGCAGGAGCAGCGCGAGACCCGCCAGGTAACCAGCCGCCTCAAGGAGCTGGCCCAGCGCCAGGCCGATCTCAACGAGCGCCTCAAGGAGCTCCAGGCGGCCCTCCAGGCGGCGAAGGAGCAGGCGGCGCGGGAGGAGATCGAGCGCCAGCTCAAGCGGCTCCGCGAGCAGCAACAGCAGATCCTCCGCGACGCCGACGAGCTCCAGCAGCGGATGGAGAACGAGCAGAACCGCGACCGGATGGCCGACGCCCGGCAGCAGGTCCAGCAGGGCCGTGACCACCTCCAGCAGGCGTCCGAGGCCCTCGACAAGGGCCAGGTCCCCCAGGCCCTGACCGAGGGCACCCGCGCCGGGCAGAAGCTCAACGAGGTCCGCGATCAGCTCCGCAAGCAATCGGCCAACCAGTTCGCCGAGGACCTGACCGCCATGCGGAACCAGGCCCGCCAGCTCGACGAGAATCAGGACAAGCTCTCGGAGAAGCTCGACGCCTGGAAGGAGAACGCCCGCCAGAGCCTGCGAGACCCGGAAGACCGGCAGAAGCTCGCCCAGGACCTCCAGAAGCAGCGGAAGGACCTGGACCAGCTCTCCCAACGGATGCAGAAGACCGTGGAGGAGGCCGAGGAGTCCGAGCCGTTGCTGGCCAAGAACCTCTTCGACACGGCCCGCAAGGCCGACGAGCAGGCCATCCCGCAGTCGCTCCAGCAGGCCGAGAAGCTCGCCCAGGCCGGCTTCGCCGACGAGGCCGCGAAGTCCTCCCGCCAGGCCGGCGAGGGGATCGAGCAGGTCCGCCAGGGCGTCGAGCAGGCCGCACGCAGCCTCCTCGGCGACGAGACCGCCGCGCTCCGGCTGGCCCAACGCGAGGTCGAGGACCTCGCCGACCAGATCGACAGGGAGATCGCCCGCGGGACGGGGCAACAACCATCGCGAACGGACCGTAATGGCCAGCAGCCCGGGCAGCCTCGCGACGGCCAGCAACCGGGCCAGGCTCCTCAACCGGGCGAACAGGGAAAGCAGCCCGGACAGTCCCCCACCGAAGGCCAGCAACCGGGCCAGGGACAGCAACCGGGCCAGGGGCAGCAGCCCGGTCAGCAATCGAGTCAAGGACAACAACCCGGACAGCAACCAGGTCAGGGACAGCAGCAGGGTCGCCGGCCGGGCTCTCTCCGCGGCGGCGATCGCGACGAGCCGCAGCCGCAGGGCAATCCCGGTGAGGGCTCGCGAGAGGCCCCCGGCGGCGACCCGCGCGGCCGCGGCTCGGACGCCGACCGCACTCTGGAGCGAATGGCCGGGAATGCCGGCAATCCGAACGGCCCCGGTGGGCCGATCACGGGAGGCGGCTTTCGCGAGTGGTCCGATCGCATGCGAGACGTGGAAGAGCTGCTCGAGGATCCGAACCTCCGCGGCGAGGCGGCCCGCATCCGCGACCGGGTCCGCGGGGCCCGGGAGGACTTCAAACGGCACGCGAAGGAGCCCGACTGGACCAAGCTCCAGGGCCTGGTCGCGAACCCGATCCGCGAGCTTCGAAATCGGATCGCCGAGGAGGTCCGCCGCCGCGACGCGCCCGACTCGCTGGTCCCGATCGACCGGGACCAGGTCCCGCCCCAGTTCGCGGAGGGCGTCCGCCGCTATTATGAGCGCCTGGGGAGCGGCCGATGAGGTTCACCGGCCTGACCCTGGGTGCCCCGCAGTGGTGGACGATCGCCGCGGCCCTGGCCGCCGTCGCCGCGATCGCGATCCTCTGGTCCTACTCGCGGGCCCGCGCACGCCATCCAATTCGGGTCGCCTGCGCGGTCCTCAAGGCGCTGGCGATCGCGGCGCTGGCCCTGATCCTGATCGAGCCGCTGCTGACGTATGCTCATCCTCGCCCGGGGGCGAACGCCTTCGCGATCCTGGCGGACGACAGCCAGAGCCTCCGGATCCGCGACGACGGCGAATCGAACTCTCGCGGGGAGATCCTCCGCGACCAGCTCCGGCAGGGCCCGGGCTGGCAGGCCCGACTCGGCCAGGAGTTCGACGTCCGCCGATTCGCCTTCGACGCCCGGCTGCGGTCGATCGACGACTTCGATCGCCTAACCTTCGACGGCTCGGCGTCGTCGCTGGGGACGTCGCTGGCCGCGCTCTCGAAGCGATTCCAGGGCCTGCCGCTGGCCGGCGTCCTCCTCTTCACCGACGGCAACCGGACCGACGCCGCGGACCTCGACGGCGCGACACTGCCGCCGATCTATCCGGTCGTCCCGCCCTCGAAGGGCGTGGTCCGCGACATCGGCGTGCGGAACGTGGCGGCCAGCCAGACGAACTTCGAATCGGCGCCGGTCGTCCTCCGCGCCGAGGTCGCGACGACGGGCTTCGCGGGCCAGCCGATCGTCGCGGCGGTGGTGGACGAGGCCGGCAACGTGGTCGAGCGCCAGCAGGAGAAGGCGACGAGCGACGGCAAGCCGCTGAGCTTCCGCTTCCAGTTCCGGCCCGATCGCAAGGGCATCCGCTTCTACACGGTGCGCTCCTTCGCGGCCGCGGAGGAGGAATCGTCGAAGCGCGGGACCGACCCGGCGGGGTCCGCCGAGCAGACCCTGGCCAATAACGGCCGGCTCGTGGTCATCGATCAGGGGGGCGGCCCGTACCGGATCCTCTACGTCAGCGGCCGGCCGAACTGGGAGTTCAAATTCCTCCACCGGGCGATCGAGGGGGATGATCAGCTCCAGCTTGCCGGGCTGCTGCGGATCGCCCGCCGGAAGCCGAAGTTCGACTTCCAGAGCAAGGCCCGCGACCGGACGATCAGCCCCTTCTACGAGGGCTTCGACAACGCCGACCCCGAGACGGCGGAGCGGAACGACCAGCCGGTCCTGATCCGGCTGGGCGACCTCGCCGACGAGGCCGACCTCCGCGACGGCTTCCCGAAGACCGCCGAGGCCCTCTACCAGTTCCACGCCATCGTCATCGACGACATCGAGGCGTCGTTCTTCACCCAGGACCAGCTCAACCTGCTTCGAAACTTCGTCGCGACCCGCGGCGGCGGCCTGCTCATGCTCGGCGGCCCGGACTCGTTCGCCGACGGGAAGTACGACCGCACGCCGGTCGGCGAGCTGCTCCCGGTCTACCTGAACGCACCGCCGGCCTCGCTGAGCCTGGACGGGGGGAAGTACCGGCTGGTCCTGACCCGCGAGGGCTGGCTCCAGCCCTGGGTCCGGACCAGGAAGACCGAGGAGGAGGAGCAGAAGCGGCTGGCCTCCATGCCCCCTTTCGGGACGCTCAGCCGCGTCGGCCGGATCAAGCCGGGGGCCGTGACCCTGGCGGAGATCGAGGACGACGGCAACACGCTCCCGGCGCTCGTCGCCCAGACCTTCGGCAAAGGGCACGTCGCCTCGCTCCTGATCGGCGACCTCTGGCGCTGGGGCATCCGACGCGAGCGGGCCGAGGATACCGAGTTCGACCGCTCGTGGCGGCAGACCGCCCGTTGGCTCGTCGCCGACGTCCCCGGCCGCGTGGACGTCGCCGTCAAGCCTCGCGACGACGCCCCGGCGCAAGCCGTGGACATCGCCGTCCGGGTCCGGGATGCCGAGTATCGCCCGCTCGACAACGCGAAGGTCGTGGTCAAGGTCGCGCTCCCCGACGGCGGCTCGCTGAGCCTGGACGCCCGCCCGGATGCCCGCGAGCCCGACCTCTACACGACCAGCTACGTGGCCCGCACGCCCGGCCCTCATCGATTCACGGCCGTCGCCACCTCAGCCGACGGGGCGGCGGTCGGCGAACGCGAGGCCGGCTGGGCGGCCCAGCCCGCCGCCGAGGAATTCGCCCGACTCGCCCCCGATCGCGAGCTCCTGGCGAGCCTCGCCGCCAAGACCGGGGGCGAGGTGGTGGAGGCCGATCGGCTCGGCGCCTTCGTCGAATCCCTCCCGTCCCGCCGCGTCCCGATCACGGAGCTGAGGACGACCCCGCTCTGGCACCATCCGGCCTACCTGCTGCTCGCCATCGCCTGCCTCACGGCCGAGTGGGCGCTGCGGCGGCTGAATAACCTGGCCTGACACGCCCTCGAGATGACCCCCATGCCGCTCCTCCTTGCGATGGCCTTGTGCAGTCAGCCGGCGCCGGCCACGGCGCCCGCCTCGCCTCCCGACCGACCGACCGTGATCGTCGTCGTCGGCGCGCCGGGCGACGAGGAATACGGCGGCGAGTTCCGCCGTTGGGCGGGCCTCTGGCGGTCCGCCGCGGAGAAGGGATCGGCCGCGTTCGTCCTGATCGGCGAGGGTCCTGACGGGAATCCGTCCGACAAGGACCGCCTCAGGGCCGCCCTGGCCGAACGGGCGAGCGGCAACGAACCCCTCTGGCTGGTCCTGATCGGCCACGGGACCTTCGACGGCCGCGAGGCCAAGCTCAACCTCCGCGGCCCGGACGCGACCGACGGCGAGCTCCTGGAATGGCTCAGGCCGGTCAAGCGGCCGGTCGCGATCCTCGACTGCACGGCCGCGAGCGGCCCGTTCCTGGGCAAGCTCTCGGGACCGAATCGGATCGTGGCGACGGCCACGCGGAGCGGCGACGAGCAGAACTACGCCCGCTTCGGCCAGTACCTCGCGGAGTCGATCGGCGATCCCGGCTCCGACCTGGACAAGGACGGCCAGGTCTCCCTGCTCGAGTCCTTCCTGGTCGCGAGCCGCCGCACGGCCGAGTTCTACCGGTCGAAGTCACGCCTGGCCACCGAGCATCCGCTCATCGACGACAACGGCGACCGCCTGGGCACCCCCGCGGACTTCTTCCGCGGCGTCCACGCCGTCAAGCGGGCGAAGGACAATGCCCAGCCCGACGGACCTCGCGCCCACCAACTCCACCTGATCCCGAGCGACCGCGAGCGCCGGCTGAGCCCGGATCAACGCAAGCTCCGCGACGATCTCGAGCTCAAGGTCGCGGCCCTCCGGTCGAGGAAGGAGAAGCTGACGGACGCGGAGTATTTCGCCCAGCTCGAGGCGCTGATGATCGAGCTCGCCCGGATCTACGGCTCGAAACCCGCCGATGCGGCGGGCCGGTGAACGGGACTCCCGCCGAAGAATCGCGACCGGTCCCGGCGGCAACCTCGTGGCCTTCGCTTCCGGACGCTGATATACCCAAGGTCGGGCGATGCGACCGATCCGGGTCGCGCCGGCCGGGATGTCGTCGAGGATCCCATGGGAGGGCGGACGATGAGCGAGACCACCGTCAGTCGGAACATCCAGGCCCCCCCTTCCCCGCCGGAAGAGCCGGCGGGCGCCCCGCCGGGTGCCGGCCTGGGTGCTGGGACACCCGTGACGTTCACGATCCCCATCCAGGTCACGATCTCCCTGGGCAATCCCACGCTGGCGGTCGTGCCCGGGGCCGCGATCGCCTCGGCGGTCGCCCCTCCCGTCGTCTCGCGCGAAGGCCTGTTCGGGAGGACGCCGACACCGCCGCCGGTGCCGTACTCGAAATTCACGAGGGAATCCCTCGCGGCCGGCCGATTCGGCTGGAAGACGGCCCTCTCGCTCGCGCTGGCGAGCCGGCTGGCCTACGACCCGGCTTCGGCCGTCGAGGCGACCGGCCGGGGCGTCCTGGGGATGCAGACCTGCCGGTTCGTCGAGGCCGATGATACCCAGTGCTTCGTCGCCTCGACGGCCGACGCGGTCCTCCTCTCGTTCCGCGGCACCGAGAACCTGGGCGACTGGCTGGGCAACCTGAACATGGTCCAGACGACGCGGCCCTACGGGGCCGTGCACCGCGGTTTCCTCGGTGCCTTCCAGGTCGTCGAGGAGGAGCTGACGAGGATCCTCACCACGTTCGGCGACCGGCCCCTGTTGATCACCGGCCACAGCCTGGGCGGTGCGCTCGCCATGGTGGCGGCGGCGGAATGGCAAGGCAGGCTGCCGACCGCCTGGGTCTACACCTACGGTCAGCCCGCCGTCGGCCGCGGCGACTTCCCGGGCTTCATGGAGGAGCACTACGACGGCCGGATCTTCCGCTTCGTCAACGACGACGACGTCGTGCCGCGCGTCCCTCCGTTCTACCAGCACGTCGGCAAGCTGATCCACTTCGACGCCGCCGGCAACCTGGAGGGCCCGGCCGGTGCCCTCGCCGAGCGGCCGGCGGGCGTGGTGGTCGAGTCCATGCCCTCCCCGCCCGACCCTCCGATGCTCTCCCAGCGCGAGTTCGACCAGATCCGCGCCGGCCTCCTGCAGACGCGGGCGGCGACCGCCGCGGCCGGGCAGGAGTCGCTCGGTCAGCCCGCCGTCGAAGGCATCCTGCCGAGCGTCAGCGACCACGCCATCGATCGTTACCTCGCCAAGATCCTCGCCAAGGCGGGAGGGTAGTCCCAGGACTCGAAGGAGCCCCGTCCGGCCTCCCCGATCCGATCAACCCGCTCGGCATTTCAAGAAAGTGCACATTGATTGACAGTCACGTCCATGTGTTGCAGAATTCAATTCTCGTGCGGGGAAGTTGATCGATATCCAACGGCGGATCACGCACAGCTTCGCACATCACTTCCCCTTTACGAATCGTTAGCCCGGGTCGAGTCGGGGAATTCTGGGACGTCAAGGATCGACTCGTACGCTCGACAGACCGGCGAAGGGCGCGTCGGGATGGCGTGGGCTCGAGTTTCGGCCCGCTTCGATGGCGACCTGGTCCTCGGGCTCAGAGCGAGAAGGGGCAGGCCATGGAGTGCCGGGAACGCGAGCGAGGGGGCCGGGGTGATCGGTCGGTGGTATGGGGGCGAGAAATCGACCCCCGGGGGAGGAGATCGCGGTACCGGAGCGTGTTGAGGCCGGAGATCCTGGCCCTCGAGGATCGCCGGCTGCTCTCGAACCTCATCGTCACCAGCGCGGCCGACACGCTCGACGCCCAGAACAACCCCGTGAGCGGCACCCTCCGCTGGGCGATCCAGCAGGCCAACGCGGCCACCGATCCGAGCACCATCGCGTTCGCCCCGAGCGTCTTCGGAACGCCTCAGACCATCACGCTGAAGCAAGGCCAGCTCGAGCTGAGCAATTCGAAGGCCTCGATCTCGATCCTGAATCAGGCCGCCGGGGTCACCGTGAGCGGCGGGGACGCCAGCCGGGTGTTCCAGATCGACGGCGGCGCCACCGCGACGATCGCGGGACTGACGATCACGGGGGGCAAGGCCAACGGCACCGGCGGGGGGATCAATGTCCTCAAAGACGGTTCGCTGACCCTCCGGAATTGCGTCGTTCAGTCGTGCTACGCGTCCGACCATGGGGGCGGGATCTTCAGCGACGGCGCGGCCACGGTGACCGGCTGCACGATCTCGGGCAACACGTCGAACAACTGGGGCGGCGGCATCGAGAGCTTCTACGACGCCACGATGACGGTGGCCGACTGCGTGATCTCCGGGAACTTCAGCCAGTCCGGCGGCGGCGCCATCAATAACAACAACAACCTCACCGTGACCGACAGCACCCTCTCCAACAACAAGAGCGGCTGGCGCCTCGGCGGCGGGATCGCGACCAACCATGGCACGGTCGAGATGACCCGCTGCACCATCTCGGACAACTTCGGCCCGGGGGACGGCGGCGGTGTGGCGATCTTCGACGGCATATGCAACCTGACCGAGTGCACGATCACCGGCAATACGACCCCCGGCATCGGCGGCGGGGTGGACGTCATGAGCGGGACGTGCACCATCACGAGCTGCACGATCTCGGGGAACACGAGCCAGAGGGAGGGCGGGGGCCTGATCAATCAGGGCACGACAGTCCTCTTCAACACGATCGTCGCGGGCAACTCCAGCGGCAGCACCAACGGCCATGACATCGATGGCAACGCCAACCTCAGCGGCTCCTACAATCTCGTCGGCACGATCGGGAACAACAGCCTGGTCGACGGAGAAGACGGCAACATCGTCGGCGTGACCGATCCCCACCTCTCGCCCCTGGGCAACTACGGCGGCCCCACGCAGACGCGGGCCCTGCTGCCGGGGAGCCCGGCCCTGGGCGCCGGTGCCGTCGCGAGCGGGATCACGACAGACCAGCGGGGCAAGCCGATCCGCCTCGCAAGCCCCGACATCGGCGCCTATCAGAGTCAGGGATTCACGATCTCTGCGGTCCCGGGGAGTACCCCGCAGGCCACCGCAACCGGGACCGCCTTCGCCAGGCCCCTGGCCGTGGCCGTCGTCGCCAACGACCCCCTCGAGCCGGCGGCCGGCGGCGTCGTGAGCTTCAGCACGCCCACGAACGGTGCCTCGGCGAGCCTCTCGAGCACGACCGCGACGACCGACGCGTCCGGCATCGCCTCCGTGGTCGCCACGGCCAACTCGACCCTGGGCTTCTACACCGTCACCGCCACGGTCGGTACGGACTCGGTCGCCTTCAACCTCCACAACCTGATCGCGACCAGCTTCTTCGGCCTGGCCAGCCCGACCATCACCTACGGCACCACGAACGTGACGATCGACGGCTGGCTGGCCGGCACCTTCGTCCCGCAGGCCCAGACCGTCGTCGTGACCCTGAACGGCGTCCAGAAGTCGGCGACGGTCGACACCATAGGCACCTTCTCCACCACCTTCAACGCCTCCTCGCTGCCCACCTCCGGCTCGCCCTATACGATCCAGTTCGCCTACGCCGGAGACAGCAACTTCGCCCCCGCGGCCGCGACCAGCACCCTCACCGTCACCCGGGCCACGCCGTCGATCCTCTGGCCCAGTCCCGCCGATATCGTCTATGGGACGGTTCTGAGCGCCACCCAACTCGACGCGACGTCCCCGGTCCCCGGCACATTCACCTACACGCCGGCCGCCGGCACGGCCCTGAAGGCCGGGGCTTGGCAATCACTGTTGGTCTCATTCATTCCGACCGACGGAACCAACTACAACGCGGCCACGGCGACGACCCGGATCAACGTCCTCAAGGCCACGCCGACGATCACCTGGCCGAGCCCCGCCGACATCACCTACGGCAAGGCACTGGGCACATCGGAGCTGGACGCGACCGCCTCCGTACCCGGCACCTTCGCCTACACTCCGGCCGCCGGGACGATCCTCAAGGCGGGTGCCGGGCAGACGCTCTCGGTCACCTTCACGCCGGCCGATACCGTCGACTTCGCCACGGTCACGGCGACCACCTCGATCAAGGTCCTGAAGGCCCCGATCACGCTCGCGTGGGCCACGCCCACGGACATCGCCTACGGGACGGCCCTCGGCGCCGCCCAGCTCGACGCGACCGCGTCCGTACCCGGCACCTTCGCCTACACTCCGGCCGCCGGGACGATCCTCAAGGCGGGTGCCGGGCAGACGCTCTCGGTCACCTTCACGCCGGCCGACGCCGTCGACTACCAGGCTTCATCGGCCTCGGTGACGATTAACGTCCAGAAGGCAACGCCCGCGATCACCTGGCCGAATCCGGCGAGCATCGTCTACGGGACGGCACTGGGCGCCGCCCAGCTCGACGCGAATTCCCCGGTCCCCGGGACGTTCGTCTACACGCCGGCCGCCGGGACGGTGCTCAAGGCCGGTGCGGGGCAGGTCCTCTCGGTCGTCTTCACGCCCGATGATCCGGCCGACTTCAACGCCGCCTCGGCGACGACGACGATCGACGTGACGAGGATGTCACCGGTCGTCACCTGGCCGGCTCCCTCGCCGATCACTTATGGGACGACTCTCGGTGCCGCGCAACTTGCCGCCATCGCGTCCGTGCCCGGGACCTTCGTCTATGCCCCGGCCGCGGGCGCTACGTTGAAGGCGGGCGCGGGGCAGGTGCTCACGGTCCTCTTCACGCCGGCCGATACCGCGGACTACGCGCCGGTCTCGGCCACCGCCAGGATCGACGTCGTCAAGGCCGTTCCCGGTCTCGGCGTCTCGGCCGAGGAGGGCACGTACGACGGCGGCACCCACGCCGCCACCTACTCACTCGGCGGCACCCACGGCGCGCCGGCGATTGACCTGGAGGGCGTCGCTCCGACGCTGACCTACTACGCCGGGCCGACGATCTCGGGGACGAACCTCGGAGCGTCCCCGCCGACCCACGCCGGGACCTACACCGTCGTGGCAAGCTTCGCCGGGAGCGCCAATTTCGCCGCCGTCCAGTCCGCGCCCGCCACGTTTACGATCGACCGGGCCGAGGCCACGCTCACCCTGGCGTCGAGCTCCTCCGCGGCGGTCTACGGCCAGCCCCTCACCCTGGTCGCGACGGTCGTGGCGGCGGGCACGCCGGGCGGCACCGTGACCTTCCTCGAAGGATCGACGCCGCTGGGGACGGTCCCGGTGGACAGCTCCGGCAAGGCCACGCTCACGACCGCGGCCCTGGCGACCGGATCGCACGCGATCACGGCGTCCTACGACGGAGGCACCGATTACCTCGGCTCCCGATCGAAGCCGGCGAGCGCGGCCGTCAGCCCGGACGCCGCGAGGATCGTCGCCGTGCCCCACAAGGTGCTCAAGAAGAAGAAATTGCAGTCGATCCTCATGACCGCCCAGGTCGTACCGCAGGCCCCCGGAAGCGGCGTGCCGACCGGCCAGGTCATCTTCGAGCTTCTGGTGAAGCAGAGGAAGAAGATCAAGGTCAAGACGCTCGGCACGGCGGCCGTCGTCGACGGCCAGGCGACGCTCTCCTTCAAGTCGCAGAAGCTGCTGAACAAGACGATCACGATCGTCTACGGCGGCGAGGCCAACTTCCTCGCGACGACCGTGACCCTGCCGAAGCTGACGAAGAAATCGCTCGTATAGCAGAGCCGATCGGTTCCGCCGCGGCGGAACCTGACACGACCGCATCTATTGATGAGATCCGGCCTGGACCTTCGGTCCCTTCGCGGCCCAGTATTCAAGGAAGTCGGCGGTCAAGGGCCCGGCGGGCCTGGCCCCGGCGCGATGCTCGGCGGGGGTGGACCCGAAGAAGTGAGCGATCCAGCCGTCGACGCGGGGGGAGGAGGCGTCGACGAAGCGATCCAGGTCGGCCAGGGAGCAGGTCATCGGGAAGATCTCCTCGACGACGAGCGGCTTGCCGACGTCGTAGGGCTCCAGCGCGGCAATGTCCTTGTCGATGCGCCCCGTGGCGGGATAGATGTGGACGCCGACGAAGTCGAGGTGCCGCACGACCTGCGGCGAGGCGAACGCCGGCTTGCCGCCCGGCCAGATCACCGTCCAGGCGATGTCGCCGACCGTGATCAGGGTGACCTTGTCATGGCGGCGGATCGCGGCGACGAGGGACTTCACCCACGATTCGGCGATGTCCTCGGCTTTCCGGCCGGCCGGCTTGTTGCAGATCCGCTGGACGAAGTAGAAGCCGCCGAGCTCGCCGGTCACCCAGGGAGGCTCATCCGGTCTCGGCTCGCCGATGACCGGCTCATTCATCAGGTTGTAGCAGAAGACCGTCGAATCGCCCGCGCAGGTGCGTGCCACGGCGTCCCAGAAGAGGGCCTGGCATTTCCAGCGGTCGGCCTCGACCAGCGCATCGTACCAGGCCGGGATGCGATCCTTGCGGAAGCCGTTCAGGCCGGTCAGGTCGAGGTAGAGGCCCGTCTCGCGGGCCAGGACGAGCAGCCTCTTCAGCCGGCCAAGCTGGTCGGCGTCGACGCGGTCGACGGCCTTCACGAAGGTCTCGAACTGGAGATGCCAGCGGACGACGTTGGCGCCCAACCGCTTCATCTCGCGGAAGTCGGCCTCGATCCGCTTCCAGCCTTCGTGGGTTCCCCAGTCATCCTCGGCCAGATGGTCGAACTTGCCCAGGTAGTTGAAGCCCCAGGGCAGGAAGGCTCGCCCGCTCTCCGCCAGGATGAATCGCCGGCCGTCGGGCGAGACGCGGATCCGCTCGAGCCGGGGGGGATCGGCCCCGCGCACGGCGGCATCGGGAAGGCTTGCCATCAGGATGAAGGCCAATCCGATGCTCGCCGGCTTCATGGCACGGGATCCATCAGGAATGGGAGACCGGCTCCTGGGGCTTCACCTTGTGCGGAGCGAAGTGCCAGACGTAGAACCCGCCCAGGGCCAGGAGGACGAGTCCCCACCAGAGCTCGGCGTGGTACTCGACGAGCTTGATGTCCTTGGGCGGCGAATAGAAGCCGTAGAGCCCCATCGCCGTGATGATCACGCCGTAGAACGCGAGGAGGATTCCGACGAAGTACCAGATCGAGAAGCGAGAACCTGCGGTCATGGCCGGGTCTCCTCACCAGAAAATGACGTTGAGGGCGACGAAGATAGCGGCCACGACTCCCGCCCAGAAGATGGGCCTGAGCCAGAAGGGGACGTCTCCTTCCCCGGGGATCGTCGTGGAGCCGTAGACCAGTCCCGCCAGTTCCTCCTCCGGCTTGGGCCGGGTGTAGAGGCTGACGATCACCGTCACCGCCACGCAGATGATCCACGACCAGAGGGCGCGGTACATGTTCTCGGCCATCGGCTTGGCGTGGGGCGAGAGGGCCACGTACTGGATGGCCTTCTCGTCGAAGAGGACCCAGACCCACATCAGGATCGAGGACACCGTACCGGCCACGAGCCCCCAGAAACCGCCCGCCGGGGTGGCCCGCTTCCAGAGCATGCCCAGGATGACCGTGCCGAAGAGCGGGGCGATGAAGAAGCTGAAGAGCGCCTGGACGTAGTCCATGATGCTCTCCGACCTCATCACGATGTACGCCGTGCCGATGCTCACGAAGATGCCGATGATCGTGCACCAGCGGCCCATGGCGAGATAGTGGCCGTCGCTGGCCTTCTTGTTGAGGAATGGCCGGTAGATGTCATAGGTCCAGACCGTGGCAAACGCGCTCACGTTGCCCGCCATGCCCGCCATGAAGCCGGCGATGAGTGCGGTGATCCCCAGCCCGAGCAGGCCGGGCCCCATGTAGCGGGCCATCATGAGGGGAAGGACCTCGTTGTAGCTGTGCGCCCCGGGCGTCACCTTCGCCACGCTCTCCGGCACGAGCTTGACGTCGAGCAGGCCCAGGCCGAGCAGGCCCGGCAGGATCACGATCAGGGGCACGGCCATCTTGAAGGCCGCGCCGATGATCGGCGCCATCTTGGCGGACCTCAGGTCCTTGGCCGCCAGCACCCGCTGCACGACGAGGAAGTCCGTGGTCCAGTAGCCGAACGAGATCACGAACCCCAATCCGAAGACGATGCCCGTCCAGTGGATCCCCATCGGGTTGTCCTGGAACGAGCCGAGCGTGCTCCAGGCGTGCGTGTACTCGGCCCCGATCTTCGCCTGCAGGTTGGCCCAGCCGCCGACCTCGATCATCCCCATGATCGGGATCAGGGCCGCGCCGGCCCAGATCAGCATGAACTGGAGGACCTCGTTGAAGATCGCCGACTTCAGTCCGCCGAGTGCGACGTAGGCCGCGACCGTGATCGAGGAGACCCAGATGCTGAAATTCAGGTCCCAACCCAGGACGATCTCCATGACCTTGGCCATGGAGAACATGTTCACGCCGCTCATGAGGATGGTCATGAATGCGAACGAGATCGCCGCGAAGGCCCGGGAATCCTCGCCGAAACGGAGCTGGAGATAGCCCGGCACGCTGTGGGTCTTGGAGATGTAATAGAAGGGCATCATCACGATGCCCAGGAAGAGCATCGCCGGGATGGCGCCGATCCAGTACCAGTGGGTGGCGAGGATGCCGTACTGATACGCGGCCCCGGCCCAGCCCATCAGCTCGAGCGAGCCCAGATTCGCCGACAGGAAGCTGAGCCCCGCGATCCACGCGGTCATCTCGCGTCCGGCCATGAAGAAGTCTTCGCTGGTGGTGGTCTGCTTCTTGAGATACCAGCCGATGCCCAGCACCATAGCGAAATAGCCGACGATGATCAGGATGTCGGAGATCCCGAGCGTCACCAGCTTCTGGGTGACGGCCTCGGCGGCGAGGGGGAGTGGGAGTGGGAGCGAGAACGCGAGCGACGGCATCATCGGCCTCCTCGGTCAGTGGGCCTGGTCGGGGATCTCGGTCGCGCCCCGACGGCCCAGCCATATCATGAAGGCGCCGAAGAAGGACATGACGATGCCCCACCAGAGATTGATGTTCAGGCCCAGCGAACGGTCATACATATTCGGGTTTGAGAAATGCGTCCAGAGTCCATAGAGGACCAGCAGCCCGCCCAGGATGGCGAACAGCAGGCCGATCGGCAGGCGGATATCCAGGTTCATGAGGGGCGGAGCCTCGTCGGTCTCAGTAGAAGAGGAAATTGAGGGCCAGGGTCATGCCGAGCACGAGCAGCCCCAGGGCCACGGGGCGCTGATACCACGTCAGGTGCCCCTCGTGGGGCTTGTCGGTGAGGGCGTACACCAGACCGACGAGCTCCTTGTCGGGCCTCGGCTGCGTGAAGACGCTGACGACGATGGTCACCAGGAAGCACGTAACCCAGGCGGCGATGGCCATCCAGAAGTTCTGTGCCATGTCGGTGGGGAACGAGTAGACCGGCCCCGCGCCGAAGAGGCCGGTGATCCAGCCTCCCTTGATCCCGGCCGAGCTGCCGGCGGGGAGGTTCAACCCGTGGAAGATCGCCGCGGCCCCGGTGCCAGAGAGAAGCCCCCAGAACGCGCCGTCGCCGCTGGCCCGCTTCCAGAACATGCCCAGCAGGAACGTGGCGAACAGCGGCGCGTTCACGAACCCGAAGACGAGCTGGAGGGCGTCCATGATGTTGTTGAACCGCGACGCCAGGTAGGCCGCCCCGATCGAGATCACGGTGCCGAAGAGCGTGGCGAACCGGCCCATCCAGAGGTAATGGTTGTCCGTGGCCCCGGGGTGGACGTAGGCCTTGTAGATGTCATACGTCCAGACGGTGTTGAACGCCGTGACGTTGCCCGCCATCCCCGACATGAAGCTCGCCAGCAGCGCCGTCAGGCCCAGGCCCAGGATCCCCGTCGGGAAGTAGTGGAGCAGCATCCGCGGGATCGCCATGTCGTAGTCGGGGACCGGCTTGCCCGCCTTGTCCAACTCGAGCTCGCCGGTGTAGTAGTCCACCTTGGCCGGGATCAGCCCCTGGATGGCGGGCGCCTCCGCGACCCCGCCCTTGACCGCCTCGCCCGCGGGCGCGGCCGGCGTCGGGAGGGCGATGGCCAGCAGGCCGGGGAGGATGACCAGGAACGGGAAGAACATCTTCGGCACGGCCGCGATCAGCGGCGTCCGGCGGGCCGAGGTCATCGAGTCCGCGGCCATCGCCCGCTGGACCACCAGGAAGTCGGTGCACCAGTAGCCGAACGAGAGGACGAAGCCCAGGCCCATCACCAGGCCGAACCACTCCACGCCCAGCGGGTTCGTGTCCGCGTGGCCCATGCCGACCCACGTGTGGGTGAACTCGGACTTGCCCATGCCGTCGAGCGTGGTCCTCAGGCCCGACCATCCGCCCACGTTCTTGAGCCCCAGCAGCACCAGCGGCAGGAACCCGGCCACGATCAGGAAGAACTGGAGCACCTCGTTGTAGATCGCGCTCGTCAGCCCCCCCAGGTAGACGTAGCCGAGCACGATCACCGCGGAGAGGACGATGCTCGCGTGGAAGATCCAGTCGCGCGAGAGCCCCATCGCCAGCACGGGGGCATCGAACAGGTGCAGGAGCATGATCAGCTTGGCCATCGCGTACATCGAGATGCCGCTCGAGAAGACCGTCATCACGGCGAACGTGATGGCGTTCAATCCGCGCGTCTTCTCGTCGAACCGGAGCCGCAAGTATTCGGGCACGGAGTGGGCCCGCGAGCCGTAGTAGAAGGGCATCATGAACAGGCCGACGAAGACCATGGCCGGGATGGCGCCCACCCAGTAGAAGTGGCTGGTGGCGATCCCGTACTTGGCCCCGGAGGCGGCCATGCCGATGACCTCCTGCGCCCCCAGGTTCGCGGAGATGAACGCCAGGCCCGCCACCCAGGCCGGGATCGACCGGCCGGAGAGGAAGAAGTCCTCGCTCGTCTTCATGAACCGCTTGAGGGCCACGCCGATCCCCAGCACGAAGGCCAGGTAGATCAGCATGATCAGGTAGTCAATCCACGCGAGTGAAGTCGTCATGCTCAATTCCTGCCGTCAGCCGCGCCGCTGACCGCGCGTCGCGTCGGAGGGGAGTTCATCGAATGGGAACGGATCGGAAAATAGGTCTGGCATTATGACCGTGCGGTGGCGTCATCTCAACACGCCAGCCCCCCGCGCGGGGCCGGATTCGCTCCGGGCCCGCGCGGGGAGTTCGCTCGGCTCACTTCGCCGAGAACTTGAAGACGGTCGTCTCCCGGAAGGCCTGGCCCGGCTCGAGGACCGCCGAGGGGAAATTCGGGTGGTGGATCGAGTCGGGGTAGTGCTGCGACTCGAGGCAGAACCCGGCGTACTGGCGATAGGCGATCCCGTCCTTGCCGACGACGGTGCCGTCGAGGAAATTGCCGGTGTAGAACTGGACGCCGGGCTGGGTCGTGAACATCTCGAGGATCCGGCCGGTCTTGGGGTCGTGGACCCGGGCGCCCAGGGCCAGCGACCTGTCCCGGCTGTTGAGGACGAAGTTGTGGTCGTAGCCCACCGGGTCCGCCTTGATCCCCTTGATGTCCTGGCCGATCGGCTTGGCCTTGCGGAAGTCGAGCGGCGTGCCGGCGACCTCGGCGATCTCGCCGGTCGGGATCAGGGTGTCGTCGACCGGGGTGTACCTGTCGGCGATCAACTGGACATCGTGGTCGAGGATGGACTCCGTCGACCTGCCGGCGAGGTTGAAGTAGCTGTGATTCGAGAGGTTGATCGGCGTCGCCCTGTCCGTGGTCGCGGTGTAGTCGATCTTCAGCCCGTTGTCGGCCGTGACGGTGAACTGCACGGTCACGTCGAGATTGCCGGGGTAGCCTTCCTCGCCGTCCGCCGACCGGTAGCTCATCCTGACCGACGGCCCGTCGTCGGTCTTGACCTCCTCGGCCTTCCAGACCTTCTTGTCGAAGCCCTTGAGGCCGCCGTGGAGGGCGTTCGGCCCGTTGTTGATCGCGAGCTTGTAGTCCTGACCGTTCAGGGTAAATGTCCCCTTGGCGATCCGGTTGGCCACTCGACCGACCGTGGCGCCGAAGAAGGGGTGCTTGCCCAGGTAGCCCTCGAGGTTCTCGAAGCCCAGGGCGATGTCGCCGAGCTTGCCGTTGCGGTCCGGGGTGCTGATCTCGGTGATGATCCCCCCGTAGTTGGTGACCTTGACGGTGATCTGGCCGTTCTTCAGCACGTAGAGGTCCACCGGCGTGCCGTCCGGGGTCTTCCCGAATTCCATCTTCGTCAGGCTCCCAGAAGAGGCCGCCGCCGCGGGCGACGGGTGCGAGGAGAGGCCCCACAGGCAGAATCCGCCGGCGATGACGAACGCCCGCCAGGCGGACCTTGTGTTCCCGTTCATCAACAAACTCCTGGACGTGTCACTGGCTCACGAAGGGTATTTCATCCGAGGCCGGCGTCCCGCGAGGGGCAGCCCGACCCAGGCCGCGCACCGTCGAGGCCCCCATCCTCCCTTGCGCAGGGCGCAAAAGCAACCGACCAGCGACCCGCCCGCGGAGGCTCCCCCGCACCGGCCGCCCTTGAAAAATCGGCGGCTCGCCCGGATGATCGAATGGGGAGGTGGCCCGGACGTCATGGGCCGTCCGGGAGCGGGGGTGCGGGCTCGATGCGCTGGATTGACAGGGTCTACGGCGAGGTCTCGATCGACGATCCGGGCGTCCTGGGCGTCATCGAATCGCCCACGTTCCGGCGGCTGCGAGGCGTCCGGCAGGCCGGGCCGTCGGCCATCGCCTTCCCCTTCAAGAACGTCACCCGGTTCGAGCACAGCCTCGGGGTGCATCACCTCCTGAACCGCCTCGGCGCCGGCCCGCGGGAGCGGATGGCCGGCCTGCTCCACGACATCTCGCACACCGCCTTCTCGCACGCGGTGGACTTCCTGATCACGTCCGACGAGCAGGACCATCACGAGGGCCTCAAGCCGGTCCTCCTCCGCCGGCCGGACCTCGCCCGCGCGATCGAACGCGCCAGGTTCCGCCCCGAGGACTTCTTCGACGACTCGCGCTATCCGCTCCTGGAGCGCCCCCTTCCCTGGCTCTGTGCCGACCGGCTGGACTACTTCCTCCGCGACGGCCTGGCCTGCGGCGAGCTGGGCAGATCGGACGCCGCGTCCATCCTCGACCACCTCGACGTCGCGGACTCGACCATCGTCCTCACGGACGTCGACGTCGCCCGCCGCACCGCCGCGCTCTTCGCCGAGATGAATCGAAAGTGGTGGGCCAGCCCGACCGAGGCGTTCATCTACAACGAGTTCGCCGACGCCCTCCGCGAGGGCCTCCGCGCCGGCATCCTCCACGACGCGGACCTCCTCTCGGAGGACGATCTCGTGCTGGCCCGCCTGGATGCCTCGGCCAACACCCTCATCGCCGCCAAGCTGGCGAGCATCCGCCACTTCGACCCTTCCCTCGCGGAAGGCTATGCCCCCCGGGTCGTCCCCAAGCAGCGCTGGCTCGACCCGCCCGTGAAGGTGGACGGCACGGTGCGGCTGCTCTCCGAGTGGGCCTGATCAGGGGGGTGAACCCTCGGCCGACGACCGGCTTCCCCGCGACTCGGACGACCGGATCGGCGGGTACTGGATGGTGATGTGGACGTTCCGCGACGGGTCGGGCTCGGGGAAGTCGGCCCGGGAGTGGACGCCGCGCGACTCCTTCCGTTCGGCGGCGGCGGCGATCATCAGCCGGGCGGTGATGAGCATGTTCTGCATCGCCCAGCCGGCCGGGTCGTCGAAGATCTGGGGGAGGACGTAGCGGCACCAGTGGTCCACCTGCACCGCCGCGTCCTGGAGGCCCGAGGCGTCGCGGGTGATCCCCATCTGTCGCCACATCAGGCCGCGGAGCGACTTGCGAAGGTCGTCCAGGTCGATCCGCGCCCGGTTGTCGCGGCTCGGCCGCGAGGCGGCCATGACGGGCGGGACCTCGAGCCGCCACGGCCCGGATTCGTCGAGCGTGTGGACGATATCCTCCGCCACCCTGGCCCCGTAGACGAGGCCCTCAAGCAGGCTGTTGGACGCCAGCCGATTGGCCCCGTGGAGGCCGGAGCTGGAGACCTCGCCCGCGGCCCAGAGGCCGGGCATGCTCGTCCGCCCGAGCTCGTTCACCGTCGCCCCGCCGATCATGTAGTGGGCCCCGGGGCAGACGGGAATCCGGTCCTTCGTGATGTCCAGGTCGAAGCTCTGGCAGAGCCGATCGATGCCCGGGAACCTCGATCGGATGTAGGTCGGGTCCAGGTGCGAGAGCTCCAAGTAGACGTTCGGGTGGCGAGTCTTCGCCATCTGGCGGGCGATGGCCAGTGAGACGTCGTCGCGCGGGGCGAGCTCGGCCAGCGGGTGGGCGTCCGGCATGAACCGATACCCGTCCTTGTCGACGAGGTGGGCCCCCTCGCCGCGGAGGGCCTCCGTCAGCAGGTGCCGGGCGGAGCCGGCCATGTAGAGGACGGTCGGGTGGAACTGCATGAACTCCATGTCGCGGAGCTCGACCCCCGCGCGGTAGGCCATGGCATGGCCGTCGGCCGTGGCGATCGGCGGGTTGGTCGTCTCGCGATAGAGCTGCCCCGCGCCGCCGGTCGCCAGGACCACGGCCCGCGCCCAGACGAGCGCGAACCCGCGCCGCTTGTCCCAGACGAGTACGCCCCGGCACCGGCCTTCGTGGGTCAGCAGGTCGATGGTCGAGCAGTTCTGCCAGATCCGGATCGACCGGTGGGCGCGGGCCTGGTGGATCATCGCCCGCATGATCTCGCGGCCCGTCTCGTCGCCGAGCGCGTGGGCGATCCGGGCGTGCGAGTGGCCCCCTTCGCGGCCGAGCAGTACATGGCCGTCCGCCTCGTCGAAGTGGGTGCCCCAGCGGATCAGCTCGCGGATCCGCTCGGGGGCCTCGCGGACGACCATCTCCACGACCTCGAAGTCGCAGAGCCCCTTGCCGGCGGCAAGCGTGTCGGCGATGTGGTTGTCGAACCGATCCTCCGGATCGAGGACCCCCGCGATTCCCCCCTGGGCATAGTTGCTGTTGCTCTCGCGGACCTCATCCTTGGTGACCACGAGCGTCCGGAACTCCTCCGGGACGCCGAGCGCCGCGCGCAGGCCGGCGATGCCGCCCCCCACGATCAGGACGTCCGTGAAGTGGTGGGGCAATTCGCGAGGATCGAAGCCGACAAGGTATCGGCGAGGCAGGGCCAGTGGGCAGAGCATGAGAATTACGATACGAAGTGGAGGCCGCGAAGACAAATGGTGGCAGGGCAGACACGAATGTCTGCCCCCCGATTCGGTGGCCCGCCATGGAGGGGAGACTCCGGGGGAGAGGCATTCCTGCCTCTTCCCCAGCGAGGGTCCTCACCCCGGCGGCCGGAGATCCCTCACTTCTGCCCCGCCGGTGGCGTGGTCGCCGGTGCGGCCGGGTTGGCGGCGGCCGGCCGGTTGGCCGTCGCGTTGCGAGAGCGGGCGAGCGACCGCGTGTAGCTCTCCATCCGGGACCGAAATTCCGGGGGCGGGGCGAACCGCAGGCCCTCGGCGTTGTCGCGGACGTCGTCCTTGGCCATCTCACCCCGATTGAGGGCGTTCTTGGTGGAGAACCGGGTCTGCGGCTGGAAGCCCGGAAGGTTGGCGGCCGGCTTGTCGCTCGCCTCGTGCTCGCCCGGCTTGATGTCGATCTCCCGGCCGGGGCCGGCGGGGGCGGACTTCGCGCCCTCGAACTTCTTGACGAACTGTTCCATCTGCGAGCGGGTCATGCCCAGGTCCTTCTCGAGATCGGGGGTCACCGCATCCTTCTCGAGCAGGTCCTTGACCGTGCGGATCACCAGGTCGGACTGGGGCTTGCCGTCGGGGGCCAGGTCATCGGGCGGTGCGTTTTCGGGCTCCTGGGCCCTCGGCGACGGCTTGCTGGTGTCCTCGGCGGCCCCGTTCTGATCGGTCCCGATCGTCCCGGGTCCGGGACCGCCGCCCATCGGCGTTCGCCCCGCCTGGCCGCCCGTTTTCGCACCGCTGCCGGGCTGACCCGTCTGCGAACCTCCCTGGTTGGCCTGCGCGCCCGCTCCGGACGACGGATTACCTTCGGACGATTCACCGCCGGGCTGACCACCCTTGCCGGACTCGCCACCAGGCTGCCCACCCTTGGTGGACTCACCCCCGGGCTGACCACCCTTGCCGGACTCGCCACCAGGCTGACCGCCCTTGCCGGACTCGCCGCCGGGCTGACCGCCCTTGCCGGACTCGCCACCGGGCTCGCCGCCCTTGCCGGACTCGCCGCCGGGCTGACCGCCCTTGCCGGACTCGCCGCCGGGCTGACCGCCCTTGCCGGACTCGCCGCCGGGCTGGCCGCCCTTGCCGGACTCACCGCCGGGCTGACCGCCCTTGCCGGACTCACCGCCGGGCTGGCCTCCCTTGCTGGACTCGCCACCGGGCTGACCGCCCTTGCCGGACTCGCCGCCAGGTTGGCCACCCTTGGTGGACTCACCGCCAGGCTGGCCCCCCTGGGTGGACTCGCCGCCGGGCTTCTGCCCACCCGTGGGATTCCCCTTTTGAGTCGAGGAGTTCGACCCGGCCTCGGGCTGTCCGCTGTTCTGGTTGGGCATGCCCTGGTTCGGCGGCTCTGGCCGGCGCTGGTCGGGCTGCGGCTGGTCGGGCTGTGACTGTTCCTGCGGCGGCTCCTGGTCTCGTGGCTTTTCCTTCCTGGTCTCTTCCTTCTTCGGCTTCTCCGGAGCGTCGGTGTATCGCTTGCCCTTCTTCTCTTCCTCAGCCTTTTTCTGGGCATCAGGACCGGCGGCCTGATCCTTCGCGTTCTCGTCGCCGGTCGCCGGCCGATCGGCCTGCTTCGAACCCTTCGAGGCTTTCGGATCGCGCTTCTCGTTGGTTCGCCCTGGCTTCGAGTCACTCCCGTCCGGAGCGTCCTTCCGGCTCGCCGGTTGACTCTCCTTGTTCTCGTCCCGGGTGCCGCCGGCTTTCATGTCGTCGCGGGAGGGCTGATCCTTGGTTGTGGAGCCATCCCGGGGGGCGGGCTGGTCATTCCGAGGATCCTTGTTTGCCTGGGGAGCCTGGCCCTTCGTTGGCTCTCCCTTCATGTCAGCCCGATCCTCGGCCGCCTTCTGGTCCGCGGTGTTCTCGGCGCGGTCGCCGGGTCGCTGGGTCTGGGACGGAGCCTTCTCATCTCCCGGGTTTCGGACCGCGTTTGGATCGCGGGGCATCTCCTGGTTGCGGCCAGGGGCGGGCGGATTGCCGGCCTGGTCTGTCCGGTTCGCTCGTTCCGGCGTACCCTCCGCGCCGGGTTGGGGCTGACCGGTCGTCTTGTTCTGATCGGGGGAACCTTCTCCGGGGGTGCCGTTCGGCTTGCCGGCCTCCTGAGCGTTCGGCTCATCCGGCTTGCCACCGGGTTGATTTCCCTGGCCAGGCTTGTTGCCCTCATTCATGCCGGGCTTCGCGGCGGACGGTTGCGACCCCTGCCCCTGGCCGGAGTTGGCCGCCGCATCCTCGCCCGCCTTCCCTCCAGGCTGGCCCTCGCTTGCCGGGTCGCCGCTGGGCTTACCGCCTTTCGCCTGGCCCTGGCTCGGCTTCCCGCCGGTGGCCTGCTCTCCGGTGGGCTTTCCATCGACCGCCTTGCCGCTGTTCGCCGAGTTCTCATCGCCGGGCCGGGCGTCGTTCGGGGAGCCGTCGGCCGATCGGTCGCCGGTGGAGGACGCGCCGTTTGGCTTCGCCCCGCCAGTTTTGCCGGTCGACGAGGCGGAGTCGTTCCCCTTGCCGTCCTTCGCTTCCGAAGGATTTCCCGACGCACCGGAGTCCTTCCCGGTCATCGAACGGTCCGACGAGCCCGGCTTGCCACCCTCGCGCGGCGGGTTGTCGCCGGTCCTGGCCTGCGAACCCGACTCGCCCGACTGGTCCTTCCCACCCGACGGATCGGACCCCTTCGAGGATCCGGCCCCCGTTTGCCCACCCTTCTGCTCCGCGTCGCGGCCATCGCCCTTGGCGCCATCCGACTTCGAGCCGTCGCCCTTCGCGCCATCCGACTTCGAGCCGTCGCCCTTCGCGCCATCCGACTTCGAGCCGTCGCCCTTCGAGCCGTCGCCCTTCGAGCCGTCGCCCTTCGCGCCATCCGACTTCGAGCCGTCGCCCTTCGAGCCGTCGCCCTTGGCGCCGTCCGACTTCGAGCCGTCGCCCTTGGCGCCGTCCGACTTCGAGCCGTCGCCCTTCGAGCCATCGCCCTTCGCGCCGTCCGACTTCGAGCCGTCGCCCTTGGCGCCGTCCGACTTCGAGCCGTCGCCCTTCGCGCCGTCGCCCTTGGTGCCATCCGCGGCGTTCTCGTTCCCCGCGGCATTCGAGGATCGTGGAGCATCGCCGTCCGTGCCGGTGCCGTCCTTCTGCTGGGCCGGGGTCGTCCCCTTCTCGCCGTTGCCCTGGGACTGGCCGGAGTTGCCGTCCTGGGACGTGTTGGAGCCGCCGCCGGTCGTACCGGAGCTCTTGCCGGTGCGATCCATCTTGCCCTGCTGCTGTTCTCCGCCCTTGTTCGGGTTGGACTGGGCGGCGGCGGAGTCCTGCTTTTCCTGGCCGCGATCATCCGCGGAAGCCGGCTCGGTTCGATCGCCCTTCGGGGTCGTCCGCGGATCCGGCGGGGAAGTTTGCGGTCCTTTTTTCTCGCCGGGCGGCTGCGGCGTTTTGTCGTCGGCGCCACGGGGCTCATCCTTCGACCCCTGAGTTGGCTTCTGGGAACGGTCCTGGCCGGCCGGGGATTTCTGGTCCGGCGTCATCCTGTCATCGGCCGACTGTCCCTGGGGCATGGCCGCGCCGTCACGCTGGCCGGCCGACGTTGAGGACGAATTCCCGGCGCCGGAGCCTGACGGGTTCTTCTGTCCCGGGCTGACGGAGGTGGACCCGGACTTCCCGTCCGCCTGGCCAGGCTGGTTTTCCTCGCCGGGCGGGTTCGCGTCTGACTTCTCCCCGGGCTGGACCTGGTTGTTCGGGTCGCCCCCGACACCGCCGCCGCCCTGCTGAGGATTCTTTTTGCCCCCGGCGGGCGTGGAGCGGTCAGCCCTGGGCTGCGGTGCGTTCGCGCCGCCCGCGTTCCCACTCCCGTTCGACGCGTTGTCCCGCCCCTGCGGCGGATTCGAGGGATTGCCCCCGCCGCTCTGCGGCTGGGGCTGGCCCGGCTTGCCGGAGGGGGGGATCATCCCCTTCTGGCGGAGCTTTTCCTCCAGGTTGCGATAAGTCGGATCGTTCCGAGGGGCCGGGGGCGGGCCGTTGGCGCCGCCGTCGTTGGTCGTGTTGCCTTCATTTCCACCGTTGGTGGCCGTCCCGCCATCGGGCTTCTTCCCGTCGCCGGACCGGCCTCCGTCCTGATTGGGACGATCGCCCTTGCCGCCGTCCTGAGGGGGCTGCGTCTGGTTGGGGGGTGACGAATTGCCATCTCCGCCGGCGTTCCCGCCATCGTTCGGCTTCTCGTCCTCCGTCCCGGGACCCTGGGCGGCTTCTTGCGGCGGCTGTTGGGCCGGATCGGGCTTCGTCTGCTCGAGCTCCTTGCGCTCCTTCTCCTGCTTCTCCTCGAGCTTCTTCCTGTCCTCGGGCGTGACGGGCTGATCGATCTCGATGAACTGCGAGGCCGTCTCCACGCTGTGGGCGACGCCGGGGTAGGTGTCGCGGACGGTCATCCAGTAGCGCAGCTTCTGGCCGGGCTTGACGCGGAACGATGCGAGGTCGAGGACCTCGGTGGCGTGGAATTCCGGGGCGGCGGGCTTGTTCTCCAGGACGTTGCGGGAGAAGAGCTTCTCGTCCCCGAGCTTCACATGGAGCGTGGCGTCCTTGACGCCGAAGTCATCGGCGCCGGTCATGACCAGGTCGACCTTGACGTTGGCCGGGGCCTTGACGGTCGCCTGCTCGGGCCGGACGAAGCGGGCGGTGGGGGGACGGTCCTGGATCGCCCGGATGTCGTGCACAACCGGGTTCGGATTGAGCTGGCCGCCGGTCGTCCGGAAGTTGACCGTGTAGGTGCCGTCCTTGGTCACCAGGAACCTGCCGACGAGATGATGGGCATCGCTCGGATCCACCGTCATCATGGGGGGGGCAACCGGGAGGCTCAGGTTGATCGTGCCGCTCTTGGCGGGCTCGTTGGTTGTCGCGTGGACGGTGACGTTCGTCCCCTCGATCGCCTCGACCTCGCCCCCCTCGATCCCGAGGCGCGGCGGCAGGTTCACATGCTTGGGGAATTCGTAGTCCAGGCGGATGCCCGTGACCATCGGCGCGGGGAGGACCTTGAGCGTGTAGTGCAGCGACTCGGCGTCGCCGCCGGTCAGGAAATACTCCATCGTCTGCTGGACGTTGTTGACCGTCACGGACCAGGGGTCATATTGCCCGGGCCCCGGCTCGAGCTCGCGGACGGTGTAGAACTTGCCGCCGTCCACGCTCGTGTGGAGCTTGACCTTGTCCGGGCGGATGCCGCTGGTGATGTCCACGGAGAAGGTGACCTGCTCCCCCGCGATGACCTCCGCGTTGCCCGGCTTGATGTCCCGGAGCAGCGTGTTCGTCGGCCGGACGACGTCGGCGAGGAACGCCCTCCAGATCGAATCCGGGGTGCTCTTGGGCGCGAAGGCGAAGTAGAGGGCAAAGACCGCGAGGACCGCGCAGACGCTGTAGATGGCCCGCATCATGTGCTTCTGGTCGACGACGTCACCTACCTCGACGTGCGCCAGGTCACTGACCGCCCGGGCCTCGAGCGTCGCCATCACCGACTTCGGCAGCCGGTCGCGATGCGCCCGCAGGTCCAGGTAGTTGATCAGGCTGTTCTTGAACGCCGGATCGGCCCCCTCGATCGTCCGGGCGGCGTACACCGCGTTGATCCGGAAGAGCAACGGCCTGACGACCCAGAGCGCCAGGAAGAACAGGAAGGCCCCCGCCCCGACCGCGAGCACGAGCTGGCGGACGAACAGGGGGAGCCCCAACGCATGGTCGAGGACGACCTCGGCGAGCAGGACGCCCACCAGCCCCGCGAAGAGGTAAAAGACGGACGTGGCGATGTCCGTCATCTTGATCTGGGCACGGGTCTGCGCGATCTGATGGTCGATGAATTCCTCGAAATCGAGCAGCTTCCCCTGAGGTTGCGCCTGCGTGCCTACCGTCATGACACCATGCTCCCGCCAGAGAGGTGCGGCGACTCGTTGGGACCGGACCTGTATTATACGAATGTCGGACCCTGAAAGCTTGCAGGACCCGACGAAGTGCTTCGGATTC
>NZ_JAALJH010000199.1 GCF_011064615.1 Aquisphaera insulae | reverse complement strand
CTAACTCTCGCGACCGCACCCGGAGCCATGAGGGCCTGCCGCACGGAGATTTCGCGGTCGTCGATCCAGCCGCAGAGGGTTTCCTCGTCGTAGCCGATCTCAGGCTCCGGGGACTGCGGTGCTTTCGCTCAGTCGCCGAGCCTATCCTGGACAGATCGTCGGCACTCCAGTGGGCCGGTGAGCGCCCGGACCTCGTCAAGCCGGCCGCGGGGGCGTAGATCAGTCGCGAGTTGGATCAGAGTCTGCTTATGCTGAACATGATGGCGGAAGATCATCTCGAACCACGGTTGATTCCCGCAGACTCGAAGCATTACGGGAAGCCGCTGGAAAGCAGACATCCGGCCAAGACGCCGAGGCGGTGGAGCTTCGCGGCGCCGTGAGAGTGTAACCGCCTCGGCTTTTCTCGTTGCAGCCTTGGAACGTCCACGCCTCGTCGCCGCCTCCTCAATCGGGCAGCGGCCGGCAGACCAGGAAGGCGAAATCCGACTGCATGACGTTCTCATCGATGAGCAGCTTCTCGAAGTAGATCAGGAGCCTGAGGATCGAATCGAAGTCTCGGCCCTCCTTGTTGGAAAGGCTGTTGTTGAGCCACGGGAATATTGGGTGTAGGAGGTTGAAGTAGAGATTGCGCTCGACTTCCACCCGAAAATGCTTCCGCACCAGGCCGGGTATCTGACTGGAGCGGATCGCCTCGGACGGATCGATCTGGATCATCGCCTCAACTGTGGGGGGGACGAAAGCGTTGCGGGCACCGCCGTTGAGGTAGTAGGGATCCAGCGCCTCGAGGATGCCGTTGATGATGGCGACCTGCTGCTCTGTCCACTGGAAGCGGTCTGGCCCCACGTATTCCATGAGCGCGAAGTAGCCGCCCGGATTCAGCATCGAGCTGAGCTTGGGTATCAAGGCCTCCAGATTCTCGACATGATGGAGCGCTGAGGCGGCAATGATCAGATCGAACTTACCTTCGATATCCAGGTCGTTCGCGTCCCTCACATCCAAGTGGAAACGGTCGCGAGAGATCCCTTCCCGCTCGAACCGCTGGACGGCAACCTGGACCGCGTCCGCGCAGACGTCGAAGGACCGCAGGGAGAGATCCTCCCGCGACTTCAAGATCGCCAGTTCGTGGTTGCCGTCGCCGCAGCAGAGGCTCAGGCAATTTCGCAGGTTTGGCACGTCCTTCAAGTAGTCGTTCAGGAGCCATCCAAGCCACCCAATTTGCGGCGATCCCGACCCCGCCTTGGTGATGTGCTCGATGGCGAGTCGATTGTCCCAGCAGCACGTTGGGTTGGCGAAGCCGTCGTTCTCTCGGAGTTCCTTGAACTTGTCCGCCCAGTACCTGGAGACCTGCTCGTTCTGGGATGGAACGGACAGGTCCGCGGCGGGGTTGAACTCGCCCGCCCCAATCTGAGGTCCATGAGGCGTATCCAGGAGAAGACGCCCCTGCGTCGACCTGACGTCACGACGATGACTCCTCGTCATGCGAGTCAGATTACGCCGGCACCAACCCTTGAGATGCGTCGCGACATTCGACATGGGAAGCATCCTTGCTGATACCTGAGTTAACGGACGCCGACTTCGGCGTCTCCTGGGGATTCGGCCCCGATGGCTGCCTTTGCCACTAGGTTCGATACACGAGTTTCCAATATCCAGCAAGTCGGATCCGAATATTCTTGACACTTAGAAGATTAGGAACTGATGAGCCTCTTACGGGTTCAGCGCGAAATGGTGCAACTGGGGGTCGGTAGATAAGAATGAGTGCATTCGTCCAGCGGATGTCGGTTTACCGCCATCTTGCCAGGACCGAAGGGGGGCGGTGTCATGCCCCTCTCTGCGGTATCGGCCCCCGGGAGGGCGACTGTGTCGTGTCGCCAGGGTGGGCTATTCGCTCGGTGGCGACCTTGACGATGCGACGATCCGTGGGATTGGCTCCCTAGCGGTGGAAGATGCGGCTCGCGGTTTGAAGTGATGGAACTTCATGGCGGTCGGAAGCTCGCTCTGGAAAAGGGCCACCAGCGTCCTGGCCCTGACCCAGAGTGGAATCCTGCCTCCTAAGGCAATAGCCTGCGAAAGTCCTGATCCAAGGTCCTATAGCGGCCGGAATCAACCATCTATGGCCGATCCTCACCTGCCGATGCAACTTCTGGGACAGCGCAGACCCGCCCGTGTTAGACCCCAGAGAGTTGGCCCTGGCGGGTTAGTTGCCATGATGGCCGGCTCTCTCTCACTTCG
>NZ_JAALJH010000198.1 GCF_011064615.1 Aquisphaera insulae | reverse complement strand
TTACCGCAATCGATTGACCGGCGTCAGCGTGGGGGGCACGGCCACGGCCACCTACACGTACGATGCCCTCGACCGCCGGATCGGGACGAACCTGAGCGGCACCCAGACGTGGACCGTCTACGACGACACGAACGCGTATGCCGATTTCAACAGTGCCGGCACGCTCCAGAACCGCTACACCTACGGCCCGGCCGTGGACGAGCTGCTGGCCCGGACCTCGTCGGGCGGGACGACGGCCTGGTACCTGAGCGACCGCCTGGGCACGGTGCGCGACATCGCCAGCAGCGCCGGGGCGGTGATCTACCACGCCTCGTACGACAGCTACGGCAAGGTCCTGGCCGAGAGCGGCGGCGCCAGCGGCGACCGCTTCAAGTACGCCGGCATGGAATACGACGCCGCGATCGCCCTCTACTACGACAACGCCCGCTACTACGACCCCGCCGTCGGCCGCTTCACCGCCCTGGACCCGATCGGCCTCGGCGGCGGCGACCCGAACTTCTATCGGTACGTCGGCAACGGGCCGACGAACGCGACGGATCCGACGGGGTTGGCCGCGGCGACGGCAAACACCGAGGTCGTCGATGGGAGCGGTATACACAAGTCCCCGTTCCAACCCAGCCCTGGAGACACGTTTCCCAGCGAAACTCCTCCAGGCGGCTGGGAAATCCCCTGGTGGGAGGCAGTTAAGGGAGGAGCGGGCAGTATATGGGATAATACTGTCGGCGGACTGATCAATGAGGGGGGGACCGTCTGGCAGAACACGGGCGGATCGGGCATGTCTACTCCGGAACGAATCTATACAACTGTTGGAACGACTGTGGCGACCGTGGTCGGCGTTCGACAACTCGACGATGCTTTTCATGAGCACGACGCTGTGGACGGTCACAAGCAGTCCGTTCTTGAGAGGGTCGGTGATGGTGTCGGCGGGTCCCTGCAACTGGTCAGCACCGCAATCGGAATCAGTGGCGCCATCAAATCAGCCGGGCCTCTAATTCGATCTGGAGAGTGCTTCGCAGCAGGCACGCCCCTGATCACTCCTGATGGATCGAACCTTGTTGAGAATCTTCGAGTGGGTGATCTTGTATTGTCTCGTGATCAAAATAATCCCTATAGCGCAGTCGTAGCGAAGCGGATACGGACTACTTTTGAGTCATTCGCACCGATCCTTGAGATATGGCTCGGTGGCCAAGTGATTCGGACTACCGCCAAACATCCATTTTGGGTAGAAGGTAAAGGTTGGGTCGAAGCCGAGCAACTTCGCCAGGGCGATCTCATTAGAGGTCTCACGGCTGACTTCATTGCCGTTCAGAAGGTTGAAGGCCCCAGAGAACCAGCATCAGTTTACAATGTAGAAGTCGAGGACTTTCATACATATTTCATCGGAGATACTACTTGGGGATTCGCTGTCTGGGCGCATAATGCAGATTGTTTTGACTGGGCCATCGACTATCTTCAGAAGGCTGGAACCGGAGAAATCCAGAAGATTACTCCAATTACGCCTCGCATGCCAGCTCTTCCCGGATACCCGGTTCCTGGTCAACCATCTCCTCCGTTCTTTAATCATGCCGTGCATCTAGAAAACGGAATCCTCCGTGATCCAGCGCATCCAGGAGGTATACCACTCGAGGATTGGATTGATGCATTGAAAACAATCAATAAAGATCCTGATGTTATGGATCTTTTGAGGTGGCACCCTTGGAATCCAGGAGATCCTAGATGACGAGCGAATTGCTGGATGAGATCAGGCATCAGCTTGAGATGATAGCGAGATCGCCGTACGGGTACGGCACGCTCGAATACTCCGAGGGATTGATTGTAACTCTGGTAAGAGTAGCATATTCTCTTCACAACAATTGTTCCCTTTCGAAATCCACGGAGATTGTGGATAGCGTAATCGCAGATCTGACCAACGATGTTCCGAAAGCTCAAAACCAGTATGTCTTCCTGTGCGAAAAGGAAGCCATACCTCACCGCAAGCAAGATGTGGGACTCTTAAGAGCCAGAGCCATTGAATTGATTCAGCGAACGATCGGCCGGGAGGTCTGAGGAGGTCTGGAGGGGCCAGGCATCAATGATGAGGGCGATAAGGGGTCAGGAGGGCGATAAGGGGTCAGGAGGGCGATAAGGGGTCAGGAGGGCGATAAGGGGTCAGGAGGGCGATAAGGGGTCAGCGGCATCAATGGCCAGGCACCCAAAGAGGGTGGTCTGGGGGATGCAGAGAAGAATGTCGGGCTATCCAGTCGGTATCGTGGGCAGCACGGGTCGGTCGTTGGCCGGATTGAACTTCGACGAAATCGAGCGGGGCTGACGATGCGAGGGGCCGGGCCGGTGTGGAGCGGTACGGAGCCGGCGTG
>NZ_JAALJH010000197.1 GCF_011064615.1 Aquisphaera insulae | reverse complement strand
CAGGCTCCGGATGTTCAAGGAAGCCCCGATCTCGCGCAACAGATCCGGGATAGGCCTCGCCGGTCGTAAAGACTAACTTTCCAACACCTCTCCCTAACCCTCCCCCACACGGGGGGGAGGGGACCAGAGGGGCTCGGCTCGCGCGAAGGCTTGCTCGGATGTCGAGGGTGGTAACGTAGCCCCCTCTCCCTAACCCTCCCCCACACGGGGGGGAGGGGACCGGAAGGCTCGCATCGGACAGGGGGCTTTCTCGCTTCGCCACGGCCTTCTCGCGCTTGTGGGTAACGATGAGCCGCCGGGGGGACGTGGAGCGTCGAACCGCGTCTGGTCTCGTCACGTCCCGGCGGCGGGGCGGACGGTGAGGATCAGCTCCTTGCCGTCGCGGAGGACGACGACGCGGGCGTCCTGGCCGGGCTCGGCGTCGCCGGCGGCGGCGAAGACGTCGGCCACGGTGGTCGTCCAGCGGTCGCCCAGGGTGGTCAGGACGTCCCCGGGCTTCAGGCCCGCGAGCGCCGCGGGCGAGCCCGCGAGGACCTCGCGGATGGGGACGCCGGGCGAGTCCGCGCCCCCCTTCGGCGGGTCCAGCCGCAGGCCCCAGACGGCCCGCGGGGCCAGGATCTTCCGCGCCGCCTCGCGCGGGCCGGCCAGGCGGTTGGGGAGCTCCTTCATCAGGTCCCGGATCCGGAAGTCGATCGGCTCGAAGGTCATCTCGTCCTTCTGGTAGTCGATCGTCGTCCGATAGCGGGCGAAGAACGTGAAGCCGATGATCCCGTCCAGCGGCTCGCCGAGGGCCTCCCCCAGGACCTTCAGCGCCGGGTGGTCGAAGACGACGACCGGCAGCTTGGTCGCGGTCAGGCCGCCGACCTCGAGCGTCTTCACCTCGGCCTCGCCGCGCATCCCCAGCAGGAACGACTTCGGCGCATCCGCCTTGATGACCCCCGCGCCCTCGCCGGCCCGGTTGCCCAGCAGGGTGATCGGCGCCCCCAGGTCGAAGATCAGGCGGTACGGCCCCTTGCCGTTGATCTTCGCTTTCACCAGCATGTGATTGGAGGGGAGCATCGTGAATGGGACCACGGCCGGCGCCGGGGCCGGGGCCTTGCCCGCGGGCGAGGCCGGCGGCTCCTGCGCGTGCGCGAGCCCGAGCGCGGCGGCGGCGGCCGCGACGAACGGGACGGCGAGCAGGCCGGCGCGGATGGGGATCCCGGGACGTGGACCTGGTGCGGCTCTCATGGCTCAGAGGCCCTCCCCGGCCTGGAAGTTCGCGGTGTGATCGGCCCCGGCGCGGCGGACGGACAGGCTGACGGCGTCGCCCGGCCGGATCGCGGCGGTCGCCTCGATCGCGGCCTTCAGGCCGTCGATGGGCTTGCCGTTGATCCGGACGATCTCGTCGCCGGCGCGGAGGTCCGCCCTCGCCGCCGGCGAGCCCTCGACGGGGCGGTCGATCCGGACGCGGCCGGCCGCCTCCGGGCCCGACCACTCGAGCCCGAGGAACCCGCGCGGCAGGCGTTCCACCTCCGGCTGCTTGCCCATCAGGAAGGCCAGCCCCTTGGCCAGCGGCCCGATCGCGTTCATCGCCTGGAGCTCCGCGGGGGGCCCGTTCCGGTCGTCCTGAGGCGGCACGGGGGGATCGGCCGGGTCGTGGTCCAGTCGCGTCCAGGTCATCCGGTCCTTGCTCGGGTCGATCTCGAGCCGGAACCGCGCCAGGATGGTGAACCCGAGGATGCCGTGGATCGACGCCCCGGGCAGCCCCAGCGCGTTCATGCCGACGAGCTGGAACGGGTCCTCGACCCGCGCCTTGACGTCCCTGAGCGTCGCGCCCCCCTCGAAGTCGAGCCGATCGACGGGCGTCCAGAACTTCCCCTTCTGCGGCTTGAGGCCGATCTGCGCGGCGGTCTCCGTGGCGACGAAGAGCGCCGGCGCGCCGGAGTCCACCAGGAAGTTGAACGGCCCCTTGCCGTTGATCCGCACCCGCACCAGGAAGTGGTTCGTGTCCGTCAGCCGGTAGGGGACGCGGAACGCCCGGCCGACCTGCGGGTCGCGCTCCTTGTCCTTATCCTTGTCCTTGCCGGCGGCGGCATGCGACGCCAGGCCCAGGCCCAGCACCGCCACGAAGGCGAGTCCCAGCCCCAGGCCGCCGCGAGCCGCCGGGGGTGAAGGTGAAGGCGAAGACGATGACGAGGCTGAGGGCATCCTCATGGGGCGATCTGCCTGCTCTCGACGTGGTGGTGCGATCTCCGGGTCCAATCCCATTTCCAGCTTAGCGCCCGCCGCCCGTTTCGGGAACGGCTCTTGGCGGAAATGGGCCCGGATCGCCGCCGACAGACCTCCGGCCTCTCGCCCAATGCGAGCCCCTCCGTGCGGGGGAGGGTCGGGGAGAGGGGGCGGCGTTACCACCTTCGACATCCGAGCAGGCCTTCGCCCGAGACGAGCCCCTCT
>NZ_JAALJH010000196.1 GCF_011064615.1 Aquisphaera insulae | reverse complement strand
CAGGCTCTCGCACGATATCAGATGCGGCTCCTGGCGTACTGCCTGATGCCCAACCACTTCCACCTCCTGGTCTGGCCCCGCGAAGCAGGCGATCTATCCGACTTCATGCGGTGGCTGACGATGACTCACACCCAACGCTGGCACGCTTACCACCGCACCGTCGGCACCGGTCACCTGTATCAGGGGCGCTACAAGTCCTTCCCGGTCCAGTCCGTCGAGCATTTCCTCACCGTCTGCCACTACGTCGAGCGGAACGCCCTGCGGGCCGGCCTGGTCGAGCGGAGGAGTCTGAAGGGGTCATTCTGGTCTGCGACCGGTGTTCCTGAGGACTAGGAGGTTTTCCGTCCTGAGATGAGCCGGAGGGGTGTTATTTTGTTTCAGGATACCCCTCCTGAATTCCCCCCGCTCCTGCTTATGTGGCCTCTCTGACTGGATTGCCTCGTCCGCCCCGTGCCATAATCGGGCTTGGCGTTCAGCCGAAATCGCAGCGGGCGCGAGAGATCCGCGCCGGACCGACGTTCCAGGGAGTTGCCATCATGGTACGACGGACGCTTCGGTGCCTGGCCCTGGCGGCCCTGGCCGCCTCGGCGTGGAGTCCTGCTCTGGCCCAGCGAGGGTCGAACTCTGGGGCCGGGACGCTGGCCGTCGACGATACCAGGGAGCTTGATTGCTCCTCGTGCGTCCTCATGATGAGAGGTTCGTCGCGGGTTCCCGGCATGGGTTCCCCCATGGCGATCGGCCTGCCGGACCTGCCCTCGCTCACGTCCGCCATGACCACGACCGGCCTGATCGACCCCGCAGCCAGGGAGTCACTCGGGCTCGGGCCTCGCGACTGGCCCAAGGCCGTTCGGATCGAAGTCACCCCGGCGGGGGTCCAGGCGGTCAAGCTCTCGGTGTGCGTCGATCCGAAGGACTTGAAGAAGCCCGAACCGGCCGCGACGCTGATGCGCGAGCTCATCAAGCGCGCGAAGGCCGTCGTCAGCCAGTCGGTGGAACCGAGGCGTCAGGAGGCCAAGGGGCGGCTCGACGAGCTCGAACGCCGTCGGGCCGAGCTCCGGGCGTCCGTCGAGAGCCTTCGCACGCGAATGCGGAAGGCCAACGTTCCGTCATCCCGAGATGTCATGGGGAATCAGCGGCAACAGCTCGAATCGGCCCTTGCCGCCAAACGCCCCCGGCTTCAGGCCATCAAGGAAAGCCTGAAGCGACTCGATGCGCAGGGCGACGAACTCGGCAACGCGCTGAAGGGCCTCGTCGCCGCACGCGAGGCCCTCGTCGCCGGGCTTGAGAAGGCGGCCGAGCAGGCAAAGGCCAGTCCGCTGGAGATCTTGCGAGCCCGAGCCGACCTGGCCGAGACGCGGGTGCGGGCCGCCGAGGCGCAGCGAATGCCGAGATTGACGCCGGGGCTGAACATCCGAGAGGAGCAGCTCTCGCTCCAGGTCGAGATCGACACGCTGGAGGCGCAGATCAAAGCGCTCCCCCCATCCGGCGATGAAGTCGGATCCATGGTCGATGCTCAATCACTGAGTACCGAGCTGTTCCGGCTCAAGAATGAACTGAACCAGCTCGAACCGCAGTACCAGCAGGCGAAGCGGGAATACGAGGCCCTCGCCACCACCCCAACACTCGTCGTCCTGGACGGACAGACCAAGTGAGTCGCTGGGGCGTCGTCGAGGATGGACACCAGGGAATCCAGCTCCCTCACCCGGCGGGCTCCCCTCATTCGAGAGAGAGCCAGGGGCCACGCACTCAGGATAGAGGAATCAAAGAGTATGGGGGATGCACGCCATCTGAACGGCTCGTCGACATCGCGAGCCGGCCGCTGACAGCCTCGGGGCGCCAACAGCCCCGACTGGATCGAACCGCTTTCCTCTCTGCCTCGCACAGACTACCCGCTTTGAGTGCGTGGCCTTTTTTTGCCCACTCGACGAGATCGAACGGATTGCGATTTGAATGCATCATGAGTTAATGTTTATTCTTTGAGCTTTTCGTCTAGAAATTGCTGTGCTTCACGGCAGCCGCTCTTTTGCCAAAAACGAAGAAGCCGGATTGCGTCTGCACGCCGTGATTCTTTTGGAATTCGCTTCGCCTTCCAGATGCTCTCAAGGTCTCGAATCTGGCTGAGGGCTGAATGGTACGCATATTGCGGTGAATGGCGGACTCGCGGAGATAGCGTCACCACGGGTTGCCATTCGCATTGCGAGCCAGGTAAATCGTCCGGAGACAGCTCTTCCGTTAGAGCCGAGGCAGAAATCGTCCTTTCCAACGGCACCCAGAACAAGTACCGTGTGTAGCGGGTTCTCCCAGAGCACAATTCAATATCCGTCGTCGTGCAGTTGATGCGGCTCCACGGGAAAAATCCGAGCAAGCTGAGACAGAATGTGATCGATAATAATAAGAATATTCCTGCAATTATTGCCAGCGGCTTTTTGGTAGTCATTAGACGTTAAGCATGAAAGTTCGGCCTCAGCCTGCTGATCGAGGAACAGTCGATCTTGAATGCCGGCTTCCGCTCACTGAGGCACGTCGAATTGAGGTCGGCAGCCGACGGCGGCATCATTTG
>NZ_JAALJH010000195.1 GCF_011064615.1 Aquisphaera insulae | reverse complement strand
TCTTCGGGCCGGCCGGAGGGCTGAAATCCCAACTCGAGTCGGCCGACCTGCCTTCCGCGGTGGCCGACGTCCAGCTCATCGACCTGTTCGACGAGTCGGAGACGGTCGAGGCGGGCCACGAGGTCCTCCTCATCCCCGGCGCCGGCCCGATCGGCACCGAGTCGCGAACGGGGGACATCGTCGCGATCCGATCTCCCGCGGGGCTGAGCCTGGAGCCTCGTCCGCTGGCGACGGAAATGCCCAAACCCGGCGAGCGTGTCTGGCTCGCCGCCTCGCTGCTCTCCGGCGCCCCCCGCGATCAGCGGCTGCATCCGGCAAAAGTCGAGGGTCCCGACGAGGATGGATTCCTCCTCTACGCCCTCGACGACCCGAAGACGGAGCTACGCGCCACGAGCGGCGCCCCGATCCTCAATGCGGACGGTGAAGTCGTGGCCGTCCACGCCGGCAGCACCCGCGACGGCGAGCGGCTCCTGGGGGTGGGGACGCCCTTCTCCAAGTTCCTCATGGCGTTGCGGGGCACAATCGCAAAGTCCGGCGAGCCGCCCAGGAACGAGAACAACGGTATGATGAGGAACACACCCCGGAGACGTCGCCCCGTCCGATGACGCACTCAGTCTGCTCGACGGGAGCTTGGGGCAAGCGGTCGGAGGCCGGTTGTTGTCAGGGTGTTAGGAACCGATGAATCAATACGTTGATAGACTTGCATGAAACCTTTCCTCTGCTGACACCTTTCCTCTGCGCGGAGAGCGGCTGGCTCTTCTCGGCGGCCCGGACGAGACGCTCCATCAGCTCTCGGTCTTTCGGGTCCACGAATCCCTCCGCTCGCGGTGCAGGTTGACGGCCCGACTTCGGGCCTGGAGGAATCCATCTTCGCGGGCTCCCCCGGCGGCAGGCAATGGCCGAGGCGACCACGGGGGGCCGTTTGGAGTGGAGGCTTCGCGTTTAACCGCCCCCAGCCGGGCTACACGCCTTTTCGACGGACCTCCGGGATATATCCCACGCTGCCCGCCCCCAGCAGGCCTCGGAGGACTTGGCCGATACGTTTCTGGGCTCCCCTCAATTCGAAGTAAGATTGGTGCATGTGTTCCCTGCCTTCGTCGTATGTCTCAGCCGCCCGCATCCTCTCTGCACTCAAGATAGCGGCGTCGATCTTCACGCGAAGTTCATCGTCGAGAATCCTCTCCTTGAGCACTTCCACCTTTGTCATGCTCACGCGGTACGCCTGTTTCACTCGCTCGGACAATGGCCCTTCTACCCACTCCTCATCTACCCGTTCTGTATTGAATTCGCGGGTCCAAGCGTCCTGGATCCGTGCTGAAGCCTCCTCATATTTCATCAACGCGGTTTGCATCTGGAGGAGGGTCTTACGCTGGAAGTCGTCCCGTTGCTTGAGCTGGTGGTGTTCGAGGTCCAGCTCCTTCTGCTCGCGGTCCTTCTTCGCGGTTCCCCGCTGGGTGACATGAACAGCGAGGATCGCCGCCGTGGCGGTGATGATCGGACTGACGATCGAGGTCACGACGGGAACCCATTCGGAGGGCATAGCTGCTCCAAGATGCGGGGGAATGTTCGGCTCCATTGAGCATCCCCCAAGCGGAGAATCATCGCCGTCACTATCATCACCGAGGGCTCGGGGGCGTGCATCCGACAGTGGGGCCCACACCTATTCCGGGGGTGGGAGATATCCCGCATTCACAAGCATGCCTCGGAAAACCATAATGGGCGGCCTATTCAATTGCAGCGTTTCCACCGTAGCCCTGCCGGTGGATGTCGTCCCGAGTACTCGAGTCATGTCGTCACTCCAGACGAAATGACTGCTCCATCGCTGCTTTCTCGGGTTGAATAGGCGAGCCCACTTGCTCGTCGCCGGGTCCCACCCATCTACCCTGGTATATTTGGAGCCGTTGCAGTACGGGCACGCCCACGCGAGGTTCTCCGGAACCGTCGCACCGCCTTTGCTTTCGGGGATGACGTGCTCGACGGCGTAGGGTGCGGTCCCGGCGATATCCGGGCACCGGCAATACTCGCAATAGCCGTTCGCACGGTCGCGTACTTGGTCTCGCAATCGCTTCGGGATGCGGGTCTCAGACACCCAAGGGCCCCAAACCCATCTTCATGACAAGTGCCGAAACTGATACGCCACGGAGGCTGGCGAGTTCCACGATCGCCGCGAATCGATCGTTCCTCATCCGCTCGGATGCGTCTGCAAGAGCTAGGAACTCTTCGAGTTCCTCGGGAGTGAGTTGCTCCTGCTCTCGGAGCGAATCAAGTTCTTGAAATCGCCGACTTTGCAATTCGGACAGGCCTAGATTGATCCGGTCCAAGAGTTCTGTTTCTCGCCTTGTAGCCACCCGAGCCGAACGCCGTGCGGTTCTTGTGGGCGAAGGAAGCTTGACGACTCCTAATGCAATCCCCTCAACCTGCACGCCAATTTGTGAGTCATATGCCGACGCCGCCGAGGCGGGCTTCGGCTCCGAGGGGGACTTCGGCTTCGAGGGGGGCTTCGGTTTCGAGGGGGGCTTCGCCTTCGAGGCGGCCGTCGCCTCGGCCTTCGCCCTCGCCCTCGCCTTGGCCTTCGCCTCGAGGGCTTCTCTCATTCTTTTCCATGGCTCGATTCGTTTGCCAGCCATCCCTACCCCCTTTTGAACCTATCGTATTTGGGGAGGTACCCGAGTTCAACCAG
>NZ_JAALJH010000194.1 GCF_011064615.1 Aquisphaera insulae | reverse complement strand
CTGAACCTCGATCCGGGAGAGACTGCGGCGATCGCCCTCGCCGAGGAGGTCCGAGCCGACTGGCTTCTCATTGACGAACGCGATGGTCGGGATGCCGCCAGGCAACGTGGCCTTGCCGTCGTCGGGACCCTCGGTGTTCTCGACAGGGCCGCAGAGCTCGAACTCATCGACCTTCCCAAAGTCCTCGAGCAACTGGAAGCGACGAATTTTCACGCCCGAGACGATCTCATCCAGGCCGTACTCCAACGCGACCAGCAGCGAAGGCTCGCTCGGAGAAAGGGACTTGACCTCGGCCAAATCGGCGAGCCCTGATCTTCCGAGTCAGCCATCGCCTGGCTTTGTACCACAGACGTGGCATTACATCCCCGGCGGCGGATCATGCCCTTTCCGGGGCTCACCCTCCGCTCGCGGCGGCCTCGGCGGCAGGACCTTCGGCCGGGGGTGGGGCTGGCGGCGGCCGGAGGGGCCTTCCTTGAGGACGAACTCGGCGCGGTCGGCCATGGCGTCCCAGATGCCGGCGAGCTCGGCGACGGCCGTGTCGGGATGGGCGCGGGAGCGGTCCGCGGCGGCGGCCAGCTCGTCGCGGAGCGACTTCATCTGGTCGAGGCTCAGGAGGTTGGATCCGGTCACGGCGCGGATCATGTCGTGGGTGTCGCGGACGGCCTGCCGCCACGCGATCGGGTCGACGCCCGGGGGGCCGATCTCGGCGAACCGATCGACGGCCGGCGCGACGGCCACGGCCCCGAACCTCGCCCGCTCGCGGTACTTCGCCCGCCATTCGCGGAAGGCCAGGAAGAGGACCATCCAGAGGACCACCATCACGACCCCGGCCCCGACGACCAGCCGGCGGCCCGAGTGCCCCGTGGCCGCGTCGTCCGCGTCGCCGGAGGCTGATCCGCCGCCGCGCGGCCGGAGGGCCGTCGCGGTCAGGTCGTCGAACCGGAGCCGTCGCGGGGGGGCCCCGTTCCTCTCGCCTTCGTGAGCGTTCGCCATGCTCGATCGTCCGATCTGCTCGGGCTCGATTGCAGCGGGCCGGATCGCGGGCCGGCCCCTGCTCAGTGTATCCGCGAGGGCCGCGCCGCGTGTAGAATCGAGCCCGGGCCGACGACGCGCCGTGCTGCGATCGCTCGATCCGGCCGGGAGCCAGCGCCGATGGCGACGCCTACACTGCATCCCCTGGCCGCGATGGCGGGCGCCTCGCCGGGACCGGCCCCGCTCGACGTGCCGGAGGCGCTCCGGCACGGCCGGATGATCCTGCTCCGGTGGGAGACCGAGCACACCCCCTGCACGGGGATCACCGCGGTCACGCGGCAGGAACGGCGGGCCTTCGCCACGCTCGGCACCATGATCGCCCCCTGGCAGCCCCGGATGGCCGCGGCCGCCGCGGCCGAGGCGCGCGGGCTCGTCGCCCCGACCGGCGAGGAGTTCACCCTCGCCGGGCCCTGCGCCCCCGGCGCGCGAGTCCGCGTCCTGGCCACCACAACCACCCCGGCCGCCAGCCCCTCGGCGGCGGCCGTCATGCCGATCGTCTACCTCGACGTGGACGGGGCCTTCCGGGGCGAGCTCAACCCGTACGACACGCCGGACCTCGCCCGCGACGCCCTGGTCTTCGGCGCGGCGGTCGGGGAGTTCCTGGACCGGGCCGGGGCCTCGCCTCGGCAATTCGCGTGGGGGGCCGACTGGCAGACAGTGCCCGCGCTCGTCCTGCTGCGGGGGAGGCACCACACGGTCCTGACCCTGCACAACGAGTTCGACGCGTGGCTCGCCCCCGAGGCTCGAGTCCACGGCGGCGGCCTGTACGCGCCCTTCCGCGGCCCGGAGACGGCCCTGCGCGTGGGCCTGCGGCAGGCGGACGTCGTCACCACCGTGAACCGCGGCTACGCCCGCGGCCTCCGGACCGAGCCCATCCACACCCAGGTCATGGCCCGGCACCTCCAGGACCTGGCCTGGCGGATCGTCCCGGTGGAGAACGCCAACTTCCACGCGCTGAAGCCGGCCCTCCTGGAGCTGGAGCAATTGCTCGCGAGGGATCCCGGTGCCGGCCTCCGGGCGCTCGAGCTTTCTCGCCTGGAGGCCCGCGGGATGCTGCCGGAGCCGCTCCGGTCGCGGGCCGGGGAGAAGGTCCTCGTCGTGGCGATGGGCCGGCGAGTCGCCCAGAAGCTTCACGAAGTTGTGGCCGAAGGCGTGCGTCGGCTCCTCCGCGACCGCCGCGGGCTCCCCGTCTTCGTCGTCCTGGCCACGGTGGCCGGCGAGTCGGCCGCGGCCGATGCGGCCCGTTTGGCCCGCCTGGAGGAGCTCGAGGCCGAGTTCCCCGACCAGGTGGAGGTGACCGACGGCCGGCTCGACTATTACGACACGCTGCTCCGCGCCGCCGACTACAACGCGATGACCAGCCTGTACGAGCCCCACGGCGGGGCCTTCGAGGGGGCCGTCGTGCCGATCGTCCGGATGGTCGACGGCCTGGCCCGCCAGGTCAACCCATTCGAGCCGAGCGGCCGCGCCGCCCGCCTCGCGGCGGCCTGGCACGACCCGTGGGATGACCCCTCCGGCCTGGGCTTCCGCGAGCCCGCCGCCGCCACCGAGGTCTCGGACCTGTCCGCCCTGCTGACCGGCCAAGTCGGCGACGACAACGCCACCTTCCGCGGCATGGTCGACGCCTTCGCCGAGACCCTGGGCGCCGCCGTGGACCTCCGCCGCGACCGCCCGCGGGACTACGCCCTCCTCGTCCGCGGCGCCCTCCGCGCCCAGCGCAGCCGCGACTGGATGATCCACCTCGGCGGCATCCTCGCCCTCGTCGAAGAGGCCCGGCTACGGCGGCCGATCTA
>NZ_JAALJH010000193.1 GCF_011064615.1 Aquisphaera insulae | reverse complement strand
ATTCGGAGAAGCGCCGCTCCGGGGACCGGGAGGGCGAGGCTCCAGCCGAGCCAGGCGCAAGCCGAGGCTTGCCGACAGGCCTCGTTCTCGCGTAACAGGTCCTGGACAGGACGTCAGGGTCGTCCCGGTCAATTTCCCCATCGCGCCAGCCTGGCCTTCCCGAATGCGGTCTGCTCCGCGTCGCGGCCGAAGCCAGAGGCCGTCAGGGCGGTCGATCAACCGGGACGAGTTCGATTCGGTCCAGGCCGACGACCCGGGCCTCGTCGCCCGGTATAATCGCGGCCGGCGCAGAAGGCGGCGCTCGATGGCCGGGGGCCGCCGGGCCGGAGTCGGAGCATCAGGAGCGAGGTCGCGATGGTCACCCAGGAACAATTCACGATCCGGACGCTCGGCGATTGCCATCGGCCGTCGCCGCTCGCCCGGCTCGATGACGTGGGATTCGTCCCCGAGACGACGAGGATCCTCTTCGAGCACAAGTGCGGACCGGAGATCACGGGGGACGCGACGCTCTGTTTCGAGGAGGCGGGCCCCCGGCGCTCGATCTTCTTCGATCCGGCGCAGACGACCGCGGCCGTCGTCACCTGCGGCGGCCTCTCGCCGGGGCTGAACAACGTCATCCGCTCCGTCTATTCCGAGCTCGCCTACAACTACATGGTCCCCCGGATCCTGGGCGTCCGGAACGGTTACATGGGGCTCAATCCCGAGAGCAACCTGCCCTTCGTCGAGCTCAACCCGTCCTCCGTGGACAACATCCATTACCTGGGCGGGACCGTGCTGGGGAGCTCACGCGGGAGCCAGGACGTCGGCGTCATGGTCGACACGATGGTCAGCGAGAAGATCGACATCCTCTTCTGCGTCGGCGGCGACGGCACCCAGCGGGGGGCCTCCGCCCTTTGCGACGAGATCGCGCGTCGCGGACTGCGGAAGTCGGTCGTCGGGATCCCCAAGACGATCGACAACGACATCAATTATGTCTACGTTTCGTTCGGATACAACACGGCCCTGGAGAAGGCCGAGGAGGTCCTCCGGGGCGCCCACGTCGAGGCTCGGTGCGCACCCAACGGGATCGGCCTGGTGAAGCTGATGGGGAGGAACGCGGGCTACATCGCGGCCGGCGCCGCGCTCGCCAGCCAGGACGCCAATTTCGTCCTGATCCCCGAGGTCCCGTTCAGGCTCGAAGGCGAGAACGGCCTGCTCGCCACGCTCGAGCGGCGGGTCCTGACCAAGGGGCATGCGCTCGTCGTCGTCGCGGAGGGAGCCGGCCAGGACCTCTTCACGGCCGGCGACATCCGCCGCGATGCGTCCGGCAATGTCCTTCACGACGACATCGGGATCCTGCTTCGCGACCACTTCCACGCCCACTTCAAGGATCGCGGGATCCCGATCAACCTCAAGTACATCGACCCGAGCTACTACATACGCAGCGTCCCGGCCAACGCGGGCGATCGGATCCTGAGCGACCAGATGGCGCGGATGGCCGTCCATGCGGCGATGGCGGGGAAGACAGATCTCCTGATCGGCTACTGGCACAACGAGCTGGTCCACGTGCCGATCCGGACCGCGATCGCCGAGAAGCGACAGCTCGACCTCTGCAGCGACCTCTGGACGGCCGTCATGCGAGCGACCGGTCAGCCGGTCTGGATGAATTGAGTTGATCGATCCTGTCCCGGCCCCCACGATGGATGGCCCGTGGGGGCCGGGCACGACACTCGAGCACCGCCATCAGCGATGCCCACCGCCGCCGCCGCCCATGTGCCCGCCGCCACCACCCATGTGCCCGCCGCCCATTCCGCCCATGGACCCTCCGCCGTAGTGCCCGCCGGAGAAGCCCCCCATCGTGGCGCCACCGTAGTGTCCGCCGCTGAAGTTGCCCATGGTGGCGCCGCCGTAGTGCCCGCCGACGAATCCCCCCCCGAGATTGGCCCCGCCGTAGTGAGACGCGGAGGGCATGGTATAGCCGCCACTCTGCACCTGGCCGCCGTAGATGCCGCCGGCGTGCTGCCCGCCCCCGGGCATCGTATAGGAAACTCCCGGCGCCTGGGCAGGACCGCCGTAACCGCCTCCGACGTGACTCAGGCCCGTCGGGCCCTGGAAACGCCCACCGTTCGCCAGCCCCGGCATCACTCCCCCGATCTGTCCCACGGAGCCGGCTCCGGCGTTTCCGGGATGAAAGCCCTGAGGCAGACCTTGTCCTCCGAGACCACCCCCGGCAATCCCGGGATGGGAACCGACGTGGCCCGCAACCCCGCCCGCCATCGGCTGACCGTTTCCCGCTCCAAGGTTAAGACCCCCGGAGTGGTTAGTCATGCCCGCTGCGTGATTGGCGCCGGTTGCGGTGAAGGCCGGCCGGGCGACCGTGTGGTGGACGGTGCCGCTATTTACGCCATTGAACCCGGGTCGAAACGAATTGCCGTTGCCGGCCACGGCGGACGCCTGGTGGACCTGGCCGGCGCCGGCTCCCGGCCCGTGCGTCTGGAGGGACCTCGAGGCCCCTGCTCCGCCGCCGCTCGGACCGGCGCCGTGATGGGCAACCGCCGTGTTTCCGCCGCGGAAGGGATTGCCATACGCCCGCGAGGCCGGCGGCGACTGCACCCCGCGGGAATGCGCGGCGGCCGAGCCGTGACGGGCGAGTCCGGTTCCATTCGCTCCCTGTGCCCTCGCCCCGCCGGCGTTGAGCCCGCCGGCCTGACCGACGTTCCGTGCCAGATTTCCTCGCGAGAAATTGCCGTTCAGGCTCCTGCCATGGGTGACCATTCCGCCCTGGCCATTGCCGCGGCCGGTCGGTCCGTTGCCGATGTGGCCCTGTCCATGCCCGGGATGCTGCTGACCGGGGTGATAAGGATACCGATTGCACCAGCGGTTCCAGCCACCCCAGCCCCAACCGCCGCCGCCCCAGCCACCGCCCCAACCCAGGCCGCCCCATCCCCAGCCGCCCCAGCCCC
>NZ_JAALJH010000192.1 GCF_011064615.1 Aquisphaera insulae | reverse complement strand
GACCATAGAACTTGTACACGCGTGGTCATGCGTGTGGTAAGATCTCCTGGAGGGCGAGTCACGGGTCGAAACCGAGATCCCGGGGGAGGCCGCGGCCTCGATGACCATGCCGGCACTCGAACAGGGCAGCGATCCGACTCGCTCCTGGCGATTCCTCGGATCGCCGGGCTTCGCGATCACCGCCGGCATCCTGGCGCCGATCTTCTGCCTCGCCCTCCAGGATTCCATCGTGGGCGACCTCGTCGTCGAGATCCCCGGGCTGCGATTCCTCACCGTCTTCCGGATATTCAATTACGGCGTGATCGCGCTCGAGATGGTGGTCCTGCTGATCTGGCTGGCATGCGGCCCTCGGCTGGGCCCGTGGAGCGGACCGATCTCGGGTGCCCTCTTCGCCGGAGCTCTCTTCTCCGGCGTGCTGGGTCTGGTCCTCTTGCCCTTCAGCATGATCGGCCTCCTGGTGATCATCGGAGTCCTGGGATTCGTCCCCTTCCTCACGTCGGCGGCCTACTACAGCAACGGTTCTGCGGCGTATCGCCAGGCGCGAGCCGCCCTGCACGGCCCCTGGCTCCACGCAACCGTCCTGCTGGGAGCCTTGCTGGTTCTCGGTATTCCAGGGGCTGCCCAGTCGGCCGTCTCGCTGACGGTCCGGGCGGCAATCCGAGGTGTTGCGGCGGGAGATCCGACGGCCATGGCGAAGCTCCGGGCGTGGGGCACCGTCGCCTCTGAAGATCGCCTGGTCTGGGCATACGAGGCGGAGCGGGATCCGACCCGGAAGCAGCGGCTCGCCGACGCCTACCAGTCCTTGACCGGCGCGGACGTGGAGGCCCGGCTCGACCGTCTCAGGGATTGAACGCCCAGAATTGCCGTCTTGAGCGTCGCGATGCTTTTCGATATACTACAATTGTCGTTGAAAGTCGACATGGAATGGTGCCGACGATCCTATCCATGAGTCGGGAGTCCCCAGCCGTGAGCTTTCCCCGCGTTCGATTCACGATCCGGCGGATGATGCTCCTGGTGGCGGGGGCCGCTCTTGCCGCCGGTTCGGTCCTGCTGCTCCAACGATCCTCGGAGGCAGCCCATGACGAAACGTGTCGGCAGAACCTGCGGGGCCTCTCCCTCGCGTTCGCCAACTACGCCTCGGCGGAGGGCTCGTTCCCGACGGGGACGATCGCCAATGACCAGCTTCCGCCCGAAAGGCGGCTGAGCTGGCTGGTCTCGATCTGGGCGTTCCTCGACCAGTGGACCTGGATGCTGAATCGGGCCCTGTCCTGGGACTCGACCGAGAACCGGGTGACGCGGGGGCACGGTATTGAGGAAGGCCCCGTGGCCGTCGGCAGGTTGCCCGCGCTGGCCTGCCCGGCGGCCGCCGGAGGTTCCAGGGAGCACATGCCTGGCTGGACCTGGTACGTGGGGATCGGCGGCCTCGGCCTTGACGCACCGGAATTACCCGTGGGGCACCCCCGCGCGGGGATCCTCGGTTACGACCGCCGGGCCAGGCCGGCGGACGTCACCGACGGCCTGGCGAACACGCTCCTGGTCGTCGAGACGGACCGAAACAATGGCCCGTGGACCGCCGGCGGCCCTCCCACGCTTCGCGGCCTGGATCCCGGGGACCAGCCCTACCTCGGGCGGGATCACCAGTTCGGCGGCCTCCACCGGGGTGTGGCGAATGCCCTCTTCGCCGATGGGTCCGTCCGCCCCGTCCGCGAGACTATCGATCCGAAGGTCTTCGAGGCCCTCTCCACCGCGGCCGGCGGCGAATCCCTGCCGGCGTCCTGGGAGCGGTAGGCGAAGCGAAGCCCGCGGGGAGTCGCCGATTTTCTATACACATGGCCACTCATGTGATAGAGTTTCCCGCCAGGCCGGTCGAGCTGCCGAATGGCCGCCGCTCGATGGCGAAGGCGGAGGATCCGGATGTCCGCGACGGAGGTACAGGCGGAGGAGGCACGGCTCGCCATGTCGGCGGCGGCGACCGGCGGGGACCTCGCGCGTCCTCGCAAGATCCTCCACATCGACATGGACGCGTTCTATGCGTCCATCGAGCAGCGGGATAATCCGGAGCTTCGCGGCAAGCCCGTGGCCGTCGGCGGCAATCGGGAGCGAGGGGTCGTGGCGGCGGCGAGCTATGAGGCCCGGCGGTTCGGGGTCCGCTCGGCCATGGCGTCGGTCACGGCCCGGAGGAAGTGCCCCGAGCTGATCTTCGTGAAGCCGCGGTTCGACGTCTATCGGGCGGTTTCCCAGCAGATCCGGGCGATCTTCGCCGACTACACGCCGATCGTCGAGCCGCTCGCGCTCGACGAGGCGTACCTGGACGTCACCGAGAACCCGCGCGCCGTCTCGTCGGCCACGGCGGTCGCCGAGGAGATCCGGGCGCGGATCCGCGACCAGACCGGGCTCACCGCGTCGGCCGGCGTCTCGTACAACAAGTTCCTGGCCAAGATGGCCTCGGACGAGCGCAAGCCGGATGGCCTGTTCGTCATCACGCCGAGGATGGGCCCGGCGTTCGTGGCGGCCCTGCCCATCGGCCGGTTCCACGGGATCGGGCCGGTGACCTGCGAGCGGATGGAGCGGCTCGGGATCCGGGACGGCGCGGACCTCCGCGCCCAATCGTCGGAGTTCCTGCTGGAGCACTTCGGCAAGGCGGGGACCTACTATTACTCCCTGGCGCGGGGCATCGACGACCGCCCGGTCTGCGCCGATCGCGTCCGCAAGTCGATCGGCGCCGAGACGACGTTCGCGGCCGACCTCTTCACCCCGGACGAGGCCCGGGAGGCGCTCCGTCCCCTCCTGGCGAAGGTCTGGGGCCATTGCGAGGGCTCGACGATCCAGGCGCGGACGCTGACGCTCAAGGTGAAGTTCACCGACTTCCGCCAGATCACCCGCAGCCGGACGCGGGAGATGGGGTTTGCCTCGGAGGCGGACGTCGAGGCCATCGTCGGGGAGCTGCTCGACCCGATCTTCCCGGTCGGCCTGGGCATCCGGCTCCTCGGGCTGACGCTCTCCTCCCTCGACACGGAGCGCGGCCGCGAGCGTCAGCTCCGTCTCCCCCTGTAACGGCCGCGGCTCGCCCGGTCGCCGGACGGGGCCGGCTCCGAAGGATGGCTTTTCTCC
>NZ_JAALJH010000191.1 GCF_011064615.1 Aquisphaera insulae | reverse complement strand
GCGACGATCCAGGGGGGGCTGGCGCAGCGGTCGTTCGTCGATCGGCTCGAGTGGACCTTCAGCGAGTCGGTGAACCTCCAGGGCCTGATCGCCGACGGGTCGATCCTGCGGGCCGTCACGCTCACGAACCTCGGCGTGAACGCGGACAGCGACGCCGACAGGGTCGTCACGCTCACGGCCGACCAGTTCCGGTACGACGCCGCCACCCACAAGCTGACGTGGTCGCTGGACCGGTTCGCGAACGGCAAGACGTCGCTGGACGACGGCTATTACCGGTTCCAGATCGACGCCCACCTCGTCCTCGACGACGCCGGCAACGTGCTCGACGGCGACGGGAACGGTAGCGCGGGCGGGACGTACGGGCTCGGCTTCTTCCGCCTGCTGGGGGATGCCACCGGCGACGGAACGGTCGTCAAGACGGGGACCGACCCGGCCTCGTCCGACATGGCTCTCGTGAACGCGGCGCTCGGCACCCGGCCCGGCTATGCGAAGTGGAACGCGAACGCGGACCTCGACCGCGACGGGTACGTCGGCACGCTCGACCGCCTGATCGTCGCCAACAACGGCGGCCACGCGATCGTCCCCCCCGCGACGACGGCCACGGGCACGGCGACGACCGGCGGCGGGGTCGCGACCGCCCCGGCCGGCCGCGAGAACGCCGAGGCCGCGGGCGATCTCTCGGACGCCTATGGCGCCGCGTACCGCGCGACCCTGGCGGCGGCCGGGACCGTCGTCCGAACGTGGTCGGCCGGGCTCACGGCCGTGCTGGACGCGGCGGCGGACGTCGACTGGTTCCGGCTCGATCCGGCCGCCGGCGGCACGCTCCGCGTCGCCGCGAGCCTGGCCGGCGGCACCGCGGGCAAGGCGCCGTGGATCACCGTCTACGAGGCATCCGCCGCCGGCCTGCAAGCCGAGGCCGGCGCGTCGGGCACGGCGGAGACGACGGTCGTCGCCGGCCGCCGCTACTACGTGAAGGTCGAGGCCGGTGCCGGGACGATCAGCCCGGCGCGATACCTGCTGGACCTGGGCGTCTCCGAGTTCGACGCCTACCTCGACATGATCGGCCTGGACGAGGTCCGCGCCGACACCGATTACCGCGGCACGGGCTATTCGATCGCGGTCATCGACACCGGGATCAACTACACGCTGCCGGCGTTCGCCGGGCGGGTCATCCTGGGCCCCGACTTCGGCGACAACGACGCCGACCCGATGGACGCCAACGGCCACGGCACCCACGTGGCGGGCCTGGCCGCCGGCGCGAACGCCTACACGCCGGGCGTGGCCTCGGGGGCGAACCTGGTGGCGCTCAAGATCACGAGCGGCTCGTCGTCGACCGCCGGCCTGGGGGCCATCGAGCAGGCGTTGCAGTGGGTGCTCGACAACCGGCTGCGGTACAACATCGTCTCGATCAACCTGTCGTTCGGCGGCGGCGACGTGGCGAAGGGGACGACCGTGGCGTCGCTGGAGCCGCTCTATCGGGCGCTCGCGGACGCCGGGGTGTTCATCGCGGCGGCGGCCGGCAACGGCTACGGGCCGGGCGTGGCGGAGGGGCTGAGCATCCTGGCGGCCAGCCCGTCGGTCGCCTCGGTGGGCGCCGTCTGGGACAGCTCGGCCGGCTCGGCGAGCTGGTCGAGCGGGGCGAAGGACCTGAGCACGGCGGCCGACCGGGTCGCGTCGTTCAGCCAGCGGGGCGAGGGCCTGGACCTGCTGGCCCCCGGGGCGAACGTCCTGAACATGGGCCTGGACGGCGGCCTCGTCGTCCGCAACGGGACCTCGATGGCCACGCCGCTGGTCGCCGCCGCGGCGGTCCTGCTCCGCGAGGCCGCCGACCGCCTCGGCCTGGCGACCACGCCGGCCGGCCTGCTGGCCCTCCTGCGCCAAACCGGCGTGAGCGTCCTGGACGGCGACGACGAGAGCGACAACGTCTCCAACAGCTTCCGGACCTACGCCCGGCTCGACGTCGCCGCGGCCCTCGAGGCGCTGAAGTCGTCGTCGAGCCTGCCCCTGCCGGGCGTCACGTCGACCGCCGGCCGCGACGGCTCGACCATCTCGGGCGCGGGCGTGTCATCGGCCCAACTCGCGTTCGGACCGGCCTCAACGGGGAAGGCCGCCGCGGCCGCCGTGACCTCCTCGACCGCGCCGCCGGGCGGGCCGGCCCGCTGGTCCTGGCCGGCGGACCGGCTCGCCGCGGGGGCCCTGGAGCTCGCCCGGGCCGCCCGGACGACCGTCCCGGCGTTTGCGACCGCGGCGAAGCCCGCGGCCCCGCTCGTGGACCCGGGCGCCGTCGGGCTGGCCCCGGGCGACTCGATCGACGACCTCGCCCGCGAGCTCGTCGCCGGCCCGCTCCGAACGAGGCGGAAGCGGTGAACACAAACGCATGCGTGCGTTTTCAGAATTTATCCTAATAACCGTCTCTCGCACGATCACATTTTTTTAATAAGCTGATTTGACGGGGAAACATGATGAAACTTCGCCACCGGGTTGACAGCCGTGGCGTGGGGGATGCATGCTCCACGGATCGTTGCCGAGGCGGCTCGTGGCGGGCCGCCGCCCGAGATCCGAGGCCGGACGGAGGGGATTCGACCATGAAGCGATTCGTCTTGCCCTGCGTGTGCATGTTCCTGTGGGGGGTGGCTCCGGCCTCCGCCGACCTGGTGTTGAAGACGGAGCTGGTCAGCAGCACGGCGACGGAGAGCGTCTACGGCGTGTCGCTGATCGGGGCGGTGGACCTGGCCACGTACAACGTGGAGGTGGTGTTGCAGGCGGCCGGGCTGACCGACGCCGCGGTGCAGGTGGCGGCGTGGACGCCCGGGTACGTCTTCCCGGACGCCTCCAACTTCTTCGCCGGGGTGAACGCGGCGGGGGGTGAGGTGCGGGTGACGCTGAGCGACTTCACCGACCCCGGCGTGGATACGGTCGAGGGGGTGAATGCCCACCTCGCGCTGATCACGATCGACACGACGGCCTTGACCTCGCCGGTGGGGCTGGGCTTCGACCCCGAGACCCTGGTCCTCGCCACGCCAGCCGGCGCTCCGATCGCGGGCTTCGAGGAGCTGAAGGCGTCGCTGGCGATCCCGGAGCCGTCGTCGCTCGTGCTGTCGGCCCTGGGGGGCCTCGGGCTGCTGGCCGCGGCGCGAGGGCG
>NZ_JAALJH010000190.1 GCF_011064615.1 Aquisphaera insulae | reverse complement strand
CTAACGCTTGCGCAGCTTGCCGAGGCCGGGCCTCATCGGCTCGGCGCCCTTTGCATCGTCCAGGCCTGGATTGGGAGAATGCGTGTTATTGGGCCAGTGCGTGGCGAAACGGCCATCCGCACCAACCTGCGTCGGCCGTTTCGCCTCATCGTCGAGACGCATCCGGGCGGCGCGGTGGTGCAAGTTCGCGAGAGGGCCGAACGCCTGGATCGCGCGCGAACGAATTCGCTTCCCCCCTGACCAAGGGGGGATACAGGGGGGGAGTTCGATCGTCTCGGCCTGCCTACCCTCTCGCGGTTCACTTCTCGGCCGGATGCCCGACGCTCTGGCCGAGGAGGATCACCTGTTCGGCCCGCAGGCCGGCCGCCCGGCGGAATTCGTCGCCGGGCACCGAGACGCGGACGACGGCGCCGAGGCCCTCGGAGGCGCAAAGGAGGTTCACGTTCTGGGCCATGCAGCCGGCCTCGATGGCGGACCAGGAGAGCCAGTCCTCGCGGCTGGCGGGGGCCGGGGTCTCGCCGATCCGGCCGGGGGCGAGGTCGGCGACGTAGACGAGGTTCAGCGGGGCCGTCCGCTCGTGGGCCTCCGTGCCGGCCGCCGCCCGTCGGTCGCCGGCCGCGACGGGGGCCAGCCGGTGTCGGGGCGGGTCGTACCGGTAGATCCCCCGCGGCAGCACGACGTAGACGTCCACCGGGTACTTGCCGTACGCCGAGGGCGCCGTCCGCTGGCCGGTCGCGGGGCGGTTCACACCGTCCGCCGCCCAGAGCAGGCGGGATAGCACCTCGGGCGCGAGCGGCCGATCGGCGAAGCCGCGGGTGGACCGCCGCGCCTCGAGGGCCTGCATCAGGGGCATCCCGCCGGTGTGCGCCGGGGCGGGGAGTTCGATCGCCGGGGCAGGGGACTCCTGGGCGGTCGCGGCCGGTGGCACCGCCAGCAGCAGGGCGAACGAGAGGTAACGGACGAGCGAACGGGGGGGCGTGGGCGTGGGGGTGGGCGGCATCGGCGAGCGATCTCCCGTCATGTCATGTCATGTCTGTCATGCCATCTCAGAGCTTGACCGTATCGAAGTACTCGAAGAGGACGCGAGGCAACTGGCGGCCGTAGAGGGTCCAGTGGGCGGCCGAGGGGTAGTCGTTCAGGCCGGCGATCCGGTTGACGTTCAGCTCGTGAACGACCGCGTCGATGCCGTAGCGCTGGAGCCAGCCGTCGGCCAGGGTGCCGACGTTGCGGAACTCCTGGGGCGTGGAGCCCTCGGTGAACCACGTATGCTTTCTCAAAAGGGATTCGAGCGTCTTGATTCGGTCGACGCGAAGGTCCAGGTCGGGGACGGGAGGCCGGCTGACGTGCAGCAAGCCGCGGCCGTCGTTGTGGAGCTCGATGGCCAGGTGGGGGCGGCGGCCCCGGCTGATCATCGCCTCGAGCCAGGCTTCCAGGGCGTGGTTCTCCGGCGCGAGCTCGGGATCGGCGGGGTGGTCCCAGTCGCGGTTCAGGTCCTTGCCGCGGGAGTTGAATCGGGTCCGGCCCCGGGCGACGCCGTCCTTGTTGGCCATGGGGAGGACGTAGACGCAGAACCGTGCGAGGCATCGTCGCGCCTCGTCGTCGTCGCGGAGGAGCCGCTCGACGAGCCCCTGGACGACCCAGTTCCCGCCGGGCTCCCAGGGGTGTGCCCGCGCCCGGAGGAAGACCCGGTAGGGCGCATCGGGGCGGCCGACGCGGACGATCTCGAGCGAGCGGCCCTCGGCCGTCCGGCCGATCGGCGCGATCTCCACCAGGGGATCCTTCGCGATCGACGCGAGCCACGCCTCGAGGTCGGAGAGGCGATAGGGTTCCGCGCGGGCCAGGTAGAGGGAGGGCCCGGGCATCGTGACGGCCAGCCGCACGCGGTTCCCCGGGAGCCGCTCCAGGGGCGCCGGCGTCCAGGCCTTGCCGTCCGGCGAGAGGACCACGACCCCGAGCTCGTCCGCGATCGACGCCGGCTTGCCGTTCCAGACGTTGTCGAGATTCCGGAACTCGAGCGTCAGCGCGGTGCCCGGCTTCGCGACCAGCCGGAAGTGGATGTGGCCGGCCGCCCGGTTGGGCGAGGACCGCTCGTGGTCGTACAGCAGGTGCACGAGGATCGTGCCGTCGGGCGCGGCCTCGTACCAGAGCGGCGAGGCGTTCTCGAAGGCCGTGTCGATGTACTCCAGCCCCGTCGCCGCGAGCCCCGCCCGGCCGCCCGCCGCGGACGCCGGTGCGGGAGCCGGTGCCGGAGCCGGTGCGGCGGCGGCCGCCTTCTTCCGCCGGATCGATTGCGCCAGGAACTTCGCCGTCTCGTCGCCGATGACGTGGTAGCCCGCCGGGTTGGGATGGCGGTCCGAGAACCAGCCGGGCAGGTCGCGGAAGTGGGCGTCCAGGCGGTTGTCCATCACCACGACCTTGCCGTCGCGGACGAACGGCGCGACCCAGGCGCGGTGCCGCTCCGGGATCTTCTCCAGCGCGTAGCGGCGGTAGTTGAGCATGTCCGGCCCGTGCTTCAGTTCGGCCGCGTACCGGGAATAGACGTCGAATACGGGCAGGTGCTCGGCCTCGGCCGCCCGGCGGACGAGCCGGTTGATCGCCTCGTCGCGGTCGGGGCCCAGGAACGGGATGACCGTCGTCGGGACGATCTCCGCGGCCGGGAAATTCCGCCGGAGCCGGCCGATCAGCTCGGCATAGTCCCTGGGGAAATTGACCTCGAAATCCTCCCGCCGGGCGATGTCATTCAGGCCGTAGCGGATGAAGATGTAATCGAACAAACCCCTGGAGAGGATGTCCCGGTCGTACCGGCCGGAGGTCAGCAGGTCATGGATCCGCTCGCCGTCCACGCCCTGGTTCACCACCTCGACGGGGGGCATGTCCGGCTCGGCCGCCAGGAGCGCCCGGATGACGTCCTCGAGCTGGGGCCCCCCGGGATCGACCTGCCGGCAAATGCTCCCGATCGTGGTGCTGTCGCCGAGCAGGAGGATCCGCAGCTTCGGCTCGTCCCCGCGGGCGGCGGCCATCGGCGCGGCCAGGAGCGCGAGGAGCAACAAGGTTCGCCATCTCGGCCCGCATCGCATTCGAGGATCCCTTCGCGTAATCGGCCCGCCGCTGGGCGGGAGGAAGCCACAGATGAAGAGGGAGACGAATTTAG
>NZ_JAALJH010000019.1 GCF_011064615.1 Aquisphaera insulae | reverse complement strand
CTGAGACGTTCGTGCCGCCGCCGGCCGGACGATCCCCCGCCCGAGGGAGAGGATCGTCCGCCGCGTTCGGCGCGCGTCAGATGAACTCGTTGATCAGGTTCTCGAGGAACTCCTGGCGGCCGCTGGTGATGGTGGCGACGTCGCCCATCTTGAGGGCCCGGGTCTCGAGATCGGCGAGGGAGACCTTGCCGGCCTCGACGTCCTTGCCGAGCGTCGAATCCCAGCTCGCGTAGCGGTCCTTGACGAAGGCGGCGAGGCGGCCGTCCTGGCGGATGGCGTGGGCGATCTTGAGGCCGCGGGCGAAGGCGTCCATGCCGCCGATGTGGGCGTAGAAGAGGTCGAGCGGCTCGAAGCTCTCGCGGCGGACCTTGGCATCGAAGTTGACGCCGCCGGTGGTGAAGCCCCCCATGGCCAGGATCTCGAGCATGCACTGCGCCGTGAGGTAGACGTTCGTGGGGAACTGGTCCGTGTCCCAGCCCAGCAGGTAGTCGCCGGTGTTGGCGTCGATCGAGCCGAGGGCCCCCGCGCCGTTGGCGACCTGCATCTCGTGCATCATCTCGTGGCCGGCGAGCGTCGCGTGGTTCGTCTCGAGGTTGAGCTTGAAGTGCTCCATCAGGTCGTAGGTGCGGAGGAAATTCAGGCAGGCCGCCGCGTCGGAATCGTACTGGTGCTTGGTCGGCTCCTTGGGCTTGGGCTCGATGTAGAAGGGGCCCTTGAAGCCGATCTTCTTCTTGTGGTCGACGGCCATGTGGAGGAACCGGCCCAGGTGGTCGAGCTCCCGCTTCATGTCGGTGTTCCAGAGGGTCTGATAGCCCTCGCGGCCGCCCCAGAAGGTGTAGCCTTCGCCGCCGAGCTCGTGCGTCACCTCGAGTGCCTTCTTCACCTGCGCGGCGGCGTAGGTGAACGAGTCGAGGTTGGGGCTGGTGGCGGCTCCGTGCATGTAGCGGCGATTGCTGAAGAGGTTGGCCGTGCCCCAGAGGAGCTTGATGCCGGTCCGCTTCTGCTCCTCGCCCAGGACCTTCACCACGGCGTCGAGGTTCTTGTTGGACTCGGCCAGCGAGGCCCCTTCCGGGGCGACGTCGCGGTCGTGGAAGGCATAGTACGGGGCGCCGAGCTTCTCGAAGAACTCGAACGCGACGCGGGCCCGATTCTGGGCATTCGTCACCGAGTCGGAGCCGTCGTCCCAGGGGCGGAGCATGGTGCCGACGCCGAAGGGGTCGGATCCGGTGCCGCGGAACGTGTGCCAGTAGACGACCGAGAATCGCAGGTGGTCCCGCATCGTCTTGCCGCCGACTTCCTCGTCGGCGTCGTACCACTTGAACTCGAGCGGGTTCTTCGACTTCGGGCCGCCGTAGGTGATCTTCTTGATGTCGGGGAATGCCTGGGCCATGGGAGAGCCTCGCAATCGGAAGGGTGAAGAAGTCGGTCGCACGATCGGACGGAGGAGGACGGGTCAGCCGCGGGGGCTGCCGGTGTCTCGAGGGCCGGGGCGGGGTGGCCTCCTGCCGGAAGGCCCCGGGGCCGGCGGAGGTGGCGCCGTGGACTGGCGCGTGACCAGCTCCTCCGGCACCCGGATCTCGCGGGCGGCCTGGCGCGTGGCGGGCGACGACAGGCCGTTGAGGAGCTGCGCGGCGGTGATCCGGCCGATCTCCCGGGCCGGGACGCTGACCGCGGTCAGGGGCGTGGGCAAGAGGGAGACGGGGAAGATGTCGTTGAAGCAGACGAGGCTGAAGTCCTCCGGGATCCGCAGGCCGAGCGCCGCGGCGGCGCCGACGAGCGTCACCGCGATCTGATGGTCGTACGCGATGACCGCGGTTGCCTTCGCCTCGTTCACGGCCCGGCGGAGGAAGTCCGTGCCGTCGGCGAAGGGGACATCGTGATCGGCGACGAGATCGATCCCGCGATCCTGCGCGACCTCGATCAGGGTCTCGTGACGCTCGCGGATCGAATAATGGGCCAGGTGCGTCGCCCTCGCGTTGGCGTAGGCGAGGCGCAGATGTCCGAGCTGGGCCAGGTGCTCGACGGCCCGGCGGGTCCCCATGCGGTCGTCCGCCAGGACCTGGGCCGCGGGCGAGCCGAGCTTCTCATTGGCGCAGACGTAGGGGACGCGGCGACGGCCGAGCTCCTCGGCCACTTCCGGGCGAGGGCACTGGAGGAGCACGGCCCCGTCGAATCTCCAGAAGGGCACGGTCCGCTTCCGGCTGGAGCTCAGGTCGAAGAACACGTCGTAGTCGCTGGCGTGGAGGACCTCCAGGATCCCCTCGATGAGCGGCTCATAGATCCCCTCCGCGATCTGCGTCGCCGGTGAGGCGAAGAGCCCGATGATCCGCGTCGTCCCCCGGTTCAGGTTCCGCGCGGCCAGGTCGGGGACATAGCCGAGGCGCTCCGCCGCGTCCTCGATCTTCCGACGGACCTCCGGGCTGACCGAGAACGCCTTGTTCTTGTTCAGGACGCGGCTCACCGTCGCGGGGGTCACCCCGCAGAGATCGGCCACGCTGGAGAGAGTCGGACGGCGCACGGCACACACCTCCGGACGGAAGCGATGCCTCCGCCCGCGCCCGAATCCGGGCCAGGGCAAGCGATTACCAGGCCAGTTCGTTATGTCTCGCCCGTGGAGTATGCCGCAACGGATCGGGTGAGTCAAGAAAAATGGGCGAGGTAAACAATTACCTTGGGGTTCGCGCCTAGTCCCTGGAATGCGACTCGGGCTCGCCGAGTCGGGAGGAAATCGATCGAGGCGCGGCGATCAGACCGCGGCCGGGGCGGCCTCCGCGTCGACGGCGATCGCGAAGCCCTGGACGACGGCGGCGATGCGAACGGCCTGGTGGACGCGATCCTCGTTGTAGCCCTCGGCCAGGAGGCTCTGCTCGTGGGCCTTGAGGCACATCTCGCAGCCGGCGAGCGCGGCGCAGCCCATCGAGGCCAGCTCGAACAGGGCCTTGGTGGTCGCCGGGCGGGCCATCCGGGCCATCCGCAGGCCGGCCGGCTTCTGGGAGTAGCTCTCCTTGCCGATCATGTGGCGGAATCGGTAATAGACCGTGTTCATCCCCATGATCGCGGCGGCGGCCTTCGCGTCGGCGATCGCGGCGGTCGACAGGTGCCCGGAGCCGGCGGCGGCCAGGGCCTCGGCGAGCTCGCCGGCGCGGAGGAAGTACGCGGAGGCGAGCGCGACGGCCCACCGCTCCTCCGGCTTCAGGTCGCCGTTGTCCAGGACGTTGCCCAGGTTCAGCCGCAGGTCCTTGGTGTCGTCGGTCAGGGCCGACTTCAGCTCGTCGAGTGATCTCATCGGTTCGGTCCGTTCCGTTCCCCGGAGGATGTGAGGGCGTGTGGAGGGAGCCGCGCGGCCGCCGGCGGGGCGACGGCCGCGCGCCGAGGGTTCAGACCTGGATCGTCGCCTCGCCCTTCTTCCAGTTGCAAGGGCAGAGCTCATCGGACTGGACGGCGTCCAGGACGCGGAGCACCTCGTCGACGCTCCGGCCGACGTTGCCGTTGTAGACCGCCGCCCACTGGATCACGCCGTTGGGGTCCACCAGGAAGGTCGCACGATTGGCGTAACCCTCGACCGGGTCGCAGATCCCGAGCGCGGGGGCGAGCTTCTGGGCGGCCAGGAGCGGATACTTCAGCTTCTTCAGGTCGTCGTGGCTCCTGCACCAGGCCAGGTGCGAGAACTCGTTGTCCGTGCTGCCGCCGATGACCTCGCAGTCGCGATCCTTGAAGTCCTCGAGCCGGTCGTTGAACGCCACCAGCTCCGTCGGGCAGACGAACGTGAAGTCCTTGGGATAGAAGAAGAAGACCGTCCACTTGCCCTCGAACTGATCGCCGCTGATCGTGAGCAGGGCCTCCGGACCGATCCCGAGGCTCGCCTTCGCCGTGAACTCAGGGAACTTCTCGCCGACGCTCAACATCTCGATCGATCTCCAGATCGTCACCCGCAACCAACCTGCCGCCAGCGCAAGCGAACCCTGGCGGAAGGCCTGCCAAGAGAGGTTTCGAGCAGTCCAACCGGATTGAGGCCGTTCCAGCAGTCCGAGGTCGTCCTCGGCCGTGCGGCCTGCGCCGGCCGGCCCGCTCGTCCTGGTCATCTTAAGGACTTCGGAGTATAATTCAATAAGCGATTCGACAATGGTTGCCATAAGGAAGGCTTATGGAGATTCAGCAGCTCCGGATGTTCCTGAAGGTCGCGGAGCAGGGGAGCTTCACGAAGGCCGCCAGGGACTGCGGGGTGAGCCAGCCGGCGATCAGCCAGCAGGTGGGGAAGCTGGAGTCGGCCCTGGGGCGGCCCCTCTTCGAGCGGCAGGGGAAGCAGGTCGCGCTCACGGAGGCGGGCGAGCTGTTGCGGCGTCGGGCCTTGCAGATCGTCTCGCTGGTGGAGGACACGGCGCGGCTGCTCCGCGACGATGGTGAAACGGGACGGGTCGTGGTGTCGGCGATCCCGACGATCGCGCCTTACCTCATGCCGGGCCTGCTCGAGGCGTTCCACGGGGAGCATCCCAAGGCGCGGGTGGAGGTCAACGAGGAGGTGACCGAGGTCATCCTCCGCCGCTGTGCGCAGGGAGAGATCGATGTCGGCGTGCTGGCGATGCCGGCCTCCGGCGGGTATCTCCGCGTCGAAACGCTGTTCGAGGAGGAGCTCCTGCTGGCGATGCCGTCGGACCATCCCCTGGCCGCTCGGGACTGGGTGGAGCTGGACGACCTCCGCGAGCAGCCGTTCGTCCTGCTGGACGAGGCACACTGCCTCTCCGACGACATCCGCAGCTTCTGCCGGCGCCGCCAGTTCCAGCCGGTGAGCACGGGCCGCGTCAGCCAGCTCGCGACGGTGATGGAGCTGGTGGCCCAGGGATTCGGCATCTCGCTGATACCCGCCATGGCCCTGCCCCGCGAAGCCGGCTCGCGGCTCCAGTTCCGTCCGCTCGACGGCGATCGCCCGTCGCGGACGATCACGGCCTGCTGGAACCCGGACCGATACCAGTCGCGGCTGATGGGGCGGTTCCTGGAGACGCTCAAGCGGGGGCGAGCCGGCATCGCCTGAGCGTCCGCGATCCCCCCCGTCCGCCATCGTGCCGCGGCGACGCGCTTGCGGAGACCGTCGAGATGGCCGAGAATGAGGCCGGCCGGCCGGCCGTGTGGGTGCAAGCGTTCAAATCCACGCTTGGAGTTTTCTCCATGAGATCAAGCGATGCGGGATCGACGGGCGGCGAACCGGGCGGCATGACGAGGCGCGGGGTGATCCGGGCCGGGGCGGCGGCCTCGTTCGCCATCGTGCCGCGGCACGTGCTGGGCGGGTCGGGGTACGTGGCGCCCAGCGAGAAGATCACGCTGGCGTGCATCGGCTTCGGGTCGCAGGCGATCCGCGAGATCGGGGGGATCCTCGCCAGCCCGGACGTCCAGGTCGTCTCGGTCTGCGACGTGGAGAAGGACGGGGCGCATTACCTGGAATGGGGCAAGGGGCAGCTCCGCTCCGAGATCCGCGAGCTGATCGGCAAGCCGAACTGGCGAGAGGGGGACGACCGCGTCCCCGGCGGCCGGGACGTGGGCAGGGAGGTCGTCGAGGGCTACTACGCGAAGCAGCGGGGGAAGGATGGGTTCAAGGGTTGTTCGACCTACGCGGACTTCCGGGAGCTGCTGGACAAGGAGAAGGACGTCACGGCGGTCAAGGTGATGACGCCCGACCACACCCACGCGGCGATCTCGCTGGCGGCCCTTAGGAAGGGGCTGAACGTGATCGTCCACAAGCCGCTGGCGAACCGGATCGTCGAGGCTCGCGCGGTGATCGACGCCGCGCGGGAGAGGAAGATCGCCACCCACTTCCTGCCGGCGAGCGAGGGGGCCGACCAGAAGCGGGCGCTCGACATGGTGAAGGAAGGGGCGATCGGGACGCTCCGGGAGATTCACAACTGGTCGATGCGGCCGATGTGGCCCCAGTTCGACGCCATTCCGGGCGATCGGCCTCCGGTGCCGGAGGGCTTCGACTGGACGCTCTGGCTGGGACCGTCGCGGGACCGTCCCTACCACCCGGCCTACACGCATACGAACTTCCGCGGCTGGTACGAGTTCGGCGCCGGGTCGATCGCCGACATGGGGCATTACAGCCTCTGGCCGATCTTCCAGGCCCTTCAGCTCGATGCGCCGGTCTCCGTCGAGTCGACGCCAAGCCACGTCTGCACGGCCTCGGATGGCATCTGTCGCCGGATCAAGAACGACTATTCGTTCCCGGCCGCCTGCACGGTCCGGATGCGCTTCGCCCCGAAGGCGGATCGCGGGGCCCTCGACCTGTTCTGGTACGACGGTGGGATCAAGCCGCCGGTGCCGGAGGAGCTGATGGCGGAGGACCAGGAGCTCGCGGAGGAGGGCATGCTCTTCGTGGGCGATCGGGGGAAGATCCTGGGGGGCTTCCGGGCCGAGAATCCCCGGTTGATCCCGGAGTCGCGGATGAAGGCGTATCTCAACGAGAAGGGCCGGCCCGATGAGCCGGCGCGGGGCCGCAATCGTGCGAGCCAGTCCAGGTCCCGCAACGCGGCCTGGATCGCCGCCTTCAAGGGAGGGCCGGCCAGCTACGGGGACTTCACCCTGGCCGGCCCGATCACCGACGCGATGAACCTGGCGGCGATCTCGCTCCGGCTCGAGGGCCGCAGGCTCCGGTGGGACGCCCGGGCCGCACGGATCACGAACATCGCGGATGCGAACCGATTCCTCTCGCGTGACTATCGACCCGGCTGGGAGATCTGAGCACGACCATGGATACCGAAGCGACCAGAAGGCAATTCCTCCGTGCCTCGGCGGGGGCCGCGGGCGTTTTGGCACTGGGGCGGTCGGCGGCCACCGCCAGCCCCCTCGGCCTGCCGATCGGCTGTCAGGTCTGGCCGACGCGATCGATGCTCGGCGACCTGCCGGCCTATGTGCGGATGATGGCCGGGATCGGCGTGACCCGGCTGGAGCTTTGCTCCCCGATCGGCTACGGCGGCGAATTCGCCTCCTTGAAGGACGGGAAGGAGGTCCGGAAGATCCTCGGGGATCACGGGATCGAGTCCGTCAGCTCGCATTTCAGCATGGCGGAGCTCCGCCGGAGCCAGGCGAGGAGCATCGACTGGGCGAAGGAGGTCGGCATCAACCAGATGCTGACCGCCACCCTGGGCGACGGCAACGGCGGCGATTCGCCGACGCTGGACCAGGTGAAGCGGGCGGCCGAGGAGTACAACCGGATCGCCGAGGCCGCCGCCGCCGCCGGCGTGCAGCAGGGTCTCCACAATGAGGGGTTCGAGGTTTCGATGGTCGACGGCCAGCGGACCTACGACCTGCTCCTGAAGCTCCTCGACCCGAAGCTCGTGACCTTCCAGTTCCAGATGTCGACGATCGAGAACGGCCTGGTCGCGGCGGATTACTTCCTCCGGTATCCGGGCCGGTTCCACTCGATGCACCTCCAGGACATCGACATGAAGTCGGCCCCTCCGGCCTCGAAGAAGGGCCGGCCCGGCCGCCGCCCGCAGGTGGCCCTCGGCGAGGGGAGCATCGATTGGTCGACGACCTTCGACGCGGCCAAGAAGGCTGGCGTCCGCAGCTACTACGTCGAGCAGACCTGGGCGCTCACGCAGCGGAGCGTCGCCTACCTCAAGAAGTTCCCGGCCTGATCCTCCGGGCGGCCCGGAAGGGTCGCGAGCCCTCGATTCACCGACCGGATCCGCCTCGCGGGATGTTGCCCCGGATCAACCGGCCGAGGCGATCCGTCGTCGGGAAGGGTTGACCCCGTTCACCGAAAGCCCTATAACATGAGTAGACATTAAACGAGGGCAAGGGAGCATGCAGCTTCCCCTCCGAAATGTCTCTCTCCTTCGCTCGGTCACACCAACCGGCGAACTATTGTTGAGAAAGCCGTCCACCCGCAAGGGATCCACGGACGAACTTTCCGGGCCGAGATCCACCCCAACCCTCCACTGGGGTCGGTGATCGGCAGGTTTTTTGGGAAGTCCAACGAACCAGATACATCGGCCGAACCATCCCTCCCCAGGGCCGAGGTATGGGACAGAACCGGTGAGCGTCGCCATGGTGGCCTCGCTACCTCAAATCAGGTTCGAGGAAAAGAGATGAGTTCGCTCCTATTCGTCACCCGGACCTTCGCTGTACTCGCCGTCGGCTTCTCCTCCCTGTGTGCATTGACGGCCACGGGCGTGATCATGCCGTCGGGGACGACGACCCAGGTCACCGGCAAGCTCACGTTCAGCGGCCGTCCGGTGCAACAGGCGACGATCGTGTTCACCCCCAAGGGAACGCAGTCCGCCGAATACTGGGGCGCGGGCATGACCGATGCCGACGGGAATTTCGAGGTCTCCATGGGAGGCAGCGAATCGGGCCTGAAAGCCGGCGCCTACACGGTGCGGCTCCTGCCGGAGACGAGCACGCCCTCCGACCGTGAGGACGCTCCGACTCAATTCCGCCGCCGGATTCCCACCCGGTTCTACGACGACAAGACGTCGGAAATCGGCGTCGAGATCGCACCCGGGGCGGCCCTCCATCTGGAGATCGAGCTCCCCGAGGGGCCCGGGGCGTGATCGAGCGAGGGGGGGCCTGGGCGACCGCTCAGGCCCGATCCTCGAGCAGGAGGATGCTCGCGGCGTAGCCGTGGACGAAGTTCTGGCCGCCGATGGGGCCGACCTCACCCATGGCGAAGAAGCCCGCGACCGGGAGGTCGGGGAAGACGTCGCGGATCGTCCGTATGTCGTGATCAGGGGCCTTGAAGAGGCGCGTCCCCCGGCCGTTGCACGAGAAGAGCAGGGCCCCCGCCGGTTTCGAGGTCCGGGCCGGATCGTCCCGGACCTTGAGCAGTCCCAATCGGAGGTCGTCGTCGGCGGTGTCCGCGTCGCGGACGTGGAACTGCACGGTCTGCCCCACCCGGACGATGTCGTTGATCTGGATCGCGCCGGTGGTGTCGGCCCCCATGACGTTCCGGACCAGGAAATCGCCCCGGCCGAACTCGCCCTGATATTCATTGATCACGCGGCCGATGTGCAGGCCGTCCTGGATCCGCCGCCGGTCCTCCTGGGACAGGTCCTGGAAGACGGTCCGCAGGACCTCCAGGGCGGGGCGGCGGCCCAGTTCGCGAATCACGTTGTTCTCTGCGCTCGTCACGATCATGGTGTGGCCGACCGGACGGCAGCCCTGGCTGACGAGCATCCGCACACCGACAGGACCCCCCAGGAGCATCGCCACCGCTCCGTCAAGGTAGGCCTGATCGTCCAGGATCAACTGGTTCCCGCGCGGGACCTGGCTCCCGCTGGCCATGCCCCCGACGACCCGGAGCCCGCGCAGGTCGGCGTTGACCTGCCGGAGGAACTCATCGGTCCGGAATGAGAACGGGTCGGCCAGGAAGATCAGGGCCCGGCCGGAACGATCCTCGCCGACCCGTGCGGCGAAGGAGGCCGGGGAGGAGTCGGGCGCGTCCAGGCGGATGGGCTCGATCGTCATCCCCGGGGCGAAGACCGCCAGGACCGCGAGGGCCGGGGAGCCTTCCACCTCGCGAGCCTCGCCGGCCACGGATTCCGCGGTGCACCCCAGGACGTGCAGGGCGCGGCCCTGCTCGATCAGGAGGGAGGCCATCCGCCCCACCTCGTCGACGTGATGCATCGAAGAGAAGATCAGGCAGAGATCGGCCGGTTCCTCGCCGCTCTGCTCGTCGAACTTCTCGAGGATCTGGTGGAACGCGGCGTTCATCGTCCGGGCGGTGGAAAGTGCGGAGATGCATCTCATCGGCCGATCCTCCCCCATGAGGAGAGCCGCGACGGCCCGCCGACACCCGCCCATGGCGGCCGGCCCGCGGCTCGGCGGAGCGGGGACGCGAGTGGCCGGGCTCGCGAGCGGCGACATACGCACGTGCGAGTGTGCATCGCAAGCCGGCTTTCCCTCATGCGAGAACCGTAATATAATCGTTCGAGACCGCCGGCTCCACGGGGGCCGAGGCACACGGCTCCGATTCCTCCCGGATTGACCCGTCCTTCGAGCAGTCCGACCGTCACGCCAGGCGACCGGCGGGGGGCCGGTCGACTCGCCCGTCCATCCCGAAATCGCCGCCTCCTCTCTGGCCACGGAATTGTCGCATGGTCTTTGACCCGAAGTACATTCGCAATTTCTCGATCGTCGCGCACATCGACCACGGCAAGAGCACGCTGGCGGACCAGCTTCTCCTCCAGTCCGGTGCGATCACCCAGCGCGAGTTTCGCGAACAACTGCTCGACGACATGGACCTGGAGCGGGAGCGGGGCATCACGATCAAGGCCCGCGCCGTCGCGATCAATTACAACCTGGATGGACAGACGTACGAGCTGAACCTGATCGACACGCCCGGCCACGTCGACTTCCACTACGAGGTCTCGCGGAGCCTCGCCGCCTGTGAAGGGGCCATCCTCCTGGTGGATGCGACCCAGGGGGTCCAGGCCCAGACCGTGGCCAATGCGTACCTGGCCATCGGCAACGACCTGGCGATCGTGCCGGTCCTCAACAAGATCGACATGCAGGCGTCGCGCCCGGAGGAGATCAAGGAAGAGATCATGCACACGCTGGGGATGGACCCGGACGACATCCTGGCCGTGAGTGCCAAGACCGGCCTGGGCGTCCCGGACGTCTTCCGCGCGATCATCGATCGCATCCCGCCGCCGGCGGGGGACCCGAAGGCGCCGCTGCGGGCGCTCATCTTCGATTCCAAGTTCGACGACTACCAGGGGGTCGTCACGTATGTCAGGGTCGTCGACGGCGTGCTCAAGGTCGGCCAGAAGATCCGGATGATGGCCGGAGAGACCGAACACGAGGTCACCGCCCTGGGACGATTCCGGCCCCGCGAGGTCCCCTGCGACGAGCTGGGGGTCGGGCAGGTCGGCTACGTCGTCGCCAACATCAAGAAGCTCTCCGACGTCCGGATCGGCGACACCATCACCCAGGCCCCCGGCGGCGCCGGCACGGCCCTGCCGGGCTACCAGGAGCCGGTCCCGGTCGTCTTCTGCGGGCTCTTCCCGGCCTCGCACAACCAGTTCGACGACCTCCGCACGGCCCTCCAGAAGCTGGCGCTCAACGACTGCAGCTTCTCCTTCGAGCCCGAGACCTCGGACGCCCTGGGCTTCGGCTTCCGCTGCGGCTTCCTCGGCATGCTCCACATGGAGATCGTCCAGCAGCGGCTCGAGCGCGAGAGCAACCTCGCCCTGGTTCAGACCGCGCCGAACGTCACCTATGAGATCCTCACCAGGCAGGGCGAGACGCTCCACATCTCCAACCCGACGCGGATCCCCGAGGCGGGGGACATCGAGGAGTTCCGGGAGCCGATCGCCAAGGTGAACTTCATCCTGCCGTCGGACTGCATCGGATCCATCATGCAGCTCTGCGAGGACCGGCGGGGGGTCTACGTGAAGACGGAGTACCTCTCGACGACCCGCGCGATCCTGACCTACGAGCTGCCGCTGGCGGAGATGATTTACGATCTCTACGACAAGCTCAAGAGCGCAACCCGCGGCTACGGCACGATGGACTATGAGCTCCTGGGATATCGGGCCGGGGACCTCTGCCGGCTCGACATCCTGGTCGGGGGACAGAAGGTGGACGCCCTCTCCATCGTGGTCCACCGGGCCCACGCGGATCGCCGCGGCCGCAAGCTCGTCCGCAAGCTGAAGGGGGAGATCGACCGGCACCAGTTCGAGGTCGCGATCCAGGCGGCCATCGGCAGCCGGGTGATCGCCCGCGAGACGATCTCGGCCCTCCGCAAGAATGTGACGGCCAAGTGCTACGGGGGAGATATTTCGAGAAAGCGCAAGCTCCTCGAGAAGCAAAAGGAAGGCAAGAAGCGTATGAAGCAGGTAGGGAACGTCGAAATCTCGCAGGAGGCGTTCCTTTCGGTGCTCGACGACGCGGAGGATTGATCGCCACGCATGGAACCGGACCCCGACTCGAATCCCCAACCTGGTTCGCCGCGCAGGGAACGATGGCAGGAGAACCCTGGCACCGGCGTGGTCCGGCAGACCATGGACCTGATCGTCATGCTCTGCCTGGGGGTCCTCCTCTTCCGGACCTTCTCGGCGGAGGCTTACGTCGTCCCGACGGGCTCGATGGCCCCCACCTTGCTGGGGCATCACCGCGAGCTGACCTGTCCCAACTGCCGTTTCACCTTCGTGATCGGCCTGGACGAGGAGGGGCACCAGCCGCATGCGGTCTGCCCCAACTGCGGCAAGGACGGCCTGGACGGGGTGGCCGCCGTCGAATGCAACGGCGACCGGGTGCTCGTCCAGAAGTTCCTCTTCGACTTCCGCTCACCCCGGCGGTGGGAGGTGGCGGTCTTCCATTTCCCGGGTGATCCTACCCAGGCCTATGTCAAGCGGGTGGTCGGCCTGCCCGGGGAGTCGGTCCAGGTCCGCGGCGGCGACGTCTACATCGACGGGCGGATCGCCCGCAAGACGCCCGCCGAGCTGCAGGCGATGCAGATCCTGGTCCACGACGGCCGGTTCGTCCCGGACGACTCGGACCGATTCCCCCGTTGGGACTACCTGCGGGGCTGGCCGCGCCGGCCCCTGCCCACGGGCTGGAGGCGCGAGGGCACGGCCTTCGTTCATGAGCCGGTCTCGCGGATCCCGGGAGTCTACGAGCCCGAGGACTGGCTCCAGTATCACCACTGGGATCCCGTCCTGGGCCGGTACGGTCCGGTCCGAGATCATTACGCCTACAACGGCGGGGATCTCGGGGCGGACAATACCATCCCCGACCTGGCGCTCGATGCCTCGCTGGAACTCGGCGCCGACGTCGATTCGCTCTCCGTCCGCCTCCGGTCGGGCGGCGATCGGTTCGTCGTCCGCCTCCCCGTGAACGAGGCCGGCGAGAGCCGTACCCCGGTCCAGGTCGCGAGGAACGGGCGGCGAGTGACAATCCGGTCCGTCGTCGATCCCTTCCAGGGCGCGGGCCCCGCTCCCTGGCCGCGGACGGTCCGGCTGGAGGCGTCGGTTGTGGACCACAGGCTGCGCGTGGCGATCGACGGCCAGCCCCTCTTCGAGCCCATCGACTACGACGATCCGACATCCGGCCCCCCCCCGGACGAATCGCCGGTGGCGATCGGTGTCCGAGGGGGCAGGGTGGCCGTCCGCGACCTGAAGCTCTATCGAGATGTCTACTACACGAGCACGCTGGGGGGGATACCTCGCCATCCCCACGGGGTGACCGAGCCTTGGACGCTGGGGCCGGATGACTACTTCGTCCTCGGGGACAACAGCCCGGTCTCGAGCGACTCCCGGTTCTGGGGCGGGAGCCCGGTGGTGCCGCGGTCGATGTTCCTGGGGAAGCCGTTCCTGGTCCATCTGCCGGGCCAGGTCGTGGCCCTCGAGGTCTTCGGACGGTCGGTATACTGGGTTCCCGATCCGCGGCGAATCCGGTACATTCACTGACATGCCTCGGGCGGACGCGGCGAGGCCAGGGCGCCCGTCTCGTGGCGGCCCCGACACCTGTTGAGCGCGTGTGGACCGTCCCGGACGGCGGCGCGGAAGGGAAGAGGATGTCGACGATGGGCCGGACCGCCGCCTCCTTGAAGCCGGGGACTGCCGCCAGGGTCAAGGGGCAGCCGGAGGACGAGAAGCCGAAGGACAGCTTCCGCGATATCGCGGAGGCGATCGTGATCGCGTTCGTCGCCGCGCTCCTGGCTCGCGGTTTCCAGGTCCAACCCTTCGTGATCCCGACCGGCTCCATGGCCCCGACCCTCATGGGCCGGCACAAGGAGCTGGCCTGCCCCGAGTGCGGCTTCGTCTACTCGGTGAACGCCTCCGAGGAGACCGAGGCGCGGGGCTATCCCTATCCCCGCCGCGTCCACTCCGGCATCTGCGTCAACTGCCGCTTCCAGGCCCGCAACCTGAACCTGGAGCCGAGCTTCAAGGGGGACCGGATCCTCGTCTCCATGTTCCCCTACGACCTGCCGTTCCTGCCCGGTTCCTCGCCTCCGCAGCGCTGGGACGTGGTCGTCTTCCGCTACCCCGAGGAGCCGGAGGTCAGCTACATCAAGCGGCTGATCGGGCTCCCCGGCGAGACGATCCGGATCCGCCACGGCGACATCTATGCCCGCGGGGCGGGCGAGGCGGACTTCCGCCTCCAGAGGAAGCCGCTGAGGCACCAGTCGGCCATGCAGGTCAACGTGTACGACGACCGCCACCGGCCCAGGGCGCTGGATGGCCTCGAGGACTGGCGACGCTGGCAGCCCGCCGCGGCCGGGGCGTGGCAGGCCGACTCGTCGGCCGCGTCGAGCTTCCGCTCGGCAACGGCGACCTCCGACTGGGCCGAGCTCCGCTACCGCCACCTCGTGCCGGATCCCGAGCAGTGGGAGGCCCTCGCCGACGGCCGGATCCCGCGACGAGCCCCCCGCAGCAGCCTGATCACGGACTTCTACTCCTACAACACGAACCTGTCGTCCGACGGCTCCGACCTGGTGGATCCGCACGGCGAGGCCGAGACCGCGTGGCTCCAGCCGCACTGGGTCGGCGACCTTACGTTGCAGGCCGACTTGGAGATCGAGGCCCCGTCCGGTCAGGTCCGCCTCGAGCTGGTCAAGGGCGGGACACCCTATCGCGCGACCATCGACGTCGGCACGGGGATGGCACGACTCTTCCGGGGCGAGGAGGTCCTCAAGGAGTTCGTCACGGTCCTCAAGAAGAGGACCGGGTCCTGCCACCTGGAGCTCGCCAACGTCGACGACCGGCTGACGCTGCTCATCGATGGCCGGCCGGCCGACGGGGAGCAGGGCGCCGAGTACGAACGGGGTGAGGCCAACCCCGTCCCCACGGCGCTGGATCTCTCGCCCGCCGCGGTCGCCGTCCGCGAGGGGACTTTCCGCGTGAGCAACCTTGTCCTTAAGCGGGATATCTACTATACACAGTACCCCGGACGCGTCGATTACGGATCCACCGTCTTCGAGGATCATACGCCGCGCAACGGCGCCGAGCTGATCGATCTGCTGGCCGACCCCGCGCGATTCCCGAGCTTCGGGAAGGGGGGCTCGCGCGACTATCCACTCGGCGGCGATCGCTACATGATGCTCGGCGACAACAGCCCGCGCAGCAAGGACAGCCGGGGCTGGGATTCGAGCGACACGTGGGACACCTCCCACCGACAGTCCTGGGAGGTGCCCCGCAGCCTGCTGACGGGGAAGGCGTTCTCCGTCTACTGGCCCCACGGCGTCCCGTTCGGCCCGACGGTAAGCGTGCTGGGAGGCGACCTGAGGCTGCCCTTCCGGCCGTATTTCGAGCGGATGAGGTGGATCCGCTGAAGGCCGGACAAGGCTCGTGACGTGCCGCCGGCCTTCGCCGCGATCAAGGAGGATCGAGTCATGCCGCTGCCGGAAGTCCGCCAGAGTCCGAGTGCCGGAGAACCCGTCGCGATCCAGGCGGAGGGGCGGTCCGCGCCCTTGCTGGAAGTCCGGGGCCTGGAGAAGTGGTACGGCCGCCGCCAGGTCGTCAACGGGGTGGACTTCGAGGTGGGCCAGGGAGAGGTCGTCGGCCTGCTCGGCCCCAACGGCGCGGGCAAGACCACGAGCTTCCGGATGACCATCGGCCTGATCGACAGCGACGGGGGGAGCGTCCGGTTCGCCGGCCGCAACGTGACGAAGCTGCCGATGTACCTCCGCGCCCGCGCGGGGATGGGCTACCTCGCCCAGGACTCCAGCGTCTTCAGGCAGCTCTCCGTCGAGGATAACCTGATGGCCATCCTCCAGACCCGCCCCGGCATGAGCCGGAAGCAGAGGAAGGCGCGCCAGGAGGAGCTGCTCGATCAGTTCGGCCTCGCCAAGATCCGCAAGACCATGGCGAATCGCGTCTCGGGCGGCGAACGGCGCCGCCTCGAGATCGCCCGCTCGCTGATCACCGAGCCGAAGTTGATCATGCTCGACGAGCCGTTCGCGGGCATCGACCCCAAGACCGTCGCCGAGATCCAGGATCAGATCCGCTCGCTCGTGGAGACCTACAACATCGGCATCCTGCTGACCGACCACCAGTTCCGCGAGACGCTCGAGGTCACCGACCGCTGCTACCTGATCCGCGAGGGCCGGGTCTTCGCCTACGGGAACCGTGAAGATATTCTCAATAATGCAGAGGTCCGCAAGCACTACATCGGCGAGCGGTTCGACGTCGGCCACCTGCTCGACCGGCGTCGGCCCAACGCGCTGGAGCGCGATTCGGGCTACCACGACCCCGGGGGCTCCGGCACCTCGTCCATCAGCACCATGCGGCTCCCCGAGCTGCCGAGCCATTCGGCCCGCGCCGATCACCCGGACATCTCCAGTCAGCAGATCAGCACGACCGAGCTGGGGCCCGGACCACTCCCCTGCGACCTGAACGACGATCCGTTCGCGGCGCTCGACGAGCCGGCCTGAGGGGCGGTCCGGCCGCGATCTTGCGAGGCCGGCGGCGTCCCTACCAAACGCGCTTGGCGATGCGGCCGGCCGCATCGCCGATTTCCTGCCCATGTCCACCCGACCGCATCGGGTGGCTCCGAACTCAGCGTCCGAGGCGCACGACCGGGCCGTCGCGCCCGGGACCCGGCGCGTCGCGATCCGCCCCGGCTTTGCGGCCGGCGGCGAGGAGCGGGGATCGTTGCCGTCGGAGACTCGGTCCGTCGGCGGCGAGATCGGACTCTGACCTGACGAGGTGAGCTCGGGGCTGTGACGATCAGTTCCGCAATCCGACGCGACGATTCGTCGCTACATCATCCTACGAGTTGATATGCACACGGTGGTGCCGGGAGCACCCGGGGCGATGCGGATGGCGCTTCGTTCCGTCAACGACGCCGATGCGGTCGATTTCTCCGGTCACAAACTCCCGGGGGCGGCCTTCGGAAGCGGGCGATCGACGCCCTGGCGCTCGGCCTCGAGGATCGCCTCGAAGGCGGCGTACTTGTAGAGCTCTCCGAGGGTGGGCAGGTTGAAGCACATGTCGTCGAACTGATCGGCCCGGAGATGGGCGTGCATGGCGATCATCCCGATGTGGATGACGTCGGTCGCCTGCTCGCCGATCATGTGGGCGCCCACCAGCTCCAGGTCCGGCAGTCGGAAGAGGAGCTTCAGGAAGCCCGCCGCGTCCCCGAGGATTCGGCCCCGCGGGTTGTCCGCATACGAGGCGAGCCCGGCGACGTACGGGATACCCTGCTTGCGGAGTTCCTCCTCGGTCGACCCGACGAAGCCGATCTCCGGTATGGTCCAGAGCCCGTGCGGCAGGAGGTCCGGCGTCCCGGGGGCGGGATTGCGCCCGAAGGCGTGTTGAACGGCGCGCTGGGCCTGCTCGATGCTCGTCGAGGCGAGTGCCGGGAAGCCGATCACGTCGCCCGCGGCGTAGATGTGCGGGACGTTGGTGCGAAACGACCGGTCGACCGGGATCAGGCCGCGTTCGCCGAGCTTGACCCCGGCCGCCTCCAGGTTGAGGGAGCCGGTGTTGCTGACCCGGCCCGCCGCGACGAGGACCTCCTCGACGACCAGCGATTCGCCCGAGTCGAAGCCCAGGCGGACCCTCCCGAGATGCCCCGGAGTGGGGACGTCCTCGACGACGCAGGACGTGGCTCGCTCCTTCCAGCGGAAGACGATCCCGGCCCGTTCCATCTCGACCGTCAGGGCCTCGGCGATGCTCCGGTCCAGGAACGGGAGGAGGCAATCGCGACCATCGATGAGGTGGACCTTCGAGCCGAGCGCCGCGAAGGTGCAGGCGTACTCGCAGCCGATCGTGCCGGCCCCCAGGACCGCCATCGTATTCGGCAGGTTGCCGAGATTCAGCAGGGTGTCCGAATCGAAGACGCCCGGCCCGAAGGGGAAGATGCCCGGACGGCTCGGCGAGGATCCGGTGGCGATCAGGATCTTGTCGCCGCGGATCATCACATCCTCGTCGAGGGCGGCCCGTTCCTTGTGGGGGTCGCAGGCCTCGTCGCTGGAACGCCCGTGGATGAGGATCGTATTCGCGTCCACGAAGGTGGCGTCGCCGAAGATGACGCGGGTGTCGCAGGCATCGAGCTGCTGGTTGAACCGCGCGTTGAGCCCCTCCTTCACCTTGCGCTCGTGCCGCAAGAAGTCGGCGACCGTGATCTTGCGGCGGACCGAGAGGTCGACGCCGTAGAGATCCCGGGAGCGGAGTCCGGCCAGCACCACGGCGGTCTCTCTCAGGGTCTTGCTGGGGACGGTCCCCGTGTTGGCCCCCGCGCCGCCGAGCTCATGATGCCGATCGACCAGGGCGACGGTCCTGCCCAGGACCCGCGCCGTCGCCGCGCCCTGGATACCCGCGGGGCCGCCACCGATCACCACCAGATCATAAGATTCCATGATCGATCCCACTCGCCGCAGGGCCTCGACACTCGGGAAGACCGCCCCCCAAGTGTAGCACCCTCCGAGCCGCGATCCTATCGCCGAGAACGCCGTTCGGCGGTCGGATCGCGCGGCAAGGTCCGCCCCGCGACCGCGATCCCGGACCTCTCCCTCGGGAGTGGCAAACACAGGAGGCGGCCCGCCGCGAGGTGGATCGCGGCCGGCCGCCGGTGTGGATCGCGGGCTCGATGAGGAGAGTCTGGTGCGGGATCGAGATCAGGCCGCGGCGGGCCTGCGCCGCCGCCACATCCGCAGGCCGGCGAGGACGACGATCCCCATCGAAGAGGTCACGATGGTGGCCGGCTCGGGGACCGCGCCGGAGTGATAGCTCGGATTCAGCGTCACCAGGGCCTGGTAGATCGTGCCGGGAGCGTGCGAGGCGCTGATGCTCGAGTCCTTGCTCGGGCTGAACCAGAGGAGGCTGCTCACGCTCGCCGTCTTCAACGGGCCCACGCCGTTATTGGAGACGTCGTTGTAGTACGTCAGGTAGTCCGAGTATCCGTTGCTCCCGCTGTTCATCACGAACAGGCCGCCGTAGATGACCTTCCAGATCGCACCCTGGAGGCCGCCCATCTCGGCCCGCGTGGTCGCGCCGGCGGCGTACTTATCGATCAGGTAGGCGACGGCCCCGGCATTGTTGACGGTGCTGATGGAGCTCGTGTTCGAGCCGAGCCAGACCTGGCCGGTGTCGGTGGCGAGCGTCTTGGCATACTCGGCCGGGACATTGACGTGGTCGGGGATGTCGATGCAATACAGGTAGGGCAACTTTGCGCTGTTGAGGTAGGACGTGTCGAGGCTTCCCCCTCCCCCGAGATATCCCTGTGAATTGTAGTTGTAGTTCAGATCGCCCTGGCCGGTGTAATTCCCGCCGATGTTGAGGTCGACGACGATGTCGGCTCGTCCGGGAGTGCCGCCGATGGCCAGCGCCGCGACGCCGACGACGACCATGTTCCTGACGGTTCGGTATGTCATGATGCATTCACCTTTCGACTCGATGGGTGTGCCTCTCGTCATCCCGGTGCGCAGCGGTCCCTCGCCCCAGCGGGGTCCCTGGAACCTGGCCGCGGGCCACCAGGCGTGGTCTCCCGCCCTTGACTCTCGCTGCGGTCTCAGCCGCCTTGCCTATGTCTTTGTTCCGAAACCACGCCGATTTCCACCCACGCCGGCGGAATTTCAAGAACGGAACGTGACGGCGCGGGCCGGCTGCGATCGCCGTCCGGGCGACCGACCCGCCGGGGGCCTCGTCATCATGGTGCAAGGCGTGGCGATCCCCGGAGGAAGCTCCCGAGATCTCAGAGGCGACCCGGCGGATCGGCCGCCGCGCGAGCGGGGCGTGGCGAGAAATGAGGGCCGGCCGAGGCATCGCCGGCGTGGGATCGCCGAGGGGACCCCGCGGCCCGTTCGAGCCGCTCGAGGACCGTCGGCCAGACGCGCCCGGGGCCGAGCTCCTGGAAGCACTCGAGTCGATCGCACGACTTCCGGAAGCTCGGCGCGCACCAGACGCAGGATCTCACGACCGAGGCATTGGGACCGTAGGGGCCGGTCCGGCGCGGGTCGGTGCAGGTATAGATCCCGACGACGTTTGCACCGGCCGCGGAAGCGAGATGGAGCGGCCCGGTGTCGTTCGACAGGAAGAGATCACTCTCCTGGGCGACGGCCGCGAGCTGCCGGAGCGTGGTCCGTCCGGTCAGGTCGAGGAGGGGGACGTTCCCCAGGCCCTCGCGGAGCGACCGAGCGAGGTCTCGGTCCTCGGGAGAGCCCACCGCGATGAGCCCGGCGCCGAGCTCCCGCGCCGCCCGGCGGCCGATCTCGGCGAAGTGCGCCGGCGGCCACCGCTTGGTCAGCCAGCGGGCGCCGAGGTTGAGTGCCAGCCGTGGCCGCTCGACACGGGCCAGCACCTCGCGAGCCCATCGTCGTTCGTCCTCTCGGATCGGGACGAAGAAATCAGGACGCGGATCCGCATCCCCGAGCGCGGTCGCGACCCGGAGCACCCGGTCCACGGCGTGGGTCTCGGCCCGGGGAGACGTGACGAGATCGGTGTCGAACCACGTCGATCCCTCGCGGCCATCCGCCAGGCCGACGCGAATCCCCGCCCGGGTCGCCGCGGTCATCAGTCCCGAGCGCAGGAGGCCCTGGAGATCGATCGCCAGGTCGAACCGGCCGTCCCGGAGCCTGCCGCAAAGCCGCGCGGTTGCCGCGATGCTCCGGCGCGAGACACCGGAGCCGCCGCGGTCGTAGGCGATGACCTCATCCAGGTCCGGATGACCGTCCAGCAAGCTCCGAAATCCCTGATTCACCACCCACGCGAGGTGACTTCCTGGGAACAGCTTGCGCAAGGAAGGAAGGATGGGCAGGGCGTGGACGACATCGCCGAGGGAACTTGGCTTGATGACGCAAATTCTGCGGGGCGGATGCTGCCGGAGTCGGTCCGCGAGGTTCTCGATCACGGCGGGGAACTCCCTTTCCCTTCGTTCGAATGTCGGCGTAATCTAGCGGCGATCCCCCGGCCGGGCAATGGCGCGCGGGGCGTGGAACGTAATCGCGGAGGCACTGGTTGTCCGATGACCGTACAGGGCACGATCCTCGGCGTGGCGCTCCTCCTGGGCGGGGCCTGGTCCGATGGCGAGGTCGCCTTCCGGCCTTCGCCGCAGGAATCATCGGTTCCGGAGCTCTTCCGGCTCAAGCCCGAGGCGTTTCGCTACGAGCTCGAGCCGGTCTTCTCCACGGGCCGCTATACGGTGTCGCGGCTGAGATTCCCGTCGCCCATCAACACGGGCAATGCGGACAACGACACCGTGCACGCGGAGTATTTCGAGCCGCGAGATGGGGCGAAAGGCCGGCCGGCGGTGGTCGTTCTCCACATCCTCGGGTCCGATTTCCCGCTCTCGCGCTATCTGGCGGCCCGGCTCGCGGATCGAGGGATCTCGGCTCTCTTCCTCAAGCTGCCGTACTACGGCGAGAGGCGGCCTCGCGCCGGGCCGGGGCCGGTGCCGACGAAGTTCCTGTCGGCGGACCTGGAGCGGACGATGACCTCGATGCGGCAGGGGATCTGCGACGTCCGGCGGGGCCTCCGCTGGCTGGCCTCGCGGCCCGGGAACGACCCTTCGCGGCTGGGCGTGGTCGGGATCAGCCTGGGGGGGATCGTCGGCTCGGTGGTCGTGGCCGTCGATCCCTCGGCGAGCCGGGGTGCCTTCCTCCTGGCCGGCGGGGATCTCTCGAAGATCCTCTGGGACATGCCGGAGACCGCGAGGTTCCGGCAGTCCTGGGAAGCGGCGGGGAAGTCGATCCTGGACCTGAAGGCCCTGACCGATCCCTATGATCCGCTGACCTACGCATCCCGGCTGAAAGGGAAGCAAGTCCTGATGATCGCCGGGAACATCGACGAAGTTGTCCCCCCGGCCTCGGCCGAGGCGCTCTGGGTCGCGGCCGGGCGGCCTCCGATCATCTGGTATGATTGCGGCCACTACTCGGCCGTCGGCTATCTCCTGCCGGGAATCCGCAAGGCCGTGGATTTCCTGGCCGCACCGGGGCCGCCATGATCGGGCATGGGCTCCGTCGCGGTTAACGTTGTCATCATCGAGTCTTACGAGTATTCTCCGGGACACTCAGGGATGAGTTTCCGGGCCACTGGTTGAGAGGGGGAGATCATGGCGGCCAGAGTCACGAGCGTCTTTCTTTACGTCAAGGACGTTCGCCGGTCGCTCGAGTTCTACAACGAGGTCGTGGGCGCGGAGGTGCTCCAGGTGCATGCGGAGCAAGAGGGTGCGCCCTACTCGCTGGCGATCCTCCGCCTGGGCTATTTCACCTTGATGATCCATCCCCAGGAGCCGCACGCCGACGAGTTCACCGACACGCGCCTGGGCGTGGGGATCCACCTGCAAATCCAGGTGGACGACGTGGACGGCTTCTACCAGCACTGCATCGACGAGGGGGCCTATCTCGCCCTCTCCGGCGAGCCGACCGACCAGCCCTGGGGCTGGCGGGAGTTCGCCCTCCGCGACCCGGACGGCTTCGTCTGGTCGGTCTATCAGGACAAGTCCGGCGGTCAGTGGACGGGATGAGGGAACGAGGCCGGCGGGATGGGGGCTAGCCTGGACGAGGGCCGCCGAGGCCGACCGCCGCGTCCCCGGGCGGCTCCGACGGTGTCGGAGTCGCGGGACTGCGTCCCGGCGAGCTCGTCCAGAAGAAGTAGACGGCCACGAGCATGAGGAAGGCGCCATACACCCGCTTCATGGTGCTGGCGGAGATCGCCCCGGTGATTCGCGAGCCGACGTAGGCGCCGAGGAAGAGGCCGCATGCGATGGTGATGGATGCGATCGGTTTCAATTCCCCGCGGCGGTAGTACTCGAGGACGCCGAGCAAGCCCGTGGGAAGGAGCATCGCGAAGAGCGACGTGCCGATGGCCGTCTTCGGCTCGAATCCGAAGATCAGGATCAGCAGCGGCACGATGACCAGCCCCCCGCCGATGCCGAACATCCCGCTGCAAATCCCGGCAACTCCTCCGAGGACGAGCATCATCGCGAACTCGATCGCGTTCATCCGATCAGGACTCCCGGCCGTGGTGAGCGAGCACGATCGCCGCGACAGCCAGCGCCGCGGTCTCGATTCGCAAGATACAAGGTCCCAGGCGGATCGGCTGCCAGCCGGAGTCGCGGGCGATCTCCATCTCCGCGGGGGTGAAGCCCCCTTCCGGGCCGATCGCCACGGATACCTCGGCCGCATGGCGGAACTCGGGCCATCGATCCGGCGGGAGGCCGGTGGGATCCGCAATCAGGCGGACACCATCCGGCGCGGTGATCGCGAAGTCTCCCCAGCGCGTCGGTTCTTCCAGGCCCATGAGCCGGCTTCGCCTCGATTGCTTCGACGCCTCGATGATGGTCCGCCGGAGCCGCTCCAGCTTGGAGGCCCGGGGATCCACGACCGAGCGCTCGGTGATCAGCGGGACCATCCGGGTGACGCCCAGCTCGGTCGCCTTCTCGACGAGCCAGTCCAGCCGCTCCCCCTTGGGGAAGGCCGTGGCCAGCGTGATCGGGCAGGGGGCGGATTCCTCGAGCAGGGGGGACCCGACCGGCACCAGCTCGACGCGGTCCTTCGTGATCTCGACCACCGTGGCGAGGCTCGCGAAGCCCCGACCGTCGAAGATCTCGACGCGATCCCCGACGCCGTATCGACAGACCCGGGCGAGATGCCGGGCCTCCTCGGCCCGCAAGACGTAGCGGTCGCCGTCGGGAGGATCGGGGGCGTGGAATCGTTCGGACAACGTGAGCTCCGCGATTGCGTCACAAGGTCGGGTGCCATTCTATCCGATTGTAAGGGATGGACGCGATCTGCCGGGGCGGCCCGGCGCCGATCGAAGGCGCGAGGATGACTGTGCATGTGGTATCGCCACTGGGGAATGGAACGGGACCCTTTTCAGGACCTCGCCGCGCCTTACGTTCCGCTTCCCGGCCACGAGGAGGCGGTGGCCCGGCTCGTCCACGTGATCGATGCGTCCGAGCCGCTCGCGTTCCTCACCGGGGCGGCCGGGGCCGGCAAGACCCGAGTCATCCTCCAGGCCCTCGAGGAGGCGCGGCGGCCCTCGCGACGGTTCGCCTGGGCGGCCGGATTCATGTCGGAGCAGTCGGCCGTCCTCGGCCTGGCGAGGAAGCTGGGGGGGCGTCCCACCGATGACCTGTCAGAAGGCCATGCCTGGCAGACACTTCGGCAGGCAATCCGGGTCTGCCGGATCCAGGGGGCGGCGGTGATCCTGATCGTCGAGGGTTGCGACCTGCCCGAAGGATCACAGGGCGCTCTCTGGCAGAGGCTCGCGAATCTGGCGGCGGATCTTGGCCAGGTGACCGTCGTGGCCGTCGGCGACGAGGAGTGCGAGGCCGGGGAAGATCTCGGCGATCGGCGAGCGTGGTCCCTGACGATCAACCTGCCGCGCCTGACCGCCTCGGAGGCCGCGCGATACCTCGAGCAGCGGCTGGCCGCGGCCGGCTGCCGGGACTCGGTCTTCACGCCGCGGGCCCTGTCCAGGTTGCATCTCCTCTCCGGCGGGACCCCGCGCGGGCTGAATCGGCTGGGCTCGCTCGGACTGATCGCGGCGGCCGCCAGGCGACTCGAGGCCGTACCCTCGGAGCTGATCGACGACGTCTCGCGGGAATGCCGGCTGCCCCTGGCGTTCGCCCTGCCGTCCTGAACTGCGACCGGCCGGTGACTCGCCCGACGCATCCGCGGCTCTGGATTCCGGACGCGGATTCGTGCTAGCATCGGGCGTCGGCCCATGGCGAGCACCGCGAGTCCGTTTCGAAAATCCCGCTCATGTCTCAACCCAGCATTGACTTACGCGATCCCTACAAGGCGGCGTTCCTCGCCTGGCTGGTCCCCGGCCTGGGGCATTATTACCAGGGGCGGACCGGCAAGGCGCTGCTATACGCCCTCTGCATCCTGGGCCTCTACTTCGTCGGCTTCTTCCTGGGCGAGGGGAAGGTCGTCTACTGGCGGTGGGTCAGCCCGCTGAGCAATCCGGAGAAGTTCTGCATCTACTATCCGGGCCAGTTCTTCGTCGGCCTCCCCGCACTCCCGGCGCTGATTCAGGGGACGCTCCACTATCTTGCCCCGAACATGGACGCGCCTTTCTGGGGCTTCATGGCGGAGCCGCCCCAGAACGTCCTCAACGGGATGCATCCGCGGCTGAGCAAGCTCGTGGAGATCGGCACGATTTACACCACGGTGGCCGGGCTCCTGAACATCCTGGCGATCTATGACGCCTTCGAGGGCCCCGCCTATCTCGAGGCGGAGCAGCCCGAGGCGGAGCAGCCGGCCGCCGCCGTCGAGGCGATCGCCGCCGGCCGCGAGGGCGTCAAGGCGGGAGGTCCGGCATGAGCATCTCTCCGGCAAACGTCTACTGGCTCGTCCTGCCGCTGGTCGTGGCCATCAGCCTCGTGTACGAAGCCTCACGCTACGAGTCATGGCCCCGGATCTGGATCAGCTCGCTCCGACTCTGCCTCTGGATCCTCGGCATCCTGATCGGCTCGACGGCGCTCCTGCTCCTGATCAATACCCAGGTCTGAGGACGTGCCTGGACGGCTTCCGCCTTCGGGCTCGGATCGTCCCATCAGCAGCGACAGCACGCCGATGGCCACCCCCTGCGCCAGGACCAGGGGGAGGAACTGGATTCCCTTCAGGTCGGCCGGCAACGAGGCAACCCAGCGAGGGAACCGCGCCGAGACGAGATTCCTCGCGAAGGGCTCGCTCGACCACCAGCCGGGCGCCGTGTTCCGCCCGGTCCAGATCGGCCAGACGAAATCCCGGATCGGCCGGGCGATGTCCTGCGGGATCCGCGCCCCGACGCCCTGGCAGAGGAGGATCACCGCGGCTCCCCACACCGCCAGCACCCCGGCGATGAGGAATACCCCTCGCCCCATTCGACCGGCCGACGTGGCGCCCAGGAGACCGGCGACGGGGATCATCGCGAACGGGAGCAGGGGGGTCAGGAGCCTCGGCCCTGTCGACCATCCTCCGGTCCATTCGGGGTAGCTGAGGTTGACGACGAAGATGGCCGCGGAGGCGGCGAACGAGACAAGCCCCATGGAGATCCGGCCTCGGGCGATCAGGGCGATCCAGCCGATCGGCGCGAGGGCCAGGATCGGCGCGTAGAAGAGCAGCCCGCGATGTTCGCCCCAGAGGAGCGGGAGGATCAGGCGAAGGTCAGGCGGCCGCAGGCCCAGGGGATTTTCCCGGCTATGGACGCGGGCGAATTCCTCGGTCGCGTGGTGGAAGTACCCCATCTCCCAGGGGGAGCCGAACGCCAGCAGGTTGTACCCGAGCAGGATCAGGGTCGGAATCGCGGCTCCGACCGCGAACGACGCGAGGTCCATCCCGGGGCGGCGACGGCCCAGGCACTGGGCCAGGAGGTCAAGTCCCAGGATCGCCGAGACCGGGCCGACCTGAAGCTCCACGACCGCCGCGTAGGCGGCCAGGAATCCGGCCGCGGCCATCCGCCAGCCGTCGGATCGCCGGGCGACCGGCGGCCGGTGGAGCAGGTAGAAGGACGCCAGGAGGCAGAGGGCGGAGAGTTGATGCCCGTAGGCAAGCGTGGCATAGACGTACGCCGGCGTCGCCAGCCCGTACACCAGGCCGATCAGCGAGGCGCGGCCCGGCGGGCATCCCAGGTCCCGTGCGAGTCCCATCAGGAGGATCGCCGTCGCGGCGGTCGCCACGCCCGAGGTGGCCAGCGTGATCCACGCGTCGGCCGGCCAGAATTTGAGCCCTTCCACTCCCCGAGGGTGCGGTTCGAAGCCCGCGGCGGCCTTGCCGACACCGTAAGGGATCGTGGCCGCCAGGGAGAAGCCGGGGAGCTTGTCGCCGTAGTAATGGCCCTGGAACCGCGCGATATCGCCGGTCTGCCGCTCGTAGCCGTCCAGGCAGACCGTCCCGTGGTCCACGATCGCGTAGGTGAGGACAAGCCGGCTGGCCGTGTTCCAGTCGCGGGCATGCAGGAAGAACGCGAAGCTGCCCAGGAGGATCAGGAAGGCCGAGATCCGGACGCGGTTCCAGCGCCGCTGCATCTTGATGTCGCCGATCATGGTTTGACGCGGGCGAGTGCCTCGCGGACGGGGATTGCGGCCAGGAGCGTGAGCGGCGCCTGGATGGGCAGCAGGTATCGATCCCAGGCCATGGGGATATACACCGTCACGACGGCGAGGGTGACCGCGGCCCAGAGGACCAGCGCCAGGGCCGTGGGGGGCTCGTTGGCGGCGAGCTGGGCCATGCCGAGGCGGATGGCCCGGATCACGCCCGCGAGGACCAAGGGCAGCCAGAGCAGCGCCCCCAGGTCCTGCACGTCATACCGGATCGTCGAGTCGGATTTCGGCGCCCCGAAGAGGCCGAACCGGCCGAATCCCTGCACGACGACGACCTTCACACGCTCGATCGGGTCGACGAGCGCGTTGTGCGGGAACATCGTCTGCTGCGAGCTCGACGACGACCTTCGCTGATCGATGAGGAACCGGAACCGCGACCACGGACCTTGCTCGGCAAGCGACCGAATGGCCGGGGGCAGGGGGCCGCCGGGCCTCGCCGTCATGAACGGGTTCAACGCGAGGAACGTCGCCGCGGCCACGGCCACCGCCAGGCCGATCCCGGCGATCAGGCCGGCCCTTCGCACGGGCGATGCGCCATGCGGGGCCAGGAGGCCGAGGCCGCCCCACGAGGCCAGCGTGAACAGCGCGAGCAGGCCGTTGAACTTGGCGAGCACGGAGAGTCCGGCGGCAACCCCGGTGAGGATCCAGAGGATCCAGGCCGTCGTCGCCCGGCCTCGCGCGGACCACCAGCGCGTCCATGCCGTCAGCCCGATCAGGAGGGCCAGCATCAGGAATGTCTCGCACGGCGATTCCGACATGGCCCGGTGGGCGTGAAGGCGGTAGAGGGGGTTGATCGCCAGCATCCCCGCCGCCAGGAGCGCGATCGTCGGGTCGATCGCCAGGCTGGCGAGCAGGTACATCGCCGCGCAACCCGCGGCGGCCGAGCAGACGAACGGCAACCTCGCGATGATCAGTTCGCGGCGTGACTTCCACCGCGACTCGGTGTTCTGATACCAGCCCAACGCGTCGCGGGCGGTCGGGCGGGGGGTGCCGGTCGCGCGGAAGGCGGCGTTGATCATGTACTTGGGGACGGGCACGAGATCGAAGGAGAGGAACTCGAGCCAGTGCGGGTCGTCGCGCTTACCGTCCAGCAGCAGGTCGGGCTGGTACGACTGGGTGATGTAGGCGTACTCGTCGACGAAGGGCTTGTCGTTCAATTCCGCGGCGAAGACGATCGCGGCGACGGCCGTCACGACGGCGGCGATGCGTGACGTGAACCTTGCGGGTGTTGTCGGTCCTGCGGGGCTCGGAGGGGGGGATTCCGACATCGAGGGCTGCGATTCGGGTTGAAGCCGGGGAAACTTTGACGGCTGCACGATGTACGCTTGCGGCCTCATCTTAGAAGGGCTCACGAATCTTTGGCAACCCCGCGAACGTCGGCTAAGTTTCAGCGACAGCCCGGAGCGATCCGGGGTGTCGGCCAGGGTTGCACCCTCTGCCTCGTCCGCAACCCGTCGCCGCGTCCGGGAAACTTCAACGATCCGTCGAGTAGGCACCCCGAGCATCCCGATGCGCACCTTCCCCTCCGAATCACGGCGACGAGTCCCCCTCCGCGCGACGCGCCGGCACGCCGGCCGTCCGGCGAGTGACGGTCGCCGTCGCGACGCGATCGCGGCGGGACCGCAGCTCGCGTTCGTTCCCGATCGAGGTCGCGAGGCGCTTCATGGATCGCCCGGGGATGCCGGAGAACGGGAGACTTCTTCGATGTTCTGCTTGCAATGGTTCGGTCCTCGCGGGCATGGCCGCGGGAGGCCCGGCCTGCCCGGCGGGCAGGGCCGTCGCCTCGTTGTACTGGGGTTCGTGGCGGCCGCCTGCCTGATCCAGTCCGGCTGCAAGTCCGGGCCGTTCAGCCCCTGCGGCTTCGTCGGCCGGACGACCAGCAAGGTCTTCCACCGCGGCTCAAGCCCCTGCGGGGCGGCTCCCTGCGGGACGGAAGTCGTCTCCGACGGCGGCTGCTTCCCCAGCGCGGTCCCCACCGAGACCGTCGTCACGCCCGGGGCGGTGGTCACGCCGTCCGTCGTCGTCCCGCCGGCCTCCACGCCGTCCAACGTCATGTCGCCGGACTCGCAGCTCGAGGCGCTCCCTTCGGCCACCCCGGGGAATGCTCCCCAGAGTCGCGCCTCCGGTCGCATCCCGCCCCCGAACGGCGGCAAGACGAGTTCCACGTATGAAACGCTCCGCCCCGAGTCGTCGGGGCGGGGTCGGGGCGAGAACCTCGCCCATACGCTGCTCTCCACGCCTGTGCCGGCTTCGCGGCCGGCACAGGAGGTGACCCAGACCGCGAACCGCGGCCAGGACAGTGCGGACGGCGACAGCGTCCTGGATCACATGCCGCCCCTCGATCTCCCCAGCGAGGTCACGGAGCGCGGCGCGACTCCGCCGGTGGCCCCCGCCGCCGTCCGCGAGAAGAAGGCCCAGGCACCGGCCCCCGCGTCCACCGTCAATCCCGCCGCGGCTCCGGCCGCGGCCGTCAATCTTCGCGAGGCCCCCGACGCGGCACCCGGCCCGGGCGCGGCGCCGGGCATCGCCCATTTCGCCGTCGTCGACGGCCGCCTCGCCGGCGGCAGCGTCCCGACCCAGGCCGGCCTCGACTGGCTGGCCGATCGCGGGTATCGGACCCTCGTCGACCTCCGCGAGCCGTCCGACGCGAATGCCGTGCTGATCACCCAGGCCGCCCGTCGCGGCCTCCGCTACATCGCCCTGCCCAGCGGCACCCGCGCGATCGATCGCGACCAGGTCTCCCGGTTCAACTTCGAGATCGCCGACGGCGACGCTCGGCCCCTCTACTTCTTCGACTCCGACGGCAGCCGCGCCGGCGCGCTCTGGTACGTCCGGCGGATCACGCTCGATCGGCTCGATCGCGAGGTTGCCCGCCGCGAGGCGGAGGACATCGGCCTGAAGGGCGCGGAGGGCTGGCTCGCCGCCACCAATTACGTGGATGGTCTCGCAACTCCCCCGGCCGCCGGCACGGCCCCCTCGGCCGGATCGCCGAAGCCTTCCCCGGCCTCCTGACGCATCACCGGGATCAACGAACGGCCAGCGCGGGCCAGTCCGCCGGCAGCGGTGCACGGATCGTCATCGCGACGCCGCGCGTCGGGTGGTTGAAGGTCAACTCCCTGGCGTGGAGCGCGATCCGACGGCCCCCGTCCGAGGCCGTGAGCACCCCGGACGCCCCATACTTGCGGTCCCCGAAGATCGGCAGCCCTCGCCCCGCAAGCTGGACCCTCAACTGATGGCTGCGCCCGGTCGCGGGCCTCAATTCGATCGTGGACCGGTCGCCGGATCGCTCGATCACCCGGTAGGCGACCTCCGCAGTCCGCTCCCGGCGGCTTCCCCCCGGGCGTCCGACGACGTGCACCCGGTTCTGCTCCGCGTCCTTCTCGAGCACGTCCAGCCAGACCCCTTCCGGCGGAATCGGCGAACCTTCCACGACCGCCAGGTAGACCTTCTCCACCTGCCCGACCCGGAACTGCTCCGAGAGCCGTCCCGCCGCCTTGCTCGTCCTGGCCACCAGGACCACTCCCGACGTCGGACGGTCCAGGCGATGGACCAGGCCGACGTAGACGTTCCCAGGCTTCTTGTAACGAGCCTTCAGGTAACCGGTGGCCCACGTCACCAGGCTGGGATCACCCGTCGCGTCCCCCTGGGAGAGCAACCCCGCCGGCTTGTCGACGACCAGGCAGTGATTGTCCTCGTAAAGGACGTTCACGCTCGCGTTGACTTTCATGACGTCCCCCCCGGCCCGATCGAAGGCCCGGCGGCATCCGTGATCCGCTTCACCAGGATCGTCGCATAGGAGCCCTTGCCCAGCGAGAAGCCGGTGCGGAGCGCCTTGCGCCCGGGATGCAGGTCGTCGTCCTCGATCGCGGCCTCGAGGTCCGCCGGGTAGCTCATCGCGGCTCGTGAGCCCTTGGAGAGGAAGACGTCCTTGAGGTGGCGGACCCTCAGGTCCCTCCACTCGACTCCGAAAGGAAGCAGGACCTGGCGGACGAGCTCCCCCAAGCGATCGGCGGGCTCCGGCGATCGGGCCGAGGGCAGGACGATGGACGCGGCCCGGAAGATCTGCTGCTGGTCGCCGTCAAGGTCCCGCGGAAAGGCCAGCTCGGCGACCTTCAAATCGAGCGTCACGCGCCGCCCCGGCGCCGTCATCGCCGTGATCCAGGCCGAGAGAAGGAGGTTCCACAGGTGGCTCTGGAAGGCCGAGAAATAGAGGGTCCTGAGCTCGCGCTTGAGCCGGGCGAAGGCCCCGCGGAAGTCCTGGGGGTGGTCGACCAGGTAGGTCACGATGCTCCGCGTCGACGATCGATCGAGCCGCCCCTTGGCCGCGGCCCAGTCACCCCAGTGGTCGCGGAGGATCGCCTTCTGGGCCTTGACGCCTGAGCGGTCGAAGGGAGTGGGCTCGGCCAGCGCCAGCCGGAGGGCTCGCTCGTGATCCCCGCGCAGCCAGGCGTGGCCGATGAACTCGCCGGAGAAGCCCACCGACCCGAACCGCTGGTCGTCGAAGTAGTTCGGCAGGCCGTCCGTCGGAAGTCGTTCGAGCGTCTCCAGTGCCCTCGCGGCCTCGGCGGGCGCCATGTCGCGGAGGACCAGCCCGAACCGGTTCCCGTCGAAGTGCTGGGGGCCGTAGGGAAATTCCAGGCGTCCCATCGGCTCGAGATCGAAGGACGCATCCCGAATGGCACGGTCGGGGCCTTCCAGGATCGTGAGATACTGGACGGTCACCGCATGTCGATCCTTCAGGCCGCCGTAGCTGACGCGCCGGCCGGCGAGGTTCCAGCGGCGGCAGATCAACTCCACCGCCTCGATCGTCCCGATCCCCCGCTTGCGGAGCCGGTAGAGGGCGAAACGACCCCGTTCCGCCGGCCGCACAGCGATCCGCTCCTCGACCACGAAATCTTCCGGCTTGCGCTTGAGCTTCATACGTCTCGCCCGTCCTCGCACCCATTCTAGAGGGGCGAGTCCGGGTGAGGAAGGCCGGTCCAGTCAAGGGCTTCCGACTAGGAGCCGCCGATGGCCGAGGTGATGTTGCTGGTATCCGTGGCCCAGATGCCGGAAGACGTCGAGCCGATGGCGTTGATTGCGGTCATGACCGCAATCAGGATGAGGGCCAGCATTATGGCATATTCCACAGCGGTGGCCGCCTCATCATCCCGGCGGAGTCTCGAGAGCAGCCTTCGCATGGCGGGGCCTCGATTGAGGTTGAGAACGGGTTTCGGTCCGGGACCTCGCGTCTGATGGGGCTTTGCTAAGATAACCATAGATTGCTTCCCGCGGCCGGTCAAAGATCGGCCGCGGGAATCGACAGGACTCGATGACCGGCCGCCTCGGATCATTCCTCCTCGCGCGGCCGACCCGGAATGGGGATGAACCGACCATGACTCCGACCGATCCGGGCTCGCCTCGTTTTCCCAGTCTTCCTATTCTTCAAGGCGGTCCCCCGACGGAGACGCCTCGTCGGAGCCAGGCCGAGCGATATGGGGGGCTCTTCTACCTTGGAGCGGGCGGGCTGCTTATCCTGGCCGGATTGCTCGGGTGGTTCGGCTACCGAGCCTGGACGCTCCGCGACGTCTGGAAGGACGTTTATGTCCTCAACGATCCTCGAGAACCGGACGCCCGGCGGGTCGAGGCGGCGGCCCGGCTGGCCGGGGATCCTCGGGTGGAGCCTCGGCAGCTCTGGGACCTGGCGCTGAACCGCCGGCTCCCCGCCCGGGCCCGCTGCATGCTCGCCGAGGGCATCGGCGGCGAGCTCGTCGCCACCGACCCTCGGGGATTCGCCACCGCCGTGGCGAGGAGCCCGGACTGGCCCGACTGGCTCCGCCTGGCGCTCCTGCGGCCCCTGGCCCTGGCCTCGACCGGGGGGCACACGCTCTCGCGCGAACGGCTGGGAGAGCTTTGCCGCGGCGAGGATCCGGTCGTCCGGCTCTGGGCGCTCTACACGTTGGCCGTTCAGCCCCGCCCCGATCCCCAGACCGTCGTCGAGCTCGAGCGCGTCGCGGCCTCCGAGCTCCCCGAACGGGGGCTCGCCGCGATCTTCCTGGAGGCGGTCCGGGCCGACCGGGCGGCTCGCCTCGGGATCCTCGATCGCGCGACGGAGTGGGGGCACGCGCACCACGACGCGACCCGGGACATCTGGCTCTCCGCCGAGGCCGGTCGCGGAAGCGATCGTTGACACCCTCGCCGCCGGTCTGGAAGATGGCCGGTGACTGCTCCAAGATGAGCATCGACAGCGAGATAGGCGTGACGTCCTTCCAGGAGCGAGATTGATGGCGAGCCCGAAGCCGGAGGTCCCCGCCGGGGGCCAGCGGATCACGATCGAGAGCGGCAAGCTGAGCGTCCCGGACCAGCCGATCATCCCCTTCATCGAGGGGGACGGCACCGGGCCGGACATCTGGCGGGCCTCCGTCCGCGTCCTGGATGCGGCCGTCCAGAAGGCTTACGGCGGCAAGAAGGCGATCCGCTGGATGGAGGTCTACGCGGGCGAGAAGTCCCACAAGCTCTTCTCGACGTGGCTCCCGGATGAGACCGTCGCGGCCTTCCGCGAGTACCTCGTCGGCATCAAGGGCCCGCTGACGACCCCCGTCGGCGGCGGGATCCGGTCGCTCAACGTCGCGCTCCGACAGTTGCTCGACCTCTACGTCTGCCTGCGCCCGGTCCGATGGTTCCAGGGAGTTCCCTCGCCCGTGAAGCGGCCCGAGGCCGTGGACATGGTCATCTTCCGCGAGAACACCGAGGACGTGTACTCCGGGATCGAATTCGAGGAAGGGTCCGCCGACGTCAAGAAGGTGATCGCCTTCCTCAAGGACAACTTCCCCAAGTTGTACGACAAGATCCGCTTCCCGGACGATTCGGCGATCGGCATCAAGCCGATCTCCCGCGAGGGGAGCGACCGGCTGATCCGGGCCGCGATCGAGTACGCGATCGCCAGTAACCGGAAGAGCCTGACGATCGTCCACAAGGGGAACATCATGAAGTTCACCGAGGGCGCCTTCCGGAATTACGGATATGCCCTCGCCGAGAGGGAGTTCCCGGACGCGACCTACACCTGGTCGCAGTGGGAGAAGACCAAGGCCGCCCAGGGCGAGGAGGCCGCCAATGCCGAGCAGAAGGCCGCCCTGGCCGCCGGCAAGATCCTCGTCAAGGACGCGATCGCCGACATCACGCTCCAGCAGGTGTTGACCCGGCCCGCGGAGTTCGACGTGATCGCCACGATGAACCTCAACGGCGATTATCTGTCGGACGCCCTGGCCGCCCAGGTCGGCGGCATCGGGATCGCCCCCGGCGGCAACATCAACTACGTCACCGGCCACGCCGTCTTCGAGGCGACCCACGGCACGGCCCCCAAGTATGCCGACCTCGACCAGGTCAACCCCGGCTCGGTGATCCTCTCCGGCGAGATGATGCTCCGGTACATGGGCTGGACCGAGGCCGCCGACCTCGTCATCAAGGGCATGGACGGCGCCATCGGCGCCAAGACCGTCACCTACGATTTTGCCCGCCTCATGGACGGCGCCACGCAGGTGAAGTGCAGCGAGTTCGGCGACGCCGTGATCAAGTCGATGTGAGCCAGATCCCGCCCCGGCCGGCGCCACGCGTGCCGGCCCGGGGGGCCGCGACTCGCCGGCTCCTTGCGTGCGGGAGCGGGCAGCCATGGGGATTCCGGCCGAGCCCAATCGCCCGGCTCGTCGCGATGCCGGGGCGATCATCGAAGCCCTCGACTCCCACGAGCGGGCGTTCCGGCTGATCACCGCGAACGCCCGCGTGTGTTTCCTGAGCCGGGACTCGCGGGGCTTCCACGACGCCGGTTCGCGGCTGGACCTTTACGGCCAGGCCGTTGCCGGCGTCGTCGCCGTGATCCGCGGCTTGCTGGACGCCTCCGAGCAGGCTCCCAAGCTCTGGGCCACAATTGACGGACGCAGTCCCCAACGTTGTACGCCAGTGCGATCCGCGGGGGAGGCCGGCGCTCACGAAGCCGCTCCGGATTCCGACGGAAGCGGGAGGCCTCGCCCGTCCGGATCAATCGCTCACACGTGTGATCACGTCGTTGTTCGGGACTCGTCGGGCCGCGATCCCGGCTACGCCTCCGATGCCCTGTAACGCAGCCCGTCGATGAGCAAATCGACCATCCGCCGGGCGTGGTCGGGCCCCAGGTCATGGCTCGGCGTGCATAGGCTGGCGACCGCCAGCAGATAACCGTAAGGCTCGACGCCGCTTCGAATCTGGCCCGCCGCGACCGCCGCCTCCATCAACCCCCGGAATGCGGGCAGCAGCCGCTCCTGGAAGTAGGCGGGCAAGGCGCAATAAGCCGGGTCTCCCGAGTGGAGGGCCGCCGCGAGTCCGCGTTTCGCCGAGATGAACTCGACGAACCGCCGGATCCATCGGGCCAGCGCCTCGTCGGGTTCGTGTTCGGCGGCCAGGGCCGAGGCCGCGTCCACGCAGGCGTCGACCTCACGTTGGAAGACCCCCACGACCAGGTCCGATCGATGCGGGAAATGCCGATAGATCGTGCCGATGCCAACACCAGCCTTCTCGGCGATCTCGCGCACCGGGGCGTCCACGCCCGAGGTCAGGAACACGGCCTTGGCCGCCTCGAGCAACGCGTCGATGTTGCGCCGGGCGTCGGCTCGCAGCCGCCGTTCCGACCGGCCGGTCGACTCCGGACCTTCGGCCTTCCCGCTCACGATCGCCCCCTTGACAAGCGGAACGTTGTTCCGAATATTAACGGAGCGCAGTTCCGCCTGGGTCCAGTTGTATCAGAGCCCGGCGGGGTTGACCACAATTCGCATGGGGAGAGCTCCAGCATGTCGGACAAACGCGTCGCCCTGGTCACGGGGGCCAACCAGGGGATCGGCTTCCAGATCGCGAAGGATCTCGTGGCGCACGGTTTGATCGTGCTCGTCGGTTCACGCGACCACAAACGCGGGGAGGAGGCGACCAGGGAAATCGGGGCGGATGCCCGCGCGCTCCAGCTCGACGTGACAGATCGGGACTCGATCGCGGCGGCGGCGGAATCCATCCGGAGGGAATTCGGCCGCCTCGACGTGCTGGTCAACAACGCGGCCATCTCGAATACGGGCAGGGCGGCCGGGATGACCGTCGAGGAGTACGCCAGGACGAGCACAGCAAGCAAGGTGTCCCTCGACGAGGTTCGCGCGATCTGGGAGACCAACGTGTTCGGCCCGCTGGCCGTCTTTCAGGCGATGCTCCCGCTCCTTCGCGAGGCGCCGGCGGCCCGTATCGTCAACGTCTCGAGCGGCGTCGGCTCTCTCACAAGGACCTCGGAACCGGACTACCCGTATCGCGCGATCTTCGGCCCCGGCTACGCGGCCTCCAAGACGGCCCTCAACGCGATGACGGTCGCCATGGCCATCGAGCTCGAATCGACCGGAATCAAGGTCAACGCCGCCTGCCCGGGCTACACCAGGACGAACCTCAACAACTACTCGGGCACTCAGACCCTCGAGGAAGGCGCCCGCGAGCCCGTGCGGCTGGCGCTGTTGGGGGCGGACGGCCCGACGGGCACGTTCTCGAATTCAGCCGGACCGCTCCCCTGGTGATGAACCTTCAAACGACCGAACCGGGCCCTCAAGCTCGAAACAGGAATGGAGCCAGCCAATGTCGCTGAACTCATATATCACGCTCGGCCGTTCCGGGCTTCGCGTCAGTCCAGTCTGCCTCGGGGCCATGACCTTCGGCGAGGACCTCGGCCCCGTCGGCGCGAGCGTGGAGGACTCCCAAGCGATACTCGCACACTACCTCGATCGGGGCGGAAACTTCATCGACACGGCGAACGGATACACCCGCGGACACTCCGAGACGATCATCGGGGACTTCTTCCGGCAGGGCAAGGGCCGGCGCGATCGCGCGGTGATCGCGACCAAGTTCTTCATGAATCTCTTCGCCAACGATCCCAACGGGGGCGGGGCGGGGAGGAAGGCCATCGTGGCGCAGTGCGAGGAATCGCTGCGACGCCTGCAGACGGACTACATCGACCTGTACTACCTTCACAACTGGGACCGCTTCACGCCCATCGAGGAGACGATGAGCGCGCTGGACGACCTGGTCAGGTCCGGCAAGGTGCGTTACATCGGCATCTCCGACGCCCCGGCGTGGAAGGTCGCCCAGGCGCAGGTGATGGCTCATTTCCGCGGCTGGGCTCCCCTGATCGCGCTCCAGATCGAGTATTCGCTGATGGAACGGACGGTCGAAGGCGAGCTAACACCCATGGCTTCCGAGCTCGGCCTCGGCGTCCTCCCCTGGTCGCCGCTCAAGAGCGGCGCCCTGGCGGGGAAGTACACGCGAGCCAACGGGAAGAAGATGGAGGGGCTGCGAGGGCAGCGGCTCGGAAACCTCACCGAGACGCAATACGACATCATCGATGTGGTCGGCCGCATCGCCGCCGAATGCGACGCCGATCCCTCGGCCGTGGCACTCGCGTGGCTGAAGGACCAGCCGGGGGTGAGCTCCGTCATCATTGGCGCCCGAACGCTACAGCAACTGGAGGCCAATCTCAGGGCGTTCGACCTGACGCTCACGCGCGACCAGATGGTCTCGCTCAACGACGTGTCGAAGCCGATCCTCAACTTTCCCGCCGAGTTCCTCACGCACTCGCCGTCGTACAGCCATGCCGGGGCGACCGTCGATGGTGTCCCGAGTCAGCGGACGTTCCTGGTCCCGAACGATGAAGACCCCCGGTGGTGACCCTGCCCGGCACCGCCGCTTCGACATGAAGCCTGGCGGGCTCCCGCATTGCCCACCGGACGGGTCGCTGGATACCAGACGTTCACGCCGCCTGGTGTGCACGGATGTATCAAGTTCGTCGTTCGTCGTTGGGATTCGCGGACTCTCGGATGCCTCATTTTGCCCATTTTATCGACACTGGGCTTGTCCGGCTGATACAATCTCCCTAACCCGCAATTCTGGTCTCCCAGACTTGCAGGACGTTTCTGCCCGGGACGACTGGATCTGCACCAAGGAGAATGACGATGTGGCCTGGTTCACAGAGAGCTCGCCGAAAAGTCCAGAAGGTCAGCCTTGCCGTTGAGGGCGTGGAGGAGAGGGTCTTGCTGTCGACGGGGATCGCGAATCCCCTCCGTGAACAGGCCGCCCACTTCGCGAAGGCTCCGAAGGCCCAGAAGCTTGTCCTGGCCGGGAACGTGAAGGGGACTTTGGCCCAGCAGATCGATGCCGACACGGTGAACCTGGCAGCGAGCCTCCAGGGGAAGTCGGGCAACAAGAAGCTCGGGAACGTGACGATCTCCGCGACCGGCACGGCGCCGCTCTCGCTCTTGCAGACGGTGGGACGCTCGAAGCTTGTTCTGTCCGGGCTGACCGTCACGCTCACGAGCGCCTCGGGGACGGACACCTCCGCGGGGACACTGACCCTGGGCAAGTCCAAGAATCTGGCCAAGGTTCCCTTCACGGTGAAGGTGCAGATCTCCAACGGCACGGGCCTGCTGGCCGGCGCCTCGGGGACGTACACAATTCAGGGAACCTTCAACGCGCTCAGCACCAGCTCGACGGTTTCCGCCCAGCTCAAGGGGACGATCATGGTGCCGCCCGCAAGCTGACGTCATGGACCGCGGGGGTTCGGAACGTCGTCGGCTTAGGCGTCCACGGTCTGCCGGACGCGGAAGTGGGGGGCGGGGATGCTCGGGATGGATTCCGGAACCACGCCCTCGCTGAGCAGGAAGGGGGCGAGGCCGCGGTGCACCTTCTGGGCCACGGCCTGGAATCCCGCCGCTCCCATCAGGTCGCGGAAGCGCTGAGAGGAGGCGTGGTGGACGTTCCCCTCGCGGTAGGTGACGCAGACATCGTAGATGAACCATCCCCAGGGGGCGTCGCGATAGCCGTCGATGATCAGCAGTCGCCCGCCGGGACGCAGGACTCGCTGCATCTCCTGGACGGCCCGCCCCTGGTTGGGATAGTGGTGGAAGCTGTTGGCACAGGTGACGAAGTCGAACGTGCCGGCGGCGAATGGAAGCCGCTCCGAGTCGCCCCGGACCGGGATCACGTTGTCGGCCAGGTAATCCCAGCGGCGGCGACCCCGGGCCAGCATCTCCGGCACCAGGTCGATGCCGACCACCTCGGCGGCGGGGAGGGCGGTACGGATCCTCGAGGCGAATAGCCCGGTCCCGCAGCCGACGTCCAGGACCCGGAACGGCCGATCGCCCGCCACGGAGCGAATCCGGCGGATGAGCGCCCGATGCGAGGGCCCGAAGAGGAGCCACTGGAGGACGCAGCGGTCATAGCTCTCGCTCCAGCGAGCGAATTCCTCCGCCGCCTGATCTCGGTCGTAGGTCATCGTGGCCTCCATGCCTGATGCCGCTTCGAATCGGTGGGAGAGTGCTTCCGGATGCCGACTTTTTAACCCGGGGACCAGATTTCAACAACCCGGATTCCGGGCGGACGAATTGAATACCGCGCGCCCGCGCCATAAAATAAATGGCGACGAATATGATGGGGAAATCCCAGGGCCGGATCGATGGCCTCGAGGCGGGACGTGCTGAAGCTACCGATCTATCTCGACAATCACGCGACGACCAGGACGGACCCTCGCGTGGTTGAAGCCATGCTTCCGTACTTCGACGCGGTTTACGGCAACGCGGCGAGCATCTCGCACCGTTTCGGCTGGGAGGCGGCGGAGGCCGTGGACGGGGCCCGCCAGGCTGTCGCGAACTCCCTGGGTGCGGATCCGAAGGAGATCGTCTTCACGTCCGGGGCGACCGAGGCGAACAACCTGGCGATCAAGGGGGTGGCCGAGTCGTCCCGGACCAAGCGTCGGCACCTGGTCACGACCGCGGTCGAGCACAAGGCGGTCCTCGACACCATGCGGTATCTCGGCCGTGAGGGCTGGGAGGTGACGGTCGTCCCATGCGACCAGGCCGGCCGGGTCGAGGCGGGGCGGGTTGCCGCCGCGATCCGGGCCGATACGGCCATCGTCTCGGTCATCGCGGCCAACAATGAGGTCGGGACGATCAACCCGATCCGGGAGATCGGCCGGCTCTGTCGCGAGCGCGGGGTCCCGTTCCACACGGATGCCACGCAGGCCGTGGGGAAGGTCCCGCTGGACGTGAACGAGGACAACGTGGATCTGCTGAGCCTCTCGGGACACAAGGTCTACGGCCCCAAGGGGGTCGGTGCCCTGTACGTCCGCCGGCGGGACCCGGCGGTGCGGCTCGCCCCCCAGATGCACGGCGGCGGGCACGAGAGGGGGATGCGGAGCGGGACCGTCCCCGTGCCCCTGGTGGTCGGGCTGGGGAAGGCCCTCGAGCTTGCGGGCCAGGAACGTGCGGAGGAATCGACGCGGCTCCGCGACCTGAGGGACCGGCTGCATCGGGGCATCGCCGAGCGGGTCGAGGAGATTCAGCTCAATGGCCATCCGACCGAGCGGCTTCCCGGGAACCTGAACCTGAGCTTCGCCTACGTGGACGGCGAGGCGCTGATGATGGCGATGCGGGACGTGGCCGTGAGCTCGGGCGCCGCCTGCACGTCGGTCGATCCCGAGCCGAGCCACGTCCTTTTGGCGATGGGACTGGACGAGGACATGGCCCGGGCCAGCCTGCGGTTCGGCCTGGGTCGATTCACGACGGCGGAGGAGATCGAGTTCGCCGTCGAGTCGGTCGCGGCGGCCGTCGGCCGGCTGAGGAGGCTGAGCGCCGCGTGGACGTTTTCAAAAACCGACGGTGAGGTTTGACCCCGCGATATGATAAGGTATCGCGACCGAACGCTCACCGGACGCAGTCCCTGGATTCTACGACGAGCAGAAAAGGAGCCGATTCGATGGGTGTGACCCTGACTGAGAAGGCCGCTGGCGAGGTCAAGAAGATCATCACCGAGCAGAACCTCCCCGAGGGGACGGTCCTCCGCGTCGGCGTTCAGGGGGGCGGCTGCAGCGGGTTCGCCTACAGCCTGAACTTCGACACCGGCACCAGCGATGGTGATCGCGTGATCGAGGCACACGGCGTCAAGCTCGCGGTCGAGAAGAAGTTCGATCCCTACCTCGACGGCACGGTCGTGGATTTCTACGACGGGCTGGAGAAGCGCGGGTTCGTGTTCAATAACCCGAACGTGGTCAAGAGCTGCGGCTGCGGCTCCTCGTTCCAGGTCTGATCCGGAAGAGCGAGTTGAAGGGCAGACCGAAGGGTCTGCCCTTCGTCCGCGTGCCCCTGAATCGCGCGATGGGAACTCGGGGGACAGGCATTCCTCCCTGTCCTTCGGTCCATCATCATCACCATCGCCAGCCCGGGCGGATCTCCTCGTTGACCACGCATCCCTCGGGCCAGCCGCCCCGGAAAAGCTCGACGATGGCCCGGGCGGCGAGTTCCGCCATATCGCTCATCGATTTGCTGTCGGTGCCCCCCACGTGAGGGCTCAGGACGACGTTCGGCAGCTTGATCAGGACGTTCTCCGGGCCCGGCGGCTCCACGCTGAAGACGTCGAGCCCCGCGCCGGCCAGATGGCCGGAGGTCAGGCTGTCGCGCAGGTCCTCATCGACGACCAGGCCGCCTCTCGCCGTGTTGATGAGATAGGATCCGGGCTTCATCGCCGCCAGGAACTCGCGATCGACCAGGCCCTTCGTCTGGTCGTTTAGAGGGGCGTGGAGGCTGACGACATCGGAGACCGCCAGGAGTTCCGGCAGGTCCACGCGGCGGGCCCCGGATTGCTCGAAGATCGAGTCGCCGGCCACCGGGTCGCAGGCGACCAGGTCCATGCCGAAGGCGCGGGCCCGCGAGCAGACCGACTGGCCGATCCGGCCGAGGCCGACGAGGCCGAGGGTCTTGCCGCGGATCGGCGTCACGAGCCGTCGATCCCAGCCGCCGGTCCGGATGGCCTCGGTGCTGTGGGCGACGTTGCGCGTGAGGGCGAGGAGGAGGGCGAAGGCCTGCTCGGCGACGCTGTCCTGGTTGGTGCCCGGGGTGATGACGACCGCGATCTTCCGGCGATTGGACGCCGCCAGGTCCACGCTCTCGTAGCCCACTCCCGTCCGGGCGATGACGCGGAGCCGCGGCGCCAGGTCGATGACCTCGCCGCGGAGCGGTTCGCCGCCGGCGATCACGGCATCGACGTCGGGGAGGTGGGCCCGGTAATCCTCGTCGGTCATGACGAAGCCGGCCTCGGGATCGACGACCGTGAAGCCGGCCTGGTTCAGCACGTCGCGGAAGGGGCCGGGCTGATGGCGGATCAGGTGAGGGCCGATGAGCACCTTGGGCATGGCGGAGGACTCGAGCGGGCGGGAGTGGGGGTCGTTCCTTGCTCGCAACAGGTTAACCACGCCGCGGGCCCGAGGGAATTGGCCACCCGCCCCGCGCCGATGGAGGATTATTCGGCCGGTGAGGTGGAGGAACCGTCTCGAGGGGCGTTATGGCCGTCCGGGAGTCTGGTCAGCGGTCGATAAGCAGTATATTCTAGGAACGGTCGCGGCGAGCCGGCCGCCCGGCTTCGTCGGGCGCACGTGGCGGACCGAGGGTCCTTGGTTGGATAAAGGGCGGCATGGGGGTCCTCAAGTTTAATCTCCCGGCGAATGACGTGGCACGCCGGCTTCCGGGTTTCCGCAAGGCCTACGTCACGGGCCTGGACCGGACCCCCGCCCGGTTGAGCGTCGAATTTCGCAACGGACTGATGTCCTGCTTCCGGGAGACGACCGAGAGCGGACGCCTCTTCGTCCCCTGGCCGATAGCCGGGTATGGCATGCCCATCGTCGGCACGGCCACCCTCGCCGAGCGGCAGTCCCCCTATGTCCTGGCCCTGGAGCTCGCCCGCGGGAAGCTCAACGACGTCCGCAATCAGATGGCCGACTGGGTGCAGCTCGGCCTCCGGATCGCCCCGGAGCTTTCCGCGGCCATCTCCAGCGCCCACAAGGGCTTCGTGGCCGCCGCGCTCTCCAGCGACGACGCCGAGGCTTGCCTCACGGCCTCGCAGGCGAGCCTGGAAGCCTCGAGTCGCGCCGGTGAGCTGCTGACGGAGGCGTATCTCTCGCAGATCCTCCAGAACCGCCTGTCGGCGACGGGGAAGCTGTCCACGCACCTCGGCTGCGTGCTCTCCAGCGATCCCGACAAGACGGCGGGGACCGCCCAGTGGCCGTCGGCATTCAACGCCTGCCAGCTCGGCGTCTCCTGGAGGCAGCTCGCGCCCTCGGAGGGGAAATACCGCTGGGACCAGCTCGATGCCCGGCTCGCCTGGTGCCGCAAGAACCGTCTCGAAGTCGAGGGCGGCCCCCTGATCGAGTTCCGCGCCGCGGCCCTGCCGGACTGGATCTGGCTCTGGGAAGGGGATCACGAGGCGATCGGCGGATTCGTCATCGAGTTCGTGCGCCAGGCGGTCCTCCGCTACCGGGGGAAGGTGCCGCACTGGCATGTCGTCCATCGGCCCGCCTCGCAGGAGATCCTCGGCCTGTCCGAGGAGGAGCAGATCCGGATCACCGCCCGGGCCATCCAGACGGCCCGCCAGGCCGATCCCTCGGCCCAGTTCAGCATCGGCATCGACCGGCCCTGGGCGGAATGGATGAGCCAGAGCCACTTCCAGCTCGGCCCGCTCCACCTCTGCGACTACCTGCTCCGCTCCGACCTGGGGATCTCGAGCATCGCCCTCGAGATCGCGCCGGGCTACACGACGCCCGGGAGCCACCTCCGCGATCTCTTCGACCTCTCCAGGCTCCTTGACCTGTACTCCCTCCTGAATGTGCCCCTGCACCTGATGATGGCCGTGCCGGCCGGTGTGGGGCCGGACCCGCAGGCCGACCCGTCGATCGCCGTTGATGTCCCCCAGTGGCCGTCGGCCCCCGATGAGGCCCTCCAGTCCAACTGGGGGGCCCGCTGGCTGGCGCTCGGGCTGGCCAAGCCCTTCGTCCGATCCGTGACCTGGATGAGCGCGTCCGACGCGCAACCGCACGTCTATCCGCACTCCGGCATCTTCCGCAGCGACGGCACGCCCAGGCCGCTCTTCGCCTGGTTGCAATCCCTGCGCAAGGACGTGATCGCCTGAGGTCTGGCGGATCGCCCCCCGGCCAGTAGCGAGGGATCAAACACGCCCTGAGTGTTGATCCGAATTAATCCAATCCGTCGGCCTCGACGCCACTCGCGGCATTCGCTTTGCGTTATTGATCGTCGACTTCTGTGTCCGGGACGTCCCGCCTCCCCGAGAGGTTGGATGTCCCCCCATGACGATCCAACCAGGAGAATGAGCATGGCTGCCGCGAAGCAGCAGGCGACGATCGTGGGCGTTTTCGACGATAGAGTCCAGGCCGACAAGGCCCTCGACGCCCTGATCAAGGCGGGCTTTCGACAGGACCAGATCGGCGTGGCGATGCGGTCCGACGAGCGGGAAATCGCCTCGACCGGCTCCCCGGGCGAGGAGTCGCAGGCGACGACCGGTGCGCTGGCGGGCGCGGTCACCGGGCTTGGCCTGGGCGCCCTCGCCGGGCTGGGCGTCCTCGCGGGAGTCATCCCCGTGGTCGGGCCGGCAATCACGGCCGGGACGCTCGGCGTCATCCTCACGAACGCCGCGGCGGGCGCGGGGATCGCCGGCCTCATCGGCACGCTGATCGGGGCGGGGATCCCGGAGCACGAGGCCAGGTATTACGACGAGGAGTTCCAGGCCGGCCGGACCATCGTCACCGTCTCCGCGGACGGAAGGGCCGCCGAGGCGTCCTCCATCCTCCGCCAGTATGGCGCCTACGACATGAGCACCCGCGGCTCGGCCGCGTCCTCCTCGTCCGCCGGGCCAGCCGGGGCATCTAGGCCTGCATCCACCTATGCCGAGGGTCGCGAGACAACCACCACCGCCCGCACGACCGGGCCGATCGACGTTCCCGTTGAAGGGGATGATGTGGTCGTCGAGCGGAATCCGGCCCGGACGAGCAGGTCGTCCTGATCGGGCCCGCAAGCAAGAACAACCAGCAAACTCATCGATCTGAGAACGCGGGCACGCGCGCGCGCCCGCGTTCTTGCGTGGTCAGGGCAAGGTCGGCAGATGGGGGCGGACCACGTCCATCAGGCGGCCGGCCTCTCCGGCGTCGAGATTGGCGCTGTGGCGGACGGAGAAGACGCGTTCACCCTGCCAGGAAGGGGTGCGGACTTCCTGCTTGGCGTGGATGATCACGCCCTGGAAGGTGGTGCGCCGGAGCAACTCGTCGATCAGGTCGCGGGTCGAGAAGAAATCAAGGTCGCCTGGATTCATCCGTGCTTCTCCTGATCTCGGACGGATCTCGTCCGCCCGGCGGCGTCGCTTCCTGCGGGGCTGTGGGAAGATCGCATGGTAGCAGAGCACGGCCATTGCGCTCATCGATACTTCTGTTCAGAATTCGGATGCGTCCCCGATCGGCCGCGTCACCGGTGATTCCGGCCGGACTTCCTGTTATAATCGTCGCCGAAGGATGCAAGTCCGAGCCGTCATGGGGTCGAGGGACCGCGGCGGGGCGGCGTGGAAGTCGTGGCTCGGACCCCGGCGGGGCGTCGTTCTCGCGGCGCAGCCTGTACGAGGCGTTGCCGTTGGGATGAACTGTCGGTATACTTTTTTCCTTCGCGATCGCTGAACGCCTGGTGTGATCCTTCATGTTTGACGACCTCCAGAAACGGCTTGGGACGGCCTTCCGTCGCTTTCGGGTCAGCGGCCTGCTGACCGAGGCGAACATGAAGGAGGGGCTGCGCGAGGTCCGCACCGCGCTGCTCGAGGCCGACGTCAACTTCAAGGTCGTCCAGGAGTTCATGGACCGGGTCACGGCCAAGGCCGTGGGGACGGAGCTGATCAAGGCCGTCCGGCCGGAGCAGCAGATCGTCAAGATCGTCCACGACGAGCTCATCGAGCTGATGGGAGCGGCGGACCCGACCGTCCGGTTCGAGAAGGCCGGCGCGACGGTGCTGATGCTCTGCGGGCTGCAAGGCTCCGGCAAGACGACGACCTGCGGGAAGCTGGCGCGGATGCTCGCGGGGCAGGGGCGTCGGCCCATGCTCGTGGCGGCCGACCTCCAGCGCCCGGCGGCCGTCGAGCAGCTCAAGGTGATCGGTGGCCAGCTCAACGTCCCGGTGTTCAGCGAGACCGGCTCGAACCCCGTGAAGGTCTGCCAGGACGCGCTGGTCGAGGCGAATCGCCAGGGCTGCGACACGATCATCCTGGACACGGCGGGCCGTCTCCACGTCGACGACGACCTGATGGCGGAGCTGGTGCAGATCGAGAAGAAGGTGAAGCCGCACCAGGTCTTCTTCGTCTGCGACGCGATGACCGGCCAGGATGCCGTCGCCTCGGCGGAGGCCTTCAACAAGGCCCTCGAGCTGGACGGCGTGATCCTGACCAAGCTGGACGGCGACGCCCGCGGCGGCGCGGCACTCTCGGTCCGCAAGGTGACCGGCGTCCCGATCAAGTTCGTCGGCAAGGGCGAGAAGCTCGACCAGCTCGACCCGTTCGCCCCGGAGCGGCTGGCCGGCCAGATCCTGGGGATGGGGGACATCGTCTCGGTCGTCGAGCGGGCCCAGCAGGCCGTGGACGTCGAGGAGGCCCGTCGCCAGCAGGAGCGGCTCGCGAAGGGGAAGTTCGACCTCAACGACTTCCGCCAGCAGATCGTCCAGATGAAGAAGATGGGCTCCGTGAAGGAGCTCATGAGCATGATCCCCGGCCTCAATCAGCTCTCCGGCGAGATGGGGAATCTCGATGCCGAGGGGGAGATCAAGCGGATCCAGGGCATCATCGACAGCATGACGCCGACGGAGCGGACCCGGCCCGATCTCATCGACATGGCGCGGCGGAGGCGGATCGCCGCCGGCGCGGGCGTGGATCCGGCGGACGTCTCCGGGCTGGTCAAGCAGTTCGACAGCATGGCGGCGATCGTCCGGTCGATGTCCCAGATGAGCATGTTCGACAAGTTCAAGGCCCTGACCGGCCTGGGGCGGGCCGCCGCCAACAACCCCGCGGCCCGGATCTTCGCCCCCAAGGTCGGCACGGGCAAGCGGCTCTCCCCCAAGGAGCGAGAGAAGCTGCGCAAGCAACGCGAGAAAGAGGAGCGGAAGCGTCGCCGCGAGGAGAGAGACCGCCCCACCTGATCGACCGACGGGCCGCCGATCCCCTGCCGGCGAACGGACCGGACGGCCCCGCGGCGCGAGCCCTCGCGGCAAGGGCCGGGCTCGCGGACATGGCCGTCAAGACCCGGAGAGGGCGGATCGAGGCCCCCGCCACCAGGCGGCCCATAGCGATTGAATTCGATTCCCAGGACACGAACGGTAGGCATCAACGTCAGCGAGCGAGAGGAGAACGCGAGTGGTTCGTATTCGAATGAAGTCGATGGGGCGGCGGCATCGCCCTTTCTTCCGGATCTGCGCGATGGATTCCCGCACCCCGCGGGATGGACGCTCGATCGAGGAGCTGGGGCACTATGACCCCATGAGCAGCAATGCAGAGACCCAGACGGTCCTGAACGTCGATCGCCTTCGCTACTGGCTGGGCGTGGGCGCGCAGCCGTCGGAGAAGGTCTCGGCGTTGCTCCGCAAGCACGGCGTGAAGAAGCCGGCCCCGGGCGAGCCGTGGGCGCTGCCCAAGCCGGCTACCCCGGCCCCGGCCGCCACCGAGGCGAACTGAGGCGGGAGCTCGCGACCGCCATGGCCTCGCCCACGCTCCGCATCGATGTCCTGACCCTGTTCCCGGCCATCCTGGACGGATTCCTCGGTCAGACGATCGTGCGCCGGGCGATCGACAAGGGGCTCGTCGCGATCGAGCGCTGGGACCTCCGCGACTGGGCGGAGGGCAAGCACAAGCAGGTGGACGACCGGCCGTTCGGGGGGGGGCCGGGGATGGTCCTGATGGCCCCCCCGGTCGTCGCCGCCGCGGAGGCCGTGCGGGCCGTCGCGGAGCCGGACGGAGAGCTGATCGCCCTCTCTCCGCAGGGGCCCAGGTTGACCCAGGACGCCGTGGCGGAACTCGCCACCCGGCGCCGGCTCATCCTCCTCTGCGGCCGGTACGAGGGCTTCGACGAGCGGATCCTGGAGACCCTCTCGCCGCGCCTGCTCTCGGTCGGCGACTACGTGCTATCCGGAGGAGAGGTCGCGGCCATGGTCGTCATCGACGCCGTCGTCCGACTGGTCCCCGGGGTGCTCGGCGACGACCAGAGTGCCGTGGATGAGTCTTTCGGCCCCGACGGGGGCCTCGAGTATCCCCAGTACACGCGGCCCCGGGAGTTCCGGGGAAGGGCCGTGCCCGACGTCCTGCTCGGCGGCGACCACGCCGCCATTGCCCGCTGGCGACGGGAGCACCGCCGGCCCTCACCGCCCCCGAATCCTACGCCTTGAATGATCCTCGGAATCGAGCCCCCGTCCGCGAGCGTCGAGAACCGCCGACGGTGCCGGGAAAGGAAAGTGCGATGCAGAACCGCCTGATGACCCTGGTCGAAGAGACCTCCCTGAAGCCGACCGTGCCCAAGTTCGAGATCGGCGACACCGTGGACGTCCACGTCCGGATCCTGGAAGGCGACAAGGAGCGCATCCAGGTCTACAACGGCGTGGTGATCGCCCGCTCCGGCAGCGGCACGCGCGAGATGTTCGTCGTCCGCCGGATCGTCCAGGGCGAGGGCGTGGAGCGGAAGTTCCCGGTCCATTCGCCGCGGATCGCGGACATCGTGGTGAAGCGGTCGGGCAAGGTCCGCCGGGCCAAGCTCTACTACCTCCGCGAGCGGTCGGGCAAGGCCGTCCGGCTCAAGGAGCGGTTCGCGGTGACCACCGCCGCCGAGACCGAGGCGAAGGCCGCGGCCAAGGCCGAGCGGAAGGCCGCGAAGGCCGCCACCAGGAAGGCCAAGGCCGAGGCGTCCGCCGCCAAGGCGAAGTGATCGGATCCCGATCGATCGCTCTCCTCACCGAACGGAGGCACGCGCGTCATGGACACGGAGATCGTCATCGTTTCCGGCCTGCCACGGTCCGGCACCTCGCTGATGATGCAGATGCTCGACCGTGGCGGCGTGCGGGCCGTCACGGACAACATCCGCACGCCGGACACCGACAACCCGCGCGGCTATTACGAATTCGAGCAGGTCAAGAAGATCAAGCAGGACGCCTCGTGGATCCCCGAGGTCCGAGGCAAGTCCGTGAAGATGGTCTCTCAGCTCCTCTTCGACCTGCCGGCCGGGGAGGAGTACCGCATCGTCTTCATGGAGCGCGACCTCGACGAGATGCTCGCCTCGCAGGAGAAGATGCTGGATCGCCTGAACCGCGAGGCGGGCCCTCGCGACGACATCAAGGCGGCGTTCGTGAAGCACCTGTCCCGGCTCCGGGCCTGGCTCGCCCAGCAGCCGAACATGCAGGTCCTTTACATCCGATACTCGGACCTGGTGAAGGATCCGGAAGCCCAGGCGAGTCGGATCAACGAGTTCCTCGGCGGGGCCCTCGACGTGGCCGCCATGGCGGAGGCCGTGGACCCCTCGCTCTACCGCAATCGCAAGCCCGCCGGATGAAATTGAAGCCCTCCGACGGACCGGGATGGCTCGAATAAGACGAAGGGCGAGATGACGGAAATCATCTCGCCCTTCTCATTCACCGAAGGCCGAAGCCGACAGGATCACTCCGGCTGAGCGGTCGGGTCGCCGCCGCCGCCACCACCTTCCTGGTCGCCCTGAGCATTCGCATTGCCGCGCGTGCGATTGTTGCGCGTGTTCCGGTTCCGGGCGTTCCCGCGGTTGTTGCCGTTGGCGTTGTCACCGCGTCCGCCGGGTCCACCCGGTGGCATCCGCAGGGTCGCCGTGTCGAACGCCTTCCCCTTCATCTTCGCGAACTCGTCCTTCTGCTCGCTGGTCAGGACGGCGCCGATCTTCTCCTCGGCCGTCTCGCGGGCCTTGGTCATGATCTCGCGAACCTTCTCGAATCGGGCTCGCATCTCCTCCGGGTCGAAGTTGGGCCGATTCGCACCGCCACCGGGACCCGCGCCGTCGCCGCCGGGGCCATCACCTTCGCCCGGAGGGCCGCCGCCGAAGCCACCGCCGCCCGGAGGGCCTCCCTCGTCACCCGGAGGGCCGCCGCCTTGACCGCCCCCCTCGCCGCCGGGCCCGCCCCGGCCGCGCCCGCCGCGGCCCGGGAACGCCTCTCGCGTGGCGGTCCGCATCTCGTCCAGGGCTTCCTTGACCTTGGCATTCTGTTCCTCGGTCAACTTCAGGGCCTTGGCCGTGGTCGGGTTCGCCACCGCGAAGACGCCCTGGTTCTGAAGGTTGATTTGAGAGAGTCGCGATTGCTGGGTCTTGTCGAGGACCTTGAGGACCTCCGCCTCATGCTCCTTGGCCTGCTTCGCGAACGCCTCGCGCTGCTTCTCCATGGCCTCGCGGGCCTGCTCGCGATTCTGATTCCGGTTCCCGCCGCCGGGTCGGTTCCTGCTGAACGCCTGCCGCATCTTGGTCTGCCACGCGGTCTGAAGGCTCTGCACCTTGGTCTTCTGCTTCTCCGTCAGCTTCAGATCCTTCTGGACGCTGGTGTAGCTAAGGAGCATCGTCTCCCCGCCGCCGCCCCCCCCGCCGGGGCCGCCCATGCCGAAGCCGCCCATGCCGAAGCCACCCATGCCGAAGCCGCCGGGGCCGCCGAATCCGCCGGGTCCTCCGGGACCGCCCGGCCCCCGACCACCCCGCTGGCCCCGGGCGGGCGGATCGGGCGAATCCTGGGCATAAACAACGGTCGAGCCCGCGACCAGGGCGGTCGCCGCGGCTAGGATCAAGGCACGAAGAGGCGACATCTTGGACCTCCCAGGCGTGTGGCCGCCCGAACCGGATGCTAACTCCCCAGGGCAGCATCTATGGATTCTAGCGACAAACCGACCGGGTAGGGGCAAGAGATTGATCACGGCCGTCAGAATTGTGCCGGACCCGTCACGTTCCCTCGCGGAGGCCCGGGAGGAGGCGGCCCGGGATGGCCTCTCACGGGCGATCCAGCGCGAGGTGGGGCCGCGGCGGGACGCCGGGTTTCGACGGGCCGGCGACCTCGCCGATGAGCCCGAGGATTCGGCGCGTGAAGACCCCCAGGGCGAACTCCTCGGCGCGACCCCGAGCGTGCCGGGGATCGTGGGGACATCCCGCCATTTCCCACGATTGGAGGCTCGCCATCAAGCATTCGATCGTGGGCTCGCCGTAGAGCCGGCCCACCGAGTTGTCGACCGTCTCCGCGGCCCCTCCGCGGCCCAGGGCGATGACGGGCGTGCCGCAGGCAAGGGCCTCGACGGGCACGATCCCGAAGTCCTCCTCGCCCGGGAAGAGGAGGGCGCGGCAACGCCGGTAATGGTCGCGGATGGCCTCGTCGGACTGCCACCCCAGGAACCGCACCGTCGGTCCCGCCATCGCCTCCAGCCTGGGCCGTTCCGGCCCCGCGCCGATCACGACGAGCGGCCTGTCCAGGCGACTGCAGGCGGCGACGGCCTGGTCGACGCGCTTGTAAGGGACGAGTGCGGAGACGACCAGGTAGAAGTCCTCCCGGCTGGAGGATTCCTGGGGTCCCGCGGGCGTGTAGAAATCGGTGTCGACGGGAGGAGGGATCACCCGGCTATCTCGCCGGTAGCAGGCCGCGATTCGGTCCCGAATCGTCTCGGAGATCGCCACGAAATGAGTGACCCGCCTCGACGTCCGTTCGTCCCACCGGCGAAGCCGCTCCAGGAAGAACCGCGCCGCCGCGAGCCGGACGGGTCGCCGACGCCAGCTTTCGAGGTAGGCCTCGCGGCCATCCCAGGCGTACCGCATGGGGGTGAAGCAGTAGCAGATGTGCGGGACGCCGGCCGGCACCCGAACCGCCTTGGCGACGCAGTGGCTGAGGCTGATCACCACGTCCACGTCGCGAGGCTTCCAGGCCCGCGACGCCATCGGCATCACGGGGAGCAGGTGGCGGTAGTGGCGGAAGACGCCGGGGATCGACTGGAGCCCGGAGGTCCGGATCGCCATGCGTTCGATCACGGAGCTGGTCGAGCCCTTCCGGTGAAGGAGCGTGTAGAGCGTCGCGTCCGGGAAGGCGCGGCAGAGGACCTCCAGGCACTTCTCGCCGCCCCGCATGCCGGTCAGCCAGTCGTGCACGAGTGCCACCCGAAGCCCGGCGATCGGGCCCTCCGCCGGCTGAGCCGCCATCGCCCCGCGCTCGGGCGCCACCAGCATCCCGGCCCGATCTCGCTTCGCCGTATCCGCTTCCCGGACGCTGGCATCCATGCCGGCCTCCTCGATTCCGACCATTCCGGTCGGCACTTGCCGCACTCTCCCGTCGTTCCCGATTTCCGCGGGGAGGCTACTCGAATCCCGGACAATCGACAAGGTGGTTGCGTGGTCCAGGGCGTTCACACGCTTCCAACGGGCCGGCGACCCGGACCGGCCTTCTCCGCGACTCCTCGCCGTACCTTCCTGACAAGGCCCCGACGGGCGGTTACGATTGACGTCAGGACTCCCCAGACCGAGCCCCGGAGGCCCGTTCCATGGCCCCGCACGCCGTGACCTCGTCCACATCCGTGCAGTCGGGGCGCCTGATCGCCGACTTGACGGCGATCGTCGGCGCGGAGAACGTCCTGCACGACCGACAGGAGCGGCTCGTCTACGAATGCGACGGGTTCACGATCAACCGGAACATTCCCGACGCCGTCGTCTTTCCCACCGGCACGGACCACGTGGTCGAGATCGTGAAGCTCTGCAACCGCCTGGATGTGCCGTTCGTGCCGAGGGGAGCGGGGACGAGCCTGGCGGGGGGGACCCTGGCCGTCGGCGGCGGGGTGATGATCTGCCTGACCCGGATGAAGCAGATCCTCGAGATCAACGTCCGCGATCGGTACGCGATCGTCGAGCCCGGCGTGGTGAACGTCTGGCTCACGCGTGCGCTCGCGGGGCGAGGCTTCCACTACGCCCCCGACCCATCGAGTCAGACGGCCTGCACGATCGGCGGCAACGTCGCGACGAACTCGGGGGGGCCGCATACCCTGAAGTACGGGGTCACGGTGAATCACGTCCGCGGCGTCCGGCTGGTCCTCCCCGATGGATCGGTCGTCGACGTGGGGGGAATCACGCCGGATCCGCCCGGCTACGATCTCGCCGGGCTCGTGGTCGGCAGCGAGGGGACGTTCGGCGTCGTCACCCAGGTGACGGTCGGCCTGACCCGCGACCCGGAGGCGGGCCGCACCTTGCTGGGCGTCTTCGACACGGTGGAGGCCGCGACCGAGGCGGTCAGCGGCATCATCGCGGCCGGCATCGTCCCCGCGGCGCTCGAGATGCTGGACAACCTGATGATCCAGGCGGTCGAACAGGCCTTCGGCTTCGGCTTCCCCACGGAAGCCGGCGCGGTCCTGATCATCGAGGTGGATGGCATCGATGCGGGCCTGGATGCCGAGGCCCGGGCCATCGCGGCGATCGTCGAGGGGCGCGGGGGCCGCGTCGAGCGTTCCCTCGCGTGGCGGACCCGCAAGGAGCCGGAGTACGTCGCGATCTGGAAGAGCCGCAAGTCCGCATTCGGGGCGATCGGCCGGCTCAGCCCCACCTTCTGCACCCAGGACGGCGTCGTGCCCAGGACCCGGCTGCCGGATATCCTCCGGTTCATCCAGGACGTTTCGCGGCGGCACGATATCCGGATCGCGAACGTGTTCCACGCCGGCGACGGGAACATCCATCCGATCCTCCTCTTCGACGAGACCGACCCGGGGCAGGTCGGCCGGGTCCTCCTCGCCAGCCACGAGATCCTCGAGGAGTGCATCCGGCTCGGCGGGTCGGTCACGGGCGAGCACGGCATCGGGGTCGAGAAGATGGCCCTGATGCCCCGGCTCTTCTCCCCCGAGGACCTGGCGGCGATGGTGGCGATCCGCGATAGCCTCAACCCGGACGGCCGATGCAGCCCGTCGAAGTTGCTCCCGACCGGGGGGCATTGCATCGAGCGGGCCGCGCCGGGCCGGCGGTCCCCGGCCTGAATATCGAACGGGCAAGATCATGCAGAACGACCCCAACCAGGGCGACAGGAACCAGCGGCGTGCCACCCGGCGCGACCCCTACTCGCGATGGAGCCGGCTCCCTCCCGTCTTCCGATCGGGCGAGTACCGGATCCCCGCCGCCGGGGAGGAGCCCCAGCGGATCATCCTCCACGTCAAGACCGCGACGCTCGACCGGGCGCAGATCCTGGCCGAGAAGGCCGGCGCAGCCTCGCTTTCGGACTACTGCGCCGGCCTCCTCTCTCGAGCCATCGACGACGAGAGCTACCGGAGCCAGGTCGCCGAGTCCGAGGCCCGCCGGGGAAAGCTCGAGGGCCTGAACGCCATCGCCGACGACCCGGACTATCTGGCGGAATGGCGGGAGAAGTCCGAATCCGCGGAGTTCTCGCCGGCGACTCATCCGACCGATGACGACAGCCTCGACTCCGGGGCCGCCCTGACCGTCCCCATCCACGACGTCCGCTTTCTCGACCCCGACGACGCGATCGACGGGGAGGCGGACGGCCAGGGAAGCCCCGACGCTCCGCCCGTGGTCCGCATCGAGCGCTCTCGGCCGCAGGGAGAACCGCGCATTTCCGAAAGGATCAGGCCCGACGTGCTCAGCGAATCGGCCAGGGACGTCGTGATCCGCGGCCTCGGGACCGACGAACCGTCGTCCGAGGATTTCTTGCCCGCGCTTCGCGCCGGCCGGCAGGTTCGGCCCGAGAAGGGCGAGGAGCTGTTGCGGGCGCTCGATCAGGTCGAGGCGGAGCTTCGCGGGGTGAACCTCCTCGAGAGACGCCTCTCATACTCCCTCCATCGGCTGGCCCTGGAGTCGCAGGTCCTGCTCACGGAGCTCTGGCCGGGCGTCTTCGACGATTCGACCATCGAGCTCATCCGCGCGGTGCAGGAACGAGTCGAAAGGATCCTCTCGGGGCTGGAGATTTCCTATGCACCCGACGATGGCCCCGGCGCCGAGGGGGGGACATGAGCGGCCCATGGACCGATGGCTGGCCCGAACCTCCCGGCGGCGGGCCGCTGGGCGACGGTCGTCACGCGACCGCCCGGATCCGCCCCGAATCCCTGGATCAGCTCGGCGAGGCCGTCCGCGACACCGTCCGCGCCGGACAGGCCCTGTACCCCCAGGGGGGCGGCACGGCCATCGAGCTGGGCGAGCCCCCATCGCGGCCGGGCGTGATCCTCGACATGCGTGCCATGGATCGCGTGATCGACTATCCGCACGCCGACATGACGATCACGGTGGAGGCGGGCATCACCGCGGAGGCGTTGGCACGGGTCCTGGCATCGCAGGGACAGCGGCTGCTCGTCGAGGCCGCCCAGCCCGAGCGTGCCACCCTGGGGGGCGTCTTCGCGACCGGCGCGTGCGGCCCGCGCCGATATGCCTGGGGGAGGCCCCGCGACCAGATCATCGGCGTCCAGTTCGTGACCTCGGAGGGAGTCGCGGTGAAGGGGGGAGGTCGGGTCGTCAAGAACGTCGCCGGCTACGACTTCCCCAAGCTGATGACGGGCTCGCTCGGGACGCTCGGCATCCTCACCAGCATGACACTCAAGGTGCGCCCGAAGCCCGAGGCGTCCGTCGTGGCCTGGACGATCCTGGATGCCGACCACGATCTCGAGTCCGTGCTGGCGTGGTTGAACACGTCCGACGCGAGGCCGGTGGCGATCGACGTGCTCGATCCCCGGGCCGCGGAGGTCGTGGGAGGCCCGGCGGGGCTGCCCGCCGGCCGTCGCACCCTTGCGATCGGCCTCGAGGGGAGTGAGGTCTCCGTCCGCTGGCAGATCGGGCGGCTCCGCGATGAGCTGAGGCCGACCGAGATCGTCGTCGTCGAGGATGAGCGGGTCGAGGGGCTCTGGTCGGCCCTCGGGGAATTCCAGGTGCGCGGCCCGGGCCCGGTCTCGCTCCTCGCCGCGATCCGGCCGTCGCTGGTCGCGAGCTTCCTCGATCAGGTCGACGGCAATCGCTGGACGTTCCAGTGCCATGCGGGCGACGGCGTAGTCCGGCTCCACTCCCGGGACGATCCTGGCCTCGAGGCGGTGGCGGACCAGGTCCGACGCTTCCGCGCAACCGTTTCCGCGCACGGCGGGACCCTGACCGTCCCGCGCTGTCCGACCGACTGGAAGCCGAGGCTCAACGTCTGGGGCGATCCGCGTCCCGACTGGTCGCTGGCGGCGAAGATCAAGCGGGCACTCGATCCTCACGGGGCCCTCAACCCCGGCCGTTTCGTGGGTGGCATATGACCGTCGCGACCGAGGACAACGTGGCGTCTGCGGGCATCGACCTCGACTGGCTGTCGCGGCGGATCGACTACCGCAACTTCCAGGAATGCGTCCACTGCGGCCTGTGCACGGCGAGCTGCCCGACGTACCTGGAAACCTCGAACGAGAACGATAGCCCGCGGGGGCGGATCTACCTGATGCGCGCCGTGACCGACGGCCGCCTGGCGATGGGCGCGGCCGTCCGCCGGCACCTCGACCTCTGCCTCGACTGCCGGGCCTGCGAATCGGCCTGTCCCTCGGGGGTGCACTACGGCTCCCTGATCGAGCCGTTCCAGATCGCCATGAACCAGTCGGCTGCCGGTGGCTCGCGCCGGAGCCTGCTGGAACGACTCGTGCTGCATCACCTGTTCCCGTATTCGGGCCGAGTTCGGGCCGCACTCTTGCCGGCGTGGATCTCCCAGAAGCTCGGCCTGATCGCCCTGGCGGAACGAACCGGGGCGACGAGGATGCTGCCGCGGACGATGCGATCGATGGTCGCCATGCTCCCCCGGCTTTCGCGGCCCGGTTCGAGGCTGCCGGAGGTCCTGCCGCCGATCGGCCCGAGGCGGGCTCGCGTGGCGCTCTTCACCGGCTGCGTCGCCGACGCGCTCCAGCCGGAGACGAATCGGGCCACGGCCCGGGTCCTCCGGCGGAACGGCTGCGAGGTCATCGTCCCGAGGGGGCAGGTCTGTTGCGGGGCGATGCACTATCATTCCGGCGCGGAGGGGCCGGCGCTCGGCCTCGCCCGGGAGAACATCGATGCCTTCCGGTCCGGCGACCTCGACGCCATCGTGGTCAACGCCGCCGGCTGCGGGGCGTTCATGAAGGAATACCCGCGCGTGCTGCCGCCCGCCGACAGGGAGCGCGCGACGGTCTTCGCGGGGAAGGTGGCCGACGTCTCGGAGTTCCTGGTTGGCCTGGGCGCGGCGACCCCGACTCACCCCGTCCCGATGAAGGTCGCCTATCACGACGCGTGCCACCTGTGCCATGCCCAGCACGTCCGTTCCCAGCCCCGGCGGCTGCTCGAGTCGATCCCGGGCCTGGAGCTCGTCCCCCTGGACGAGAGCGAGCTCTGCTGCGGCGCGGCCGGGACGTACAACCTGACGCAGCCCGAGATGTCGGCCCGGCTCGGCCTGAGGAAGATGGATCGGATCGAATCGACGGGCGCGGATGCCGTGGCGGCCGGCAACATCGGCTGCCTGCTCCAGATCGCCCGGATGGCGAGGGAGCGAGGCAGCCGCGTGCGGGTCATCCATACCGTCGATCTCCTGGACCGGGCCTATGGCGGTCCGGATCTCGCATCAACCGGCGTCAATGCGACCTGACGACGTCGAGCCGCTCCTCCTCCGCGGAGCCAGTGAGGAACGGCTGGTCGCGCGGGGCCGCGTCGCTCGTCACGAGCTGGGCGGACGGCCGACGATGGGGTTCCGCGGCGAGCACTTCCGGACGGGGCGTCAATCCAGGTACTTGTACGCGGGCAGGGTCAGGAACTCGACGAGCGCGGGGCTCGTCGTGACCTCGTCGAAGATCTGGCGCGCGATCGGGAACTTGCCCGAGTCGTAGGCCTCCGGCCCGATGTCCGCGCGGATCTTGCCGAGCTCCTCGTCCATGAGCTGTCGGAACAGCTCGACGGTGATCTTGCGGCCGTCGTCGAGCTTCCCCGCGGGGTGCCGGATCCACTGCCAGATCTGGGTGCGGGAGATCTCGCAGGTGGCGGCGTCCTCCATCAGGTTGAAGATGGGGACGCAGCCGCTGCCGCGCAGCCAGCTCTCCAGGTAGCGAAGGCCGACGTTGATGTTGATGCGGAGGCCGGCCTCGGTGATGGGCCCGGCGGGGACGGCCAGGAGGTCGGCCGCCGCGACGTTCACGTCCTCGCGGAGCCGGTCGAGCTGATTGGGCCCGGGCATCCGCGCGTCGAAGACTTCCAGCGCGATCGGCACCAGGCCGGGGTGGGCGACCCAGGTCCCATCGTGGCCGTCGGTGGCCTCTCGGAGCTTGTCCTCGCGGACCCTCTGGAGGGCCTTCTCGTTGGCCTCGGGGTCGTTCTTGATGGGGATCTGGGCGGCCATCCCGCCCATGGCAAAGGCCCCGCGGCGATGGCACGTCCGGATCGTCAGTTGGGAATATGACCGGAGGAAGTGGGTCGTCATGGTGACCAGGGCGCGGTCCGGCAGCACGAACTCGGGCCGCTCGCGGAACTTCTTGATGAAGCTGAAGATGTAGTCCCACCGGCCGCAATTCAGGCCGACGATGTGGTCGCGGAGCTCGTAGAGGATCTCGTCCATCTCGAACGCCGCCAGGATCGTCTCGATCAGGACCGTGGCCCGGGCGGTCCCCACGGGCAGGCCGAGCGCCTCCTCCGCCCGCGTGAAGACGTCGTTCCAGAGCCGGGCCTCGAGGTGGCTCTCGAGCTTGGGCAGGTAGTAGTAAGGCCCGCTCCCCTTCGCCTTGAGGGTCGCGGCGTTGTGGATCAGGTAGAGCGTGAAGTCGAAGATCGAGCCGGAGACCGGCCGGCCGTCCACCAGGACGTGGGCCTCGTCGAGATGCCAGCCCCGGGGGCGGATCATGAGCGTGGCCGGCTTCGGGTTCAGCCGATATTTCTTCCCCTCGGGGCTTTCATACGCGATGTCGCCGCGGTTGGCGTCCCTGACGTTGACCTGGCCCTCGATGGTCCCTTCCCAGGTCGGCGAATGGGCGTCCTCGAAGTCCGCCATGAAGACGCGCGCACCCGAGTTGAGGGCGTTGATCACCATCTTGCGATCGACCGGGCCGGTGATCTCGACGCGGCGATCGAGCAGGTCGGAGGGGATCGGCGCCACCTTCCAGTCGGCCTCGCGGATCGCCCGGGTCTCCTCGAGGAAGTCGGGGTTCCAGCCCCCGTCGAGTCGTGCCTGCACGTCGACTCGTCGCGCCAGGAGCTCGCGACGCCGGCCCTCGAACTCGCGGTGGAGCGAGGCGACCAGCGTCAGGGCCTCCGGGGTCAGGATCTGCTCGTAGCCGGGCCGAATGGGGCCGCGGATCTCCACGCCGGCGACGGCCGGCGATTCGGTCTCGGATGCAGGCATCGTCGTGCCCTCCGCTTCAGGATGGTGGGCTTGAGGTCAGTCTAGGAACGTCCGGTAAGTCGCAACAGTCCGATCCATTCCATAAAGATTATTGAATCAATGGTGGTAGTCCGTATCATCGGGTCGTCCAGTGCTCGTCGCGTCCATGCCCGGGGCCTCGGGCCAGATGCGCTCGGCATGAAGAAGCTCGGATCATCACCGGGAGCATCTCCCTGGCGTCCGAACGAACCGGCCTGTGCCAACCCTCCCTCTCCCTCCAGATCCCGTCGCGGGAGGTCGAATTCCAGGCCAGGCCCTTCCAGCGCCGAGGGCCCAGGATCCCGCTCACGGCGGAGGGCCAGGATCTCGACCGCCTGGCTCGGCCCCTGGTCGAGTCCATCGACGCGCCGCCGGCGACCTTTGACGCCAGTCGCCACGGGCTGGAAACGGGCAGGCTCACCATCGCCGCCGGCGAGTCCACGATTCTGTACCTCCTGTCCGGGACGATCAAGGCGTATGCCGCCGCCCACCCCGGAATTGAAATCCGGCTCCGGAACGTGCCCGGTCAGGACGGTTAAAGGATGCCTCGCCAACCGAGGCTCGATCCGCGGGCGGGGTCGCCGACTCCGTGCGCCTGTCACGGAGGCATCGCGGCCCTTATACTATGACTTTCGCCGGTGACGAGACTCGCCGTCTCCGACCCGAATGAAACGGTGATGCCTCCATCATGAAACGCGTGGTGATCCTGGGTGCGGGCGGAATGGGGACGGCGCTGGCGCTCCTCTTCCGCGCGGCCGTACCGGAAGTCGTCCTCTGGTCGAGATCGGCCGAGCATGCGTCGGCGATGTCGCGGGATCGCGTCAACGGCCGCCACCTGCCCGGGATCCCCATCCCGCCGGAGATCCAGATCCGGTCGAGCCTCGCCGAGGTCCTCGCCGGGGCGGACCTCGTCGTCGCGGCGGTGCCGACCGCGTACCTGCGGGGGGTCATGGAGCTGGCCTCCGGGCATCTGGATCGCAACGTCCCCTTCCTGAGCGTCGTGAAGGGGATCGAGAACGGCACCTTCGACCGACCCTCGGAGATCATCCTCGAGACGGCCGGCCCGCGCCCGGTGGCCGTCCTCAGCGGCCCGAGCCACGCCGAGGAGATCGCTCGCGGCCTGCCCGCCTCCGTGGTCGTGGCCGGGCGCTCGCCCGAGCTCAACCGGCTGGTCCAGGAGTCGCTCAGCCACGAGGCATTCCGGGTCTACACCAATCCCGACGCCGTCGGCGTGGAGCTCGCGGGGGCCCTCAAGAACATCCTCGGGATCGCGGCGGGTGTCTGCGACGGGCTCGGATTCGGCGACAACGCCAAGGCGGCCATGATCACCCGGGGGCTGGTGGAGGTCGGACGCCTGGGCGTCGCGCTCGGGGGCCTCGCCGCCACGTTCCACGGGCTGGCCGGCTTCGGCGACGTGGTGACGACCTGCTACAGCCCGTTCGGCCGGAATCGGTCGGTCGGCGAGCGGATCGGGCGGGGCGAGTCCCTCGAGCAGATCCTGGCCGGGATGGTCGACGTCGCCGAGGGCGTGCCCACGACGCGTAGCGTCCACGCGCTCGCCCGCAAGATCGGCGTCGAGATGCCCATCACGGCCGAGCTTCATCGCGTCCTCTTCGAGGGGAAAGACCCGCGCATCGCCGTCAACGACCTGATGGTCCGCCTGCCCCGAGGGGAGTGGGATTCATGAACGAGCTCCCGTCCGCGTGCGGGATCGCCTTCAAGGAGTGGGACGGCGTCTGCCGGGCCCTGCTCGAGGGCAGGCAGTCTCTCCTGGTCCGAAAGGGCGGGATCGAGGAGGATGGGGGCGTCTTCCGGCCGGAACATCCGGACTTCTGGCTCTACCCCACCCACGTCCACCAGGCCGAGCAGGGGCTCAGCGAGTCCTGGGGGACGCGGCGGGCCGGGCCCGTCCCCCGCCCGGAGGATCCGGTCCCGATCACGGGACTCGCCCACGTCGAGCTGGTGGCCCGCGTGACCGACCTGGAGAGGCTGGCCACGCTCATGCCGCATCACGTCTGGACCGAGGAGACGATTCTCAAGCGTTACCATTATCGTCAGCCAGGCCTCTGGGTGCTGGTGGTTCGAGTCTACCGACGCCCGACGGCGACCACCCTGATCCCGACGCCGGAGCAGCTCGGCTGCAAGTCCTGGGTGTCGCTGCCGGACCCGATCGAGACCTCCGGGGTGATGCCCGTGCTCGATGACTCCGACTGGAAGGGGCGGCTCGATACGCTCCGCACGTTGTTATCCTGATTCCGGAAGTGCGAGCCCGATCTCGCGGTCAGCGGCGACCGGCCGGGTCTCCGCCGCGACGACTCGCGATAGCCACAGAGAGCCTCAATGCCCTTCCGCACCCTCCTGCGAGAAATCCGTCAGTTCCCCGCCACGGCGGCCTTCTCGCTGGCCTGGCTCCTGGTCTTCGCGGCGATGGCGATCCTCTCGCACCGGGAGAATCCGACCCAGGACTGGTGGGGGCTGCTCATCCGGGGGATCGGCACCGGTCAACGCTTCGGGGACCTCTCCCTCGCCGCGCTCCGTCAGGGGCAGGTCTGGCGCCTCGTGACCTGCAACTTCGTCCATTTCAGCGTCCTCCACCTGGGGGTGAACCTCTTCGCCTTCTACCTCCTGGGCTCGCTGGTGGAGTCGTGGTACGGCTCCTCGCTCTTCGCGGCCATCTACCTCGTCGCCGGCGCCGCGGGGAATGCCCTGGCCATGCTCGCGAGGGCCTGGGCGGGGAGCAATCCGCTCAACCAGTCGGGCGGGGGCTCGGTCGTCATCATGGCGCTGATCGGCCTCTGCGCCACGGTCGGCTGGAGATCCAGGACCTCGATGGGGAGCGACCTCGGCTGGCAGATGGCCAAGGCCGTCGTGATGACGGGCCTGCTCGGCGTGGCCTTCTCGCGATACATCGACAACCTCGGCCACCTCGGCGGGCTCCTCGCGGGCGTCTCGATCGGCCTGATGCATCGCGGGCTCCTGCGGCTCTACGGCCGGCCGATCGCCTGGCTCGTGGGGCAGGTTGCCATGGCCCTGATCGTGGCGAGCGGGCTGGCGCAGTGGGCCGACGAGCATCGCCGGGGCTCGTCCCACGGAGATGTCCGCGAGGACCTGCTGCGGCGGGCCTTCGAGGAGACGAACATGACGCTCGGCGTCGTGGCCCTGCTCGGGGAGGACGTCGGCGGTCGGAAGAATGCCGTCCGGGCCTTCGAAACGGCCGGAGGCATCCTCGAAAGCGGCGGGGGCCGTCCGCCCTTCCGGCGGGGGCTTGCCCTGGCGCTGGCCGCATCGAAACGGCCCCTGGGCGACGCGGAACGCGCGGAATACGACCGCTGCCTGGGGATGATCACGGCCCACGTCCTGAACATTTTTGAACCGGTCTTCCGCCTCGGGCCGGATCCGGCGGCCGTCGATCGGCTGCGAGCGCTCGCGCTGGCGGCGGAGTCGCGGCCCCTCGCGGAGGAGGAACGGGAGGAATTCCGTCGGACGATCGCCATGGAGAAGGACTTCGTCGGCAAGGAGCTGGCGGAGCGAGTCAGGCGCTACTGGCGGCAGCAGGACGAGGAGGCGCGGGCCCGGGCCCGGCTTCGGTGAGCTCGCGGCCGGCGTCGAATTCAGGCCGGCGGGCCGACGCCCACGGGCTCCGCGACGGGCGGCAGGACGTGGAAGGTCGCGCCCTCGGCATCGATCCGGAGATAGCTCGACCTGCGCTGCCAGCCGCCCAGGATCACCATCCGGGGGACGCCGTCGGAATCATCCACCGCCCGGTGGACATGCCCCAGGATCACGAGGTCCGCCCTGTCCCGCTGGGCGTCCGCGTATCGCCGAAAGACGGCGAGATGCCGGCCCTCATCCTTCAGGAGGTCGTTCCGGTTCTTTCGATCGAGGACGCGGTCCAGGAGGCCGGCCAGGGGGCCGGGGACCTTGCCGAAGGCCCGGAAGAACTGGCGGGTCTCCATGAGGGCCTTCCACTTCTTGCGGGCACCCAGGAGGTGGCCGTGGACCATGTGGATGCGGTGTCCATGGATCGTCATCTCGTGCGGCTCGGCGACCATCGTGGCGCCCAGGGTGGACTCGTAGAACGGCCCCATCCAGAGGTCGTGATTGCCGGGCATGATGAAGAGCGACCCGCCCCGGGCTCGGAAGTCGGCGAGGGCGACGAACCCCTCGTCGCGGACGATCTCGCTCTCGGCATAGCGCGTGCTCATCCAGAAGTCGCAGAGGTCGCCGACGATCCAGAGCACGTCGTTGCGATCGAGGGACCGCAACCATGAGGCGAACCGCCCCGCGCGGTCCGGGTGATCGGGTCGCAGGTGGATGTCGCTGGCGAAATAGTAGGCCACGATGGTCGAGTCCAGGCAGGTGGGTCGTTCAGGCGTTGTCCTGGAAGAGGCCGGGGAGCATCGCCACGGTCGCGGCCGCGGCCGCGGCGGTCCGGGAGCGGCCGGGGCGCCGGGGGGCCGGCGCGGACGACGGTGGCTTGCGTGCGGTGTCGAGGATCAGGTTCGGGTGGGCCGGGGACTGCCGTGCGGCGTGGATCAGGATCCGCCGGCCCGTCTCCTCGACCGCCTCGCGGGCCTCGTGGATGGCGAGCTCCGGCCGGTTGCACTGCTGGCTGAGGTGCAGCAGGACGAGGTGCCGGACCCGATCGCGCGACGACCGGTGGAGCACCGCGCGGACCAGCTCCGCCCCCTGGCGGTTGGAAAGGTGCCCGTGGTCGCCGAGGTTCCGGGCGATCAGGGCGGCGGAGCGCCCGGACATCCTCTGCATCGCGACGTCGTGATTGAACTCCACGCCCAGCACGTCGACGTCCGCCAGGGCGTCGGCCATCGCCTCGGACCAGCAGCCCGTGTCGGTGACGTAACCCAGGCTGACGGCCCGGGCCCGCCGCCGCGGGACGGACTCGATCCGGAACCCGTACGTCGGGCCGCCATGCCGGAGCGGGATCGGCTCGATCCGGAACCCGCCCGGGGCCAGGAACGGGCCCTCGTCGTAATGCCGGACCAGCCCCTGGCGATCCATGTCCTGGAATCCCTGGTCGTGCTCGAGCTCGTCCCGGTGCCCCTCGTGGCAGTAGAGCGCGATCCCCCGCCGGAGCATCGCCTGGAGCATGCCGGATTCGACGTGATCGCCGTGGGTGTGGCTGAGCAGGACGGCGGCAACCCGCGCCAGGTCGCCGCCGATGCTCCTGAGCCGCTGATCCATCGTCCTCGGCCCGAGCCCGGCATCGATGAGCAGCCCCTGACCGCCCGCCTCGGCGATCAGCGACGAGTTGCCCCTCGACCCGCTTCCGAGCACGGCAAACTGGAATACCATCGTTGGTCCCGCCTCGATCGGCCCGGCCCTCCTGCTGGCGATCTGGAGCCGAATGCCCGAGTTTAGGCCAACGAATATCTCCCGACAAGACGAGACCTCGACGCCCACCGATGGCCGGCCGAACGGCCATCCCCCCCGACCCTCCGTCTCGCCCTCCCCCCGCCGCCGCGAATTGGCTTCGTTCGTCGCGACGTGGTCCCCGGCGCGTCGATCGCAAGTCCTTTCTGAAAATGGCTTTTGATGCGATTTTCTCGATTGGCTTTGATGGCACCATCCCGAATGCGAAAGCCACGGATTGACAGTCCTGCGCGAGCTTTTCGGACGGGTGACCATCCGCGTGAGCGGGTGGTTCGGACGGGGCGCAGCCCTCCAGCTTCCGGCGTAAGCCGGACCGCCTTCGAGCGAGCGACAGCCTGCCCCGTGGATCGCACTGACGTGCGAGGCTTGAGGCTTCGCCCGTCCAATCCACGATCTGACGATCGTGGCCACCCATGCTTGCGTGGTCATGCCGACTGTCAATCCTCGGGAGCCGAATTCTCATCATCGTGCGACGATGCCGCCTTGATGGCATCGTTCCGGGTCGACGAGCCTCGTTCCGACATCCCGGCGCCCACCCGAGGCGGGCGAGGGCCAGCCCCCCTTCCGGGTGGCTGCCATGGAGCGAAGCGACCCTCCGCCAGCGCCTTCGCCCTGCCATGGCCTGCCCGCGGCGAAGGCCCCCGGGCCGCGGGGTCGCTTCGCCGCCGCCCAGCCACCCGAGGCGAATTGGCTTTGTTCGTCGCGTTGTGGTCCCCGGCACGTCGACCGTAAGTCCTGAATGATCATGGACTTCGATGCGTTTTTTTGATTGGCTTTGATGGCGCATTTCTGGCGTTTCCAGAGTCGTCGCAATCGTCTCTCCGCGTCCGTCCCGGGTCGCGTCCCGGCCTCGCCCGTCCTCGGCCTCGGCCCGAAGCCGGCAGAGCTCCTCGAGGATCGCCCTCAGCTCCCGCTTCATCGCCGCGATCTCCCGACGCCGTTCCGCGTGCGCGGCCTCGGCGTCGAGGACGTCCCCGGTGCGTCCCCACCTCGTCGGTGGTTGGGTCCCCGGTCGTCCGTCTCGCCCGTTCCCCTCAATCTGGGCTTCAGTCGTCATCGTCGGAAGCCTCCGCGTCGGGATGTCATGCCCTGGGGTCGATCGATCGAAACACGGAGCGCGCGCGCAGTCGCTCGCGGCGCCGCGCAACGTCTACTCAATACAATCCCGAAAAGACGCCGGCCAGTTTCACGAATCCGGAAAATCGAGTTCGAGGGCGGCAAGTCGGGCGGTGCCCTCGGCTCCGTCTTAAGATCGGAGCGTCGACGATCCCGAGGTGGAAGGCGCCGGGGGTCATGGCCGCCGCCTCTTCGGCGGCTTCCTCGTCGACCGCGCCGGCGTGGGGCGGTCCCGCGGATCATCGGCCGGAGTCTGCCGGCCTTCGATCGACAGCCGTTCGCGAGCCCGGCGGACGGACTCGTGGAGGGTCTTCTCGAGCAGCTCGCGCGGCGGCAGCTCGGTCAAGGACTGGGGGACGCGGATGCCGCTCCGGTCGAGATGGAGACGCTCAACGCGACCGTCCGACGTGTCCGAGCAGACGAACACCGCCGAGCCGTCGGGCCCCCGGTGGTCTCGGGCGGGATCGAGCCGCGTTCAGACCGCGAGGCCCGCACTCTTCAAGGCCGGCATTTCCTCCCACCTCTCCAGCTTTCCTATCTTGGGTGCGTGGCCACTGATTGCGTGGCCACTGATTGCTCCATATCTTGGGTGCGTGGCCACTGATTGCTGGCCACTGATTGCTGCTGATTGCTGATTGCGGGTATTCGAGCAGCAAAGGAGTCGAGGTCTCGAAGCGCAAGCGACTTCCTAGCTAGAAATTCCGCGGATTGATTACCTCGATAGGGGCGGTTAGATTCGTCACTCCATGGGCCGGCTTTCGGGGTCTGGTTCCGCCTGCGTACTTCTCTTTGGACTGCCAACTATGCGGAACTCTAACGTAGGGCCTTGTTGCTCATTGGTTTGCGCCATCTGGTTCCTGGCGTTTTTCGGGGGTTCGCGAATTTGGGCTCAGGATGCTGCCGCCCCCGTCAAGCCCGCCGTGGTCGCTCCCTCCGAGCCGGTTGTGCGACCGACGTCGAAGGATGGAGACGCGAAACCACAAGCCGTCACTCCTCAACCGACAGGCTCGCCTGCCGCCCCGGGGGCAGATCCGACTCAGGCAATGCAGACCAGGCTCGACCGGCTCCAGGAGACGATCGACAGACTGGCGAAGAAGACCGACGACTCATCCGCGTGGACAACCAAGGATGTTGCGAGCCTCTTGAGCGCTCTCGCGGCGTTGGCGGCTCTCTTCATGTCCAACCGTGCCGTAAGCATCAGTCGATCGATGACGCTCACTCAGCTTCGCCAGAACGTGAGAAACGAAAGGGCGAAGGCGCTGCAGACGAAGCTAGACACATTCTACGGCCCGCTCGTTCAGCTCCGGAACACTAGCAATCTGTTGTACAATGTGTTCCGTTCTCGCCAGCGGGATCCTGCGAGTTTCCGCACACTTACGGCGTTGCTGTCGGGGGTTCAGTTCGAAGGCAACGACAAGGTCCTGCTCGACGAAATCATCAAGATTGGCGAGGAGACAGAGAACTTAATTCTCAAATCCTCGGGCCTCGTCGATGAGGACATCCAACCGCTACTCGGCAAGGCGACAACGCACTATAGGATTCTCAGGCTTGCACACAAAGGCCTGCTTAAGGGGGAACCCGAGAAGTACCAAGAACACGTCTACCCGCGCGAACTCGACCCGAAGATCACAGCGAAAGTAGGGCAGATTCAGTGCGAGATTGCTTCCCTCACGCGGGTAGATGCGAACGCCTCATCGACCCCGACCTGACGATCGCCAGGCTAGCGATCCATGGGATTTCCTGAAAGCCGCCGTCAGCCAGACGGCGCCGCTCTATATCTATTTGTAGATCATAAACGGAGAAATTGGATTCAGCCAGGATGTCGCTCCATTCATCGGCCGCATAGAACGTGGTGAACCTTCCGAGCGAATCCGTTTCCTCCCCAATACCTAGTTTGAGCCCCGCGAACAGTGGAGCCCCAGGTTTCAGGCAGGCCGCGATTTGCCGAAGTGCTCGGCCGATGGCACTACGCGGAAGGTGCAAGAGAGACGCCATCGCCCAGGCAGCGTCGAAAGCTTCCGCCCTGAACGGGACGAGCCGAATGTTCCCTAGCACGGTCGCCTGTCCGGAGAATCGAGCCGCCAATCCGAGGAGGGGCAACGAATAGTCAATCCCGACCGGCCGGTGTCCGCCCTTGGCGAAGCGTTTCAGATCGCGGCCGGAACCACAACCTAGGTCGATGATGGCTGATCCCGGCTTGAGATGGGCCTCGAACATCGCCCAATAGGACGATAAATCCCGCTCGCAAGTCTGCAAGAAGTAGGCGTCTGACGAGCCTTCGTAATAGCGCCGGGTGGTATCTGGACCCATCGTTTCAGTTCCGATTGATCGCCGCGACGTACATAGACGACAAGAGATGGTTTGCGACGTTCTCCCATCGGAATGATAGGCAAGACTTTGCCAACGCGCAAGTCTGTCCCCGATGTCCGCCAAGTCCCTCAGCGTCAAGCCAGCCACGGCCACAATCGGTCCCAGGTGAGGCTGCAGATCCGTTCGGTGCGCCGCTCGACGAAGGCCCAATCCCAGACCCCGGTGGTCGGAATGTTGACCAGGGGGACGATGTGGTGCTTGTGAGTGGCTTCCCTGAGCATGGTGATAGTGCTGTCGGAGAGGGCGATCCCAAGGGACTCCGCCTCCTGGGATAGTTCTTTCGTGGCGTCCAGGTCGGGTTCCGCGAGGTGCTTATAGTAGATCAGCTTCTCGGCCCAGCCGCGGTTGCTCGCCGAGCAGTTGATCTCGGTCGGCAGGAGGCTGAGGTTGCCGATGCGATGGACCCGGTCGAGCTCGTAGAACGCCGCGTCCCAGGCCGTTCCGGATTGGCTCCGAGGGGCGACATGCTCGATGCTGTTGAAGTCGAGCGACACCCAGCTCTCCGGCCTCAGGTAGTTCGGCGAAGTGCCCGCCTTCGCGGCCTTCATCAGGCCCGGTTCGGCGGGATCGGCCATCGTGTCGTGGGCGCATATCAGCAGCATGAACTTGCAGACAGAGGTCGCGTGGTCGTAGCTGCAATACTCCTGGGCGCGAGGCATCCAGTCGGCCTTCGCGGCGATGCCCTTCTCCGCAAGCTTCGCGCGAAAGAAGGACTTGAGTGAGCCGACGGTCGGTCTCACGTCCGACTTCCAGCTGAAGGCCGGCTCGGTCGCTGCTCCCCTCATGAGCACGCGATAGACGTCATCCAGGCCTCGGTTGGAGTGGGACGATCGCCAGAGCGTGAAGAAGGCCGCGACCGCCTCGGAGGCGGCGACGAAGTCGTCCACCGCCCCCTCTTCCTCGCGCAAGACGGGCGAATAGAACCGGCTCAAGATGGTGTTCGCCATCCGGTGGCCGGCGTCCTGAAGGTAGAGGCAGCAGAGCGTGGCAAGGGGCGCCTCGGTGCTGTCGGTCAGCTCGTTGAGCGGCTGGGGCTTGCTGCGGTCGAACTGGACGATCCGCAGCCAGTAGTCGGCCAGGTCGCCGAAGATCCGCAGGAACTCGTCTCTCGCTTCCTGGGTCTCGCAGGCGTTGAACCACTGGATGAGTTTGGCTCGCTGGACGCTGAACTGCTTCCCCAGCTTAGACCCGTCGTAGGCGAGCGCGAAGGTCGTGAGCACCTCGTTCGTCAGCTTCCCCTTTTGCACAGCCGACTTGAATGCGTCGAGGAGTTTGTCGACGCGCTGCAGGTTGCCCTCCGCCGCGGAGCCCTTGAAGGTTCCGCCGAACTTGTTGACGACGAGGGGCTTGAAGGTCTCGACGGCCGTGAGTGGCGTCCCGGTCGCGTTGAGGGACTGGAACATGTCGAATGCCCAGGTCTCCCTCACGGGCTTGATGAGCGTCAGGCAGCAGCAACGGAAAAGGAAATGGCAGAAGGAGAACAATTGAACGAGCGAGCAAACGATTTTCTCGTGCTTGGTCAAGGGGTCGCTTCGATTGGTGACGATCGACTTCAGCTCCGGGCGATCGTAGCTCCACACGTGCCGCTGCTCGATCTTTTCGAGGATAGACCAGGCGGTCGGGAAGAACTCTTCGTCGTCTTCATTCCCGTCCTCCTCGTGTGAGTCCTCCACCCGCTTCAGCCATTGCAACATGAGCCTGAGATTGCTGCCGACCAGGCTGCTCTTGGGCCGGGCCGGGAAGGAGGCTACCCCCCCGGATTTCTCGGCTTCCGAAATTGCGCGAATCACCTTCGCAATGTACTTGGAGAAGTCCGACTTGTAGCTCGCGTCGGTCGGATCGCTGAGCGCCCATCCGTCTACGGACCCCCGGATGACGATGGGCTTCCGCGACGGATATCCCCGCTTCAGGTCCTCGGAGAACATGTTCAGAAGGAGCGAGGTCCTTATCTTGGCCTCTTCGCGGAGGCCGTCGTAGACCTCGTCCTTGGGCAGCTTGCGGACGAGCTCGTAAATCCTCTGATACAGGACGCAGGCGAGTAGCGCCAAGGTCGTTATCCGTTGCTGGCCGTCGATGACGTTGTCGATGGCGACGGGAAGTGCCCTGTGGTCCTGAGGCTGGATGTTCCTCGCGACGTCGTTCTCCCGCAGGAGGATCACGGCCCCCATGAAGTGGATCGTCCCAGGGTCGTCGATGAGGTTAGTGACGCCCCGGCAGATGTCCTCCATGAGCTGATTGACGTTCACGGCATCCCAGCTGTATTCGCGCTGATAAAGCGGGATGTAGTAGGCTAGGCCCGCCTGCTCGAAGAAATCCGAGATCGTCTCGCTTCGCGTTTCGAAGGACTTGGAAATCTCGAGGAGGCTGGCCATGTTGCGTCTCGCTGAGAAGGTTAGAAGCCTGAATGCGCCCGACTCCCGTACGACCGTGGGCGTGAGTCCTTCGCATTTAAAAATGCCGAGTTCCAGGATACGCGACAGGTGTCGGGCCTGGTACTCGCCGGGGACGGCTGCTACTCGCTCAAACGTGGCAGAAGTGGCAGGGCTCGTCGTCGTTCTCGTCTTCGAGAACCTCGTTCAGCACCTCAAGGAGTGGGAGGTTTGCCCGCCGCTGCTGCTTCGTCTCTAACGCCTTCTTGTGCTTCTCCTTAATTTCGGCGACGCGCTCGGGGCTGGCAAGTTCCTCAAGGGATTCCTTCTGTGTCCAGGTGTAGCGGTCCCCGGTCACAGAATCGAACTTCTCGTATTCCTTGGCCGCCTCGTAGAGGTCCGGGTGTTTTTCGAGCAGCCCGACCCACTCGGCCTTCCGCTGAAAGAAGCAGAAGTAACACCCGGACCTGGTCCGCCACTCGTAGTAGGAGGGCAGGCCTACGCCGCTCTCGTCGAGGATCCGGCGCACGCCTTCCATGTCGATCCCGTCGTCCTTGAAGGGCAGGACCGGCGTGATGTTGGGCTTGGAGGAGACGTAGGCACTTCGGTCCTCGTCTGCGCGAATGCCAACATACATCATCACGTTGTCGTCACCGACATACTTTTCGAAAGGCTTGATCTTCAGCATGCGGGTGCACCACCGCATACGCGAAGACGGGAGGTATCCCCCGTAGACCTTCAGCCAGTGATCGAAGCCGCCGCCGTCGGTGAGCCGGGTGATCCTCTTGCCCAGGAAGTATTCCAACTTCGTCAGATATTCATACGTCTCGGGCAGCTCCTTGTCCGTGTCACAGAAGACGTACTCCATGTCCGGGACCTTATCGCGCATGTAGATGGCTAGGGCGGTGCTGTCCTTACCGCCGGAGAGAGACAGGATGTGGCGAACTTTTGACATGTGGCGGAGCTCCTGGGGCGTTCCCGGTGTAGGCCGCGACGGCGGTCATGGTTTCGGATGTGGGAGCTGCTTCACGAACTCCAGCACTTCGGGGTGGCCCGCTGTTGGCGAGTACCTGATACAGCGTACCTTGAAATCATTCCGCCATCGGTTTGCATCCGTATCCGAAAACTCCTCCTTAGACACCAACGCATAGTGATATTGGCCGCTGCCGTGGAACGCATCATGAAGGTAGCCAAGCAGCAGTTGGATCTCGGGGTCGGAGAGCGAGACACCGAGGAATAGGACGGTTTTTGTTGTGAAAATTGCAGACAGCACTGAGCGATAGCCCCTCGAAGAGTGGATGATGTTTCGGTAATCGCGTTCCGTGATGATCATTCGGCTCTTGCGCTTCGAGTCTCCATGAGCTTTCAGGATGAAGAACTTCCCCCTCCATAGCGCATCTGCAAAGTCGGGAGCATCTTCGTGCGTGTACGAAGAGGGAATTTTCCCAGGATGGACCGTCGCGTATGCTCGTTCGAGCAAGTTGTCATAATTTGTAGTGACAATGAGACAGAGTGGCAGTAGCGGCAACTCGAGGTGGATGCTGTTGGGCGACTTTGTGTCGTCTTCGAATAGTTTGGCAATCTCATCCCTGAATGCGGCGTCGCCGTATAGGTCTGAAATCTCTTGGGCTACCATCAAGAGGCGCTTGTCTTTGTTGACGAGTTTCTTGAGCTCGGTAGCCTTTTTCTTCGGGAAATAGTTGTTTTTCGTCCCTCTTTCGATGAGGTGGAGGAGTAGACCAGGCCAGTTCGGGAAGCCCGAGGCGATGGAAAGGCCTGCCCCAGCGAAAAGCGCTCCCCTGCCATCGTTGAAGGCGGCGATCAGCTCTTCTGGAATGGCGTCGAGTAAGGGCATCAGGACGTCTCCGCCTCTCGAATCGGGTCCTCGAGTTCATCCTACTTCCGTTTGGTCTTTGTCACAAAGCGATCGCTGAAAACGCGATGTCGTGTGGTAATGTTGCTGGGAATACCTCCGGAAGTCTTGAATGCAATAATGTAGTCATAGATAGATCTGCGTTCTTTGTCGCTTTCCCCTTCGATGAGGGGGGATGGATCTGCGTTATATCGCTTCCGAAGCTGTTCAAAAGCCAGATAACGGTCGGCGAGATCGACCGGCTGCGGGAGGTGTTCTAGATGCTTTGACATGAGCCAGTAGAGGTCTACTAGCCCCCATTTTGTGTTGATGCATCCTGGCCTGGCGTCTTGCATTTGGTCCATGAAAGCCAGGATCTGGTTGACCTTTTGCAGGACCTCCTGTGGAGCGCCTGCGGCGTGCTCGCGATACATCAGCTCGAGCGTAGGGGCCTTCAAGTCCCGCTTCGCGTCGTATAGCTCGAGTGCGAATAGGTGCGCAATGAGGTCGTCCGTTTTATAACGGGAGGGATCGAAGTCCCCCCTCTGGAAGAATGGTTGCGTTGCCGCCATTGCGCGAATTATATCGCCTAGAACGCTAGGCATGCTGTTGCGGAATTCAGCCGGAGTAAGCCGCTGTCCCTTCTGAAGCCTAGAGAATAGTTCTCGGATTTCATCGCTCGTCGCACCCGTCACCACGGCAGTCACGAGTTTGAACGCGAGAATTTTGTCTCGATCAGCTTTCTTGAGATCTTTGAAGGCATGGCCAGATCTGCTAGGGCCAAGGCGCGAATTGACGCCTAATTGGTATTCGTTCTCGCAGAAATTCCAGATTGCGATCAGCCGTTGCTGCCCATCCGCAACATCGTACTCATACTGAAGACTCGAAGAGATCTTGTTCAGGTAGATTTTGGGGATGTCAAAGCCGTTCAAGATCGAGTCGATTAGCAGCTGCTTTTCAGGCAGCTTCCAAACCTCCCCACGCTGGTACTGCGGTTTCGGATTGATCTCGCCCTTGCGGTCAAGGAAGTCCTGCACGGTCCAGATCCCGTTCTCCACTTTCATCGACGTGTGTTCCTACGATAGGATCGCGCTAGCCCAGCAATTGCTTAGGACTTGCTTACCGGTTCTTCCCGTTCGGCTTCTTCTCCTCTGACAAGAGTTGCTGGATGAGCTGGGCCAGCATCGCCACGCTGGCTTCGCGGTTGTCGAGCAGGTGCTCGGATTCCAGCACCCGACGGAACTCTGCGTGGACGTGCTTGGCCTTGGACCGGAGCTCGTCGGGAACGTGGACCACTCTCTGGAATTCGCCCTCTTTCGGGAGCGTCACGCACACGCGGAGCATCTCGGGGTCGCCGTTGAGCAGTGAGACGCCATTGCTCTTCATCTCGAACCCGAGGACGCGGAAGTTGCTAAACGCGCGAGTTGTGGCGGTTAACTGGACCTCGAATCGCGTCCGGTCTTGGTCGTCCCATGCGGTCGGCGGTCGTCCCGCGAGGAGAGTGGCTACGGATTCCAGCCAGGTCTTGTCGTCCGAATCGAGATCATAGGTCTGGAACAGGAACGACTTCAGCTTGGCGTCCACGGCGAGGTGCGTGATCAGCTTCGCGTCATGCTCCAGCTCCTGCCGTGCCTCGCCGATGGTCCCCCGCTTCTGGAACGCCTCCATGATCAGGCGCTGGATCTCGTTTAGCAACACGGGGTAGGCACGCTGCAATTCAGCCAGCGCCGCGCGCAGGACCTCGAAGAACTTGGCGATCTGCTCGTTCGAAGGCTTCGCATCCACCCCGAACGGCTGGAAGCCGCAGGCAGTCGGGATATCGATGAAGAGGAGTTGGTCCGGCTGGCGTGCCTCGCGGATCACCCTGAGCACTTCCTGGGCGACACCGGAAAGCTGCTTCGTCCTGCGCACATAGTCGGGCAAATCCCTGACGAGGCGCGTCAACGGCTTGACCAGCGAGAGGAGATTCGGGGCCTTAGCTTCCGAGAGCGCGGAAGTCCGGCTCAGAAGGTCCGCGTATTTCAGGAAGACGTCAAAGCGAGGCCCGACGATCTTGAATCGCTGGACCGCGAAGGGTTCCGGCGAGCGGAACATCCTCTCGAAAATCGTGGAATCGAGGCGAGGAACTAAGCTGCCGCTCTCGTAGAGGGCAACCTCGGTATCGTAGTGGAGCAGGACGGCGGCGAGGATGACGGGAAGCACCCCGTCCTTCAGGCCGAAGGGCGGCTGCCGCATGATATCGAACAGCTGCCCGATCGGGAGCATCGTCGACTCGGTCTCCGTGAGGAAAACCTCGATGGCGGCCCACAAGTCCCTGACGGCTGGATCGGAAGACTTATCCGGAGGGTAGAAACCCCACGCATCGCCGTGTTTGCGATGGATGTGGCTCTGGTGGAGCAGGGTTTCGTACATGCACCGCTCGGGCGGCACCCCACTGAACCCCAAGCCCTCGACCGTGGGGTTTAGGATCATCGCTTCGATGAGGGCCCGACGGGCGGCGGCCGCAGCAGAAGAAAGAAGCCGACGATTGATCAGCTCGTTTCGCCAGGTCGGTGTGCGAGGGTAGACGTCGTCGCAAACGCGGGAAAGCAGGTTGTTGACGTCCCGGAGGGTCGAAACCGCCTCTGCCTTGCCCTTTACGAACCACTCGCAGGACTCTTCCCTGCTGGCCAGGGGCGTGAAGACCCACTCCATATGCTTGCGTAGCCGCTGTTCGACGTGGGTAAGCCGGCTGTGCAGCTCCTTGCTCGCCGTACGGTCGGTCTCCAACTCGGGGGTGTACTCGAGCACCCACCGGTGGCAGACCAGGTCATAGCAGAATTCGCTCAGGTCGAGCATATCGCCGGGCAACGCCGCGATGACGGATGGCGGGGCGAAGTTCGGGGACGACTTCAGAAGCGATCGCATCGCCTTCCGCTCCTCGGCATTGAGCGGCAGGCAGAAAACGATCCGCCCATCCGCCTGGCCGAGATCCCGGGTCAATTCATCACGCAGGGTCCCGTTGTCGGCGTAGATGACCTCGAAGTACCTGAGGGTGCCCTTCTGGAAATAATGGCGCCGAGCGATCATCGGCTGCGGCGGAACGGTCTGCATAAGGAATGCGGCCATGGGACGGTCGCGCTCGACTCTACGCCGCGCTTCGCTCAACCGGTCGTCGATGTCGATGTCGGAGCCTTCCCACAGGGAATAGCCGCCGAGGTGCCTTCGAAAGATGGCGATAGACTTGCCTTGCAAGCTCTCCAACGCCGAATCGATCTCTTTCTCCGTTCCGGCGCCGTGCAACGCCAGTTGGAGGATGTCACGCGTGACGGGGACCGGGCTCATCGGGCCGATGGCCTGCAGCAACCCGATGACCTTGGCGACTTTTATCTCCAGCTCCGAGGCATCCTTGAGTCGGTCGAGTGCCGAATATACCTCCGCCCATGCCTTTCCGCGATGATGGACGTAGAGCGTCGGGCCGAGCGTGGAGATGACGTAGTCGTAGAGCGAATCAAGTCGGTACGTCGGCGGCCGCTTCGAGTCGCCGAAGCTCAGTCGCAGGAAATCTCTGAAGCCATGCGGGTCGGAGGAAACGAGGAAGGCAAAGAGCGATCGCTCGTTCTGGGCGAGTTGGCGGAATAACGGGCCGACTGTGAGAGCGGTCAACGGGTGGAGCGGGAAACAATCGGCGAGGCAGGCCACCAGCTCTTTCTTGCCGAGCGGCCCGAGGCGTACGTCCATAGCCGCGACCTGGGACGCGAGGCTCTTGGCTTCCCGCTTCAAAGGTTTAGTTTCGGCGTCGGGCCCGTCGATGCGGATGGCGTGGGAGATGAGCCGAACAAGCTGCTCAGTCCGCTCTTCAAACGGGACATCTTCGAACCGGCCTTGGACCTTCGCCCACTCGGATCGCCGGCTCGGGGACATGTGATCGGCATAACGATCGAGGGCTTGGTGCAGGATGGTCAGCATCAGGAAGGGCCGCTTCGACCGTGAAGCCGCTTCCGCGATCTCTTGAAGCGCGAAGACATCCCCTCGGTCGGGGTGGCTGGAGCCGTATTCGAGAAATTTGCCGAGCTCGTCGATGATCAGGAGAACGCCGGATACGTTCTCGTCGGACCGTCCTACATACTCGTTCGCTTCATCGAACAGGGTTGCGATCGACTCTCCGGTCGGCTCGCTCGAGTTTGCAATATGCTCTAGCTTTCCGATCAGGTGTGGCTTCTTACCGCCCTTATTGGCGGCGATGGAGCGCAAGACCCGGACCAAGGCGCTGGCGATAGCCTTATCGAGCGGCTGCCGACTTCCGGTCGCGAGGATCGGGAATAGGCGCCTGGTCCCCCCTCCAAGCGGCGCCCCGCGATCGAAGAGCCCTGCCCAGAGTTTCTCGTCGTGTCTCTTGAGGTAGGCCCTAGCCCGCTCAAGGGTCCTCGACTCTCCGGCAAGTAGCTGGGCCGCCAAGAGGGCGAATGCTGACTTCCCGGAGCCATAGGAGCCGGTGAGAGACCACGCTCGAGACGCCGATTCGCCGCTCAGGGCCGATTGAAGCCTTCCGAGGACGTCGCGGCCAATCGGGGTGAGAATGTACCCGTCCAGCGCGTCAGGGCCTTCGAAGTCCCGGACGAGGGAGATCGAGCGCGAGAAACGGGCGCTGACCGTCACGAGTTGATGCAGTGGGGTGCCGTCCTTCATTTGGCGGTCCTTCCCACCGAAGCCTGCGCCGGATAGGCCTGTTCGAGGAAGTCCAACGGGCTTAGCTTCAAACGCTTGGTATCGCGGAAAAGTTGCTTCAAGCCCGCGGTTTCGTTGTACGTCAGATATCCATTGGTGAGCGATTCTGCTTGTTCGTACCTGCTGATCAGCGACGACTCGTCGATCTTGAAGAGCCGCCCAGGTGATCCGGGCCGGCGGGCGAGGTCCGAAACGGAAAGCGAGGCAGGCGCGCCTTCGAGGCTGTTCCAATAAAGAAGAGTTGCATAGATGAGAATTCCATCGGGAAGGTCGTCTTGCGAGCCCCGCCGGAAGCCGAAGGTCTTAGCGTCGGAGCTTGCCTCAAGCAGGCCGAGTTCCACGAGCGGGCAGCCGATCGAATCCTCGACCATGACCCCGCGGGCAGCGCGCGTGGGGACATAGGTGTGCACAAACACCTCGACGTCTCGCCTGACCGAGCTGAACGCCACCTCTTTGCCGGGCAGGGTCTGTGTCCATTTGTGAACCGCCCCCGCCAAATGGTCAATTGTGAACTCGGGGGAGTTGAAGTAGCTGAACGTCCAATACCAGGTCGTGGCCCTGCGCCGGTTTGAAGCAATCTGCCAATGGAGAAGCCAGAGGGTCGCGGGGTCTTCCTGGTAGGGGTCTCGTCCGGTCTCGTCGCTAAGCAGCCAATCGCCCAGCTTAGATGGCCTAAGTGCGATGCCTCGACCCTCGCCGGTCGCCCGATCTTCTTCCAGCAGCCCGGACGCAAGACACCAGTGCCGGATCGACCGCACCATGTTCTTGCCCACGCCCAACGTGGCGATCGCATCGTCGCGACCGAAGACCGCGTCGTTCTCCCGGACCGCGTCGTACCCCTTCTTCAGCCACGGATAGCGGAAGGGGAACGTCTCATGCCCGGAGAAGGTGTAGGCGGTCAGCTCGCTCATGGAATGACGGCGCTCCTAAGTGCTCTTCGGAACTTGCGACAATTGTACACCATAACCGGTTGAGTTGAAAGGCATACCGGCTGATTCACCCTTAGGTCGGCCACCGAGGTTTTGCAGCTGGAACGATTTTGCCGTATCTTCAACTTGGCAGTGACCTTTGTGCCGATTTTTCGTGTTGAAACCCCGACGGAGGTCCGATGGACGGGTCGGCCATTCCCAGGCACAAGACCGCGATAATACGGGGCGACTTTTCCCGCCCGGTCAAATGTGCCCTGCGCGACGGGCTGCTCGACCAGTCCATCACCTTCTTCGATTACGGCTGCGGCCGCGGCGAAGACCTCGAACTTCTTGCCGTCGATGGCTTTACGGCTTCAGGATGGGACCCGGTCTACAAGCCCGACGGCGAGAGGAATGCGGCGGACATCGTCAACCTCGGCTACGTGATCAACGTCGTCGAGGATCCGGAGGAACGCAACGCCACGCTCCTCCAAGCTTGGGAGTTATGCCGTCAGGCTCTCGTAGTCTCGGCGCAAGTCCTTGTGAATGGACGGGGTAAGAACCCGGTCGAGTTCGGGGACGGCGTCCTCACGGGCCGCGGGACTTTCCAGAAATTCTATGAGCAAGGGGATCTGAAGGCCTACCTAGAGGATAAGCTGGAGGCCGAGGCGATCCCGGCCGCAGTCGGCGTCTTTTACCTCTTTAAGGACGAAGCTCGCCGTCAGCAATTCCTCGCTAACCGCTTTCGGCGCCGGGAGATAGTGCCGAGGAGACGGCCCGCCGAGGATCAATCGCAGGAGAACAGAGAGCTGCTCGACGCGCTGATGGGGGTGGTGGCCACCTTCGGCCGCCTGCCTGAGGCCGACGAGTTCACTGAAGCCCCGGCGATCATCGACCGATTCGGGTCGCTCAAGAGGGCATTCGCCGTAGTCAAGCGGATCACCGGCGATAGCGCCTGGGAGCAGATCGCCAAGCGCCGGGCTGAGGATATGCTGGTCTACCTGGCCTTGGCACGATTCCGCAAGCGGCCGCCCCTCATCCTGCTGCCCCGCTCGCTCCAGCGCGACATCAAGGCGTTTTTCGGCGGCTATTCGCGGGCCTGCGAACAGGCGGATGAGCTGCTCTTCGGGGCGGGGAACGCCGAACTCGTGGACGCTGCCTGCAAGCGGTCAGCGATCGGGAAGCTGCTGCCCGACTCGCTCTACGTACACCGCAGCGCGCTCAATTACTTGGAACCGATCCTCCGGGTTTACGAGGGGTGCGCCCGCGCCTATCTCGGGGAGATCGAGGACGCCAACATCATCAAGCTCCACCGCTTCTCGGGGAGAATCTCCTACCTGTCCTACCCCGATTTCGACACGGACCCGCATCCCGCGCTGGTCCGCTCGGTGAAGCTCTGCATGCGTACCCGGCAGTTGGAGTCTCAGGCATTCGGCCGGGGCGGCAACCCGCCCGTGCTCCACCGCAAGGAGGCCTTCCTGCACGCGGAACATCCTCTCCACGCGAAGTTCGAGCGGCTGACCCAGCAGGAGGAGAGACATGGGCTGCTGGAAGAGACCAACTCGATCGGAACGCGGGACGGGTGGACGCGACGGCTAGAAGAGAAGGGTTTCGCACTGAAAGGCCATCGGCTGATCAGGCAGGGCTAACTCAGGTCTTCATCGAGGCCAGACGGAGTCGGTCAACCGTGGAGGCCACCGACTCGATGGTGGGCCGATAAAGAGGCCGATAATGGGACATTCCAGGAGGAAGATAATGGGGGGGGGGCGATAATGGGACATTTCAGTATTTTTGGACGATAATGGGACATTCCATTGGACGATAATGGGACATTCCAGTATTTTGCCGCAACCTATGAAGGTTGGGTCATTGCACCTCCTCCGTCCTCTCCGCCTTCGGCCGTCTTCCGGGGCCTGCCGCGATCGCGGAGGCTGTATTCGAGGCCGAGGAGCCGGGCGGTGTCGCGGGTCCAGGCGTCGGCGCCGTAGGGGCGGTCGCGCTTGAGGGAGAGGCGGATCGTGGCGAGCTCGGCACCGGTCATCGGCGTGTTGACGAATTCGAGCCAGCCGGCACGCCTGGGGACCGGGCCGGGCTCCAGGGGCGGGCCATCGGCGAGGGGGCGGAGGCTCGACCGACCAGGGCCAGGCCTCGGCCCGGTCGACGAGGTTGGCCCGCAGGGCGTTGCCCTCGACCGACGTGGCGGATCACGCGGAGCAGATGCTCGTCCTCCTGGATGGGGAAGGCTTCAAACCGCCCCTGCCAGACGTGGCCGCTGCGGTGATCGTGGCGCAGGTGGCGCCGGACGTGCGAGGTCATCAGCCCGTGCATCAAGCGGCTGAGGTCCCCGTCCTCGCACGGCCAGAGGACCAGATGGACGTGATTCGGCAGCAGGCCATACGCCAGCACCCTCATCGGCAGGCGGATCACGGCCGCGGCCGCGATCGTCAGGAACGCCAGGTAGTCCGCCGGCTTGTGGAAGACCTCGGAGCGCGCATCGCCGCGGTGGATCACGTGGTCGCCATCTCCCCCGGCCGAGGCTCGCGCCGATCGTGGCATCGGTCATCCATTCCTTCGATCGGAAGACTGAAGGAGTCTCGATATTCTCTAGGGCACTGAGATATAGAGCAATGGCCCGTTTTTGATAAGTGAGGCGGTCCATTCCGATCCCCTCCCCCCTGGTGGGGGAGGGTCAGGGAGAGGGGGAACGGGCAGGCCGAGGATGAAAGACGGGCCGCTTCGATGGAGGCCGCTCGGCATCGACGCCGGGCCGGTTGGCCGGTGTGGTAGCCCCCTCTCCCTAACCCTCCCCCACACAGGGGGGAGGGGACCGGAACGGCTCGCCCATGCCCGACGTGCGACCTCGCTCGGCCTCGGTCGGCTTTCACTGACTTGTGGGTAACGCAGAGCTCACCAAGGGGGGATTCAGGGGGGGGAATTCGATCGCCATGGCTCGGACCGTTCACCCCCTCCAACTCCCCCTTGGTAAGGGGGAGAGCCGGATTTGGCCTCGTCCTGAAGCCAGCTTTCGCTTCCGCCGGATGAGCCTGCATTGATGGCCTGCGGCCCATTCATGATCCGCGCTAGGCCGCGGTGCTCGGGATGGTCGCGACGGCGGCGCCGATCGGTTCGACGATGGCGAGGGCGGTGAAGACGGAGGTGGCGAGCGTGAGGTCGAAGAGTTCGGCGTCGGAGAGGCCGAGGGCGGACAGGTGGTGGATCTGCTCATCCGTGATGGTGTAGGCCGCGTTGGCGACGCGCCAGGCATAGCGGCGGCAGGCGGTCACGAGGTCGGTGCCCGAGGGAGGGCCGGGGAGGGAAGCCAGCGTGCCGAGCGTGGTCGAGTCGGGCAGGGAGGCCCGCGACAGCCATTGATCGACCATCGTCCGCAGGCCCGATCCGGCCATCCCGCGGCTCCCGACGGCGATGCCCAGGGCTTCCTTGAGGAGGTCGAGGCGGACCCCCGCGCTCGTGAAGTTGACCTCGATCATCTCGAGGATCCCCTCGAGGACGGCCGGGGATCCGCTCAACCAGGGGAAGAGGTCCGGCATGACCGGTGCGCCCAGCCGGCCGAAGAGCCCGCCCAGCCGGTCCAGCATCTCCGCGGAGGAGCGCCGGGGCTGATGCTGGTAGGACAGGTCGTAGGCGAGGCTGGTCAGCGAGGCGAGCCGACGCTCGAGCCACCCCTTGATCGGCTTCAGCTCGCGGAGGAAGCGATATTCGAGCTGCACACGACGCGCATCGGCGATGCGGTTGACGGTGTTGAACGTGAACACCACCCCGGCCGTCTCTCGCAGCAGGTCCCCGTCCCCGATCCGGGCCGCCGCGGAGGCGATCCAGTCGACGTCGAGCTGATCCAGCGGCGAGGCGATGGTCGCGTGGGCCGCGAGCGCGACCAGCAATCCGTCGCGGCCCGAGCAGCCGGCACGCTCGACGCGCACCGCGATCCGCTCCGGATGCAGGACCGGAGGCCGGCCAAGGAGGCCGGGATTCGTCGTCGGCTGGGGCCTGAAGAGGTGGATCTCTCCGTCTACGCGTTCGTCGTGCGGGGCCCGGATAGCCTCCGAGATCGCATCAACCAGGTCGTGGGCACTCCCGAAGTCGGATCCTGCAGCCTGCAGGAAGAGCAGATGCTCCGACGTTCAGTAGAAGCATCGGTTCGCGGAGGAGATCGCCACGGCGACGGCCTCTCGCAGTCGCCGCCTCTGGGCCTCGCCGCCCCACATCAGGGACAGCCAGGCCCTCTTGAACGAGGCGTGATACGTCGGCCGGCATCGAAACGTCTGGGCGATGTTGGGATGGGTCCAGACGTAACGGCTGGCGAACTGCCTGGTCGCGTGGACCATCGCGCTCCTGATCGTGGTGCGCATCTTCGGTTGACCTTCGCGTTTCGGATGGGGTGGAGAGGTTCACTCGGACATCGGACATCGCAGGAGAGCGTCAGCCCGTTGATATCCCTTTCGCCACGCCGGCCATCTCGGGCGGCAGCACGGCGGTCTCTTTCTGATCGCGACGAATCGACTCCCAGGCGGCCCAGGCATAGAGGCCCGCGCCCCGGAGGCCACAGACGATCGCCAGGGCAATGAACAGCCCGTAGACCACGTGATTGACCAGGAGCGTGCCGTAGACCGCCGCGATGGCGAGGCCGAAGAAGGCCTGTCGCCACGGCTGGACCGGCGTCGTGGCCGGGTCGGGGATCATGTAGAGGGTGAAGACCATGAACGCCGCGCTGGTCATGGGGGTCAGGGGGACGATCCAGGAGCTCCCGAAGTACCAGGCCCGCAACTGTCCCTGGATGATGAAGGCGAGCAGCCAGGAGACGACCAGGACCAATCGGCCGGTGAAGAACCCGTGGACGATCAGGCCCGTCGCCAGCACGAAGCCCGGCAGCGCCCAGTGCCACATCCCGGTCAGGTTCTCGGTGAAGTGGTAGGGGGGGGCGACCCCGATCGACGGGAACAGGAGCAAGGTCGCGACGATCCCGATGTTGGACGGGTTGAAGATGTGCTGGGTCTTGCCGTCCCCCACCGGGGCGCGGAAGAGGAGCTTGGAACAGATCGAGAGTCCCGAGGCGAACATGATCGGGATCAGCCGCTCGTTGGGGAAGAGGAGCATGGCGACGGCCAGGCCCGGGATGATGGCGGGCGGCAGGAAGTTGATGAAATTCGCCCATGATCCCGAGTACCGGGTCTTCCGCCCTTTCGCCCGGGCATCGATCCACTCCAGCAGGAACTGGAGGGCGATGGCCGTCGAGACGCCGACGATCGGCTGGAGATCGGACTGTTCGAATCCCAGGAACCTGTGGCCGAGGATGTTCCAGGACACGAGGAGGATGGTGAAATACCAGAGCGCGAAGTAGCGCCGGATCGCGCTGCCTCCGGGGTAGAACCTGAGCGTCGTGTTCGTCTCGGTCGTATCCGCCATCAGATCTCCCTCTTCTGATCATCCTTCGGCCAGCCGAATCGGATGGTGTGCCAGCCCGCCTTGAGTTGGAAGCTCTCCGCACGGGGATTGCCGTCGGGGTCGCGCCAGCGGATCTCGACCGCGGCCTCGTCGGCCGAGCCGAGGCCCAGGTGGACGTCGGGGGCACGCTTGCCGGCGTATCCCGTCCCGCCGTCCACCTGGGCGATTCGACGGCGGCCGTCGGGCAGCGTCACGGTCACCATGGCGCCGATGGCCGGACGGCCCTGGATCTCGGCGGCGGGGTGTCCGATCCCCGGCGTCACGAGCGTCGGCGTCCCCTTCTCCAGGGGGAGCAGGAGGTGCAGGCCCAGGAAGGTCCCCGGATCTGGGGACTCGTTGTGGTAGAAGTAGGAGGGTTGCCACTGGTTGGCGAGGGCGAAATCGAGCCGTCCGTCGGCGTCCACGTCCGCCACGGAGATCCCCCGCGTCACCATCGCCTCGGACATCGACCGGCCGTCTTGCAGGGTCAGCTTCGGGGCCACGTCGTAATAGCGGCCGTCCCGGCCCTTGACGAAGAAGGCGAAGGTGTCCTTGCCGCTGACGTCGTCGCCGGGCTGGAGGCTCGGCCAGAACTTCGGGTTGTGGAGCAACTGGTTGTTGCTGGTCCCCAGGCTCTGGAGCTCGGGCCACTTGTTGGTCTTGCCCTTGATGAAGCCGTTCGCCTGGAGCGCCTCGAGGACGCCGTCGTTGTTCAGGTCGACCAGCCGGCAGTCCCAGGACCAGCCGCTCCGCGACAGCCCGAGCTCCTCGCTGGCCTGCCGGAACGGGGCGATCCCGTCCTTCATCCGCTCCGGGTGGCCGGTGTTCAGCCAGAGGAAGTGGCTCTCGGTGAGCGCCCAGGGAGAGGTGAGGTTGCTGACGTAGATGTCGAAGAGGCCGTCGCCGTTGATGTCGCCGATGTCCGTCCCCATGCCCTTGAACGAGTCGTGGTTGATCACGCACGAGGCCGGCGTCCCCATCGTCCGCTCGCCGTTCAGCGCGACGAGCTGGAAGTGCCCGGGCGTCGAACGGTTGTGGAGCAGTCGGTCGGGGCCGAAATCGTTGGCGACGTAGAGCTCCGGCAGGAGGTCGCCGTCGAGGTCGACCGGCCCGATGGCATAGCTCCAGCCGTGGGTCAGCTCGTCGGCGATCACGCCCCCCTGGAGCTCGAACCGGACCGTCGGGTGGGGGCCGGAGGTCGCCCCGGCGAATCGGAAGAACCGCAGGCCGCCGCCGTTGCCGGACCTCGCCAGGGAGTCGTGGAGCGTCTCGGATCCCTCGGCGTTCTCATCGATCATCCGCGAGCCGTCGGGGAGGTAGTTGCCGAGGATCAGGTCGAGATGCCCATCGCCGTCCAGGTCGGAGGCGACGATCGTCGAGGAGTACCAGCGATCCCCCCCCTCGAGCAGCTCCCGTGCCTCGAACTCGGCGGCGGCGGGCGGGGTCTTGGAATCGGCGGGAGCCTTGCGCAGGTAGACGATCGGGCTCCGGCCCCAGTACACCACGACCACGTCCATGAGGCCGTCCTCGTTCAGGTCGGCGATCAGGGAACTCTGTGGGCACATCGTCGAGGGATTCCAGCCGGGAAACGACGGGCCGGGATCGAAGGCGAAGGTCTCGAACCGAGAGCCCGTCCCGGGGACGGGGCCGCACTGGATCAGGTCGGTTCGCGGATCGGCCCAGACGACGTCGTTCTGCAAGCCGTCGCCATCCACGTCGCCCATCGAGACGCTCGCCCCGAGGGTGGAGACGTAGGCCCGGATGTGCTTCACGCTCGGATGGACCTTGCGGACAAATTTGTAGGGCGGGTGGTCGGGCACCTCCGGCAGCGGCGTCCGACTGAATCGGAAGGTGGTCGCGACCCGATCCGACTCGACCCGGGACAGGGCCCGCTCGCGGGTCATGAAGTAGAGGCTCACGACGATGGCCGCGGCCGCGAGGAACGTGGCTCGATGGCGGATCCACCCGAGACTTCGATCCATTTCTGATCCTCCACTCTCGCACGACGAGGCGGGCCCGAGGCCGTCGCCCGTCCGGTGCCGCTATCGGTGCATTCTCGGCCGACTTCATCGGGAGCAATCGCCCGCCCGGCCAGGGTCGCGACGTGACAGCAATAGGCCTTGATCGTGCGGCCGGATCCAGGTGGCCTCGTCGTACCTTACGATCCGAGGGCTCTCGGCCGTCGCCATGCGGATCGAGGCGCCGAGGAGTTGCCGGACGGCGAACGCGGGGAGCGTCGCCCGTCACGCGGGCGGCGCCGGGCGAACATCAGGGAATCGCACGCCATCGACGAGGCCGGGCCGACAGGGGCCGGGAGACGTCAGGAGGTCGGATTCCCTGAGTGCGCAGTCAGTACGCCTGGCGAGGGCAGGGGATGCGAGGTGGGTGGAAGACGGTCGGAGGGTGGTGGAGCGGCGTGCCGGGAGGGGCCTCGATTGATCGGGCGAAGGAGCCCGGATCGGCGACGAACGGAGGGCGAAGGCAAAGGGCCCACTCGAATTCGACCGAGCTCACGACGGGCGTTGCCGTGGCAGGGGGAACGGCCGGTCTTCCCGAGCAGAGCGCACCCGAGCAGGGCGCGGGCCTTGCGGGAGCCCGCCCGGCCTCTCGAGGGAGTTCCAGGCTGCCCCGGACGAGCCGATCGAGGTTGCCGGTCTCGGCGGTGGCCAGCATCCGCACGTTGAGGTAATGTGCCGAACATCCGGCCCGCGCCGCGGGAGCCAGGGCACAGCAAAGCACCGGGAGCGATAAGATCGCCCAGAGCCTCACCGGGGCCATGGTTCCTGACGTCGAGGATCGCATGTCTGCACCGGAATCGGGCGGATGAATCCGCGGGGGACGGGAACGGTCTTCACGTGATGGCCGACCGAATTTCGATCGGGCTGCTGATAAGAAGAACATTAATCGAAGGTCAATTGCCGTACAAGGACCTTCCATGCAAGAAGAGAGCGGACGGTTCGGGTTCGATGTCACGCCCTTCGCTTGACGGTAATGCAGAAGCCCGCGACCATGGATCATGCGAGAACGGAGGACCTCGCGGGACGCATTCCTCTCGGGACGCACGCCGATGCAGATCGAATGCCCAAGATGCGGCAAGGTTCTCGCCTACACGGGCGATCGGCCCTCGTTTTGCGCCTATTGCGGCGTCCCTCTGCCGGCCGAGTCCGTCGAGATCGCGGATCCGGTGCGGGCCGCACAGGCCGTGTCGCCCGTACCGCCGGCGGCACGCCCATCGGCCGAGCAAGAGACCGATCCGGACAGCACGCGGGTGCAATCGGCCCGGTTCGTGGGGGAGACGGTCGTCCTGGAAGGTTCGCCGTCGGGGGTCGACGCGGCCTCGGAATCGTTCCCGGAGCGGATCGCGGGGTATCGGCTGATCCGGAAGCTCGGCTCCGGCGGCATGGGGACGGTCTTCGAGGCCGAGGATGAGGCCCAATCCCAGCGAGTCGCGATCAAGCTGATCGGAGGGGACTATCCGGACCACTCGGAAGCGGTCAATCGATTCCGGCAGGAGGGGCGGCTGGCGAGCGCGGTGACGCATCCGCGATGCGTGTTCGTTCGCGCGGTGGATGAGTTCGAGGGGCGTCCGTACATCGTCATGGAGCTGATGTCGGGGACGACCCTCCAGACGCTCGTGGAGCGGGACGGCCCGCTCGGGAGCTCGGCGGCAATCCTCAAGATCCTGGACGTGATCGAGGGCCTTCGGGAATTCCACAAGCGCGGGCTGATCCATCGCGACGTCAAGCCGGCGAACTGTTTCCTGGACGACGGGGGCCGCGTGAAGATCGGCGACTTCGGCCTCTCCAAGTCGCTGGAATCCGAGGCCGGCCTGACCCGGAGCGGCACGTTCATCGGGACGCCGCTCTACGCGTCCCCGGAGCAGATCAAGCGGGACGAGGTGGACGAGCGGACCGACGTCTATTCGGTGGCCGCGACGATCTACTATCTCCTGAGCGGTCGTCCGCCGGTGCGCGCCAACGATGCCGCGGAGGCCCTGGCGCGGATCGTCTCGGAACCCGCCCCGGCGCTCCGAGGCCTGCGGCCGGAACTACCCCGGGCCCTCGAGACCGTGATCCATCGCGGGCTCGAGCGCGACCCGGCACGGAGATGGCGGAACCTCCAGGAGCTGCACGAGGCGCTGCTCCCGTTCGTCCCCGAGCGGCTCTCGATCGCGCGCCTCGGCCGGCGGGTCGGCGCCTACGCCGTGGACCTTGGCCTCTGGTATCTGGTGAGCCTGGCGCTCTTCGGCGTGCTCTTGCTCTATCACGACTTGCAGTATCTGCAGGCGGACCAGGTCTACCGTCAGCAAGGGAGATACTTCGGCTGGGCGGAGCGGATCCTCTGGTTCCTGTACTATTCCCTCGTGGAGGGATACTGGGGCGCCTCGCTGGGCAAGTGGACCTTCGACCTGAGGGTCAGCCGCATGGATCGGGGCGGACCGCCGGGGTTCTTGCGGGGGCTCGTCCGGACATCGATCTTCTACGGCCTGACGGAGCTCCCGTCCGACCTCTTCGCGGAGCTCACGTCGCACCCGCAGGGGCCGCGGATGGTCCTCGAGTATTTCGCGTCCAACGTCGTGATCCGGGCGGCGGGACTCCTGGCGCTGGTCTCGACCATGCGGCAGGGCTCGGGCCTCCGGGGCCCGCATGAGTGGCTGAGCGGGACGCGGGTCGTCGGCGGCGTACGGCAGGTCCGCCCCCGGCCCACGCGGCGATTCCAGTCGCTGGCGGCCTCCGGGGTGTCGGCCGGCGCGGCGTCCGCGGGGGCCTCGACCCGGTCGATCGGCCCCTACGCGATCCGGCAGGTCATCGAGGCGGAAGGCAGTCACAAGATCCTCGTGGGTCACGACGCGAGCCTCGGGCGTGACGTCTGGATCGTCGTTCGCGAGCCGGGCGGCCCCGCGGTCTCGGCCGCGCGGAGGGCGCTGAATCGTCGCGGCCGGCTCCGCTGGATCGGCGGCGGCGAGGATGCGTCCGGGCGCTGGGACGCGTTCACGGCGCCGTCCGGCACGCCCCTGGAGGACATGGTCAGCGGCGAGGGCCTGCCCTGGCGCGACGTCCTACCGATCCTGCTGGAACTGTCCGAGGAGCTCCAGGTCGGCTGCGACGAGGGCTCCTTGCCGAGGCGGCTCTCACCCCGTCAGGTCTGGATCGGCCCCGATGGCGGCGTCCAGCTCGCGGAGATCCTCGACGATCCTGCGCCCACGCCCGAGGCCGGCGGGGAGGAGCAGCGGGCGATGGCCTTCCTTGGGGAGGTGGCCCGGGTGGCGCTCGAAGGGGTCCGGCCCAGGGGCCTGCCACGCTTCCTGCACTCCCCGAGCGGCTCGGCGAGCGGGCGCATCGGCTTCGCGCGGCGGAGCACGACGAGCGGCTCGACGCCCGCGCCCGGGGGGTTCCGAATCCGGGCGGCGGTGCCGGAACGGGCGCGGATCCTCCTCGATCGCCTCACCGGATCGCGCGCGCCGTTCGCGTCCCTGAAGGCCGTCCGCACCGAGCTCGAGGCGGCGACGACCAGGCCGACCGAGGTGCGACCGGCCCGGCGGGGTTTGCATCTGGCGATCCAGGGTTTCTTCCTGTCCCCGGGTCTGGCGATCATGCTCCTGGTTTCGAGCGGCCTGCTCGGCCCGGGCCTCTTCCCCGGCAACGCCGCGATCGTGTTCCTGGTGCCCTGCTTCTGGACCCTCTGGTCGGTGGCGAACCCCGGCGGCCTGAGCGCGGCGCTTGCGGGGCTTTGCCTCGTCCGGAATGACGGCCGGCCGGCCGGCCGGCGGGCAACCGCCTGGCGATCGTTCCTGATCTGGGCCCCTCCCTCGACCCTGCTGGCGGCGAGCTGCTACGTGCAGGACGCCGCCCCGGCCGCGGTCGGGGCCGCCCTGGCACTCTGGATCGCCGCGGTCGTCGTCCTGCTCGGATATGCCGCCCTGGCGCTGATCTTCCCCGGCCGGAGCATCCAGGATCGACTCGCGGGGACTCTCCTGGTGCCGATCTGATCCGCGAGCCCTTGAACTGCGAGGTAATCCGATCGATGCGATCGCCGGGAGCGTCTCACGTCCGCTGGAAGACCGTCGCCAAGGGAGGTGCCCTGGCGGCCTGCATCCTGGGCGTTTGCGCGGCCGGGATCGCGCTGGACGCATGGCTGCCGCTGGTCCCCAGGGACCAGGCCCGGTGGATCACGGAGTTCATCCTGCGAGCCGTGCTGGTCGGCTACTTCGGCGCCATCGTCGTGCTGCCGACCGTCCTGGTTGGCGCGTCCTGGCGCGTCCTCTATCGCCGTCGCCGGCAGCGAACGAGCCCCAGGGCGGCACGCCTTGCCCTGGCCTCGGCGTCGGGGCTGGCGGCGCTCGGGGCCTGCGAGCTCGCGGCGGCGGCATGGGCCGCCTGGGAACATCGGATGCCCCGGCTCCCGACGGAGTTCGCCGCCTCCGCGTCCCCTGGCGAGCTATCCCTGGTGGTCATCGGCGGATCGACGGCACTCGGCTATCCGTACGATCCCAAGGTGTCGATCGGCAAGGTCCTGGCCCGGAAGATCGAGGACGCCCTCCCCGGGACCCGGGTGGACCTGGACATGCGCGCGAAGCTGGGGGCGAACCTCGAGGATATGCACAAGGGCCTCGTCACGCTGACGAGGCGGCCGGACGCGATCCTGATCGCTTGTGGCCACAATGAGTATCTCTCCCGCTTCGCGACCTCCCGCGACGCCGGATTCGCGGAGGCCCCCGCCGGCGGAGCCCTGAAATGGCTCTATCGCGCCAGCCTCCATTCGCCGCTCTGCCTGCGGGTCTACGAGACCGTCCGTCGCCATCGCGTCGGAGGTCCGCCGCCGCTCGTCAACCGCCATCAGCCGATCGACCCGCCCATGTTCACGCCGTCGGAGCATCAGGAGATCGTCGAGGATTTCCGGCGCCGGCTCGAGAGCCTCGTCGCGTACTGCGAACGCATCGGCGCCCTGCCGATCCTGATGATCCCCCCCGCCAATGAGTCCGGCTTCGAGCCCAATCGGAGCGTGTTGCCGGGAGACGTGGCCCCGGTGGACCGCGAGCGTCTCACCCGAAATCTGCTGGATGCAAGAGCTTTGGAGACGTACCATCCGACGGACGCGACGGCGGCCTATCGGGCGCTGCTCGACTCCGCCCCGGCGTTCGCCGAAGCCCACTTCCGACTCGCCCGGCTGCTCGAGCGGGCCGGTGATTTCGCGGAGGCGCGCCAGCATTACGTCCGGGCCCGCGACCTGGACGGGTTCCCTGTGCGCTGTCAGAGCGAGCTGGCGGACATCTATCGAGAGCTCGCGGCACGTCGCGGCCTGGTGCTCATCGACGGCCCGGAGAGCCTGCGCCCGCTCTCGGCCCATGGCATCCTCGACGACACGCTCTTCCACGACGCCCATCATTACGCCCTTCGGACCCAGCTCGCCCTGGCCGGGGCCATCTTCGACGCGCTCGCATCGCGTGGTGCCCTCGGCCTGAAACCCGACGCGACTCGCGACGGCCCGGCCGCGATCGACATGAAGGGATGGGCGGATCGGCTGGGCGTGGACGTGACGCTCTGGGCCACGGTCTGTGCCCGCACGGGGACGTACTACATGCACCTGGCCTCGGCCCGGTTCGACGGATCCGAGCGCGAGCTGAAGCAGGCGCGCTTCTTCGAGGCCGCGCGCACCCTCGAATCGCGGCAACACACGGCCGAGGCCCTGGGAGTCCCCGGGGTGGGGATCTTGCCGTTTGGGCCGAGCCTCCTCGACTGGTGGGTCACGCCGCTTCCCGGTCGGGCGGATCCCGGAAAGCCTTCTCCCGGCAGGCCCGAGGGGGGTGCCCAGGCGTCACGACCCGAGCCGCGGGGATGGTCCGAATCGAATCGGACTTCAGACCGGCCGACCGTGGCCCGATAGAAGGAATCCATGAGGACCCTCGCGTCCCGTCGTGCGCCGCGTTCAAACCGAGAGAGGCCGGCATGGATCGGGACGTGAAGAATGACGTCGTCGCGGCCTGGCGCTGCCTCGCGGCGTTCTTGATCTATCCGGTCACGATCTTCCCGGGCCTCCACGCGCTGAGCCTCACGTTTTCCAGCCTCTGCATCTTCGCCGAGAGCTGGAGCCTGGAGGGTGCCATGAGCAATCTGTCCCTTGGGATTCCGGCGCTGGCTGGCATCGCCGCCCTCTGGTCGTCCGTCATCGTGCCGTTCCCGGTCCTCGCCAGGGACCGGCGGTCGTTCGTCCTGGTCGCGGCCGGCCTGATGGCCGGGCTGGTGCTGGAAGGTCTCTTCCTGATGGCCGGCTTGAACCTCGGGCTCGACCTGCCGCTGCACCTGAGCGTCGCCCGGGTCTGGCTCTTCGTCGCCCCGCCGATCGTTGCCGCCATCAATCTGTCCTTGCTGATCCGTGCCAGCCAGATGGCCCAGGCGGACGCGATCCCGGTCCGGGTCGAGTCTTCCGGGGCGTTCCATCCCGCCATGCCCCGGCATCATCTGCCGGGACCGGTGCGGAGGGAGCCCGTGGTGCTTCGCCCGTATCGGCCCGAAACGTCGGCCTGAGCGCGAGCAGTACCCGCCGGCTCAGGCGTCGGCGAGCGGCGTGTCGACCCATTTCCGTTCCGCATGCGACCGGAGGACGGCGTCGGCCACGAGCTGGGCGTTGAGGCCGTCCAGGAAGCTCGGCACGGCCGCGCGGCGGCCGGCGATCGCCGAGATGAACTCCCAGATCAGGTCGTAGCGGAAGACCGTCGCGGGGGCACCCTGGGAGGGGTCTCTCGGGCTGTCCGCGGGCTTCAGGAACTCCGCCGGGACCGGCACCGGGGCCAGGTCCTGCCCGGTCTTGCCCAGGAGGATCGTGTTCGGCTCGTGGAGCCGGTAGACGGCCGAGCCCTCCGAGCCGTTGATCTCCGCCCACTCGTGGCCGAAGCCGTCGCGGTGGTAGCCCTTCGCCAGCGTCGTCCCCTCCCAGACGCCGGTGGCGCCCGACTCGAACTCGCCGATCAGGCTCGACCAGTCGTCCACGTCCGACGGCGGGCACGGCCTGCCGTCGGCGGTGAGATTGCGCGGGGCGAACCGGGCCACGGCGCCGCAGACCCGCGCAATCGGCCCCAGGAGGTCGATCGCGAAATCGATGCGGTGGATCGTCATGTCGAAGAGATCCCCCGCGCCGGCCCGGGCCTTGTACTGCCGCCATCCCCAGCTCGTCTCCGGCAGGTCCAGGAACCGCTGGGAGCGGAAGTGCCTGGGCTCGCCGATCGCGCCCGCGCGGAGGAGGTGCCGGAGGTATCGCATCGACGGGGCGAAGCGATAGGTGAACGCGGTCATGTGCACGACATGATGGTCTCGCGCGGCCTCATACATCTCCCGGACTTCGCCGGCGTTCAGGCCCAGCGGCTTCTCCGCCATGATGTGCTTGCCGGCGCGGGCCGCCGCCAGGGCGATCGGGCGGTGGGTGTCGTTGGGGGTGGCGATCACCACCGCATCCACCTCGGGCGACGCGCAGATCTCCCCCGGATCGGTCGAGGCCAGCGGGACGTCCCACTCCACGCGTCGCCGCTCCAGGAGCGCGGGATCGGCGTCGCAGATCGCCGCCAGCCGGGCCCGTGGGTCCAGCCTCAGGCCGGGGAGGTGGTGATAGGCGGTCACGGCACCGACGCCGATGAATGCCACGCGGACCGGTCCGCTCTCGGAAGGAATCGCCATCTGCATGTCCTTTCGGGGTGCTTGCCTCGGACATTCGGTCCTACTATCCTGCACGGGTCTTCGCAAGGGGCGAGCCCCCGGAAGCGTCGTGCCGCTTCAACCCTCCTCGATCCCCTTGACGGCCCTCACCCCCGAGGAAGACCCCGATCATGGCGACCCTGAAGCCGACGCGCGTGGCGATCATCGGACTGGGCTTCGGCGCGGAGTTCATCCCGATCTACCAGAACTATCCGGGCGCCGAGCTGGCCGCGATCTGCCGCCGCGACGCGAAGGGCCTGGACGAGTGCGGCGACCGCTACGGCATCAAGCGGCGGTACGCCGATTTCCGCGAGCTGCTCAAGGATCCGGAGATCGACGCGGTCCACATCAACTCGCCGATCCCGGATCACGCCTGGATGTCCATCGAGGCCCTGGAGGCCGGCAAGCACGTCGCCTGCACGGTGCCGATGGGGACCTCCGTCGACGAGTGCCGCAGGATCGTCGAAGCCCAGAGGTCCAGCGGCAAGGTCTACATGATGATGGAGACCGTCGTCTACAGCCGCGAATATCTCTTCGTGAAGGACCTCTACGACAGGGGGGAGCTCGGCCGGCTCCAGTTCCTCCGCGGCAGCCACCAGCAGGACATGGACGGCTGGCCCGACTACTGGCCGGGCCTGCCCCCGATGTGGTACGCCACCCACTGCGTCAGCCCCTGCCTGGCGCTCCTGGGCAAGCACGCCCGGAGCGTGGTCTGCCACGGCTCCGGCCGGATTCGCGAGGAACTCATCGACCGCTACGGCAGCCCGTTCGCCATCGAGACCGCGACCTTCACGATCCAGGATAGCGACGTCGTGGCCGAGGTGACCCGCAGCCTCTTCGACACCGCTCGCCAGTACCGCGAGAGCTTCGACGCGACCGGCAGCGCGCGCTCGTTCGAATGGCAGCAGGTCGAGGGCGAGGACCCGGTGATCCACACCAAGAGCACCGCGGAGCACCCCCTCTCCGAGCCCGAGATCCCAAAGCGTGTGAAGGTGCCCGACTACGCGAGCCTCCTCCCCGAGGGCATCCGCCGCTTCACCCAGCCGGCGGCGATCCAGGACGCCGATCACCTCTCGTTCCTCCAGGGCGGTGGCCACGGCGGCTCTCACCCGCACCTCGTCCACGCCTTCCTCAGCGCCGTCGCCGGGGAGCGCCCCGCGCTCCCCGACGCCGAGACATCCGCCAACTGGACCATGGTTGGGCTCTGTGCCCACGAGTCGGCGATGAAGGGGGGGGAGCGGGTGGTGATCCCGACTTTCCGGGACTGACCCCGATCGCGTCACGTCCTGACCCTGCCCGATCCGGATCCGGATCCGGATCCGGACCCGGACCCGGACTCGAACCCCCAGGTCGCCCTGCCCACGTCTCCGAGGCGGGCGGCCGACCTGGCGGGGCCCGCCCGTCCACGAACCCGCCTGCTCGTCCCGGTGTCCACCAGATCGCGGCACGATCCGCACGATCGGCACAGCCGGACATCGACGATCTCTTCAGGACGTCGACATATTGTCGCCGGTACAGGTTTTGCTCATCATATCCGCAGGTTCGTGACGGGCGTGCAGCGACTCGCCTAGGAGGACCACCAGAAGGCGAGCACCGCGGCTTGACCGTCTTGCGTTCGTCCTTGCTCCTGGGCTCCTTTCACAGGGTTGCGAACCACCATGAAGAAGCGGAAGCGGGATCGTCATCGCGCCTTGTTCGTCCGCCTCTCCCGACATGTCGATATCTGCCTGGATAGCCTCCGTCCGAGGCGGATCCGGACGAGGTCGGCCCGATATGCGGCCGCGCTGGGAGAGACGCTCGGCCTGATCACCCGCCCGCGCTGCTGTTCCTGGTGCAGACGACATGGCCGGCTCCAGCGCCATCACTGGGATTACGGGGAGCCTCTCAACGTGACGTTCCTCTGTCCCGACTGCCATGTCCTCGCCGACGGCATGGTTGCTCACGCCCAGAGTGCCTGATTTCACGGCAATCCTGGCGAGTTTCAGGCCACCCGGTCCGATCGCACGCGGTCCGAGATTTCGTCCGGGACCTCGCCGAGCGGGAGCAGGGCGAAGAAGGTGGTTCCCTGGCCGGGCATCGACGACCAGGTCAGGGCACCGCCGGCGAGTTCCAGGACTCGAGCCGCCCGGCTGAGCCCCAGGCCGAGGCCCCGGCCTGCCTGTCGCCCGCAATAGAACGGGTCGAGGATGTGGGACGCGTCCTGGGTGCTCAGGCCTCGGCCCGAATCGGCGACCGAGAGCCTGAGCTCCCCGTCCCGCACGCGAGCCTGAAGGTTGATCTCTCCCCCCGCCGCCGTCGCCTGAATGGCATTGCGCAGGAGCGTATCCGCGAGCTGCCCCAGGACGTCCGGGTCGGCCCAGGCGGGCGCGTCGGCCCCCTCGATGTCCGCGGTCAGGGCGATGTCCTGCGTGCTGCACGACTCGCGCGCCCAGGCCACGCTCGTCCGGAGCACTTCGGATGGTCGGACGGCTCGGAGCCGCGGAGGCTGGGGACGGGCGACGAACATCAGGTCGCGGAGGATACGGTGCGTCCTCTGGGCCTGGTTGAGGATGATCCCGAGGGAGCGCCTCAGCTCCGGGTCCGTCGAACGACCGAGGAGCAACTGGGCCCGGCCGACGATGACGGCGAGCGGGTTGTTCAGCTCATGGCCCGCCCCCGCGGCGAACTCCGCCAGGGCGTCGAGCTTGGCGGCCGTCAGCCGCTGGGACTCGGCGGAAACGTGATCCCGCGAGCTCGCCACCACCGCTTGCAGCCGCGCCTCCAGGTCCGACCGGGCGGCCACGAACGATGCCCAGCTCGCCCAGGCCGAGGCCAGCTCGTTCTGCTCCAGGCGGGCTCGCAACCCATCCGCATGGGGATCGCACCAGAGCTGGACCTCCGCCGATGCTGGAGAACCGCCCCGAAGCAGGATGGTCGCGGCGGGGCGCCCGCTCCGCGAGGGAGGGCACGCGGGCCGGTCCAGGGCCCCATTCCGTTGCGGCACGGGACCCGTCGATGCGCCCGGCGCCGAAGGCGTCCAGGCCACCCGAGCGGCGGTCACCTCGGGCTCCGAGCACCAGACCATCCCGGCCCGCGCAGCCCAGCTCTCGGGGGTTTCCGTCGGGCCCGAGGCGGAGATGGCTTGGAGCAACCTGCCCTGGCTGGCGCACTGGTCCTCCGCGGCCCGGAGCCGGAGGGACATCTGCGCATGCCGTCGGCTGAGCGCCTCTTCATGGGCGGTCGCGTCCGCGGCGGCGAACAGGGTGCCGCACCGCGACTGGACCTCGGCGACGAGGATCCGGAGGTGGGGCTCCTGCGGCATGGCCTCGCGATGGGCGGCCGAGGAGAGCGACCATGGGGTGGTTTCCGCCCAGCGGTAGGCCTCGCGAATGATCGCATTGCGGGCCGGGTCCACGGCCGCCCCCTTGATGGGCTCGCTGGAGGGCCCGTGGAGCCATGCCGCGTCCACGACCGCGGGCTCGCATCCCCAGCGTTCGGCGAGGCGCCGGCCCAGGTCGGGGAGGTCGGTCCCCAGGTGGGCACGCTCGAGCCGAAGCCGGGCCTGGAGGTCGGGCTCTCCCAGCCAGCGCACCAGCCAGTCCGGATCCGCCGCGGCCACGGCCCAGAGGCCGAGTCCATGCAGCATGCCGAGCCGCTGATAACCGTCCGGATCGGACTCGCCTCGATCCCTGGCGATCGTCCTCGCCGCCAGGCCGACGGCGACGGTGTGCCGCCAGATCAACTGGAAGGACTCCGCTCGCGATGCGGCCGCGTCGGCGGCGGGCCACCAGGGCCGATCGGCCACCAGTTGGAGCGGATCGGCATCCGCCGTCAGCATCCGACCGAGAATCCAGCCCGGATCCAGGTCTTCAGGTCTCCTCCCCGGCTTCAACGAGCCGGCCGCCGACGAGGGCGAGTCGTCCCCCTCGGCAGACGCGAGCACTTGCCGCGCGGTCACGGCGCGGATGGGCAGATGCTCCAGGGCCTCAACGCGCAGGCGCAGATCTTGGGTCGCAGATTTTCGCCCCGATTGGCCCCGCACGGTCTTAGGGCTCCTTCCCCGACCCACTCGCCAACGGCATCCTCGACCTGTCGGACTCGGCCCGAACCCCGGTCAGGCGATGGCGCTCGTCTCCATGTCCAAAAGTCGGCAGATCCTGCGGACGAGTTCATCAATATCGAGGGGTTTGTGCAAGAAGTCATTCGCCCCGGACTTGAGGAGATCCTCGATCTTGTCCTCCTCGACCATGCCCGAGATGCAGATGATCTTGATGTCGGCCATGGTGGGGTCGCTTCGGATCAGCTCGCAGACGGCCTGGCCGTTGATGTCAGGGAGCATCACGTCCAGGATGATGAGCTCGGGATGGTACTCCTTCGCCAGCATCCCCGCGCCAAAGCCGTTGTTCACGACCTTGTATTCGAACCGATCGTCGCTCGAAAGGACTTCGGAGATCAGGTCCACCACGGCTTGGTCGTCGTCCACGATGAGGATCCGCCGCCGCCCGCTCTCGAGGGCGTCGGTCGGGATGTTGTTCTCCCTCATGAATCGGTAGAGGGACTCCCGGGGGATCCGTCGGAACCTCGAGCCGGGGACCCGAAAGCCCTTGAGCTGGCCCGAGTCGAAACAACGGATGATGGTTTGCTGGCTGACTTTGCAGATCTTCGCGGCTTCACCGGTCGTGTAAACCGTCTTCATGGTCGTTTCATTCCCGATTTGGTCGATCAAGACCGGGGCGGTGCTCTCACAGTCTCGGCGACGCCGGCAAGCTCAGCACGTCCAGGTCCCAATCTGCGTCCATGCAACAATCCGTTGTTACAGATCTCGGCGACGACATACTCGTCATAGTCGGAGCCGCGTGGCCCCCAATCCCACTCAATCGACAGATCTTGCGAAGACTGTCGATATTGCCGAGATTGCCAATTCGCCCAATTGTAAGAGTCGGTCTGGAATTGTCAATCCAGATGGCTCAACTCGCTGACGACCTCCCAGGCTGCATAGCTTGTCAGGCCGCCGCTCCTTGACGCTGGGCTGTTCTAACAGAGCGGAAGCCTGAGAACATAGAGAAAAAAGTCCAAGGCGAACGAAAAGGACCTCGCATTCTGGAGAAGTGCGGCTTGCCTGACAGGACAGAGGGTATGTCATGGCGATGTCAAGATCGGCAGCGAGAGGCCGCCGCACCGTGCGAGATGCCGGTTCCGGCAAGGTCCGAGGGCCAGGGGGAATTGGCGTTCCGGGTGGACGCGGAGTGTCGAAGTGTCATTCGCGCAGTCCTAATTCACGCGGAGATGCTCGGGTCGCGACGCTTGAGGTGGATCAGGAGCGTGGCGAGGTCGGACGGGCTGAGCCCGCTGATTCGGCCGGCCTGGCCGAGGGAGCGGGGCCGGACTCGGTCGAGCTTCTCTCGGGCCTCGGCGCGGAGCTGAGGGATCGACGCGTAGTCGAGGTCTGCGGGGATGGGCTTTCCCTCGAGCCGACGGAACCGCTCGATCTGGTGCATCTGCCGGCCGACGTAGCCCTCGTATTTCGCCTCGATTGCCACCTGGGCGATCACGTCCCCGGCCGGCTCCTCGTCCCGGAGCGAGCCGTCGAGATCGCAGAGGTCATCCCAGGTGGACTCCGGGCGGCGGAAGACCTGGTAGAGGCTAGTCCCCCCCCGGCGAGTCGTCCCCAGGCGGTCGCGGAGTCGTCCGATGGCGTCGCGGCGCGACTCGAAGGCGGACCAGCGCTCCTCGTCGACCAGACCCGCCCGGCGACCGATCTCGGTGAGTCGGAGATCCGCGTTGTCGTGGCGGAGCAGGAGTCGATACTCGGCGCGGCTGGTGAACATCCGATAAGGTTCGTCGACTCCTCGCGTCACCAGGTCATCGATGAGGACGCCGAGGTAAGCCTGCGACCGGTCGATCAGGACGGGTGGCTCGCCGTGCGCGGACCGAGAGGCGTTGAGTCCCGCCATCAGCCCCTGCGCGGCGGCTTCCTCATAGCCGGTCGTGCCGTTGATCTGGCCGGCCAGGAAGAGCCCGTGGATCGCCTTCGTCTCGAGGCTCGGGGTGAGCTGATCCGGCGGCGCGTAGTCGTATTCCACGGCGTAGCCGTAGCGCATGATCTCGGCGTGCTCCAGGCCCGGGATCCGGCCGATGACCTCGTCCTGGACGTCGCGAGGGAGGCTCGTGGAGATGCCGTTGCAGTAGTACTCGAGCGTGTCCCGGCCCTCGGGCTCCAGGAAGATTTGATGGCTCTCGCGATCGGCGAAGCGGACGACCTTGTCCTCGATGGACGGGCAATAACGCGGGCCCGTGGAGGCGATCTGGCCCGAGTACATGGGAGCGCGATGGAGGTTGCGACGGATCAGGTCGTGGACCGCCTGGTTCGTGAAGGTGATGTGGCAGTCGAGCTGATCACCGGCGAGCCCGCGCGTCAGGAACGAGAAGGGGACCGGCTCGGCATCGCCCGGCTGCGGTTCCAGGCGGGAGAAGTCGATCGTCCTCCCGTTCAGCCTCGGCGGGGTCCCGGTCTTGAATCTCCGGAGCGTGAAGCCAAGCTCGGCCAGGCTCCGCGACAGGCCGTTGGCCGACGAATCGCCGCCCCGTCCTCCGGGGGTCTTGACCTCTCCCGTGTGCATCAGGGCCTGGAGGAACGTCCCCGTCGTCAAAACGACCGATCGGGCGCGGTAGACGACGTCCCCCCGACAGCGGACCCCGATCACCCGTCCGCGGGCCTGATCGACTTCCAGGGCCTCGATCATCTCCTGGCGGAGCGACAGCCCAGGCTGGCGCTCGGCCGTCAGCTTGGCCAGACGTTGATAGGTCTTCTTGTCGCACTGGGCGCGAGGGCTGTGCATCGCCGGCCCCTTGCCCCGGTTGAGGAGCCGGAACTGGATCGCCGACGCGTCCGCGAGCCGTCCCATCGCCCCGCCCAGGGCGTCGATCTCGCGGACGATCTGGCCCTTCGCCACCCCGCCGATCGCGGGATTGCAGCTCATCTGCCCGACGGTATCGCAGTTCATCGTCAGGAGCGCCGTCCGCGAGCCCGCCCTGGCGGCGGCGAGCGCGGCCTCCAGCCCGGCGTGGCCCGCACCCACCACGACCACGTCGAACGAGTCCGGTTGCCTGATGGATTCCATGGAGACCTGAAGTCGCGAGCTCGAGAACCGGGCGGCCCTGGTGGCATGACGGTCCAGGGGAGACGTCGCCCATTCTAGGGGATTTGATCCGCTTGCGTCTGCCCCAACGGCGAGGCTACCCTGGACGGCTCACCGACCGGCCGGCACGGGCCGGTCCGCGACCGACCCTCCACTCAGGAACGAATGCCATGGCAGAGACGCGCAAGGGGGAAGTGACCTTCAAGGGATCGCCGATCGAGCTGGCCGGCCCGAAGCTCAGGCCCGGCGACGCGGCCCCGGACTTCGAGTGCGTGGGAGCCGGCCTGGCGATCGTGAAGCTCGCGGACACCGCGGGCAAGGCCCGACTCTTCAACGTCGTCCCCTCGCTCGACACGCCGGTCTGCAACAAGCAGACGAAGCGGTTCGCGGAGGAGCTCACGGCCCTGGCCGGGAAGGTCGCCGCCTACACGGTGAGCCTGGACCTCCCCTTCGCCCAGGCTCGCTTCTGCACCGACGCGAAGATCGAGAACCTCTCCAACCTCTCCGACGTCCGCAATCACAGCTTCGGGGAGCATTACGGGGTGCTCATCGAGGGGTTGCCGATCCCGCTCCTCGCCCGCGCCGTCTTCGTCGTGGACCCCTCCAACAAGATCACCTACGCGGAGATCGTCCCCGAGATCGCCCAGGAGCCCGACTACGAGCCCGCCCTGGCCGCGCTTCGGGCGGCGGCCGGCGCCTGACCGACGCCATCGTTGGGCAGCCGGCCCTGCCGGCCTCCGCGATCCGAGCGGACCCGGAGTGCCGGCGAACGGCCGGGCTCAGCCCAGCGGCTTGATCCAGATGTTGCGATACTGGACCTTGTTGCCGTGGTCCTGCAGCAGCAGCGGGCCGTCGGTCCCCTCGGCGTTCCCGAGCCCGCCGGGGGTCGGGACGATTTCGGCGTCGTCGATGATCTTCACCCCGTTCTGGAGCACCGTCACGCGGGCCTTCTTCACGACCTTCCCTTCCTCGACCCTGGCCTTGTGGAACGTGACGTCGTAGGTCTGCCACTGGAGCGGGGGCTTGCAGGCGTTCACGCACGGGGCGACCTGCGAGTAGATCGCGCCGCACTCGTGGCTCTCGGTGGGCAGGCCGTAGGAGTCCAGGACCTGGAGCTCGTGATTGCCGGCGAGGTAGACGCCGCTGTTGCCACGGGCCTGTCCGCGTGCGTTCGGCATGTAGGGGACGTTGAATTCCAGATGGAGCTCGAAGTCACCGAAGGTCTTCTCGGTCTTGATATCGCCGTGGCCGACGGTGAGAATCCCATCGGCGAGATGCCAGTTCACCGGCCCCTTGCCGTCCGAGCCGATCCAGGCCCCGGCCCCTTCATGCCCCAGCAGCACGACGGCGCCGGCCGGTGGCTTGGCACCCAGCGTGCTCGGCGGCTGGGGATCCCCCTTATCCAGGGCGAGTGCCGCCACCGGGATCGTCAGGAAGAGCGAGATGGAGAGCAGGCTGCCGCGCATCGATGAGGACTCCTGTGTGCCCCGCCGCCGAGGGCGGGGGGCGGGGTGATCGTCGTTGACGTCTCGCATCACGTTGTGCGTCCCGTCAGTGTAACCTCGCGGTGGCACCGCACAAGCACGCCGTCACCGCGGCCCGGAACGGCGGCGACGCCGAGAATCGGCCCTCGGAATGTGGCAGGAGCGGAGACGATGCCCGAGAACGATCGACCGGAAGACCACGGGACCGGGGATGAAGACGCCTCCCTCGAGCGAGCCGAACCCGATGATACGGGGGAGTGGCCCGCGTACAGGGCCGCGACCGGCGACGCCGACCCGGAGAGCCCGCGACTGAGCGACGTCCCCGTGCCGCTGGACGAGGAGGAGGAAGAGGAAGAGACCGCCAGGGTGGCGATCCCGGAATCGCTCCGCAAGAAGCCGGATCCCCCCGCGGTCGACGCCTCGGCCCGCGTCGCCGCGGCGATCAGTCAGCTCGGCAACCAGATCGAGGAGCGGTTCTCAACGCTCCAGGCCTTCCTCGATCGCGAGGTCCGGGCCGAAACGTCCCGAGAGCGCGTCGTCGACCGGCTGCATGCCGAGCTCCAGGAATACAAGCAGGACCTCCTCCTGAAGGTCCAGCGCCCCATCTTCATCGACCTGATCCAGCTCCACGACGACATCGGCAAGATGGCCGACGCCCAGCCCGCGGACGACGAGGCCCGCGGCGCGTCGATCCGCGGGGCCTTCGAGTCCATCCGGACCGCCATCGAGGACATCCTCTACCGGCAGGGGGTCGAGCCCTTCCACAACGAGGCCGAGGAATTCGACCCGCGCCGCCAGCGGGCGCTGTCCGCCATCCCGACCGAGCAACCGGAGCTGAACCGCACCATCGCGGTCCGCCATCGCCCCGGCTTCCAGGCGGGCGACAAGGTCATCCGCCCGGAGCTGGTCTCGGTGCACACCCTCCGGAAATGAGCCTCCGTTGAAATGCCTGAATTCGACATGCGAGCAAATCATTGTGCGAGGCGAGCCCTCCCGTCCCCTCCCCGGCGGCGCTCTGCTTTACCCACAAGTGGAAGTCGAGCGAGGTCGCACGTCGAGCAGGGCGAGCCATTCCGGTCCCCTCCCCCACACATGTGGGAGGGGACCAGAGGGGCCGCCTCGCTCAACATGCACCCTTGCTTGGCCTCGGGCTTCTCGCACTTGTGGGTCATGCCAAGCCGGCGGCGGGGCAGGGGCGGGTAGAGGGGCGATCGCCATGGCCCGCGGCAGGCCCGCGATTCAGGGCCGACCGTCCTCCGGATCGATCCGGTAGACCGTCCCATCCAGGCTCACCGTGACGGGCTCGCGGAAGGTCAGATACTGGTTGAACTCCGGCTTCTGAGAGCGTGCCAGGGTGAAGAACTCGTCGCTGAACTGGCGGACCCGCCGGGCCTTGGCGTCGTCGTCGGGCTTCACAGTCGAGTCGATCCAGCGATTCTCCTTGAAGTAGAACGTCTTGGCGCCGACCTGGCGAACGGTCTGTCCGTCGCGCGTCGTCGGCTGGTTTCCCGCCTCGGCCATCCGCCCTTCGCGACGGCCCATCGCCGACACCATGGCGGGCCCGCTCAACCGCCCTCCGCCGCCCATGCTCATCATCCCCGAGTGGGGCGCACTCGCCGCCGGGGCGCCGCCGTAGCCCCCCATGCCCATGCTTCTGCCCAGCCCCTCCCCGTTCCCGAACCGCGTCGCCACCTGCTCCTGGACCTGGCCGCGATCGGCCTTCATGTACTCCTGCTTCAACCCGCGCTGCGCGACGCCGGAGCTGCCGGAGACCGAATCAAGGGCCCGGAACGAGTCCCTGGCTCGCTCGAAATTCTGGACCGAGGCCGTGAGCGGCACTCGCTCGTCGGCGAGGAACGACGTGTAAGGCGTCATGATCCCGTACTTCGTGCTCAGCGCGACCAGCTCGTCGATGAGCTCGCGATTCTGGCCCGACAGGTCGATCTGGTCGATGAGGTAGCCGACCCGGCGCATCGCCCAGATCCGCTCCACGAAGTCGTGGCCGCTCCCCCGGCCGCTGTCCGCCAGCTCCGCGGAGGATTCGAACGAGCGCCGGTCGCCCCCGACCTTGCCGCTGATCTTGACCGTGGTGGGGCCGGACTGCCGATACCGGCCCACCCAGACGATCTGGCCGCCGTCGAAGAGGTCGGGGATGTCCCGGGGATAGGTCCGATTGACGTCCGTCCCCGCGAGCTCGATCCGGGTGTCCGTCAGCACGGGGCTCGTCAGCTTGGCGTAGAAACGGCCGACATGGGCCTCGATGTCCTCGTCGGGCTTCACGTACTCGCTGGTGCCGCTGTTGCTCCCGCTCAGGCGATCGAGGAGCCGGGCGTTGACGTCGTAGCCGACGCCGAAGCAGAAGATCTTGGCCCGGCGGGCGTTGGCCTGGCGGCAATTCTCGGCGATCTTCAGCTCCTGGGTCTCGCCCGTGGTCGGCAGCCCGTCCGTGAGGAAGAGGACGTAGCTCGGCCGGGAATCGTCGCGGATCATGCCGAGCGCGGCCTTGAGCGCGGAGTCGATGTTGGTCGAGCCCCCTTCCCGGATGTTGTCCACGTATCGCTCGGCCTCTTCCCGGGTCCTGGACGTGAACCGCTCGAGCTCCGGCCGGAAGCTCTCCACGCGGTCGTCGTAGACGACGATGTTGAAGAGATCATCCTCGCGGAGATTGTTCAGGACCGACCGGAGCGCCTTCCGCGCCTGCTCGATCTTCCTTCCCGCCATCGAGCCGCTGCGATCGAGCACGAAGATCGCCGTCTTCGGCAGCGGCCGGCTCTCCGCCGCCCGGACCTCCGGGCTGGCCAGCAAGAGGAAGTAGCCGTCCTCGCCCGAGCTCGGCCGGTAGCTCAGCACCGAGGCGCCGACCGCCCCCTCCGCGAGCGAGTAGACCAGCCGGAAGTCGGCCGAGGGGATGATGTCCCGACGCTCGAGGCTGACCCGCGCCTCGTGGTCACCCGAGCGATCGATCCGGGCGTCATCGCTCGGCGAATAGATCGACTTGATGGCCCCCTTGCTCGTCAAGGAGATCTGGATCCCCAGCCGCTGGATCGGCGTGGTCGTGAACTTCTGGGTGCTGAGCGGATACGAGAACTCGACGAGATCCCGGTCCCGCTTGCAGAGCTGGGTGTACCGCATCGTGACCTTGCGGTCGGCCCCCGGCGGGATCGGGAAGACGCTCGTGCGATAGAGGCCGCGGCCCATGTATTCCAGTAACGCCGGGTCGCGCTTGGTCCGGACGATTTCCTCGTAGATCCTCCGGGCCTCATCCTTGTTCATCAGCCGGCCGGGCAACTCCTTGCCGTCCACCAGCAGGACGAAGTTCTGCACCGCCCCTTCCTCCGGTAGGGGGAAGAGGAACTCCGACTCGATCTGGACCGACCCGGGATTGTGGAAGGTCTGCGAGACCTGGACCTCCGCCACCTGGTCCTTCACGCGTGCATCAATGAGGACCTCGCGGATCTCGAACGACCTGGCGATCGGGATCGTCGGCCGCCGGTCCACGATGAACCCCTGCGCCAGGGCCGAAGGAGCCCATGCCAGGATGACGAGCAAGGCGAGACACCCCAATCCACTCCGCCCCAAGCCAGGCCGACCGGTCATCTTCCGTCCTCCTCACCATGGCCCGAATCATGACGAAACCACACCCAACTCCTTAGACGCGGCGAGAGCCGTTTCCTGAGGCGAAAACTCAAGTTTTCGGGAGACTTTTCCGAGCGACTGGCCGGGACGCTACTGCCTTGAATGGTTCGCCTGGGGTTCGTCGACGATGACCCGGCCGAGGATGGCCGCTTTGGTCTTCGCTTCGCTGTCGACAGGATCCGTTCACGGGCTTCTATCGTATGCCAGACGCATGGTGGCAGCGAGGGCACGACTCCCCCGCGCTCCCCTTGATTTCACCCCGCGGCTGCCGTGAAATGACGGACGAGGCGGTCCCTCCTGCCGCGATCTCCCGCGCGTCGCCGCCCAGTCCCTCCCGGGGTCAATGACATGCCAGGATCTCGATGGAATTCGCGAGCGCTCGTCCGTGGACTGACGGCGCTCCTCGCCACAATCATCATGGCGGATCTCGGTGCCGGCGAAGGTCGTGCACAGGCCGGCTCGGCCTGGCCCGATGCGTCCGCGCAGAACACGCGCCTGGGGCGAGGCGTGAACGTGATCGGCTACGATCCGATCTGGCACGACGCCGCCAAGGCCCGATTCACGGCGGACCACTTCCGGAAGCTGCACGACGCCGGCTTCCAGCACGTCCGGATCAATCTCCATCCGTTCCGGGACCGGGGATTCAAGGACGGGAAGCTCGACGAGAAATGGCTGCGGACGCTGGACTGGGCCATCGATGGGGCGCTCGCGAACCACCTGATGGTGGTCCTCGATTTCCACGAATTCCAGGCGATGGCCAAGGACCCCGCGGCGCTCAAGGCCTCCTTTGTCTCGTTCTGGACTCTCGTCTCGGAACATTGCAAGGACCGGCCCGCGGACGTGGTCTTCGAGATCCTCAACGAGCCCAACGGCAAGCTCACGGCCGAGCTCTGGAACGAGTATCTGCGCGAGGCGCTGGGCGTCATCCGACGGACCAATCCGCATCGCACCGTAATCGTCGGGCCCGTGCACTGGAATGCGCCCGGATACCTTCACCAGCTCAGCCTGCCCTCGGAGGATCGGGACCTGATCGTCACGTTCCACTACTACAGCCCGTTCGAATTCACCCACCAGGGGGCGCCCTGGGCGAACCTGAAGGGAAAGACGGGCGTCTCGTGGACCGCGACGCCGGACCAGCAGGCCGCGATCCGCCGCGACTTCGACGCGGCCAGGGCGTGGTCCGCGAAGGAGAACCGGCCGCTCTACCTCGGGGAGTTCGGCGCCTATGATCGGGCGGAGATGCCCTCGCGAGCCTGCTGGACGAACTTCGTCGCCCGCGAGGCGGAGGCCCGCGGTTGGAGCTGGGCCTACTGGCAGTTCGATGGCGATTTCGTCCTTTACGACATCCCCGGGAACCGCTGGATCGCGCCGATCCGCGATGCCCTCATCCCGCCGAAGCCGGCCGCGTCGGAGGCCCCGAAGGAGACGACGAACGGTCGCACCGCTCGCCTGGACGTCCGGGCCTTCGGGGCCAAGGGGGACGGCACGACGGACGACACGGCGGCGATCCAGCGCGCGATCGATCGTGGCGTGGAGCAGGGGGGTGGCGTGGTCGTCCTCGATCGGGGGAAGTTCCTGAGCGGCAGCCTGATCCTCCGCAGCCACGTGGAGCTGCACCTCGAATCGACGGCGACGCTCCTCGGGATCGCGGACCTGGCCCGGTATCACGTCGACCCGAAGGAGCCTTACAGGATCCTGGCCCCCTCGCTGATCTTCGCCGAGGGCTGCGAGCACGTGGCCATCACGGGCTCGGGGACGATCGACGGCCACGGCAAGACCTGGACCGGCAAGGACTCGGATCCGCGACCCGTGCTGATCCGCCTCCGCGATTGCCGCGACGTCCGGCTGGAAGGGTTCCTCGTCCGGGAGTCGCGCGCCTTCGGGATCCACCCCATCCATTGCCGGCAGGTTCGGATCGAGGGCGTCCGGATCGACAGCACGACCAACCCCAACACCGATGGCATCGACATCGACGGGTGCCAGGACGTCTTCGTGTCGAACTGCAACATCCGGTCCGCCGACGACTCGATCGCGCTCAAGGCCATCGAGCGGGGGCAGCCGTGTCGCGACATCGTGGTCACGAATTGCATCCTCAGCTCACGATGCGCGGCGATCCGGCTGGGGCCGGACGCGGTGGAGGACATCGAGCGCGTGACCGTATCGAACTGCGTGATCCGGGACACGCCCCTGAACGGCGTGAAGCTCCAGGAATCGCTCGGCGCGGCGATCCGCGATTGCGTCTTCTCGAACCTGGTGATGGACAACGTCTCCGGCCCGATCTCGATCCGGCTGGCCGGCTGGAAGCTCGGAGTCGGGAACGTCTGGGCGGTCTTCGACGACGGCAACTGGCCGAAGGGGTCGCTGCGGAACATCCTCTTCAGCGGCATCCGGGCCACGGTCCCGGCCGACGCCACGAAGTCGTGCATCTCGATCACGGGGACGACCCGGACCCGCCCGCGAGACATCCGGTTCAGCAACCTGGACATCACCTTCGCCGGCGGCGGGACCGCGGCGGAGGCCGCCCGCCGGTCGGTGCCGGACCTGGACCAGGACTATCCGGAGATGTTCATCTTCGGCGTGCTGCCGGCCCATGGTCTCTACGTCCATCACGCCGACGGGATCACGCTGGACGACGTCCGGTTCCACGTCGAGCATGAAGACCTGCGCCCGGCGGTCACCTGCGACGACGCCAGCGACGTCGTCCTCCGCGGGCTCCAGCTCGACGGGAATCCCAGGGCCGAATCGCTGATCCGCCTCCAGGAGACGCGCGGGGCGTTCCTCACCGGCTGCCGCGTGACCGCCCCCGGTCCGGCCGGGCCGTTCGTCCGCGTGGAGGGAGCGGGGACCAGGCGAGTCGTCCTGAAGGGGAATGACCTGGGCCTGCCGAGCCTGCCGGCCTCAATCGGGCCGGGCGCATCGGCCGACGCGGTGAGCGGCGACGGTGCGAATGTGCCGTGAGGCGGGAAGGGGCCGGGAGGGTCGGGCTGGGGGGACTGATGCGGGACCAGGGTCGATTCCATGCCACGAATTCTCATCTTGTCATTCATCCTCCTGGCGAGCGGTTCATCGGTCCTGGCCCAGACGGCTTATCCCGTCCCCGAGCCCAGGCCCGTGAGCGGACCGGTCCTGGTGGGGAGCTATTACTTCCCCGGCCACTTCAACGCCGCGCGCTGGGTGCCGATGGCGCGGGCGGGCTTCCCTCACCCGCTGCTCGGCTACTATCGCGACGGCGAGCCGGTGGTCTCCGACTGGCATATCAAGTGGGCGGTCGAGCATGGCATCCGCTTCTTCGCGTTCGACTGGTATTACGACTACCGCACCGGTCACGTCCACGAGCACAACAACGCCCTGGAGCTTGGGTTTCTGCGGGCACGGTATCGCGAGCTGATGAAGTTCGCCATCTTCTGGTGCAACGAGGAATCGGGCGATCCCGACTACACCGAGGCCCAGATGCTCCTCCTGGCCCGGACGCTCCGCGACCGCTACCTGCGCCAGCCCAACTACCTGACGTTCGAGGGCAAGGCCGCGGTCTTCGTCTCCCAGCCCTGGCGACTGACCAAGCGATTCGGAGTCGACGGGACGGCGGCGATCTGGAAGAAGATGAGCGCCGAGGCCGGCGTGGAGATCCTCCCCATCGCCCTGGCGATCCACGACCAGGTGACGCTCGCGCAGGCGGGCTTCGGCGCCGTGTCCGGATACAATTACGCGGACGTGAATGTCCCCAAAGGCCAGCTCCAGGCTCCCTACGACACGATGGTCACCGGCTACGAGACGATGTGGAAGCAGGCCACCGAGAAGGCCAGTCTCCCCTACATCGTCCCGGTCTCCCCGGGCTGGGACTCCACGCCCTGGTACGGCGACCGTGCCATGGTGCGGACGAACTCGCGACCGGAGAAGTTCCGCGTGATGTGCGAGGCCTCGAAGAAGTACGTCCACCCGCGGCTCAACGCCGTGATCGCCGAATGCTGGAACGAGTTCGGCGAAGGGTCCTACCTCGAGCCGACCGACCGCTACGGCTTCGGATACCTGGATGCCCTCCGCGACGCTTTTTGCCCCGAGAACCCCCATCACGCCGACTTCACCCCACAGGCGATGGCCCGTACCGTGCCGACCTACGACGACCTGCCGATCTTCACCGAATCCGACGTCGTCGCCCAGGGCGGGAATCGCCTCTTCAACCCGGGCTTCGAACGCAAGTGGGGGTGGGTCGATTTCTCCGGAGGCGAGGCGCAGCGGGACGAGGCTGTCTTCCGCTCCGGCCGCCGCAGCGCCCTCATCAGGCCCGGCGATCAGGGCATCAAGGACCTGGACCTGATCGCCGTGAAGCCCGGCGAGACGGTGGAGATCTGGGCCTGGGTCCGGGCGGAACCGGGCGCAAAGGCCGTGGTGAATTGTGCCCTGTTCGGGCCCGCCAATCAGTGGCTCGGGCGTTATTGCCCGATCGGAGAATCCAGATCCCGGGAGTGGACACGCATCAGCAAGACCATAACCTGGAGTGACGCGGAAGCCGCGGCGATCGACCTCGAGATCGCGGCCCACGGCGGCCGAGTCTGGGTGGACGACGTGGGGATCCGAAAGCACTGACGCCGCGGCGGGTGCGGAGCCGGAGCGAGGGCGAGAGGACGTCCGGCGCGGGGACGGAGCTCAGTGGCCGATCACCAGGCCGGGCGTCGACCGCAGGAGGCGTTCGACGGCCTCCTTGGAGAATCGGTTCCGGCCCAGCCAGATCACCTTGAGCTGCGGCAGTCCCCTCAACTGGTCCAGCCCGGCATCGGTGAGCGAATTGCTCTCGAGGCTCAGGTGATTCAGGCCCTTTATCGCGGCCACGTCCTTCATCGAGGAGTCGGTGAGCGAGCACTGGTTGAGGTTCACCGACTTCAGGTCCGGTAGTCGGCTCAGGGGGAGCAGGCTCCCTTGCTCGATCTTGCAGGAGCGTAGGTTGAGCCTCTGGAGGGCCGGGAGTTTCTCCAGGGCCGTCAGGCCGGCCCCGCGGATGGCCGTGGAGGAGATGTTCAGCGACTGCAGCTCCTTCAGGCCCCGCAGGTGGAGGAGCGCCGCGTCGCTGATCGCCGTGTTGTGCATGTCCAGGATGTGGACGCTCGACAGCGGCTCAAGGCCCGAGAGGCCCTCGTCATCGATCAGGCTGCCGCCGAGGAAGAGCCCCCTCAGGTGAGGGTGCCCCTTCAGGTTTGCCAATCCCTGACCGTGGATCGAGGTCCCTTCCAGGCTGACGGATCGCAGCTCGCCGGCCCCGCCGGCGCCTGCCGTGTCCGAGCGGGCCTCCAGCGCCTCGAGTGCCTGGTCCGTGATCCCCGTGTAATTCAGGTTGAGGATCCTCAGGTCCGAGAAGTTGGCCAGCCCGGCGAGGCCGCTGTCGTGGACCTCCGTCCCCTGCAAGTTCAAGGTCTGGAGATGGGTCAGGCTCGCGAGCTGGCCCAGGCAGTTGCCGCGGACATGCGTCGCCATCAGGTTGAGCGAGCGGAGCTCCTTCAGGCCCCTCAGGCAGGCCACATCCGCGTCGCTCAGCTCCGTATTCAGGAGATTCAGCGAGCGGACCTGCCCCAGGTGGTTCACGAGTGCGAGTCCGGAGCGGTCGACTTCCGTGAAGGACAGGTCGACCTTCACGACCGGTCGGTTGGGCCTGGACTCGTCGACCCGGTAGCTACCGTTCTGTGCGAGGATCTCGGCGACAGCCCGTTCCTCGTAGGTCCCCAGGAAGCGAAGCCGAAGCTCTCGCCCGTAGAATCCGAGCGAGCTCCCGGCGATCACGATGGGCAACAATGCGAAGGACATCCCTCGAACCTGTCGCGGCAACATGACGTGCACTCCTGGGGAGAGAGGGGATTTGTGCACAGCATAGCGAGCCGCCCTCGGGAGGGAACCGAAATTCTCCGTCCCGAGAATTTACCTGATGCATGCGTGAAGGAGGCGCGTTGCGTCGCGATCGCGTTGCCGTTAGCCTCGGTTGATCCAGCCCGGTTGCAGCCAGGCCCGAAATCGTCGCCGGCGACGCGCGGGGCCTCGCTCCCACGACCCCTCGAGCCGACGCCATGTCAGAGACGAACGGAAACGGACGACAGGGACCGGAACCTCGACGAAGGCCGGACCAGCGGCCGCCGCGAGATCGCCCGGGATCATCGAAGCCGAGACAGGCCCGGATCGGGCCGATCGGGCTGAGGCCGGCCGGCGGCCGCGATTCCTTCGAACTCATCCATCCCAAGTGCGTGGAGGAGGCGGAGCTCGACTATGCCGAGGGCCTCGAGCTCTGGCGCGCCGGCGATCCCGACGAGGCGAGGGATGCACTCCGCTACGCCCTCCAGGCCTGCCACGACAACCTCTGGGTTCACGTCGCGCTCGGCCGGATCGCACTCGAGGCGTTCGCGGACGCCGACCTGGCTCGCGGCCACTTCGGCTACGCCGTGGACCTCGTGAAGAAGAGCCTGCCGCCGACGTTCCGGGGGCGGATACCCCGCGACCGGGCCGCCAATCGCCCCTTCTACGAGGCGATCGACGGACTGATGGAGGCGCTCACGAAGCGGGGCCAGGCCGAGGATGCGGCGGAGCTGGGACGCTGGGCGGGACAGCTCGAACGGGGCTCGGGCCCCGGTTGAGCCGGCTCACTCCGGCGGCAGCGTCCCCCCCGTGATCTTGAACGTATAGGCATGCTGACACGGGAGCGCATCGCCGTCGAGGCTGGGGACCTCGATCGCCACGTCCCGGCCCTTGACCTCGTATTTCAGGTCTCCGGGGACGCCCAGCAGGCTGATGCGGCCTCCGGGTGCGAGCTTGACGTCTCGAAGCACCAGGCGGCTCCCCGGCCAGCCGGCGGTGATGGCATAGAGGGCATCCGGCTTCTTCGTGAAGAAGACCTGCTTCACCGCCTTGCCGTTCCTCGGCTTCTGGCCCACCTGGGCCATCAGGTTGTACTCCTGCTGGTATTCCTTGTATCCCTGTTTCGGCCGCTCGCCCTCGGTCCACTGGCAGGGCCGGCCGGCAAATCGGGTCCCGTAGATCGCCTCGCCGTTGACCTTCAGCCACTTGCCCATCTCGATCAGGCGATCCTGCATGACGACCGGGATCCGGCCGTCGCTGGTTGGGCCGATGTCCAGCAGCAGGTTGCCGCCGCGGCTGACCAGGTCGCAGAGCATCAGGACGAGCTCGCGCGGGGTCTGGTAGTCGTCGATGTTCTCCGCCCGGTTGAAGCCGTAGGAATAGCCCATCCCCCGGTTCTCTTCCCAGGCATGGGCGTCGTCCGCCATCCCCGCGCCATACTCCGTGGTGTAGTAGCTGCCGTGGTGGTGCCGCGTCTCCTTGCCCCAGCGGTCATTGACGACGACCTCGTCCTTGCAGGGCGAATCGTTGAAGAGCCAGGCGAGCAGCTCCTCGCTCTTCCAGTCGGAGCTCGGCATTTCCCACTCGCCGTCCGAGAAGATGATCGACGGCCTGTAGCGGCTGACCACGTCCTTGAACTGGGGATGCATGTGCTCGACGGCGTATCGCCTGCGGTCGCTCAGCCAGAGCGGATTGAACCACTCGTAGAGCGAGAAGTAGAAGCCGATCCGCATCCCCTCCTTCTTGCGGACGGCCTCCACCAGCTCGCCCAGCAGGTCGCGATGCGGGCCGACCTCGACGCTGTTCCAGGGCCGTCCCCATGCCTTGCTCGCCTCCGCGCTCGGCCAGACGGCGTAGCCGTCGTGATGCTTGGAAGTCGGCACGACGTACTTCGCGCCCGACCGGTACAGGATGTCCGCCCACTGGTCCGGGTTGTAGAGCTCGGCCTTGAACCGGGGCGCGAAGTCCTTGTACTCGAACGACTCCCCGAAGTTCTTCTTGTGGAACTCCCACCAGACGTTGCCGGGCTTCTTGTCGGCCATGTTGTTCCAGTACCACTCCGAGTACGTCTTCGGCGCGCCCCAGGACGGGACGGAATAGACGCCCCAGTGGATGAAAATCCCGAACTTGGCGTCGAGGAACCACTGCGGCGTGGGTCGCTTGTCGAGCGACTCCCACCTCGCCTCATACCTCGGCCCGTCCGCCGCCATGGTCGCGGCGGCCGTCCCGAACATCGCCAGTGCCCAAACAAGCACTCTCTGCGTCCGACCCATGACTCGTCTCCTCATTGAGGAACCCATATCGTCGTTCATCGTCGACGATGCGCCCCCTCGCCGCAACGGGCGCCCCTCGCAACGTCCCTTCCCTCAACCCGTTCCCTCGCTCTCTTTTCCTTTCCCGCCTTCCCTTCCCATCCGTGTTCATCAGTGTCCATCGGTGGCTAAATTCCTCTTCAGTCTTCCTCCGTGGAATCTCTCTGACATTTGTGCTACAAATCTCTCTCTCGATTGATCTGTGGCTCGCACGGTGAGGGCTCCGCATTGCAATTCGCCATCCTCCTTCCGCTCCTATCCGTGGCCGGACTTCTCGAGTCGGCCGGGCCGGCGGTGGACTTCCGTCTCCAGGACCACCGCGGGGCCTGGCATGTCCTCGACGATGCCCGCGATCGAAAGATCGTCGTGCTGGCCTTCCTGGGAACGGAGTGCCCCCTGGCCGAGCTATACGCACCGCGGCTGGCCGCGATCGCGCAGGAGTATGACGCGCGTGGGGTCGGCTTCTTCGGGATCGATCCCAACTCGCAGGACGGCCCCGTGGCCATCGGCCGATTCGCGGAGAAGCACGGCCTGCCGTTCCCCGTCCTGAAGGACGTCGGCAACGTGGTGGCCGATCGGCTTGGGGCGGAGCGGACGCCCGAAGTCTTCGTCCTGGATCGGTCTCGGGCCGTCGTCTATCGGGGCCGGATCGACGACCAGTATGCGATCGGGGTCCATCGGCCCGCGCCGACCCGGCGCGACCTGACCGATGCCCTCGACGCGGTGCTCGCCGGTCGGCCGGTCGCGGTCTCGAGGACGGAGTCGCCCGGCTGCAAGATCGGCCGGCTCGCGAGGTCGACCGGCGAAGCTCCCGTGACCTATTCCAGGCAGGTCGCGCGGATCCTTCAGGCGCATTGCGTCGCCTGCCACCGCGCGGGGGAGATCGCACCCTTTTCGCTGACCGACTATCGCCACGCGGCCGGCTGGTCGAGCATGATCGCCGAGGTCGTCGACGAGGGGCGGATGCCGCCGTGGCACGCCTCGCCCGACCACGGCAAGTTCGCCAACGATGCCCGGCTCTCGGCCGACGAGAAGAAGGCGATCCGCGACTGGGTCGCCGCCGGCTCGCCCGAGGGTAACCCGGCCGACCTGCCGCCGCCGCCCAGGTTCGTGGAAGGCTGGCAGATCCCGCGCCCCGACCTGGTGCTGGAAATGTCCCGGGAGGTCACGATCCCGGCGGAGGGCTCGATGCCCTATGAGCTCGTCGAGATCCACCCGAAGCTCGATCATGACGTCTGGATTCGGGCGTCGCAGGTCCGGCCCGGAAACACGGCGGTCGTCCACCATGTCGTCGTCTTCGTCCTCCCTCCCGGCGTCGACAAGATCGACGAGGCCGGCGGGGATTTCCTGGCCGCCTATGCCCCGGGGATGCCGCCCCGCATCCTGAGTGACGGCGTCGCCAAGCGGATCCCGGCCGGCTCCAAGATCGTCTTCCAGCTCCACTACACCCCGCGGGGGAAGACGCAGGTGGATCGCAGCCGGATCGGCCTCGTCTTCGCTGATCCGTCGACGGTCCGCAAGGAGCTGATGTCGGGGATGGCCCTGGACCTGAGACTTCAGATCCCGCCGGGGGCGCAAGACTACGTTTCCCGGGCTGAATTCCGCTTCTCGCAACCCTCCTTGCTCCTCTCGCTCCTGCCTCACATGCACCTGAGGGGCCGGTCCATGCGGTTCGTCGCCGAATTCCCGGACGGTCGCCGCGAGGTCCTCCTCGACGTCCCGCGCTACGAATTCGACTGGCAGAACCTCTACACGTTCGAGCAACCGATTCCCATGCCCGAAGGGACGATCCTCCGCACCGAGGCCCACTTCGACAACTCGGCCGACAACCCGAACAACCCCGACCCGAGACGCGCGGTCTCCTTCGGCGAGCAGACCCGCGACGAGATGCACGTCGGTTACCTCAACTTCGTCCTCGCCGACCAGGACCTGTCCCTGGGTGCCCCGACCTCGAAGCGGCTGGGGGACGGGCGGTACGAGGTGACATTCCGCCACCGCCCCGAAGGATCGCCGCGATCGGTCGCCCTCGTCGGCACGTTCACCGACTGGAAGGAGCATCCCCTCGCCATGACCGGCCCTGACCCGCGCGGGGACTACACGACCACCGTCGTGCTCGGCCCCGGCGACCACGAATACAAGTTCCTGATCGACGGCGAGACCTTCCGCCAGGACCCCGGCAACCCCGACTCGGCGGGCTTCTTCCGCAACAGCATGATCCGGCTGCCGTGACCACGGAGGACACGGATCACAGAAAACAGATATAAAGACGGGGAGATTACTACCGCGGATGACACGGATGGCACGGATGAAATTCAGAAGATTGATGAAGACTTGTCAGAGTGCTGCCAATGAACAAGTCATGAAGTCTTTTTTTGACTTGTTTACTGCACTGTCTGATTTTCGTTCCTGTCTTGATCCTTGATCGGGTTCTTGTCATTTATCCGTGGTACCTGCCTTATCCGTGGTAGTCAGTTCTTC